>CAWISK010000007.1:0-192502 GCA_963838805.1 uncultured Pseudomonadota bacterium
GACGCCCTCGGCCACGGTGAGCTGTTTCATAGGAGCCGAGACATGTGAGGTGGACCCGGAATCTGGGACAGGTGCTTAAGCTTGGTTCGCCCTGGCTGGAGGACGGAACCGATGACGGGCAAGCGGAAGCGGTATTCGGCTGATTTCAAGGCGAAGGTTGCTTTGGAGGCGCTGCGCGGTGAGCTGACGGCGGCGCAGTTGGCGGCCAGGCATGGCGTTCATCAGACGATGATCAGCGAGTGGAAGCGCCAAGCGGTTGACGGGCTGGCGGCGGTGTTCGCCGGCAAGACGGAAGCGAAAGAGGGCATCCGGGAAGGAGAGCTGGAGAAGCTGCACGCAAAGATCGGGCAATTGGTGGTGGAACGGGATTTTTTGTCGAAGGCGTCCGGTCGATGAGTGTCGAGCAGCGGCGTACGATGATTGATCCGGCGCATCCGCATCTGTCGGTAGTTCGGCAATGCGCGTTGGTCTCGATCGGGCGCTCGACGCTCTACGGCGAACCCGCGCCGGAGAGCGCCTGAGCCTGGATCTGTGGTCTGATGCGCCAGGTCGACGAGCAGTTCCTGGAAACCCCGTGGTATGGCTCGCGTCTGATGACGCGGCAGTCTCGGTGCGAGGGTCACGCGGTGGGCCGGAAAGGCGTGCGGCGTCCGATGGCGAAGATGGGTCTCGCCGCGATTTTCCAGCGTCCCAGGACGACGAATTCGCATCCTAAACACCGGATTTATCCAGTATTTGCTGAGTGATTTGATCGTTGATCAAACACCATTTGTGGTGTGCCGACGTCGCTTACATTCCAAAGCGGCGCGGCTTTATTTATGTGGTCGCGATCATGGACCGGGCCAGCCGGAAGGTGCTGTCGTGGCGCATATAGAATACCATGGACGTGGACTCTACCTGGAGGCCCTGAACGAAGCCCTGGCACAGTTGAACCACCCGGAGATCTTCAATAGCGACCTGGGGAGCCAATTTACGTCGCCACGGTTCATGGCGGTGCTGACCGAAGTCGCGATCCGGATTTCGATGGATGGCGGGGCCGCTGGATGGACAACGTGTTCATTGAGCGGCCGTGGCGCAGCTTGAAATACGAGTGCGTCTATTTGCACGCGTTCGAAACCGGCTCGGAGCTTCGGGCGGGACTTCTGCGTTGGATTGGCTACTACAATACCCGCCGCCCGCACTCGTCACGCAAGGGCTCACCCGGACGAGGCATACGCAGCGATCGGGGCCGAAGGAACAGGAGGAGGAGTGATTCGCGGCCTGCCATCCCCTCGATAACAGGGCTTAGCAAAGCCGCCAAACTGTCCCACCAAGGGGGACCACCTCAGTCTTCAGCACGGAGTATGCCATGAGTTTCCCACCGTTGTGGCTTATGGGAATCGATCCCGAGACACTCTGGGAGTTCGACGGGTTCCTCCTGGGGACGAAAACCTCGGCATGCTCGACTGCCGGAGATTGCCGACGCGAATACGAGCTCCAGGAGAGCACCCACAGTCTGATAAGCGACGACGTGCTATTGCCAGACGGGTTCCCCGCCCCACAACTCGTGCTGCCCGACAGCGGCTTCGCTCCTGACTTCTTCACGTTCTCAGGATACTGGTTCTGCTCGCATCGGCTTCGAAAGGCGCTCGCCCAGCGCGAGCAGGTCGTGCAATTCGCGCCGGTCGAGATCGTCGCCGCGGCGAACAAGTGCGCACGCAGGAGTATCAACTATTGCGTGTGCTCGCCCGCCAGAAAGCGATGGACCTGGATCGCTCGGAATGCGAACTCGAAGACTGGGTCAACCGTATGACCGGGGTGCCGCAGAAGGTTCCCCGCTTCATAGACCGTTTTGTGCTGCTCGACAGTCTGCAACCCGGACGGAGATGTTTCGCGTAGACGAAAGCTCGAGCTACGTGCTGGTGGCCGACGTCGTGGCCGAGCGCGTGTTGCGCGCCGGCTGCACCGGACTGGAGTTCTCTGACCCCGAGTGCCCCCGGCACGACCCGCGGGTTGTTCGCTACCGCACAGCGGACGGGATTGGGAGAAGCGCGTCCACATGCTGGACTGAATCCACCCCGTCCGGGCCGCCCCTTGACGCCCCGCCCCCCGGCGCTACCACTCCGCCCCATGTTCGGACCCTTCGAGCGTGCCGTCGCCGGCCGCTATCTGCGGGCGCGGCGCGGCGAGCGCTTCGTCTCCATCATCGCCATCTTCTCCCTGGTCGGCATCGCCCTCGGCGTCGCCACCCTCATCATCGTCATGTCGGTGATGAACGGCTTCCGCGCCGAGCTGCTGGGGCGCATCCTGGGGCTGAACGGCCATCTCGGCATCTACGCCGCGGGCCCGTCGCTGAAGGATTTCGACGCCATCCTGGCGAAAGTCCGCCCGCTGCCCGGAATCGTCTCCGCCATGCCGGTGGTCGAGGGCCAGGCTCTGCTGACCACGCAGCAGGGCGGGGCGATGGGAGGCATCGTGCGCGGGATGCGGCAGGCCGACCTGAAATCCCTGCACGTCGTCTCCGACCACATCCGCGCGGGGTCGCTCGACAACTTCCAGGGCCAGGACGCGGCGGCCATCGGCGTCGGGCTGGCGCAACGGCTGGGCCTCGGCATCGGCAGCGACATCACCCTGGTGAGCCCGCAGGGGCAGGCCACTGCCTTCGGCACCGTGCCGCGCATCCGCGCCTATAAGGTGGTGGCGATCTTCGCCGTGGGCTTCAACGAGGCCGATACCAGCTTCGTCTATCTCCCGCTCGCCGCCGCACAGATCTACTTCCGCACGCCCGACGCGGTGACGCAGATCGAAATCATGGTGAAGAACCCCGACGCGGTGCGGCAGGTGGGCCAGGAAATCCGCACAGCCCTTCGCGACATGCCGCAGCAGGCGCGCATCATCGACTGGACCCAGAGCAACAACAGCCTGTTCGCCGCGGTACAGGTGGAGGGCAACGTGATGTTCCTGATCCTGACGCTGATCATCGTCGTGGCCGCCTTCAACGTCATCAGCAGCCTGATCATGATGGTCAAGGACAAGACCCGCGACATCGCCGTGCTGCGCACGCTGGGGGCTGGGTCCGGGGCGATCCTGCGCATCTTCCTGATGTGTGGCGCCTTCGTGGGGGCCGCGGGTACGGCGGCCGGAGCAGTGCTCGGCATCGTCTTCTGCCTCAATATCGAGCGCATCCGGCACCTGCTGGAATCGCTCACCGGCACCAATCTGTTCAACCCGGAAGTCTATTTCCTCTCGCAGCTTCCGGCCGATCTGCGCTGGGCCGAGGTGCTGCAGGTGGTAGGGATGGCGCTGGCGCTCAGCCTGCTGGCGACCCTCTACCCAAGCTGGCGGGCCGCGCGCACCGATCCGGTGGAGGCGCTGCGCAGTGAGTAGCGCCTTGTCCCTGCGCGCCGTGCGCCGCACCTATCGCGGCGGAGGGGGCGCGCTCACCGTGCTGGTCAGCGCCGATCTGTCGCTGGAGGCGGGCGAGATCGTGGCCCTGGTGGCGCCCTCCGGGGCCGGCAAATCGACCTTGCTGCATCTGGCGGGTCTGCTGGAGAAGCCGGATGGCGGGCAGGTCTGGGTGAATGGCCGCGACGCCGGCGCGCTGTCGGATGCCGAGCGCACGGCGATCCGCCGCGACTCGATCGGCTTCGTCTATCAGTTCCACCATCTGCTTGCGGAGTTCACCGCGCTGGAGAACGTCGTGCTGCCGCAGATGATCGCGGGCGTCTCGCGCGCGCGCGCCGAGGCGCGGGCGCGCGATCTGCTGACATCGCTGGGGCTGGGCAAGCGGCTGGCGCATCTGCCCGGCAAGCTTTCGGGTGGCGAGCAGCAGCGGGTCGCCATTGGCCGGGCGCTGGCCAATGCGCCGCGCGTGCTGCTGGCCGACGAGCCGACCGGCAACCTCGACGCCGGAACGGCGGGCGTGGTCTTCGACGAATTGCTGGCCACCGTGCGCGGCCACGGCGTCGCGGCACTGATCGCCACCCACAATCCCGACCTCGCCTCGCGCATGGACCGAACCGTGACCCTGCGCGATGGGCGCGTGGTGGCGGTGTAGGATGCCCCACGCCGACTTCGTCCACCTGCGCTGCCATTCCAGCTATTCGCTGTCCGAGGGCGCCATCAAGGCGGACAAGCTCGCGGCCCTCGCGCGCGACGAGGGCATGCCCGCGGTCGCCATCACCGACACCGCGAACCTGTTCGGCGCGCTGGAGTTCAGCCAGGCCTGCGCCAAGAAGGGCGTGCAGCCGATCATCGGCTGCCAGATCGCCCTCGCCCGCGATGCGGCGCGCGCGCTGCCGCCCGATCCGCTGGTGCTGCTGGCGAAGGATGCGGAGGGCTTCGCCAATCTGCAACGCCTGTCCTCGACCGGCTTCATCGAGACAGAGCCGGGCCAGAAGCCGCAACTCTCGCCAGGCGACGCTGGCCGAGCGCGCCGGCGGATTGCTGCTGCTGACCGGCGGCACGCACGGGCCGATCGCGCGACTGCTGGCCGAGGGACAGCGAGCGGAGGCAGAGCGGCTGCTGGCGGCACTCGCCGAGGCGTTCCCGGATCGTCTCGCGATGGAATTGCACCGCCACGGCCTGCCGGTCGAACGCGCGATCGAGCCGGGGCTGGTGGCGCTGGCCGATGCCGCATCGGTGCCGCTGGTCGCCACCAACGAGTGCTACTTCGCCACCGCCGCCATGCACGCGGCGCACGATGCCCTGCTATGCATCGCCGAGGGCCGCACGCTCGCCGAGCCCGATCGCAGGCGCGTCACCGCCGAGCATTGGTTCAAGCCTGCCGCCGCGATGCGGGCATTGTTCGCCGATCTGCCCGAAGCCTGCGACAACACGCTTGCGATCGCCCGACGCTGTGCCGTGATGGCCGAACCGCGCCGCCCGCTGCTGCCGATCTGCCCGAAGGTCCGCCCCGGCAGCAGCGAGGCGGAGACCTTGCGGGCGATGGCGCGCGAGGGCCTGCATGCGCGCATGGACGCACGCGCCGCCGACGCGGCGACGCGCGCCAGCCTATGCCGAGCGGCTCGAATACGAGCTGGGCGTCATCGAGCGCATGGAGTTCCCCGGCTACTTCCTGATCGTCGCCGACTTCATCCAGTGGTCGAAAGCGCAGGGCATTCCGGTGGGACCGGGGCGCGGCTCCGGCGCCGGCTCGGTTGTCGCCTGGGCACTCACCATCACGGACATCGACCCGTTGCCGTGGGGATTGCTGTTCGAGCGGTTCCTCAATCCCGAGCGCGTGTCGATGCCGGATTTCGACATCGATTTCTGCCAGGACCGGCGCGACGAGGTGATCGACTATGTGCGGCGCGAATACGGTGCCGATCGCGTCGCACAGATCATCACCTTCGGCAAGTTGCAGGCGCGCGCCGCCGTGCGCGACGTGGGCCGCGTGCTGGGATTGCCGTTCGGCCAGGTGAACCGCGTGGCCGAGCTGATCCCGAACAATCCCGCCAAGCCCGTCACCCTGCAACAGGCGGTCGATGGCGAGCCGCGCCTGCAGCAGTTGCGCGACGACGACGAAAGCGTGCGCCGCCTGCTGGAAGTGGCGTTGCAGCTCGAAGGGCTGTACCGCCACGCCAGCACGCACGCCGCCGGCGTCGTGATCGGCGACCGCAGCCTGGTCGATCTCGTCCCGGTCTATCGCGATCCCAAGACCGATTTCCTGGTGACGCAATACTCGATGAAATATGTCGAGCAGGCCGGGCTGGTGAAGTTCGACTTCCTGGGCCTCACCACACTGACCATCCTGAAGCGCGCGGCCGATTACCTGCGCGGCCTCGGCACCGAGATCGACCTCGACCGGCTGCCGCTCGACGACCCGCCCACCTACGAAATGCTGGCGCGCGGCGATGCGGGCGGCGTGTTCCAGTTCGAAAGTGCGGGAATGCGCGACGTGCTGCGGCAGATGCGCCCCGACCGTTTCGAGGATCTGATCGCCGGCGTTGCCCTGTACCGTCCCGGTCCGATGGCCAACATCCCCGACTACTGCCGGCGCAAGCACGGCGAGCCATGGTCAGCGCCGCATCCCGACCTGCACGACATCCTGGCCGAGACCTACGGCATCATGGTCTATCAGGAACAGGTCATGCAGATCGCCCAGCGCATGGCCGGCTACAGCCTGGGTGCCGCCGATCTGCTGCGCCGCGCAATGGGCAAGAAGATCCGCGCCGAGATGGACGCCCAGCGCGAGACGTTCCTCGCCGGCGCCACCGCGCGCGGCATCGCGCCGGAGAAGGCCGCGGAAGTGTTCGACCTGATGGCGCGCTTCGCCGATTACGGCTTCAACAAATCGCATGCTGCCGCCTATGCGCTGGTCGCCTATCAGACCGCGTGGATGAAGGCGAACCATCCGGTCGCCTTCATGGCCGGGTGCATGAGCCTGGCGATCGGCAACACCGACCGGCTGGCCGCCTTGCGGCAGGACGCCGCACGTTCGGGCATCGCGCTGCTGCCGCCGGACATCAACCGCAGCCATGCCGATTTCGCGCTGGAGCGTGATGCCGAGGGGCGGCTGTGCATCCGCTATGCCCTGGCGGCGATCAAGCGGGTCGGGCGGGCGGCGATGGAGGCGCTGGTGCAGGTGCGGGGCGAGACCCCGTTTGCGTCGCTCGCCGATCTCGCTTCGCGTGTCGATCCGCGGCATCTGGGCAAGCTGTCGCTGGAAAACCTCGCGCGGGCCGGCGCGCTGGACGGGCTGGAGCCGAATCGCGCCCGCGCCTTCGCGGGGGCGGATGCGGTGATGCGCCGTGCGCAATCCTGCGCCGAACAGCGCGGCAGCGCACAGGACGCGCTGTTCGGCGCGAGCGGCGACGCCGACCCGCTGCGTCTGCCGGACGTGCCGGACTGGCCGCCGATGGAGCGGCTTTCGGCGGAGGCGGAGGCGGTGGGCTTCCATCTGACCGCGCACCCGCTGGACGCCTATGCGGTGGCGCTGGGCCGGCTCGGCGTGGTGGCGAGCACGACCCTGCTTGCGCGCGCGCAGGCGGGGATCGGCCGGGTCCGCCTGGCCGGGCTGGTGGCCGCGAGCAAGGAGCGCAGCACGCGCACCGGCAGCCGCATGGCCTGGGTGCGGCTGTCGGACGCGCAAGGCAGCTTCGAGGTGACGGTGTTCAGCGAAGTGCTGGCCCGCGCGCGCGACCTGCTGGTGGCCGGCAGTGCCGTGCTGGTCACCGCCGATCTGACGCTGGAGGGTGAGGCGCTGCGCCTGACCGCGCAGGATGTGCAGAAGCTGGATGACGCGGCGGCGCAGACCGGCCTGGGCATGCGCATCTGGCTGGCCGCGACCGAGGCGGTGCCGCATATCCGGATGCTGCTGGATCGTGAGGGCAGGGGCCGCGGCCGCGTGGTGCTGCTGCCCCGGCTGGAGGCGGGGCGCGATGTCGAGGTCTCGCTCCCTGGTACGTGGAACGTCTCGCCGAGGCTGGCGCAGGCGATGAAGATGGTGCCGGGGGTGGAGCGGGTGGAGGAGGGATAGGCGCCTGTGACCCGAGTTACAGCGAATAGCCGCGCCGCGGCGTAGGTCTGGGACCGCAACGCGAAGGAGGCGGAAATGGGCGACCTCGCAGTGCCGGTCGAGCAATCTGATGTGCGCCGCGTCGGGAGCGGACCGTGAGCTACGAGCGATGGTGCCAGTGCGCGCGACTGCTGCTGGGCTGGGAGGACGAGGCGGAGGTCAGGCCCGACCTCTACGCCGCCGGGATGACGCCGCTGGCCGCGGCGCGGGTGATGGTGCTGGGGCGGGCGTAGCGGAGGGATAGACCCAACGAGATTGGCCTCCCGGGTCAGGAGCTCCTCGTTGAACTAGGGGCAGGCAGCGGGATGTTTTGGCGCGCTGCCGCAAGCAACACCCTGCATCGTTTGGTGATCGTAAGTTGCACCTATGGCTTGGCGTAAGGGTGACGGTTCGCGCGGCGCTCGCCGGCACCGATGCAGTGGGCGTCGTGATCTTGGCTGGGCGTATCGCTTGTTCTTCGCCTCCGCGGTTGTGGCTCGGGCTTGGTTCGATCACCTGGGCAGGCACCTTGTTTGTGTCTGTCTCTGGGGAGACAGCCGAGTTGGGTGTCTGACGGGTTCCCGTGGATATTGCATTAGTGGCGCTCTCATATTGCTCCGAGTTCGGCTATCGCCGGAGTTGTGGTCCACTCGGCGATAGCGGTGACCGGTTGCGTGGTCATGTTAGCGAGGTGCGGCCCAGCCGGAGCCCTCGCCAGGTCGTGCTCCGCCATCTGAGGAATGGATTGCGCTGCGGCGGCGATCGGTACGTTGCCGATTCCGGCGACTGGATCAAGAGGCGGGATCGCGCATCCTGCCGGACTGACTCCGACAGCCACTTGGATGGTTGAAACCGCCGGCTGTCCAGGGCCGGATGCTACGGCCCGGATCTGAGCGACCTCCGCCTTCGGGACAACTATTGTTGCATGATAGGGCGGCGCAGTGACGGACGTGATCGGCGTGCCGTCAACCAGAAACTGGACGTTGCCTATTCCTCCCGGTCCGCTCGCCAGCGCATAGACGTCGATCGGCTGACCCGGATCGAAGGAGCTGCACGGCACAGGCCAATTGATCATCACCCGCTGAGGGCCAGCAGGGGCGGGCGGGGCTGTGCCGATTTGTTGCTGGAGGAATGCATCAACGCCCGGTGTGAATTCCGGGTCGAGATTGTAGCCTGCGGCGAATTGATACGGTGCAAACTGATAGAACTCGAACGCCCAGACCGACGCATAATCAACATGGGATGACGCGAAGTGCTGCAACATTGAAGTCATGTAGGGCGTCACCGAGGAGTCGCCAAATTCGCCGACATATAACTTCTTGCCCAAGGCGTGAGCGATTGCGGCCACATCATCAACGGTCTGACCTTCCGAGCCGGCAGGCCGGCCGAAGCGGACGTCGCCTGGATAGACGTGGACACTTACAATATCGAGACCTTGGTGCAGTGTCGCGATATTCTCGGCCAGTTCTGCGGGCGTGTCGGGCGTCCAGTCCGGGCCAGCGGAGGACCATCCAGGGCGCTGCGACAGGTGCCAGGCTGCCGGACGTGGCAAGGCAAAACCCGACGATACCAGCATGCCAGGCGCAGAGAAATGAACGAACTTCGCCATGGACGTGACGAAGCTCGCCAAGTCACTGGTCGAGAAATCATCCAATGGCGCGCATTGAACTTGCGATCCTCCGTTGGCCAGGCACCAGCCGTGTTCGTCGATATCAGCAGAGATTCCACTCATTCGTCAGTTCGACGAACTGAATGGTCTTTCTATTCCTGTATCTATACAGAAATGACTGGATGAATGACTTGGCGATGAGTTGGCTGGTCGATGGCCCCCCGAGCATCGCCGACACCGTCTCATGCGCAAGCGTAGGGAATTGGGGCGTATTCCACATCAGGACGGGAACCGCCTTGATGCCGACCGCGTCGAGATCGTTAAACATGCGATCCGTCGCCGCCCAATAGGCATTCGGATTGGTAAGCCAGGGGGTAAGATCGTCGCGGTCGGGCTGGCCAATTTCGGTCTCGTTTGATGGACCAAAGCCGCCCACGGCAACGCGCACGAAGGGGAGCCCAATGGACTGCGCGTCCGCAAGTGCCCGCCTGGCCATCTCGGTTCCGGTCCATTGTTCTTCCGCTGATCCCTGCATGCCCCCCGATTGGCCGTGATAGGCCATCGCGAGATCAAACATGTTCGCTCCTATCAAGGTGGTCGGAGTCTGCGGCGCCTGCTGCCCGCAGGCCGTGCCACAGGCAAAGACGAGGATCGAGAACAGTGCCAATTTGATACTGAAAGAGCGCACGACGTCACCTCTTTGATCCGACATCGCCTAAAATGAGGCAAGTCTATAAAAAAGAGACTTACCGCCGCTTTTGACCGAGTGCCGGGGGCCGCGCGCGCGGTTCACCGCAACGAAACCATCTTCCCTCAATATCGCGGGGCGAGGAGTGAGCCGCTTGTCGACGGTTGATCAGTATAGTCAGACCGTTGTTCCGACGGGGTGCTGGGCTCAGAGCGTAGGCTATTCCCCGGGCCAGGGCGGGTTGCCGGGGCAGGTGACTATCAACAGCCTCGCCAACGGGTCGGTGACGCTCTCCGGAGTGGTCGCGCACGCCGGCAATTCAGTGTCCGCCACGTTCAACATCAACGGCGTGGGTACCCTTCCGCTGACACTTACGGCGGTGTGCGATCTGAGCGGGGCCACGGTGCTCACCGACGGAAGCTCGTATTACGTGTTCGCGAGCGCCCCTCTGGTGGCCGGAGCCACGTATCTCACGGTCCACGGCTTCGGTCAGTTCAGCGCACCTCTCGGGGCTCCGGGGTGCATGGCCGCTGGCACCTATATCCAGACCAGGCGTGGCGAAGTTGTGGTCGAGCAATTGCGGATTGGCGACCTGGTGCGCGTTCGGTCGGGCCGGTTCCTCCCTGTAAGATGGCTGGGACAGCAGGTCATACGGTGCCGCCACTACGCTCCACCCGATATGGTTTGGCCAGTTCGCGTGGAACCTGATGCGTTCGGCGCTGGCCGGCCGCGGCGGCCCCTATTTTTATCTTCCGACCATTCGGTCTGGATGCGTGGGACTCTGGTTCCCATACGGTACTTGTAAACGACTGCACGATCTGCCCGGAGCCGCGCGATGAGATCGTCTACCACCATGTCGAACTACCGATACATGAGGTGCTGATCGCTAACGGATTGCCGGTTGAAAGCTACCTCGATACTGGAAACCGCCACCATTTCATCGGAGACGCAACCCCGCGGGATTCGGCCGTAACACCCTTTGGACGCGATGTGTCGTTAGCGTGGCGAACGCACGCCTGCGCACCTCTGGTAAGCGATCCAAAAATCCTGATGGACGATCGAGCACATTTGCTCAAACGCGCCAGCCAACTCGGTTATCGACGGACCAAAGACGCGGCCCTGACACTCGCAATGAATGGCCGCGCTTTGCCGTCGCATTGGGATGGCACTACCGCCGTCGCGACTATTCCGCCGGGCGCGGCTGAGGTGACACTGCACAGCAACACTGCTGTGCCCAGCCGACAATCCTGCCAAAGCAATGATCACAGGCGGTTGGGCGCAGCGGTGGTCAGCTTACAACTCGAAGATCGCGCAATCCCCCTCGATGATCCGACATTGGCGAGAGGTTGGCATCAGTGCGAGTTAGGACTTCGATGGACCGACGGCGCCGCTCAAATCAGAGTCGGTGCTAGTCTCACGGGCCGCCCTTTGCAGGTGACGACCGTTCCCATATTGGAGTATTGGACAAAGGTGTAAAGCGCGGTCGCCGCTTGCGAACGGCCGAGGACGCAGTGTCGAGTTGATCGTGTGGCTGGCCCGGGAGAGGTCATCTATTATCACGAAATCTGCCGTGGTACAGAGCGCGTTTTGGGGTGCACGAAGTCCTGCAGGACTCTGGATAGCTTTACCTCGTCAATGATGAGGGTCTCAATGCTATCTTGAAGGATATCTGCAACGTAGGCGAAATAAGGCAGATTCAGGACAAAGGCTAGGTCGCGGTACATGCGGCCGCTAGTTTCGGAACAAATCTCGAAAATTGCAGTTTGCGGGCTGCAAAACACCATGTTTGCCAAGCCACTACCGTGTGCGGCTATCACCAGATCGGCTTCCGCAAATGTTTTTACCTGCTCTTTGAAAGACAGGACCTCCAATTGTACGACTGTAAGATGGGGTAAAACCTTCCGTATCTCGGCTACTAACGCAGGTTCATTACAAATGAAACGAGCCGCACCTCTTTGTCTTTGGACGAAGATCGCTTGGCCGGAGGGCGCACTGCGAATACCGAGGCTGTCAAGAATTCTCTTGACGAACGTCAGTCGCCCATACCTCCAAAAACACGGGACGGTCAGTGTATCGACCTCATAAATCCCGTTATCGAAGTAAGTGACACTTTGATTCTGGCCAAGAACAGAACCTACGGCTTCCAAGTATACCTGCTCGCTCACCCTATTGAAAAAGGATGAGGATCTGGGTAGCATGATCATACACCCGGGGCATACAGATGCGGCTTCGTGAATCACCTGGAGTGTTTCAGTTAGAAAGTGGAAATAGTAGGCTCCCGCTTCTCTGAGCGGGAGAAGGTAAGATCCTTTAAGCTTCACCGGGATGTTATTCCTAATGAAGGAATGAGCGCCGTCCTTACGAAACGCACCTCCTTCTGCCTTTATGAATGAGTCGATGTGAGGGTTGAAAGCTCCGTGTTGTCCTTCCCCGAGAAACATGCCGTTCTCGATCTCCACCAGGCCGAATGCGCCGGAAGTCGTATATATCCTCGCTGGCTCCGCGACGGCGAACGTGTTCGGGGCAATATCGACAAATCCTGTCTCAAGAATACTGACACGGCCGGCGGCGCCGGTGTAATTGCTCACCTGGGTAACGCCGCAACCCTGTAGGGCGGCGTGGAGTTGGCGGTTGCGCGCCATCCAGATCATGGTTGACGCGATCACGGACGGCTCAATTCAAGCTCTGTGTGACGCACGAGATCGACCTCAGCACACTGAGCCACGCGGAGAAGGATGCGCTCATCCTTTCGCTTCTGCCGCTGATCGGGCAGCTGGAAGCGGCCCTGGCTCGCATCGCCGAATTGGAGAAGCGGCTGGCCGCGTTCGAGCGGCCGCCGAAGACGCCGGACAATTCCTCGCTGCCGCCGTCCAAGGGCCAGAAGTCGGACCGCCCCACCGGCGGCAAGCCGCCCCGCAAAAGTCGCCCCGGCTTCGGGCGTGCGCTGGAGCCGAACCCCGACCGCGTCGTCGATGCCACACTCGACGCCTGCCCGCATTGCGCCGCCGCCTTTCCTGTCGCGCAGCAGACGCCGCAGCAGGTCTACGACCGCATCGAGTTGCCGCCGGTCAGGCCGGACGTGACGCGGGTGCGGCTGTTCGGCGGCCGTTGCGCCTGTTGCGGCGAACGTGCGACCGCGCCGGCGCCGAACGGCCTCGAGCCTGGCTCGCCGTTCGGCCAGTCGGTCGCGCCGTGGGTGATCTACCTGCACTACGCCCACGCCATCGGGCTGGAACGGCTGTCCGTGCTGATGCGGGAGATGTTCGCGCTCGCGATCAGCGAAGGGGCGATCAGCAACATGCTGGCCCGTGCGCGCGAGCCGCTGCTGGCCGCCGCCGCCGCCATCCGCGAGACGGTGACGGCCAGTGCGGTGGTCTGCTCCGACGAGACCTCGGCGCGGGTGAGCGGCAAGACCCGGTGGGAATGGGTGTTCGTCGGCACGCTCGCGGTGCTGCACGTCATCCAGCCCAGCCGCGGCAAGGCTGTGGTGCGCGACCTGTTCGGCGCCATCCAGCCGACGGTCTGGGTCTCCGACATGCTGGGCAGCCAGCGCGGCCACGGGGTGGAATGGCAGGTGTGCCTGGCGCATCTGCTGCGCGACGCCCGGTATGCCGTTGAGTGTGGCGATATCGCCTTCAGCGCTCCGTTCAAACGGCTGCTGCTGCGCGCGATCGCCATCGGGCGACGGCGAAACACGCTGAAGGACACAACGCTTGCGCAGTATCATGCCGATCTGGATCGCCGGCTCGATCGGATCATGGCGGCGATCCCGATCGGCGAGCCGGGACGCAAGCTGCGCAAGCGCATCGCCGCCAACCGGGCACATCTGTTTGTGTTCGTCACCAACCGCGACGTGCCCTACACCAACAATGTGTCCGAACGGAACCTCCGCCCGAGCGTGATCTTCCGCAAGGTCACGAACGGGTTCCGCTGCGAATGGGGTGCTGAGACCTACGCCGCCTTCCGCTCCGTCGTCAGCACCGCCAAAGCAAACGGAACTGCCGCACTCGATGCCCTCCGTGCCGCCCTGCTCACCCTGCCGCTACCCGCACCGGGGTGAGCAATTACGCGCCGGTTGACTGTACAGCATGCTCGGGCGGTGAATTGTCAAGACGTCTGAAGGATCTCGTTCGGCACGCAACGGTAGTGCTGTGGGATGACGAAAATCGATGTTCCTGAACTCAGCCGAGCGCTCGGTCAGCAGATCAGGCGAACTATCCACGGAAGGCGAGTCCGAATAGTGTGCAATCAATTCGGAAGGTAGTGTCACGCCCCAGCTCAAAGCAGTCAATATCAAAATATCTGCTCGAACTTTCACATTGCGGCGTTGCCTCAGATCACGACCCAGAATGCCGATGACGTCGGCGAGCGCTACGTCGGCTTCATGCCGGACGGCTTTTAGCGCGGCTTGGCACGCCAAAATGTAAGTGCCGATGACCAAATCGTTCTCAGGCAGCCTAGCTTTGACTTTTCGTAGCCGGTCCAGGGCATCGATCGGTTGTCCCGCCCTGACGAGTATGTCCGCCAGGGAGAGCTCAGTCTCAATATCCTTACTCAGCGGGAGAAGTTCTACCAGCCGGGCAGCTTCGTCACCGCGACCGCTCGCGAGGAGATCGCAGCCGAGTACGTCCAAAATCCTGCGCTTGTACCAAGTCCCGAGACGCCGCCCTCAGTGTGTTGCCCGCCCGCAAGTAAGTCCGGCTCTGTGGACGGACGACCCGGATCGAACACCAAGCCCGTGTAAGCCCCCAAATCCTTGTTCTCTTGAGCCAACTGCAGTTCCTTGCGGCTCGCTCTCCGAGCCGTCCCGTTGGGCAAGCGCACGTAAAACCCGTAATGTGTTGACCAATAAACCGGAATGGCTCTGTCTGTTGCGGACATCATCCTACCATGTCACCGAACTCCGTCTGGCCGCCTCTACACCGGGTTGGCGCACGCGCCGGATACTGGCAGGTAGGGAAGCCACGGCAAGGTGGCTTTCATGACACCGACAGCTTTCAGCCCTGCGGAGCTGGACCAGACCCTCCCGGCCGGGCAACCGGCCGGGAGGGGATGCTGCTTCCCGTGCACCAGCGGCACGGTGCTGCGCCTCAACCTCCCGAAAATGCCCTCACGCCACACGGGCGCGGAACGCCGCAGGAACACGGCTCTTGACATAGACCGTCAATTATACTAACACCTTGGACGTGTCCGCTCTGACGGTCCCGGCCCTGGCCTTTCGCCTCACCCGCATCATCACCTCGCTCTGCGCCGCGATCGCGGTGCGGGCGGCGAGAGCAGCGCGGCATCAGGCCGCTGCTGGTGCAGCTCTGGGGCGCCCTCCGCCGCCGGGCCGGCCGGTTCGAGAAACTCGCCTTGCAAAGTGCAGGCCGGCCGGCAACCCGCCCGCCGCGCCAGCCAGCGCCCCGCAAACCCAGGCCGCAACGCCCGCCGAGACGCCGGCTCCGCCGCTGCCGCGCGGCTTCGCCTGGCTGGTCCGGCTGGCGCCGGAGACAGCGGTCTATGCCAGCCAGTTGCAGGCCCTGCTCAGCGATCCGGAGATAACCTCCCTGCTCGAAGCGTCTCCCCAGGCCGGGCGCCTGCTTCGCCCGCTATGCCGGATGCTGGGGGTCCGCCCCGGCCCCAGCCTGGCCCCGGCGCTGGTCCTGCCGCAGCGGGGACGCCCGTCGAAGCCAGCCCGGCCGAAGCCCGCCCGCCCACCCGATCTCCGGCCCCCTCCGGCCTGCCCCTGGCGGCTCGGCTCCTTCCTGCTGCCGCAGTACAACGCCACCGACCCGCCGGCCAGCACCTAGGCACGCCCGATCCGGCGTGTGCATAACGTTCCTAATCAGGCAACGAACAGGTTCGCACGCCGCGCCGCTTCCGGCCATCGCCCTTGCCCCGGCCCCGCATCTGCGCCATATCCCGCCCGCCGTCCGGGGTGGTCCCGGCGGTAATCCGCACGCGGGGCGCCTTTCCGGCCGACTTGGCCAGAATCCGGTGCCGTCATGGCAAGGCCCCGCGGAGGCTCAACCGGACTGTTCTGGAAAGGACGATCGCATATGGCGATGCCCGATTTCTCCCTGCGCCAGCTGCTCGAGGCCGGCGTGCATTTCGGCCACCACACCCGCCGCTGGAACCCGAAGATGCAGCCGTACATCTTCGGCGTGCGCAACCAGGTCCACATCATCGACCTGCAGCAGACCGTGCCGCTGCTCGACCGTGCGCTGCGCGCCGTGCGCGACGTGACCGCCGCCGGCGGGCGCGTGCTGTTCGTGGGCACCAAGCGCGCCGCCGCCGACCACGTGGCCGACGCCGCCCGCCGCTGCGGCCAGTACTACGTGAACCACCGCTGGCTCGGCGGCATGCTCACCAACTGGAAGACCATCACCGGCAGCATCAAGCGGCTGCGCCAGATCGACGACATGCTGGGCGGCGACACCCAGGGCCTGACCAAGAAAGAGGTGCTGGACATCACCCGCGACCGCGAGAAGCTGGAACGGGCACTGGGCGGCATCAAGGAGATGGGCGGGCTGCCCGACATCCTGTTCATCATCGACACCAACAAGGAAAAGCTCGCGGTCGAGGAGGCGGTGAAGCTCAACATCCCGGTGGTCGCGGTACTGGACAGCAACTCCGACCCGACCGGCGTGACGTTTCCCATCCCCGGCAACGACGACGCCATCCGCGCCATCACCATGTACTGCGATCTGGTGGCCGGTGCCGTGCTGGACGGCATCAGTGCGGAGATGATCGCCTCGGGCCGCGACGTGGGGGCGGGCGAGGAGCTGCCGCCCGAGCCGCTGGCCGACGCCGAAGCCGCCTCCGCCTAGACCTCGCCTTGCCGACCCAATCCGCCTGACGCCGCCGGAGACGATTATGGCCGACATCACGCCCGCCCTTGTCAAAGACCTGCGCGAGAGGACCGGCGCGGGCATGATGGACTGCAAGAAGGCGCTCACCGAATCCGGCGGCGACATGGAGGCGGCGATCGACTGGCTGCGCAAGAAGGGCCTGTCGGCCGCCGCCAAGAAAAGCGGCCGGGTCGCCGCCGAGGGGCTGGTCGGCGTCGCCTCCGCCCCGCTTCGCGCCGCCATCGTCGAGGTCAATGCCGAGACCGATTTCGTGGCCCGCAACGAGACGTTCCAGGCCTTCGTCCGCCAGGTCGCCGGCATCGCGCTGGCGGTCGGCGGCGATCTCGACGCGATCAGGGCGGCCCCCTACCCGGACAGCGCCCGCACCGTGGGCGAGCAGCTGACGCATCTGGTGGCGACCATCGGCGAGAACATGAACCTGCGCCGCGCCGCCGTGCTGAACGTGCCCCGGGGGACGGTCGCGACCTACGTCCACTCCGCCGTCTCGCCCGGTCTGGGCAAGATCGGCGTGCTGGTGGCGGCCGAGGCGGATAGCGAGCTGGACGCGCTGGAGAAGCTGGCCCGGCAGGTCGGCATGCACGTGGCCGCCGCCCGCCCGGAGGTGCTGGACATCGACGGTGTCGATCCGGCGGCCTTGCAACGCGAGCGCGCGGTGCTCGAGGAGCAGGCCCGCGCCTCCGGCAAGTCGGATGCGGTGATCGCCAAGATGGTCGAAGGCCGCATCCGCAAATACTACGAGGAGGTGGTGCTGCTGGAGCAGGTCTGGGTGCATGACGGCGAGAGCCGGGTGCGCGCCGTCGCGAAAAAGGCCGGGGTCACGCTCACCGGCTTCGTGCGCTATGCGCTGGGCGAGGGCATCGACCGGACCAACGGCGACTTCGCCGCCGAGGTGGCCGCCGCTGCCGGCCTGAAGCCCTGATCGGCGCGGCCGCCAGCCAGGAGCGGCAGAAGGCCGGCGCCGCGGGCGAGGCCGTCTATCGGCGCGTGCTGCTCAAGGTCTCCGGCGAGGCGTTGATGGGGCGGCGCGAGTTCGGCCTGGATACCGAGACCGTGGCGCACATCGCCGCCGATATCGGCGATGTGGTGGCGCTGGGCGTGCAGGTCTGCCTGGTGATCGGCGGCGGCAACATCTTCCGCGGCGTCTCGGCGGCGGCCGGCGGCATGGACCGCGCCCAGGCCGACTACATGGGCATGCTGGCCACCGTGATGAACGCGCTGGCGATGCAGGCGGCGCTGGAGAAGCTCGACATCCCGACGCGGGTGCAGTCGGCGATCCCGATGGCCACGGTCTGCGAGCCGTATATCCGCAGGCGCGCCGAGCGGCACATGGAAAAGGGCCGGGTGGTGATCTTCGCCGCCGGCACCGGCAACCCGTTCTTCACCACCGACACCGCGGCGGCGCTGCGGGCGGCCGAGATGAATTGCGACGCGCTGCTGAAGGGCACGCAGGTCGATGGCGTCTATACCGCCGACCCGCGCCGCGTGGAGGGCGCCGAGCGGTTCGAGCAACTGACCTATCTGGACGTGCTGGCGCGCGATCTGCGGGTGATGGATGCTGCGGCGATCAGCCTCGCGCGCGAGAACGGCCTGCCGATCGTGGTGTTCAACATCCGCGCACCCGGCGCTTTCGCGGCGGTGATGCGGGGCGAGGGGCGGTTCACGACCATTCTGGAGCCGCGTTAACCTCCGGGCGGGGCTTGGGTAAAGACGTTCCGCACTAGGCCGCACCTCGGGCGCGCGCCATACTGTCCTGTCCGCAGCCGGAGATGAACGCCGTGGCCACCGACCTCAACACGCTGAAACAGGATCTCGCCCGCCGCATGGACGGCGCGCTGGAGACGCTGCGCCGCGAGTTTGCGGGCCTTCGCTCCGGCCGCGCCAGCCCGGCCCTGCTGGAGCCGGTGCGGGTGGAGGCGTATGGCAGCGAGGTGCCGCTCGCCCAGGTAGGCACGGTCGGGGTGCCGGAGGCGCGCCTGATCACCGTGCAGGTCTGGGACCGCTCGCTCGTGGGGCACGTCGAGCGTGCGATCCGCGACTCCGGCCTTGGTCTCAATCCGGCGTCGGACGGGCAATTGGTCCGGGTGCCGATCCCGCAACTCACCGGCGAGCGGCGCATCGAGCTGTCCAAGGCCGCCCATCGCTACGCAGAGGGTGCCAAGGTCGCGGTCCGCGGCGTGCGTCGCGACGGCATGGAGCAGGTCAAGGCGGCGGAGAAGAAGGGCACGATCGGCGAGGACCAGTCGAAGGACTGGGCCGAGGAGGTGCAGAAGGTCACCGATGGCTACATCAAGCGCATCGATGAGCAGCTCGCCGAAAAGGACCGCGAGATCAAGCAGGTCTGAGGCGGCCCGCAAGGTCTACAGGACAGTCGAGAGGACCGCGCGATGGGCGCAGCCGAATCCCACGTCCCCGCCGCGGCGACCCCGCGTGCGGCCGTCCCGGCGCCGCCGCCGGTGCATGTCGCCATCATCATGGATGGCAACGGCCGCTGGGCCAAGCGCCGCGCTCTGCCGCGCGTGGCCGGCCACAGGGCGGGTGCGATGGCGGTGCGGCGCACCATCGAGGCGGCGATCCGCCACGGGGTCTCATGGCTCACCCTGTACGCCTTCAGCAGCGAGAACTGGGCGCGGCCGGCCGAGGAGGTATTCGATCTGACCGGCCTGCTGCGCCACTATTTGCGCCACGAGGTGGCCGAGATGGCGCGCGAGGGGATCAGGCTGCGTTTCATCGGCGATCTGGACCGTTTCGACGCGGACATCCGCCACGAGATCACCCGCGCCGAGGCGCAGACAGCCAGCAATTCCAGACTCAATGTCGTGGTCGCGATGTCCTACGGGGCGCGTGCGGAGATCGTTGCCGCTGCCCGAAAGGCAGCCCTCGCGGCACGCGAGGGGCGGCTTGACCCGGAGCTACTGGACGAGGTCGCGTTCGGCCGGCTGCTCTACACCGCCGAGATTCCCGATCCCGATCTGCTGCTGCGCACCAGCGGCGAGCAGCGTCTGTCCAATTTCCTCCTGTGGCAATCGGCCTACGCCGAGCTGGTGTTCCTCGACGTGCTGTGGCCGGATTTTACGGCCGAGCATTTCGCTGAGGCGCTGGCGCAATTCGGCCGCCGCGAGCGACGGTTCGGTGCCCGGCCGGTCTGAGGCGATGGACGCGGCGAGACCCGCCCGCGCGGCGCGTCGTTGGGCGGATCTGCGGCCGCGGATCCTGTCGTCCGTCCTGCTCGCCCCGGTCGGCCTGGGCTGCCTGTGGCTCGGTGGCGCCGCCTGGACGGTGCTGATCCTGGCGGCGTCGGCCGGGCTCGCGGTCGAATGGACGGCGCTCTGCCGGCGCCTGCCGGTGCCGGGTCGCTGGGCGGCGCTGGCGGGCGGCGTGCCGTATGTGGGGGCGACGACGCTGGCGCTGCTTTGGCTGCGCGCTGATCCCGTGGCGGGGCGCCGGGCGGTGCTGTTCGTGCTGCTGGTCGTTTGGGCCAGCGATATCGGCGCCTATCTGGCCGGAAGGGCGCTGGGCGGACCCCGCCTGGCGCCGTCCGTCTCGCCCGGCAAGACCTGGACAGGAGCGGCAGGCGGTCTGCTCGCTGCAGCCGTGGCCGGGTTCGCGCTCGCCGCGGGCGGAGGGCGGTTCATGACCGCCATTCTGGTCGCGGTGGTGCTAGGGATCGCGGCGCAGGCGGGAGATCTGCTGGAGAGCGCCGTGAAGCGCGGCTTCGACGTCAAGGATTCCGGCTCGCTCATTCCGGGTCATGGCGGGCTGTTCGACCGCCTGGACGGGCTGCTCGTCGCCGCCCCGGTGGCCGCCGGGCTGGCGATGCTGGCCGGCCGTGGCGTAGTGTTCTGGTGATGACGCACCCGCTATCGGCCGATCTGGCCAAGCCTCGCATCGCGTCCTCCGACAGCGGGCAGGGACGGTCGATCACCGTCCTGGGAAGTACCGGCAGCGTCGGCACGCAGACCCTCGATCTGCTGGCGGGGATCCCGCCCGGACGGCACCGGATTCGCGCCCTGGTCGGTGGCCGCCGCGCCGCCCTGCTGGCGCAGCAGGCGCGTCAGCACCGGGCGCAGCTCGCTGTCATCGCCGATCCCGCCTGCTGGCGCGAACTGCGCCACGCGCTGGCCGGCAGCGGGATCGAGGCGGCGGCCGGACCGGACGCGGTGCGCGAGGCGGCGACGCTGCCGACGGATTGGACCATGGCCGCGATCACCGGGGCCGCCGGCCTGCACGCGACGCTCGCCGCCATTGCCGGCGGCCGCACCGTGGCCCTCGCGAACAAGGAGGCGCTGGTCTGTGCCGGGGCCGTGATGCTCGCGGCGGTGCGCGCGCACGGCGCCACGTTGCTGCCGGTCGATTCCGAGCACAACGCCATCTTTCAGGCGCTGGCCGACGGCAACCGCGCC
The DNA here is from genome assembly GCA_963838805.1 of uncultured Pseudomonadota bacterium. Lineage (GTDB taxonomy): Bacteria > Pseudomonadota > Alphaproteobacteria > Acetobacterales > Acetobacteraceae > CAVRQM01. The sequence continues at coordinate 21,029 of CAWISK010000007.1, forward strand.
GCCGTCGAGCGGATCACGCTCACCGCCTCGGGCGGCCCGTTCCGCACAGCGAGCGAGGAGGAGATGCGCCGTGCTACGCCGGAGTTGGCGCTGCGCCATCCGGTCTGGTCGATGGGGGCGAAGATCAGCATCGACAGCGCCACGATGATGAACAAGGGGCTGGAGGTGATCGAGGCGGCGTGGCTGTTCGGCCTGCCGAGCGAGCGGATCGACGTGCTGGTGCATCCGCAATCGGTGGTGCATGGCATGGTCCACTACGTCGATGGCAGCGTGCTGGCGCAGCTTGGCAGCCCGGACATGCGCGTGCCGATCGCACACGCCCTGGCCTGGCCGGAACGCATCAAGACCGCCAGCCCACGCCTCGATCTGGCGGCCTTGGGCAAGCTCGAATTCGCCTCTCCCGACCTCGATCGCTTCCCGGCGCTGCGGCTGGCGCGTGACGCCTTGGCGGCCGGGGGCGCCGCGCCATGTATGATGAGCGCCGCCAATGAGGTGGCGGTGGAGGCTTTCTTGCAGCGACGGATCGGCTTCCTCGACATCGCCGGCGTGGTCGCCTCGGTGCTGACCGCCATCGGCGAGCGGCCGGCGGGCGACCTCGAGCAGGTGCTGGACGCCGATGCCGAGGCGCGGCGTGCCGCCGACGCCGCCTGCGCGCGGATCGCCGGCGGCCGCCCCAGTTCGGTCGCCTGACTCTCTCCAGGAATCGCACCCTTGTTCACCTTCCTGCCGCATCCGCTGAACTCGGTCGTCCCGTTCCTCATCGTCCTGGGCGTGCTCGTGTTCATCCACGAGCTCGGCCACTACCTCGCGGCGCGCTGGATGGGCGTGCATGTGGAAGCCTTCTCGATCGGATTCGGCCGGCCGATCGCCCGCTGGACCGACCGCCTGGGTACCGAATGGCGGCTCTCCTGGCTGCCGCTTGGCGGCTATGTGAAGCTGCACGGACAGGAGCGCCCGGAGGACGTCCCGGCGGACGTGCGGGCCCTGTGGCAGCCCGGCCGGACCTTTCACGAAAAGCGGGTGGGCGCCCGCGCGGTGGTGATCGCCGCCGGGCCGGCCGCTAATTTCATCCTTGCGGTGGTGTTGTACGCGGCGTTGTTCGCGACCGCCGGCCAGCCGGTGGCACAGCCCGGTCCGGTGGTGGGCGAGGTGCAGGCGGCGAGCGCCGCGGCCCGTGCCGGGCTGCATCCGGGCGACCTGATCGAGACCATCGACGGCCAGCCCGTTGCGGACTTTGCGGCGGTCAGGCACCTGATCATGGCGCGGCCCGACGCGCATATCGAGCTGCGCGTGCGCCGAGGCGCCAGCGAACAGACCCTGCCTGTGCTGACCGAATCGCATGTGGAGCAGGGCCACAGGGTCGGACTGCTCGGCATCACCGCGGCCGTGCAGTACCGCCGGCTGCCAGTGGGTGCGGCGGTGGTGCAGGGCGCGGCGCAGACCTGGGACATGACTCGGCAGACGTTGCTGGGCGTGTGGGGCATGATCTCGGGGAGCCGCAGCGCCGACGAGCTCGGGGGCCCGCTGCGCATCGCCCAGCTCTCGGGCGAGGTGGCGGCGCTGGGACTCGCCACGCTCGTCAGTTTCGTGGCCGTGCTGTCGGTCAATCTCGGTCTGATCAACCTGTTTCCCATTCCGGTACTGGATGGCGGCCACCTGCTGTTCTACCTGGTCGAGGCGGTGCGTGGCCGGCCGTTGCCGCCGCGCGCGATCGAATACGGATTCCGTGCCGGATTCGCTCTGCTCGCGGCGCTGTTCGTGTTCGTCACCTGGAACGACCTGGCGCATCTGGGGCTGATGCGCTGGGTCGCGGGCCTGCTCGGCCACACCTGAGGACCGATCGCACGCGGCGGCTGGCGCGGCGTGGGGGCTATGGCTATTCTCCGCGCCGCCTGGGGCCTGCCCAGGAGTTGGCTGTCCCGGACGCGGGGGCGGCGCTGCCGTAGGGATGTCGCTTTTGTTTCGCAACCGCGCCGCGTGGATCTGGCTGCTCGTCGTCGTTCTGTCGTTGCCTGCGGCGTTCTGCATGCCGGCGCAGGGCGCGCCCACGGCCGCGAAGAAAGTCACGCAGGTCCAGCCCGCGACCGGCGGCACGATCGCCAACATCCGGGTGGAGGGAAACCAGCGGATCGAGGATGGCACCATCCTCTCGTACATGCTGGTGCAGCCCGGCGATCCGTTCGACCCCGATCGCCTCGACCGCAGTCTCAAGACATTGTACGCGACCGGACTGTTCTCCGACGTCAAGTTGACGCGAGAGGGCAACACGCTGGTCGTGCATGTGGTCGAGAATCCGATCGTCAACCGCATCGCCTTCGAAGGCAACCGGAAGCTCACCGATGCCAAGCTGCGCCCCGACCTGCAATTGCGGCCGCGTGCCGTGTTCACGCCGGCGCTGGCCGAGGCCGACCGCAAGCGGCTGCTCGATCTCTACGCCCATACCGGGCGGTTCGCCGCGACCGTCGAGCCGGAGATCATCAAGCTCGACCAGAATCGCGTCGATGTGGTGTTCAAGATACACGAGGGGCCGCTGACCCAGATCAGCCGCATCTCGTTCGTGGGCAATCACGCCTTCAGCGAGGGCCGGCTGCGGGAGGTCATCAACAGCCGCGAGGAGGCATTCTGGCGCATCTTCTCGAATGCCGACGAGTACGATCCCGGAACGCGTCGCGTTCGACAAGGAGTTGCTGCGGCGGTTCTACCTGAAGAACGGCTTTGCCGATTTCCACGTCGTGAGCGCCACGGCGGAGCTGACGCCGGACAAAACGGCTTTCTTTCTCACCTTCACCCTCGACGAGGGCGAGCGGTACCGCGTGGGCAAGGTCAGCGTCAATTCGACCCTGCCGCACCTGACCGGGGCGGCACTGCTGCCGCTGGTGGGCATTTCCCCCGGCGACTGGTACGATGGCGATGCGGTCGAACGCAACGTCCAGGCGCTGAACGACTACGTGCTGGGCCACGGCTACCAGTTCGTCGACGTGAAGCCGCGCATCTCGCGAAATCGGGCGAAGCACACGGTCGATCTGGTGTTCGACGTGGCGCAGGGGCCGCGCGTGTTCGTGGAGCGCATCGACATCAACGGCAACACCCGCACCCAGGACAAGGTGATCCGCCGCGAGTTCCGTCTGGCCGAGGGCGATGCCTTCAACGCGGAACTGGTGCGCCGCTCGCGACAGCGGCTGGAGGATCTCGGCTATTTCAACTCGGTGGCGGTCACGTCGCAGCCCGGGTCGAGCGAGGATCAGGTGGTGCTGAACACCCAGGTCCAGGAAAAGGCAACCGGCGAGCTGACCATCGGCGGCGGCTATTCGACGGATGCGGGAGCCCTGGTCAATGTCGGGCTGCACGAGCGCAACCTGATCGGCACCGGCATCGACGCCGGCATCAACGGCGTGCTGGCGCAGAAGGAAAGCCAGATCGACCTGTCGGTGACGGATCCCTATTTCCTGGACCGCAACATCGTCGCCGGATTCGACCTGTTCCATACGCAGAACAACAACGAGTCCATCGCGCAGTACAGCGAGCGTCGCACGGGTGGCTCGCTGCGGGCCGGCTACGAGTTCACCGACCATCTGCGGCAGGCGCTGACCTATTCGCTCATCCAGCGCAACGTGTACAACGTCCAGCCGACCGCGAGCCTCTATATCCAGGACGAAGCCGGCCCGTCGCTGCTGTCGCAGTTCGGTCAGACCCTGACACTGGACTATCGCGACAGCACGGTCGATCCGCGCAGCGGCTTCGTGATCCGCGCAGGCACCGATTTCGCGGGTCTCGGCGGCGATGCGCACTACATCCGCGCCAAGATCGACGGCACCTATCTGGTCCCGCTGGAAAGTCTGCTGGGTGATCCCGATTACGGGATCGCGTTTTCCGCGGGTACCGGCTACCTCTTCAATCTCGGCCACCCGGAAAAGATCATCGACCGCTTCTTCCTGGGCGGCGACAATTTGCGCGGTTTCGAATCCGGCGGCGCCGGTCCGCACCAGATCGACACCGGTGACAGCCTGGGCGGCCGCTTCATCTGGACGCAGTCCACCGAATTCCGCTTCCCGCTGCCGATCTCGCCGGATCTCGGGCTGAGCGGGCGTGCCTTCGTCGATGTCGGCTCGCTGTCGCAGGTCACCACCATTCCCGGCGGCGGTCCGATCACCGATAATCCGGCGCCCCGCGTCGGCGTGGGCGTGGGCGTGTCCTGGAAGACGCCATTCGGCCTCATCAACCTCGATTTGGCCGATGCTGTGGTGAAATACACCGGCGACAAGACCCAGATTTTCCGATTCGGTTTCGGTACGAGGTTCTAGTGCTGCACATGCGTCGAACTCTCCATCTGCTTTCTGGCCGCGTCGGTGATCGCCGCTGGAATCGGGGTGGCACCGCTCCCCGCGCGGGCCCAGCAGGGCTATTTCATTCCCGGTCAGCCGAAGGCGCCCGCGTCGCCCAGCCGCGCGCCACGGCAGGCGCCGGCCCGCAGGGTGGCGCCCCCGCCAGAGCCGGTTATCCCGCCGCCGCCCGAGATGACGGCCCAGCCGCAATCGCCGCCGCCACAGCAGGCGTTGCCGCCGCCGCCCGATCTGCCGGCGCTGCCGAAAGGCCAGACGCCGCCCGCGGCGGTCATTGGTGTCATGGGCGTGCCGGAGGTGATGCGCGCCTCCTCGGCGGCGCAACAGGTCGAGAAGATCATCGGCGAGCGGCGGCAGAAGCTGAACGATGACGCGCAGAAGGAGCAGGCCGCATGGCGCGACATGCAGCAGGCGCTGGTCAATGATCGCGGCAAGCTCAATGCCGATCAGGCCCGCGCGCGCGAGCGGCAATTGCAGGAGCGCATCACCAACTCGCAACGGGTTTTCCGCGAGCGCGGACGCATCATCCAGGAGGCGGCGCAGTACGCGCTGGCGCAGATCGAGCGCACGCTGATCGCGGTGATCCGGCAGGTGGCCGACAGCCGCGGCATGAACCTCGTGCTGCATCGCCAGCAGGTGGCGTTGAACGTCAACGAGTTCGACATCACCCAGGAGGTGACCGAGCAGATGAACAAGATCATGCCGAGCGTGGTGATCCCGCCGGACGGCGTGGAGCCGCCCACCGTCCCGCCGATCCCGCCGAACTCGGTGACGCTGCCGCCGCCGCCGAAGGCGTCCTCGACCCCGGCAAGCACTGCCGCCCCAGCCGCGCCTGCCGCCAAACCCAAGCCGTGACCCAAGGCGGAGCGGCTGCGGGCGACGAGCGGTTTTTCGGCCGCGCCCGGCCGCAGACGCTGCGGGCGATCGCCGCCGCCGCGGGCGGCGCGCTGGATCCCGCGGCAGATGCGGAGCGTCTGCTGCACGGCGCGGCCGGACTGTCGTCGGCGGGGCCGCTGCACCTGAGCTTTCTCGATAACCGCCGCTACGCCGAGGAACTCGCGGCGACCGGCGCGGGTGCCGTCATCGTGCGCCCGGACATGGTCGCGCGCGTGCCGGCCGGCTGTGTCGCGATCACGACACCGGAGCCGTATCTGGGGTGGGCACGGGCGGCGGCGCTGTTCCACCCGCCGCCGCCGGTCCGGCCGGGCGTGCATCCGTCGGCCGTGGTGGATCCGTCCTGTCGTCTCGACCCGTCGGCCGAGGTGGGCCCGCTCGCGGTGCTGGGTGCCGGGTCGGAGATTGGCCCCCGGTGTCGGATCGGGCCGCACGCGGTGATTGGCGAGGGGGTGGTCCTCGGTCCCGATTGCCGCATCGGCGCGCATGCCTCGATCAGCCACGCGCTGCTGGGTGCCAGGGTGTACGTCTATCCCGGCGCACGGATCGGCCAGGAAGGCTTTGGGTTCGCGCAGGGGCCGGACGGGTTCGTGACCGTGCCGCAGCTCGGCCGGGTGGTCGTGGGCGACGACGTGGAGATCGGTGCCAACAGCGCGATCGACCGCGGATCGACCCAGGATACGGTGATCGGCGCCGGCTCGCGCCTCGACAATCTGGTGCAGATCGGGCACAATGTCCGGCTTGGGCGGGGCTGCGTGATCGTGGCGCAGGCCGGGATTTCCGGGTCCACTGTGCTGGATGATTTCGTAACGGTCGCGGCGCAAGCGGGGCTGGTGGGTCATCTGCGGATCGGCCGGGCCGCGCGGATCGGCGCCCAGGCCGGCGTGATGCGCGACGTGCCGGCCGCTGCGGACGTCCTCGGCAGTCCGGCGGTGCCGGTGCGGACGGCGATGCGGCAGTTCGCCCTCTTGCGGAGGATGGCCGAGCGCGCGATGGGCGGGGCGGCGAAGGATGCCGACGAAAAGGGCGGAGATGAGACGGGCTGACGGCGATGGACGTGGCTGAGGCACAGGCCGAGGTGGATAGGCCAGACACACACGAGGACCATGCGGCAGTGACGGTCGACATCGCGCGCATCATGCACGCGATCCCGCACCGCTACCCGTTCCTGTTGATCGACCGGGTGGTGGAGCTGGTGCGCAACCGCTCCGCCATCGGCGTCAAAAACGTCTCGATCAACGAGGGATTCTTCCAGGGGCACTTCCCCGGCCATCCGGTGATGCCCGGCGTGCTCATCATCGAGAGCATGGCGCAGACCGCGGCGGTGCTGGTCGTCGAGACGCTGGGGCCGGAGGCGGCCGGGAAGGTCGTCTATTTCATGTCGATCGAGGCTGCAAAGTTCCGCCGTCCGGTGCATCCCGGCGACCAACTGCGCATCCACGTCACCAAGGATCGCAACCGCGGCAATGTGTGGAAGTTTTCGGCGATCGCCCGCGTCGATGGCGTGTCGGTGGCCGAGGCGACCTATGCCGCGATGATCATGGACCGAGTGGCCGAAGACGGCCCTGCGCGGTGACGGCATCCAGGTGAGCGACATCCATCCGACGGCGATCGTGGCGCCGGGTGCCACGATCGGCGCGCGCGCGCGCATCGGTCCCTGGTGTCAGATCGGGCGCCGAGGTCAGCATCGGCGATGACGCGGTGCTGTTCAGCCATGTCGTGGTCGATGGCCACACCCGCATCGGCGCCGGCGCCCGGCTGTATCCGTTCTGCACGGTGGGTCTGGCGCCGCAGGATCTGAAATACAAGGGCGAGCCGACACGATGCGAGGTGGGCGCGCGCACGGTCATTCGCGAGCACGTGACCATCCATCGCGGCACTGCCACCGGCTCGGGCATCACGCGCGTCGGTGCTGATTGCCTGCTGATGGCGGTCGTGCATGTGGCACATGATTGCACGCTGGGCGACGGCGTGATCGTCGCCAACAATGTGGTCATGGGCGGCCATGTCGAGATCGGCGACCGTGCGGTGATCGGCGGCGCCGCGGCGCTGCACCAGTTCGTGCGCATCGGCGGCGGTGCCATGATCGGCGGCGTCTCGGGCGTCGAGGCGGACGTGATTCCGTTCGGCAGCGTGATCGGCAACCGCGCGCGCCTGAAGGGCCTGAACCTCGTGCAACTGAAGCGGCGCGGCTATGACCGCACCCGCATCAACGCGCTGCGTGCCGCATTTCGCGCCCTGTTTGGTAATGGCAACGGCAATGGTGGCGTGTTCATCGAGCGGCTGCGCTCGGTGCGCTGCCAGTACGGCTCGGAGCCGCTGGTGGCCGAGATGCTGGAGTTCGTGGAGGCGCCCAGCAAGCGTGGCCTGATCCGCGCCGTGCTGGGCGCCGAGACCCCGGACGACGATGCCTGAGACCGACCGGCCGGCGCTTGGCATCCTGGCCGGCGGCGGCAACCTTCCCGGCCGGGTCGCGGCGGCGGCGCAGGCCGCGGGCCGGATGGTGTTCATCGTCGGGCTGGAGGGCTACGCGGAACCGGAGGTGATCGCGCCCTATCCGCACGCGACCGCGCAACTCGGCGCCGCCGGGCGCATCCTCGCCTTGCTGCGCGAACGGAACTGCCATGATCTCGTGCTGATCGGCCCGGTGCGCCGCCCCTCCATCCTCGACATCCGCCCGGACGTGGAGGGCACCCGCCTGCTGGCGACGGGTGGGGCGGGCGGCGTTCGGCGGAGACGACGGCTTGCTGGCCGCGATCCATCGCGTGCTGGGCGAGGAGGGGTTTCGCGTGCTGGGCGCGCATGAGATCCTCACCGAGGCGGTGGGTGCCAGCGGCCTGCTGGGCAGCGTGACGCCCGATGCCCAGGCGCAGGCCGACATCGAGCGCGGCCGGGCGGTCCTGCACGCTCTCGGCAGCGTCGATGTAGGCCAAGCCTGCGTCGTGCAGCAAGGCATCGTGCTGGCGGTCGAGGCGGTCGAGGGCACCGACGCCATGCTGGCCCGCGCCGCCGGCCTGGCGCGACCCGGACCTGGCGGCGTCCTGGTGAAGCTGGTCAAGCCGGGCCAGGACCGCCGCACCGACCTGCCGACGATCGGGCCGCGCACCATCCATGCCGCCGCCGAGGCCGGGCTGCGCGGCGTCGCGTTCGAGGCGGGCGGCACCATCCTGGCCGAGCGCGAGGCCGCCATCGCGGCGGCGGACCGGATGGGGCTGTTCCTGCTGGGCGTCGATCCGTAAACCGCTCCACCTGAACCGGAGGACACGAGCATGAGCCAAACGACGAACACAGGTCAGGCTGGCCGCTACCTGCACACCATGCTGCGGGTGAAGAACCTGGAGGAGAGTGTCCGCTTCTACACCGACCAATTCGGCATGAAGGAATTGCGCCGCGTCGAGGTTCCCGAGGGCAAATATACGCTGGCGTTCATGGGCTACGGCGACGAGGCGACGCATACCGTGCTGGAGCTGACCTATAATTGGGGCCACGACCACCCGTATGAGATCGGCACGGCATTCGGCCATCTCGCGGTGGGTGTGCCCGACATCTACGCCACGGCGGAGCGGATGCGCGCGGCCGGGACCAAGATCAGCCGCGAGCCGGGGCCGGTGAAGTTCGGCACCACGCTGATCGCCTTCGTCGAAGACCCGGACGGCTACAAGATCGAGCTGATCCAGCGCGCGTAGTCCGGATCGTGTGGCTGCACCCTCACCCCGGCCCTCTCCCTTAGGGAGAGGGAGAGGACTGCCCCCTCTCCTTAAGGGAGAGGGCCGGGGTGAGAGTTTGCCCGCGCCATAGCCTTGGCCGTGGACCCCCTCTCCACCGTCCTCAATCTCTGGCCCGCGCGGCAGACGGTGCGCATCGGCGTCACCGGCCTCGCGCGCTCCGGCAAGACCGTGCTGCTGACCTCGCTCGCCGCCAATCTGCTGGCGGCGGGCGCCGGCCTGTCCACCTTGCCGGCGTTGCAGGCGCGCGCCGGCGGGCGGTTGCGCGTGGCGCTGGCGCCGCGCGGGGCCGAGTCGCTACCGCGCTTCGATTACCAGAGCCATCTGGCATCGCTCGCCGCCGACCCGCCGCGCTGGCCGCAGCGTACCCAGGCCGTCTCGCTGCTGGCGCTCGATCTCGATATCGAGCGGTCCGGGATCACCGCAATCCTGCCGCCGCGGCGGCTGCGGCTGGAACTGCTCGACTATCCCGGCGAATGGCTGCTCGATTTGCCCATGCTCGCTCAGGATTTTTCCACCTGGTCCGAGGCCACGCTGCGCCGCCTGGATGGTCAGCCCGAGGCCGCTCCCTTCATGGGCTTCGCCCGCGGCTTGCCAAAGGCGGCTCCGGCCGACGAGGCGCTGGCCCGGGAAGGGCACGCGCTGTACCTGGCGGCGCTACGCCGGCTGCGCGACGAGGCCGGGCTGTCGCTGCTGCAACCCGGGCGCTTCCTGATGCCGCCGCCGGGGCCGGCGCCGCCCTGGCTGGAGTTCTTTCCCTGTCCGGGCAGTTCGGCGCTCGCCGGATTGCTGGGCCGGCGCTACGACGCCTACCGCGAGGCCGTGCGGCGCGATCTGCTGGCGCCCGGCTTCGGCCGGCTGGATCGGCTGGTGGTGCTGGCCGACGTGCTGAGCGCCCTGCATGACGGTGCGGTGGCCTTCGCCGATGTGGCCGCCGCTCTGTCCGCCGTCTCGGCGGCGCTGCACCGGCGCTCGACGCTGCTCTCGCTCCTGTCGTTCCTGGCCCCGCTCTGGCCGGTGCTGGGCGGCATCGGTCGGGTCGCCTATTGCGCCAGCAAGTCGGACCATGTGGCGCAGCGCCAGCGCGGCAACCTGGCTTCCCTGGTCCGCTCCATGACCGGGCCGGTCGGCGGCAGCGAGGCCGCGTTCGCCATCGCCGCTGCCCGCTGCACGGAGGACATGGTCTGGACGCTTGACGGGCGGCCGGTCTCGGCGGTGCGCGGCCGCGTGGCGGGCGAGGGGCGGGCAGGGCGCTCCTATCCTGGCGAAGTGCCCGATCACGCGCCGGATGCAGCGTTCTGGGCGCACCCGTTCCTGGCGCTGCCGGATTTCGAGCCGCTGCGCGTGCCGCTGGACGGTCGCGGCGGCGTCGCCCATCTGGAGCTTGACCGGCTGCTGGCGTTCCTGCTCGACGATCTGCTGTGACCGAGGATCCCCCCGTCCGTCCGCGCTTCGAGCTGGAGCAGCTTCGCTCCGAACGGTTCGAGCCCGAACCGCTGCCGGTCCCTGTCGCGGCGCAGCCGGCGCGCGGCATGGGAACGGTGACGCTCGGCCTGGCCGGGCTGTCCGTGCTGGTGGTGGGGCTCGCGGCGCTCGAAACCGGCAATTTCGTGGCGGCGCAATTCGCGCGCAGCGCCATCCTTGGCTGGACGACGCTGGCCGTGGCGGTCTCGGGCTTCGGGCTGCTGGGTGCGGGGCTGCTGCGCGAGCTGCGCGGCCTGTTCGGTCTGGAGCGCGTCGATTCGCTGCGCGCCGGCCTGGCCGATCCGGCGACGCGGCGGGATGCCGCGCGACGCTGGCTCGCCTCGCTGCCGGAAGGGGCGGCCCTGCTGCCAGCCGTGCTGGCGGCCAATGATCCGGACGCCATTCTCGCCCTGCTGCGGGCCGGGCCGGGCGCGGATTTGCATGTGCGCGCCCAGGCGCTGGGCCGGGTGGCGGCGGTGCAGATGCTTGCCCTGACCGCCGCGGTTCCCTCGCCTGCGCTGGACGGGCTGGCGGTCGCCTGGCGCGGCATCCGACTGCTGCGCGAAATCGCGGCGCTGCACGGGATGCGCCCCGGCCTGTTCGGCACGCTGTCGCTGCTGCGCCGGGCCGCCGGGTCGGCGACCCAGGTTGCCGCCACAAGCTGGGCCGCCGATGTCGCGGTGCGCGGCGTGCTCTCCAACCCGCTGCTGGGTCACGTCGCGGGCGACCTGGCCGGCGCCGGGGTGGCGGCGCGGCGCATGATGGTGCTGGCCCGCGCGGCGGAGGCGGCATGCAGCCCGCTACCACCCGCGTGAGCGCCACCCTCACCCCGCCCTCTCCCTGAGGGAGAGGGAGCAGAATCCCCCTCTCCCTCAGGGAGAGGGCCGGGGTGAGGGTGTTCGCGCCCCATGAGCGACGACCGCACCATCTCCGCCGCCCGCGCGCCGGAGGACGCGGCCGAAGCTACCCTGCGGCCGCAGACCCTGGCCGAGTTCACCGGCCAGCAGTCCAGCCGCGAGAACCTCGCCATCTTCATCACGGCCGCAAGAGACCGCTCGGAAGCCCTTGATCATGTGCTTCTTCACGGGCCGCCCGGCCTCGGCAAGACGACGCTCGCGCAGATCGTCGCTCGCGAACTGGGCGTGGGCTTCCGCGCCACCTCCGGCCCGGTGATCCAGCGCGCGGGCGATCTCGCGGCGATCCTCACCAATCTGCAGCCGCGCGACGTGCTGTTCATCGACGAGATCCATCGGCTGCAACCGGCGATCGAGGAAGTGCTCTATCCGGCGATGGAGGACTTCCAGCTCGATCTCATCATCGGCGAGGGGCCGGCGGCGCGCAGCGTGCGCATCGACCTCGCCCCGTTCACGCTGGTCGGCGCCACCACCCGAGCCGGCCTGCTGGCCACGCCCTTGCGCGATCGTTTCGGCATCCCGCTGCGGCTGGTGTTCTATACGCCTGAGGAACTGGCCCGCATCGTCGCACGCGGCGCCGAGAAGCTCGACTTCGTGCTGACAGCCGACGGTGCGACCGAGATCGCCCGCCGCTCGCGTGGCACGCCGCGCATCGCCGGCCGCCTGCTGCGCCGGGTGCGCGATTTCGCGCATGTGGCGGGCGACAGGCCGGTGGACCGCGCCATCGCCGACGCCGCCCTGCTGCGGCTGGAGGTCGATGCGCTCGGCCTCGATGGCATGGACCGCCGCTATCTCCGCCGCATCGCCGAACACCATGCGGGCGGGCCGGTGGGCGTCGAGACCCTGGCGGCGGCGCTTGGCGGAGGCGCGCGACACGCTGGAGGACGTGGTGGAGCCCTATCTGATCCAGGAGGGTCTGGTGCTGCGGACCAGCCGCGGCCGCGTGCTGGGCGAGCGCGGCTGGCGGCACCTCGGCCTCATGCCGCCAGCCGGTCCGCAGCCGATGCTGGATTTGCTGGGACCGGATGAATGATCGTCCATCCCGGCTCCACGCCCCCGCGCGGCGGGCACCGCTATGTGACTCGCGTTTATTACGAGGACACCGATGCCGGGGGCGTCGTCTATCATGCCAACTATCTGCGCATGGCCGAGCGGGCGCGCACGGAGGCGCTGCGCGAACTGGGCGTGCCGCACGCGGACTTGACGGCCCAGCACGGTCTATTCTTCATGGTGCGGCGCATCAAATTGGACTATGCCGCCCCGGCACGGCTCGACGAGGCGGTGGCGGTGGTGACGCGGCCGGTCGCCATCGGTCCGGCTACTATCGAGCTGCGCCAATCGTTCTTCCGCGATGACGGTCGGCCGGCAACTCGGCCGCTGGTTGTAGCGGATGTGCTGCTCGCATGCGTTGGCCGCTCCGCGCGTGAGGGTGCGGGGCTCCGGCCGGCGCGGATACCGGATCGCTGGCGCGCCGCCCTGGCGCGACTGGCCGCAGAAGAGGATTGATGCCCGTGAACCCCGTGGACGCGACGAGCTTGCCAGCCCCGACCGTGGGGGATTTGTCGATCTGGGCCATGTTCCTCCAGGCCGACTGGGTGGTGAAGCTGGTGATGCTGGCGTTGCTCATCGCCAGCGTGTGGGTCTGGGCCATCGTCTTCGAGAAGGTGAGCAGCCTGCGCCGCGCGAACCGCGCCGCCGATGTGTTCGAGGATCGGTTCTGGTCCGGCGGCAGCCTGGACGAGCTGTACGAGGATGAGGGCAAGAAGCCGCGGCATCCGATCGCCGCCGTGTTCGGTGCGGCGATGAGCGAATGGCACCGCAGCCTGCGCGTGGTGGGTGCCGACATGAGCCGCAGCGGCGTGCGCGACCGGGTCGAGCGGGCGATGTCGGTGACGATCTCGCGCGAGATGGAGCGGCAGGAGCGGTGGATGATCTTCCTCGCCTCGGTCGGCTCGACGGCACCCTTCATCGGCCTGTTCGGCACGGTCTGGGGCATCATGCACAGCTTCTCGGCCATCGCCGCCATGCACAACACCAATCTCGCGGTGGTCGCTCCCGGCATTGCCGAGGCGCTGTTCGCGACCGCGATCGGCCTGGTGGCGGCGATTCCCGCGGTGCTGGCCTACAACAAGATCAGCACCGACCTCGCCCGGTTCGCGGCGCGGCTGGAAGGATTCGGCACCGAGTTCGGCGCCATCCTGAGCCGGCAGAGCGAGGAGCGGGCGTGATGCCGGGCGCAGCCGTACCTACGCCTCGGCAGGAACAAGCTGATGGCCATGTCCCTCGGCAATGGCGGCCGCGCGCGCGGCCGCTACCGGCCGCTCTCCGAGATCAACGTGACGCCGCTGGTCGACGTGATGCTGGTGCTGCTGATCATCTTCATGGTCACGGCGCCGCTGATGAGCTCGGCCATCAACGTCGATCTGCCGAAGGCCGACGCGACCCCGATCAATCAGGACGCGACGCCCATCACCGTCTCGGTCGATGCGCAGGGCAAGGTCTTCCTGCAGGATTCCGAGGTGCAGCTCCCGGATCTCGTGACCCGCTTGCAGGCGATGTCGCAGGACCAGAAGGACCGGCGCATCTTCGTGCGCGGCGACAAGGCCAACAGCTACGGCCGCATCATCGAGGTGATGGGAACCATCGTGCAGGGCGGCTTCACCAAGGTCGCACTGCTGTCCGAGGAACCGGCCGGCACACCGGCGCCTGCTGCCGCCGCCGCACCCGCCGCGGCGCCGAGCCCGGCTGCCGTGTCTCCCAACGCGGCCGCGCCGGCCAGCCAGGCGCGGTCGAAGGGCTGAGGACTTGCCGGCATGACTCCCGGGCTGAAGCGTGGCGCGACCGCCTCGGCGATCCTGCACGCGGCGCTGATCGTGGCGCTGCTGGTCGGCCTGCCGCGACACGACGCCGCCGGATCAGCCGCCGGAGGCCGAGGTGGAGATGGCGTTCGTGCCGGGTCCTCCGCAGAAGGTCACGAAGGCCGACAAGCAGTCCGACACGCCGGCGCCGGCCGTGGCGCCGACGCCCAACCCCGTGCCGCCGGCGGACCAGAAGCCGCTGCCGACGCCGCCGGAACCACCGCCCCCGCCGCCGCCACCGCCGCCACCCCCGCCGCCTCCGCCCGAGGTGGCGCCGGCGCCGCCAGTGCCCTCGCCGGCCGCCCCGCCGCCGCCACCGCCGGCGCCCACGCCGACACCCAAGCCTCCACCCCCGCCGCCGCCACTGAAGGCGGCCCCGGTGAAGCCGCCGCCGGCACCGCCGCCGCAGCCGAAGCGGCCGCCGCCGCCCAAGCCGGTGCCGTCGCCGCCCAGCCAGACCAGCCAGCCGAACGAGACCAAGAACCCGGCCCCGGACACGCAGGCGCTGGACAATACGCTGGAGAAGCTGCGCTCGATGCTGAAGCAGACGCAGCCGCCGAAGGCGAAATACAATCCGCCGCAGGGCGGAGCGGCCAAAATCGGCGGCGCCATCAATGGCGACATCACCGCCCTGCTGACCGGCGAGCAGCGCGGCGCCATCGGCGATCAGGTGCGCGAGTGCTGGACCAAGGACGCAGGCGCGCTCGACCTGGACAAGATGAGCGTGGTGCTGCTGGTCACGGTGGACCAGTCCGGCATCGCCCGCGATGCGGTGGTGGCGCCCGAAAGCCAGGGCCGCATGAGCGACCCGCGCTTCGCGGCCTTCGCCGAGCGGGCGGTGCGCGCGCCGCTCGAGGCTCGCTGTTCCGACTTCAGCAAGATGATCCCGGCCCGCGAGCTGGGCCATATCGACCGGCTGAAGTTCCTGTTCCGTCCGTGATTGTGTGAGGTAGGACCATGACGAACATCGATCGGCTCGGGTTGGCGCGCATCGGCCGGCGCGGTCTGGTGGCGGGCGGCGCGTCCCTGCTGGCGATCCCCGGCCTTGCGCGCGCGCAATCGCTGCTGGGCGGCGGGGCGCCCGCCGCCCCCACGCCCGCGCCACAGCAATTGACGCCGCCCGCCGCCGCGGCGCCGGGCGGTCCCAACTCGCAGATCGTGGTGGACCGCGCCCACGCGGCGCCCATCCCCATCGCCATCACCCCGCTCGGCGGCGGCCCGCTCGGGGCGCAGATCGCCTCGGTGGTGACCGCCGATCTGCAGAATTGCGGCCTGTTCCAGCCGATCAACCAAGCCGCCTATGGCGCCGCGCCCGAGGCCGCGGTGCCCAACTTCACCAACTGGAAGGCGCTGGGCGCGCAGGCGCTGGTCACCGGCACCGTGGCCGACCAGGGCGATTCGCTGCGCGTCGAGTTCCGGCTGTGGGACGTGCTGCCAGGCACCCAGGCGCTGGGCACCGCCTTCACCACGCCCGCCAACAACTGGCGCCGCGTGGCCCACAAGATCGCGGACGCCGTCTATGAGCGGCTGATCGGCGACAAGGGTTATTTCGACACCCGAATCGTCTATGTAGCCGAGACCGGGCCGAAGGGGCGGCGGACCAAGCGGCTCGCCATCATGGACCAGGACGCCGCCAACAACCGCTTCCTCACCGACGGCAGCTCGCTGGTGCTGACGCCGCGCTTCGCGCCGAACAGCGACAGCATCGCCTTCATGAGCTATGCCGGCAACCGGCCGCGCGTGTACCTGTTCAACTTGGCGACCGGCCGGGAGCGCGTGCTGGGCGATTTCTCGGGCATCACCCTCTCGCCGCGCTTCAGCCCGGATGGCAGCAGCGTGGTGATGGCGCAGACGCATGGCGGCGGCTCGGATATCTACGTGGTGAGCCTTGGCGGCGGCAGCCGGCGGCTGACCGACAGTGGCGCAATCGACGTCTCGCCCTGCTACAGCCCGGACGGCAGCCAGATCGTCTTCAACTCCGATCGCGGCGGCGACCAGCAGCTCTATGTCATGGGGGCCGATGGCGGCGGCGCGCGGCGCATCAGCTTCGGCCGGGGGCGCTATGCCGACCCGGTCTGGTCGCCGCGCGGCGACCTGATCGCCTTCACCCGGTTCGGCGGCGGCAATTTCGCGATCGGCGTGATGAAGCCGGATGGCAGCGGCGAGCGAATCCTTTCGCAGGGCTACTTCGTCGAGGGGCCGAGTTTCTGCCCGAACGGGCGCGTGCTGATGTTCTACCGCCAGACGGCGTCCGGCAGCCGCGGCGAGGGCTATTCCTCGCGACTGGTCTCGATCGACATCACCGGCTTCAACGAACGCGAGGTAATGACGCCGACGGACGGCTCGGATCCCGCCTGGGGACCGCTGCTGGCCTGAGCCGGGCGATCGCAAGTAGATTCGTCGTGAGCAGGGCCGTCATGTGACGGTTGCGTTGCGACCGACCTTGACCGGCTTCGTTACGGCTACTAAGCGCCTGTTTGTTCTTGCTGCGTTGCCTTCGTGGTTGGCTGGGCGCGCGCGGCGAGTCGATGACCAACGCGACTGAACTCTCCAAGGACACCGACACATGAAAATGAAGCTCATCGCCGCCGTGGCACTGGCCTCGTTGCTGGCCGCTTGCAGCACGCCACCCAAGCCCACCGCCGTCTCGACCGGTGCCGGCAACGCGGCGGCGAACGCCGGCCCCGCCCCGGGCAGCCAGGAAGATCTGGTAGCCAAGGCCGGCGATCGCGTGTTCTTCGCGTTCGACAAGTCGAATCTGAGCAGCGAGGCGCAAGGCACGCTGGATCGCCAGGCGTCCTTCCTGCAGCAGTACCCGCAGGACCGCGTGCAGATCGCCGGCAATACCGACGAGCGTGGCACCGAGGAATACAACATCGCGCTCGGCCAGCGCCGCGCCAACTCGGCGCGCGACTATCTGGTGGCGAAGGGTGTTCCCAGCTCGAGCATCACCACCATCAGCTACGGCAAGAGCCGGCCGACGGCGTTGGGCTCGGACGAGCAGGCCTGGGCGCAGAACCGCAACGCGATCACCACGATCCAGTGATCCCCGCCGCGGCGGGGCGGCGTACTCGCAAAACCGGCGGCGCAGGTCGCCGGTTTTTCTTTGCATGATGGGCAGGGTATCCTTGCGGGCGCATCGGCGTGGAGAGACCAGCATGAGCAGGCTGCCGACCCTCGGCATGGCATTCGGCGTGACGCTCGCCGTCCTGGCAGCGCCGGCCGCGCGTGCGCAGATGGAAAGCCGCGAGGCCATCGCTCTGCAGAACCAGATCCTGGAACTGCGCCACGAGGTGGAGCAGATGCGGGCGCAGGGAGGAGTGCAGGGCGGCGCACCCGTCTACGAGGCGCCTCCACCTGCCGCTCCGGCCCAATCGGGCGATCTCAGCGCGCAGTTGCTCGACCGGGTGAGTCAGCTCGAGGATCAGGTGCGCCAGTTGCGCGGCCGCATCGACGAGGTGGACAATGCGCGCCAGCAGTCGGAGGCGGACCTCGCCAAGCAGATCGGGGATCTCCAGTTCAAGATGAACGGTGGCGCCGGGGCAGGCGCGCCAGCGGTCGCTCCCGGACCGGCAATGAGCCCGCCGCCCGCCACCCTGGGCGGCCGGACTCCGGCCGCAGGCCCGCCGGCACTGCCGCCGCCGCAGCGCCGCACGCCGGAAGTGGCGCTGGCCGCCGGCAATGCCGCGCTGGCGCGGCGCGACTACGCGGGTGCGGAGGCGGCCGCGCGCGACGTGCTCGCGACCGGACGTGGCCCGCGCGCCGCCGATGCCCAATACATGCTGGCGCAGGCTCTGGCCGGCCAGCGCAATTACCCGGCCGCCGCCGTGGCCTTCGACGATGCCTACCGGCGCAATCCGCGCGGCGTTCGTGCCCCGGACAGCCTGATCGGACTGGCCAACTCGCTGGTCGTGATCGGCGACAAGAAGGCTGCGTGCCAGACGCTCGACAAGCTGCGCGCGGAGTTTCCCGCGCCGCGCGCCGATCTGCGGTCATCAATCGCGGCCGCTCGCGGCCGGGCCGGCTGCCGCTGACCGGTGCCCTGACCGCCGTCACGGCAGCGGAGTTCGCGATCCGGCTTGCCCGGCTGGGACCATTCGAGCCGGCACCTCGCCTTGCCGTGGCGTGTTCCGGGGGCGGTGACAGCCTGGCGCTGGCGCTGCTCGCCGGTGACTGGGCGCGGGCGCGCGGCGGCACCTGTCTGGCGCTGATCGTCGATCACGGCCTGCGCGCCGGCTCGGCCGGCGAGGCGGCCTGGACCGGGCACACGCTGGCCAGCGCGCGGGATCGCGTCGCTCGTGTTGCGGCTGGAGAACCTGGCGCCCGGCTCACGTCTGGCCGAGCGGGCGCGCCGCGCGCGCTATGCTGCTCTCGAGACGAAATGTGCCGAACTGGGCATCGTGCATCTGCTGCTCGGCCACCATGCCGCCGATCAGGCGGAAACCGTGGCGATGCGCATGCTGCGCGGCAGCGGCGCCGGCGGGCTGGCCGGCATGGCGGCACTGACGGAGACCCCCTGGGTGCGTCTGTTGCGGCCGCTGCTCGCGGTGCCGCCCGGCCGCTTGCGGGCGACCCTGCGCGGCGCCGGGCTGGATTGGATCGAGGACCCGAGCAACCGCGATCCCACTTCGCTGCGCGCCCGCCTGCGCGCCCTGCGTCGCGATCCGGACGGCGCCGGCCCGGTTACTGCCGCGGCACTGCGCGCCGCCATCGCGCGGGGACAGGCGCGGGCGCGCGACGAGGGTGCTACTGCCGGGTGGCTCGGCCGCCATGCCAGGCTGGACCCTCGGGGCTTCGCGGTGCTGGACGCGCTGCCGCCCTGCGCGGCACCTCTGGCCGCGCTGTTGCGCGCTGTCGCCGGAGCGCCGCTCGCGCCCCGCTCGCGGGCGGTGAAGGCCTGGCTGGCCGCTCCCCGCGCTGCCACGCTGCACGGCGTGATCATCCGCCCGGCGGGGCGGCTCGCAGCCGGCGGATGGCTGCTCTGCCGCGAGCCCGCGGCGATGGCGGCTGGCGTGGCGGCCCGTACCGGGGCAATCTGGGACGGACGCTTCCGATTGCTGCCGGGCGAGGCGGGGCGGCAAACCGGCGCGCTCCTCGGGGCCGCATCGGCGCGGACGGCGCTGCCGAGACTGCTCGACCGCACGCGGCCGGGCCTTTACCCTGAGCTGGCGGAGCGCGCGGATATGCTGGTGGCCGCCCGCGCCGGCGGCGGGCGGCGGGTTCCTGCCGGCAATCGTCTGAGGAGGGCTGCTTCGGCAGGGGTGGAGAACGAGTGCCTGCAGCCTATGTTGTGCAAGGAAGCTGATGCCGTCCTGCCGCGGCGAAGTGATCGGATAGGCACGGCCGGGCAGGCGTTACGGTATTGGACGGCCGCGGGGCCGGGAACGAGTCGGGCCCTCCGGGCCGGGGAATGAGATGAGCAATTTCGGCCGCAACCTGGCTCTCTGGGTCATCATAGCACTGCTGCTGGTGGTGCTTTTCAACCTGTTCCAGCCCGGAACAGGGCGCAGTGCCGCGAGCCAGATCCCGTATTCCGATTTCGTCAGCGACGTGAACAGCGGCCAGGTTCGCGAGGTGGTGATCCAGGGCCGCATCATCACCGGGCAGCTCAGCGACAGCCGCACCTTCCAGACCTACACGCCAGATGATCCGACGCTCGTGCAGCGCATGACCGACAAGGGCGTGCGCGTGACCGCGAAGCCGGAGGAAAGCGACTCCACCCTGCTGCGCATCCTGGTGAACTGGTTCCCGATGCTGCTGCTGGTGGGCGTCTGGGTGTTTTTCATGCGCCAGATGCAGTCGGGCGGCGGCCGGGCGATGGGCTTCGGCAAGTCGCGCGCGCGGATGCTGACCGAGAAGCAGGGCCGCGTCACCTTCGAGGACGTGGCCGGCATCGACGAGGCCAAGAGCGAATTGCAGGAGATCGTCGAGTTCCTGAAGGACCCGCAGAAATTCCAGCGCCTGGGGGGCAAGATCCCGAAGGGCGTGCTGCTGGTGGGCCCCCCCGGCACCGGCAAGACGTTGCTGGCGCGCGCCATCGCGGGCGAGGCGAACGTGCCGTTCTTCACCATATCCGGCTCGGATTTCGTCGAGATGTTCGTGGGCGTGGGCGCCAGCCGCGTGCGCGACATGTTCGAGCAGGGCAAGAAGAACGCGCCCTGCATCATCTTCATCGATGAGATCGACGCGGTGGGCCGCCATCGCGGGGCGGGCCTGGGCGGCGGCAACGACGAGCGCGAGCAGACGCTGAACCAGATGCTGGTCGAGATGGACGGGTTCGAGAGCAACGAGGGCGTGATCCTCATTGCCGCGACCAACCGCCCGGACGTGCTCGACCCGGCGCTGCTGCGACCCGGCCGCTTCGACCGGCAGGTGGTGGTGCCCAACCCGGACGTGAACGGGCGTGAGAAGATCCTGCGGGTGCATATGCGCAAGGTGCCGCTCGCCTCCGACGTCGATCCGAAGGTGATCGCCCGCGGCACGCCCGGCTTCTCCGGCGCCGATCTGGCGAACCTGGTGAACGAGGCGGCACTGCTGGCCGCGCGGATGAGCAAGCGCGTGGTGGCGATGGCCGAGTTCGAGGACGCGAAGGACAAGGTCATGATGGGTGCGGAGCGTCGCAGCCTGGTGATGACCGAGGCCGAGAAGCGGATGACCGCCTATCACGAGGGCGGCCATGCGCTGTGCGCCATCCACGAGCCGGAATGCGACCCGGTGCACAAGGCCACGATCATTCCGCGCGGCCGGGCGCTGGGTCTCGTGATGAGCCTGCCCGAGACCGACCGGCTGAGCCACAGCAAAGCCTATCTGCTGGCCAAGCTGGTGATGGCGATGGGTGGCCGGGTTGCCGAGGAGATCATCTTCGGCGCCGACAGGGTCTCCTCCGGCGCCTCCTCGGACATCAAGCAGGCGACCGAGATAGCCCGGCGGATGGTGACGGAATGGGGAATGAGCGAGAAGCTCGGGCTGATCGCCTATGGCGACAACAGCCAGGAGGTATTCCTCGGCCATTCGGTGACGCAGAGCAAGAACGTCTCCGAGCAGACGGCGCGCGAGATCGAGGCCGAGGTGAAGCGCATCATCGACAACGCCTATGCGCAGGCGCGGCACATCCTGACCGAGAACATCGACGAGCTGCATCGGATGGCGCAGGGATTGCTGGAATACGAGACGCTGAGCGGAGAGGAGATCCGCACCGTGCTGCGCGGCGAGCCGGTGATCCGCAAGGTCAACGACGAGCCGGCGCCGGATGGCCGCCGGGCGTCGGTACCGACCGCCGGCCGGCCGCTGCCCACCCCTCCCGGCGGCCTGGGTGCGGCGCCGCAGCACGGCTGATTTCCGCCCATGCGGCTGATCGAGCCGCTCGGCCTGCTGCATGGCCGTGCGGCCCGCGATGCGATGGAGGCGGGGATTGCCCTGCCGCTGGCGGGCGGGCCAGCGGCGTTCTCGCTGGTGCGGCTGCACGAACACCCTCACCCCGGCCCTCTCCCTGAGGGAGAGGGAGAAGAACGCCCCCTCTCCCTCAGGGAGAGGGCCGGGGTGAGGGTGATCTCGGCGATTCCCCCCGGCTGGTCCACCGAACTCGCCCGCATCACTACGGCGCCCCCGCCCTGGGCCGGGCTGCCCAGCGATCGCACGCTCGTCATGGGCATCCTCAACGTCACCCCCGACAGCTTCTCCGACGGCGGTCTGCACGAAGCAGCCGCCGCTGCCATCGACCACGGCCGCCGGCTGATCGCAGAGGGTGCGGACCTGGTCGATATCGGCGGCGAGAGTACCCGCCCCGGCGCCGCCGAAACGCCGGCCGGGCTGGAGCAGGCGCGAGTGCTGCCGGTCATCCGGGCGCTGGCCGCCGAGGGGGTCGTGATCTCGATCGACACCCGCCACGCCGAGACGATGGCGGTGGCACTGGATGCCGGCGCCCGGATCGTCAACGACGTGTCCGGCCTCACCTTCGACCCGCGCGCCGCCCCGCTCGTGCGCGAACGCGGCTGTCCGGTCGTGGTGCAGCACATGCGCGGCCTGCCGGCCACGATGGCGCGGCACGCCCGGTACGACGACGTGGCGGCCGAGGTCACGCGCGAGCTGGCGCAGAGTTCTGGAAGCGTCGCGGCTCGATCCGGCCCTGGTCATGGTCGATCCTGGCATCGGCTTCGCCAAGCTGCCGCCGCACAATCTGCACATGCTGGCGCGGCTGCCGGTGCTGCTCAATCTGGGCTGCCGAGTGCTGGTCGGCGCGTCGCGCAAGAGTTTCCTGGGCGCGATGGCCGGCGAGCCGGAGCCATCGGCGCGCATCCCGGGTTCGCTCGCGGCCGGGCTCGCGGCGGTGCTGGGCGGTGCCGCCATGCTGCGGGTGCATGACGTGGCCGCGACCGTCCAGGCGCTGCGTATTTGGACCGGGATCGCGAACGCGGCATAAGCTGGTCGTCCCGACGCTCCTTCTGCCTGACCTGATCAAGGGATCACGATGGACGCCACTCCCCGCCGACTGTTCGGCACCGACGGTATTCGCGGCACCGCCAACAGCGAGCCGATGACGGCGGAAACGGCGCTGCGGCTGGGCCAGGCGGCCGGGCTGCTGTTCACCCGCGGGCCGCATCGCCACCGCGTCGTGATCGGCAAGGACACGCGCCTGTCCGGCTACATGCTGGAACCGGCGCTGGTCGCAGGCTTCATCGGCGCCGGCATGGACGTGACCCTGGTCGGGCCGCTGCCGACGCCGGCCATCGCCATGCTCACCCGCTCGATGCGCTGCGATCTGGGCGTGATGCTGTCGGCCAGTCACAACCCGTTCGAGGATAACGGCATCAAGCTGTTCGGCCCGGACGGCTACAAGCTGTCCGACGCGACCGAGGCGGAGATCGAGGCGCTGATGGCCAATGGCGTCGCCGAGCGTCTGGCGGCCCCCGGCAAGCTCGGGCGCGCGGTGCGGCTGGAGGATGCGGCCGGCCGCTATATCGAGGCCGCCAAATCCAGCTTCCCGCGCGGGCTGCGCCTGGACGGGCTGCGCATCGTCGTCGATTGCGCGCATGGTGCGGCCTATCGCGTGGCCCCCACCGTGCTGTGGGAACTGGGTGCCGACGTCATTGCGGTGGGCGTGTCGCCGGACGGTTTCAATATCAATCGGGGCTGCGGCTCGACCGCGCCGGCTTTCCTGTCCGACGAGGTTCGCCGTCACGCGGCGCATCTGGGCGTGGCGCTGGATGGCGATGCCGACCGGCTCATCCTGTGCGACGAGGCGGGGCAGGTGATCGACGGCGATCAGGTGCTGGCACTGATTGCCCGATCCTGGAGCGATGCCGGCCGGCTCGAAGGCGGCGGCGTGGTGGCCACGGTGATGTCGAATCTGGGCCTGGAGCGGTTCCTGCACGAACACGGCCTGGCACTGCACCGCACCCGCGTCGGCGACCGCTACGTGGTCGAGCGGATGCGCGCCGACGGCTTCAACGTGGGCGGCGAGCAGTCGGGCCACATGGTCCTGTCCGACTACGCGACCACCGGCGACGGGCTGCTGGCGGCATTGCAGGTGCTGGCCGTGCTGGTCCAGGACGGCAGGGCGGCGAGCGAGGTCTTGCAGGTGTTCCGGCCGCTGCCGCAGCGATTGCGCAGCGTCCGCTTTGCGGGTTCGTCGCCGCTGCGTTCGGGGCGCGTGCAGCAGGCGATCGCCGCGGCGGAGGCGACGCTCGCCGGCAGCGGGCGGCTGCTGATACGCGAAAGCGGCACCGAGCCGGTGGTGCGCGTCATGGCTGAGGCCGAGGACGCCGAGCGGGTCCACCTGATCGTCGAGCAGCTCTGTGCCGTGATCGCCGAGGCGACCGAGGCGACGGGCGCGGCTTGATGCGCGGCCGCGTGCTGGTGGTGGCCGGCTCGGATTCGGGCGGTGGGGCGGGCATCCAGGCGGATCTGAAGACGGTTCTGGCGCTGGGCGGCTATGCCATGACGGCGATCACGGCGCTGACTGCGCAGGATACGATCGCGGTGCACGGCGTCCTGCCGGTGCCGCCCGATTTCGTGGCGTTGCAGATGCGCGCGGTGCTGGACGATATCGGCGCCGACGCGGTCAAGACCGGGATGCTGGGCGACGCGGCGGTGATCGAGGCGGTGTGCAGGGCGTTGCCGGACGGCGTGCCGCTGGTGGTCGATCCGGTGATGGTCGCGACCTCCGGCGCGCGGCTGCTGCCGACGGATGCCGTGTCGGTGTTGCGCGCCCGGCTGCTGCCACGCGCCTCGGTGCTGACGCCGAACCTACCGGAAGCCGAGATCCTGCTCGGCGGCGCCGATCGAGGACATGGCGGCGATGCGCGAAGCGGCACGGGCGTTGCGCGAGTCCGGTCCCGCCGCGGTGCTGCTGAAAGGCGGGCATCTCGCGGGCGACATGGTGTTCGACGTGCTGGCGACCGCCGACGGGATCGAGGTGTTCGAGGCGCCGCGCATCGTCAGCCGCCACACGCACGGGACCGGCTGCACGCTGGCGAGCGCCATCGCGACCGGGCTCGCGCAGGGCCGCTCGCTGCGCGACGCGGTGCTGCGCGCCCGTGCCTTTGTGCGTGAGGCCATCGCGGCGGCGCCCCGGCTCGGACACGGACATGGGCCGCTGGGGCACGGCGTCCGGCTGGCGGAGCCATGCTGCGGATGCGCCTAGCTCGCTTCGCGCCGGCGCTGTTGTTCGCCTGCGCACTGTCCGGTCTGCCCGGCGCGGGCCGCGCGGACCGCTCCGCGGCACTGACCGCCGGGCAGCAGGCATTCAAGCTGCCCGGCGACGGCCCTTGGGACTATGTCACCTTCGATCCCGCGCATGGCCGGGTGTTCATCGGCCGCTACAGCGGGGTGCAGGTGGTGCGCGCCGATACCGGGAAGCTGGAGACCACGATCGGCGCCCGCACCGGCGACCACGGCGCGGTCATCGCGGCGGATGCGCATCTGGTCGTCACCAGCGACGCGGTGGATCGCCGGCTCGGGGTCTATGATCAGGCGAGCCTGTTGCTTCAGCGCCGGGTCGCGCTGCGGGGCGAGCCGGATGGTCTGACCTATGACCCCGTGACGCGCCGCGTGCTGGCCTTCCTGCCGTCCAGCCACGCGGTCGTCGCCGTTGATGCCGCCGATGGGCACGTCGCGGCTCGCGTCGATGTGGGCGGCGAGCCGGAAGCCGGTGTCGCCGATGGTCGCGGTGCGGTGTTCGTCACCGTGCGCGACCGCTCCGAGGTGGTGCGCCTGGACGCAGCCACGCTGCGGGTGACGGGCCGCTGGCCTTCAGGGTGCGAACGGCCGAGTCCGATCGCCCTGGATGCCGCCGATTCCCGGCTCTTCGTCGCCTGTCGCGACCGCCAGATGGCGGTGCTGGACAGCGGCACGGGCCGGGTTGTGACCTCGGTTGCGACCGGTGCCGGCACCGATGCGCTGGCCTTCGATCCCGCGCGGCGGCTCGTGGTTGCCGCGAATGGCGGCGGGTCGATCACCCTGGTTCGTGCGGATGGCGCGGACAGCTACACCCGCCTGGGCGATGTCGCGATGCCACACGGCGCGCGCACGATGGCGCTGGACGCGGCGGGCGGGCGGCTGTTCACGGCCACGGCCGATATCGCCCGGGTGCAACCGCCCACCAAGTCGCGCCCGTTTCCGCTGCTGATCCCGAAGACCGGCACGTTCCGCATGATCGTGGTGCGGCTGCCACCGTGAATTGACGCGGCCTGCCTCGGTTGACGCAAAAACGTTCTTCGCCGACAGTGCGGCGGTTGGAAAAAAGGAGGGGGAAACATCATGGCTCATTCCATCCGGCGCCGTGCCGCTGTGCTTGCGTTGGCACTTGGCTGCATGCTGCCGGGACTTGCCCAGGCGAAGGAGTAACAAGGTCGGCTACAGCGTGGCCACACTCGCCAACCCGTTCTTCCAGGGCATGACCAAGGGCGTGATCAGCGGAATCGCGAAATACCCTGATCTTACGCTGATCAACACCAGCGCCAACGGCGACGCCAACCAGCAGGCGACGCAGGTGATCGACCTGATCAACCAGGGTGTCGCGGCCCTGATCCTGAACCCGATCAACGCCGACGCGATCGTGCCGGTCGTCAAGCAGGCCAACAAGAAGCACATCCCCGTCTTCACGCTCGATCGCGGTGCTGCCTGCGGCTCGTGCCAGGTCAACTTCCTGGAGACCGACAATGTGGCGCTGGGCAAGGAGGAGGCTGATTTCATCGCGGAGAAGCTGAAGCAGCGCTACGGCGCCATCAAGGGTAACGTGGTCGATCTGGAGGGATTGCGCGGCACCACTGCCGGCGACGAGCGCGAGCAGGGCTTCTCGGAGGAGTTCGACAAGCTGGCGAAGGCCAATCCTGGGCTGAAGCTGATCGCCCGCCAGGCGGCGGATTTCGACGCCGACAAGGGCTTCAACATCATGACTCAGCTGCTGGCCGCCAACAGCCAGATCGATGCCGTAGCCAACGGCAATGACGACAATGCCGTGGGTGCCATGCGCGCGATCAAGCAGGCCAACCGCTTCCACCCGATCGGCGACAAGGATCACATCATCATCATCGGCATCGACGGCACGGAACAGGGCCTGACCGCGATCCGCAACGGCCAGATGGATGCCACGCTGTCGCAGAACCCGGTGACGATGGCCGCGCAATCGGTCGCCTATGTCGAGCAGTACCTGCATGGCGACAAGAACATCCCGGCGCATCAGTACTGGCCGCATCTGCTGCTGACCAAGGACAACATCAACAGTCCCGAGGCGCAGAAATACGGCCTGTGGGGCGACGAAGTGACGAAGGGTCAGTAGGCGAAACCGGGCGATCCCCGCATGACGCACCTGCTGGAAATGCGGGGGATCTCGAAATCGTTTCCGGGCGTGCGCGCGCTCGACGGTGTCGGCATCACGCTCGATGCGGGCGAGGTGCTGGGCATCGTCGGCGAGAACGGCGCCGGCAAATCGACGCTGATGAAAGTCCTCGCCGGCGTGTATCGCGCCGACGAGGGCAGCGTGACACTCGGGGGCAAGCCGTTCGCGCCACGCCGGCCGCGCGACGCGCTCGATCAGGGCATCGTGGTGATCCATCAGGAGCTGAGCCTGGTGCCGGATCAGACGGTGGCCGAGAACGTGTTCCTGGGCAATCTGCCGCGCAATCCGTTGGGCCTCGTCCGTCGCCGCGCACTGCACCGGGCGACACGCGCGCTGCTGGAGCGCGTGGGCCTCGACATCGCGCCGCAGCGCAAGGTGCGCCATCTCGGCATCGCACAGCAGCAATTGGTGGAGATCGCCCGCGCCCTGTCGCGCCGGGCGCGCGTCATCGTCATGGACGAGCCGACGGCGACGCTCACGCTCGCCGAGCAGCGCATCCTGTTCGCCACCATCGCCACGCTGAAACAGCAGGGCGTCGGACTGGTATTCATCAGCCATCATCTCGAGGAAATCTTCGAGGTCTGCGACCGCGTCACGGTGATGCGCGACGGCCGCACCGTGGGCAGCCGCGGCACCGCGGACTGGACGGAGGCGACGCTGATCCAGGCGATGGTCAACCGGCCGCTCGGCGATCTGTTCCCGGCGCGGCACGCGACGCTGGGTGAGGTGCTGCTGGACGTCGAGAACCTCTCGCTGCCCGGCCGGTTCCAGGACGTATCGCTGCGTGTGCGCGCGGGCGAGGTGCTGGGGCTGGGCGGGCTGATCGGCGCCGGCCGGACCGAGGTGCTGAAGGCGCTGTACGGCGCCTTGCCGGCGCGTGCCGGGCGGGTGCGGGTGGCTGGTCGGGTGCTGCGCGCCCGCCACCCCGGTCAGGCGATCGCGGCGGGGCTGGCGCTGGTGCCGGAGGACCGCAAGGGCGAGGGGCTGATCCTGCCGTTCTCGGTGCGGCGCAACGTGACCCTGTCCACGCTCGGGCGGCTGTCCCATTTGCGCACCTTCCTGGCCGGCGGCCGCGCCGATCGGGTGGCGCGCGATGCGGTGCGCAATCTGCGCATCCGCACGCCATCGGTGCGCGAGCCGGCGCGCAACCTGTCGGGTGGCAACCAGCAGAAGGTCGTACTCGGCCGCGCGCTGACCACCAAGCCGCGCATCTTCCTGCTGGACGAGCCGACACGCGGGATCGACGTGGGGGCGAAGGTCGAGGTGTACCGGCTGATCGGCCAGCTCGCCGAGCAGGGCGGTGCGGTGGTCGTCGTCTCGTCGGACATGCTGGAGCTGCTGGGATTGTGCGACCGCATCGTGGTAATGCGCGCTGGGCGCGTGGCCGGGGAACTCGACCGGCCGGCGTTCAGCCAGGAGCGCATCATGGAACTCGCCGCCCTCGGCTGACACTTCCTATCCGGGATACACGATGGCCTCCGAAACGACCGATATCGCCGCTCCACGCCCGTTCGGACTGGCCGGCCTGCGCCGGGCGCTGAACGAACTCACCATCGTCGTGGGCTTCGTCGCCATCTCGCTCTATCTCGCGGTGACGACCCCGGCCTTTCTCACCACCGCCAACGTGCTGTCGATCCTGCTGGCGAGTTCGCTCATCGGCATCGTCGCAGTAGGCGAGACCTTCGTGATCGTGACCGGCGGCATCGATTTGTCGGTGGGATCGGTCGTGGCGTTCAGCGGCGTCATCGCGGGCATGGCGGTGCATGCGCACGCGCCAGTGTGGCTCGCGGGCCTCGCGGGGATCGGCGTGGGAGCCGGGATCGGCGGCTTCGTGGCGTTTGCCGTGACCGTGCTGGGCATGAGCGCGTTCATCGTCACGTTGGCGGTGCTGGCGATGGCGCGCGGCCTCGCCTTCATCGTCACCGGCGGCAACACGATCTTCGGGTTTCCCGATGCGTTCGACAATATCGGCGGCGGCAATCTGGGACCGTTCCCGATCGCCGCCCTGATCTCGCTCGGCGTGTTCGCGGTTGCCTGGCTGGTGCTGGCGCGCACGGTATTCGGCGCCGAGGTCTATGCCGTGGGCGGCAATGCCGAGGCGGCACGGCTCGCCGGCATTCCGGTTTCCCGCCGCATCGCCGCCGTCTATGTCATCAGCGGCGCGCTGGCCGGGCTGGGCGGCGTGGTGCTCACGGGACGGCTGGACAGCGCGCAGCCGATCGCGGCGGTGGGGCTGGAGTTGAACGCCATCGCCGCCGTGGTGATCGGGGGCGCCTCGCTGTTCGGCGGCAAGGGCAGCATGCTGGGCACCTTGCTCGGCGTCCTGATCATCGGGCTGATCAACAACGGCCTCACGCTCAAGAACGTGCAGCCGTTCTGGGTGCAATTCATCCAGGGTGCCGTGATCTTCGGTGCCGTGCTGATCGACAGCCTGAACCAGAAGCGGCGCGGGCAGGGGTAGTGTCCCCACCCGGGGCGCCGCCTAGACGAAGATCTTGTACGGCGTGATCCGCCCGTCCGCGGTCCGCACGGCGAACTCCGCGCCGCGCTCGGCCTCGGCGATCAATGCCTCGTATAGCCGCAGCGCATTGCGCAGCACCTCGGCGTAGGAGGCGGCCTCGGTCTTGTCCTTCAGCATCTGCAACCGCTGCATCGCCTGCGGCGGCATTTCCAACTGGACGCGGGTGGTGCCGCGCGGCTCCTCGGGGCCGCAGCTTCTGCGGCGGCCCCGACCGGCGGGTGACCCTGAATCGATCACACAAAGCCCCTGTAGCCGTCCTCGCCGCCCGGCTTGCCGCTGTCCGCGCCGCCATGACGGGGCCGGTCGTGCCGGTGCCAGCACCCGCGCCCCTGCCAGCCGTTCCAGCCCTCCCGGCGCCAGGGGCTGTCCCGCCAGGCAGCACCCATGCGCGTTCGCAGATCGCCGAAGAAGCCGGTGCGGCGCAGCCACAGCACCAGGCCGACCACGATCAGCGTCTTGATCGGATGGGCAATGACGATCGCCGCCACGGCCAGAAAGAACAGCACGCGCAGCACCAGCCCGTATCGCCGGTGCCGCCGGGATCGGCCGCCGTCGCCGGGATCGCCGCTCGACGGATGGTCCTCGCCGAGCGGGAAGTCGTCGCCGATATTGATCGTGTATCGGGTCATCCGTGCCCTCCTCCGGTCACTCCGGGAAGAGTGGGATTGGACTCATCAAATGTCAATCATGCGATGATGAGCCACCAACCGCGATCGCGAAGCTGGCCTGCTCGGTCTGGCCATGCGGAATGTGCAGCAGCCCCGGCTTGTCGATGAACTCGCCGGCGAACCCGGCGGGGCTCGCGAAGCCGTGCCAGGGTTCGATGCACAGGAAATCCCCCGGCTTGCTCCAGACGCCGAGCTGCGGGCAGTTCTCCCAGCGCAGTGTGACGGAGGGCGCGCCGGGTGCGGTGTAGCGCACGCGCCTGCTGGCAAGCTGGTCGAAGATCAGCGCGTCCTGCGTGAACAGCTCCTCGCGCAGGCGCAGCAGCGGACCATCCACCGGGCTGGGTGCCGCATCGGGCAGCAGCAAGCCCTCGGCCAGACGGCGGATGGGTGCCGGCTCTGGCTGGTCGAATGTCAGGCTATGCGCGTCCTTCGGCAACTCCGCGCGCAGCGGCCAGGCAAAGCCCGGATGCGCGCCGAGCGAGGCGGGCAGGGTCTCGGCGGCGGGGTTGTGGACCGTCATGGTGACGCCGAGCGTGCCGTCGCCGACGGCGTACGCGACTTCCAGCCGAAAGGCGAACGGATAGGCCGCGCGCGTTTCCTCGTCATCGGTCAGCAGCAGCCGGCAGCCGGTTTCGGTGCGCTCCAGCCAGGTGAAGCGCCGATCGCGTGCGAAACCGTGCTGCGTCATGCGGAAGCGACGGCCGCGATGCAGCAGCGTGTCGTCGCGGAGGCGGCCCACGATCGGAAACAGGATCGGCGCGTGCCGCGGCCAGACGGGACCGGCCTGCCAGATCAGCTCCGGTCCGTTGTCGTGCCGCAGCGAGACCAGTTCGGCGCCATCGGCGGCGATGCTGGCGGCCAGGCCGTCTGCCGCGATGCTGTGGCGGTCCATCTGGATGCTCCCGCGGCCAACATGGTCGAGAATCATACATGAACGGTCGTCACCAGGAATTGAAGTCTGTCTGGAGGTTCGCCGCGGGATGATGGCCGGCGCGGGCCGAGTGTGGAGGAATGCATGTCCAGGCGTCGTTCGGCGATCGTCGTCGGTGCCGCTGGCGCGGTGCTGCTATCCGGTCTTACGGCATCGGCCCAGGATCAGTGGACCGGCCCGGCCGCCTCCAGCGAGGCGTTCGCCATCCACGCCCGATTTACAGCGGATCACATGGCCACCAGGCTCGGTCCCGTGGCCGATCTGCGGGCCAGCGCACCGCCTGCCTATTCCAAGACGAAATTCGTCACGTCCTTTACCGGATCGATCGCCGTGCCGCCCCTGGTGCCTAACACCGTCTTCCCGGTCGTCGCGAACTTCACCGCCAATGCGTCGATGCTGCGCTCGCATGTCGCCTCGTCCGGCATCCAGCTCGATTCCGTGTCGACCTCGGGCCGATCCGGCATCGACAATGCGAGCCTGCTGATCGCCAACCCGTCGGGGCCGGTCGTCGTGCCCCCGCCCGCGCCGTTCCTGACCGTCGGCGCCAGCGGCGTGGCGGCGTCCGCCAACTACGCGAAGGTGTTTCCCTCTGCTGTCACCGTGTCGGGGAATGCCAGTTTCGGCTCGCTATCGATCGACGGCAGCCTGGTCGGCAACACGGTCATCACCTATTCGGGATCGGCGCCGAAGAACACGATCCTGTATCAAAGCCCCACCGTCACCGTCACCGCGAACCAGCAGATCATCGAGGGCATCATCTCCTGCCCGCCCTGCGTGTTCACGCCCACCCGCATCAGGGTCCATGCACTGGACATCAGCCTGGACAAGGCCCTGATCGACGGGCGCCCGGTGTCCGGGGACATCGCGTTGGGTGACGCCTCCGCCGAGTAGCCGGCGCGCGTCTCGCACATGGCCCTGGCGTTCCCCGCGCCGTCGCGCTAGCAACGGTGCGGGCCACGTCCCCCCACCGGGACGCTTCTCTTCTGAAAGGGAGAGCCGTCATGGGCGATCTCGCCGCGAAGCCGGAATTGCGTCCGGCCAATCCCAATTTCTCCTCCGGACCCTGCGCCAAGCGCCCCGGCTTCTCGCTGTCCGCACTGGACGGCGCGCTGCTCGGCCGCAGCCATCGCGCCAAGGGTCCCAAGGCACGGCTGGCCGAGGTGATCGAGCGCAGCCGCGCCATCCTCGGCATTCCCGACGATTGGCGGCTGGGCATCGTCCCGGCGTCGGATACCGGCGCCATCGAGATGGCGATGTGGTCGCTGCTCGGCGCCCGGCCGGTCGATGTGCTGGCCTTCGAGAGTTTCTCGCAAGCCTGGGCCACGGACGTCGCGAAGCAATTGAAACTTGCCGATGCGCGCGTGCTGTCCGCCGACTATGGCCGACTTCCCGACCTGACCAAAACCGATCCGGCGCATGATCTCGTGTTCGCGTGGAACGGCACCACCTCCGGCGTCCGCGTGCCGGACGGCAGCTTCATCGCCGACGACCGCGCCGGCCTCGTGCTGTGCGATGCCACATCCGCCGCCTTCGCGATGGACCTGCCGTGGCGCAAGCTCGATGTCGTCACCTGGTCCTGGCAGAAAGTGCTGGGCGGCGAGGCGGCACACGGGATGCTGGCGCTCTCGCCGCGCGCGGTCGAGCGGCTGCTGACCTACAAGGCGCCGTGGCCGTTGCCCAAGATTTTCCGCCTCACCTCCGGCGGCAAGCTCGCGGAGGGAATCTTCAAGGGCGAGACCATCAACACGCCCAGCATGCTGTGCGTGGAAGACGCGCTGGACGGGCTGCGCTGGGCCGAGAGCGTGGGCGGCCTGCCCGGCCTGATCGCCCGCAGCGAGGCCAATCTCGCCGCCGTCGCGCGTTGGGTCGCCGCGAGCGGCTGGGCCGCGTTCCTGGCGGACGATCCCGCCACGCGCTCCTGCACCTCGATCTGCCTGCGCATCACCGCCCCGTGGTTCGCTTCCCTCGACGCCACGGCACAGGCCGAGGCCGCGAAGTCCATATCCTCGCTGCTGGAGCGCGAGGGCGTGGCCTACGACATCGCCTCCTACCGAGACGCGCCGCCCGGATTGCGCATCTGGGGCGGCGCCACGATCGAAACCTCCGATATCGCGGCGCTGCTGCCCTGGCTCGACTGGGCGCATGCGCAGGCAGCCGCAACCTTTGCCAAGAGGGCAGCGGCATGAGCGCGCCGAAGGTTCTCATCAGCGACAAGCTCTCGCCGGCCGCCGTCGAGATCTTTCGCAATCGCGGCGTCGAGGTCGAGGTGAAGCCGGGCCTGTCGCCCGCCGAGCTGCGCGCCATCATCGGTGGCTATGACGGGCTGGCGATCCGTTCGGCCACAAAGGTCACGCGCGAATTGCTGGAGGCGACGGAACGCCTGCGGGTGGTCGGCCGCGCCGGTATCGGCGTGGACAATGTCGATGTGAAATCCGCGACCGCGCGCGGCGTCGTCGTGATGAACACGCCGAACGGCAACGCCATCACCACCGCCGAACACGCGATCGCCATGCTGTTCGCCCTCGCCCGGCAGATCCCCGAAGCGAGCGCCAGCACGCGCGCCGGCAAGTGGGAGAAGAACCGCTTCATGGGCGTGGAACTCTACGCCAAGGTGCTGGGCCTGATCGGCTGCGGCAATATCGGCTCGATCGTCGCCAACCGCGCGCAGGGCCTGCACATGCGCGTCATCGCCTATGATCCGTTCCTGACCGAGAGCCGGGCGCTGCAATTGGGCGTGGAGAAGGTCGAGCTGGATGAGCTGCTGACCCGTGCCGACGTGATCTCGCTGCACACGCCGCTGACCGACGCCACGCGCAACATCCTCTCGCGTGAGGCGATCGCGCAGACGAAGCCGGGCGTGCGGATCGTCAACTGCGCGCGCGGCGGCCTGATCGACGAGAGGGCATTGGCCGACGCGCTGCGCTCCGGCCATGTCGCGGGTGCGGCACTCGACGTGTTCGAGGCCGAGCCGGCGGGTGCGGACAATCCGCTGTTCGGCCTGGAGAACGTGGTCTGCACGCCGCATCTGGGTGCCGCCACGGCCGAGGCGCAGGAGAACGTGGCCTTGCAGGTGGCCGAGCAGATGAGCGATTTCCTGCTGACCGGCGCCGTCACCAACGCGATCAACATGCCGTCGGTCACGGCCGAGGAAGCACCCCGGCTGCGCCCGTACATGGAGTTGTGCCGCCTGTTGGGAGGCTTCGCCGGGCAGCTCACGCACGCTCGCGAAGGCGTGATCCGCCGCGTTGTGATCGAGTATGAGGGCCTGGCTGCCGGCCTGAACCACCGGCCGCTGACCGCGGCGGCACTGGCCGGCCTAATGGGGCCGGTGATGGCAGGCGTCAACATGGTCAACGCGCCGCATTTGGCGCGCGAACGCGGCATCGACGTGGCCGAGACGGTGCATGACCGCCCGAGCGAGTATCAAACGCTGGTGCGCATCACTGTCGAGACCCCGGCGCAGACCCGCGCCGTCGCCGGCACCCTGTTCGCGGGCTCGCGGCCGCGCATCGTCGAGATCAAGGGGATCAAGGTCGAAGCGGATTTCGGCCGTCACATGCTCTATGTCACGAACCAGGACCGGCCGGGCTTCATCGGCCGCTTCGGTGCGACATTGGCGGATGCCGGCATCAACATCGCGACCTTCCATCTCGGCCGCGCCGAGGCGGGCGGCGACGCGATCTGCCTGGTGAGCGTGGACGAGAGCGTGCCCGAGCCGGTCCTCGCCACGGTGCGGGGCCTGCCATTGGTCATGCAGGCGACGGGACTCTCGTTCTAGCGGGGTGGCTGGTCTACTCTGACGCCCGCTGTGGCGGCATCAGCCCGTGGCGGCCTGGGGATCCGCCCGCCGCGAAGGCCGCTGCACCCAAGCCGGGTTGGAGAAGGGCGAGGCCACCGACCATGAAGCCGATGGACGAGGAGCACTTTGCGGTCCTGCGCCGGCACATGGTCGAGGTGGTGGCGATCCACGCCGATCTCATGGGCGACGAACTCGGCCGGGCCGTTCTGCACGAGCGGGTGCTGGACGCCATGCTGCGCATACCCCGGCACCATTTCGTGCCGATCGAGCTTGCGCCCGTCTCCTATCATGACACGCCGCTGCCGATCGGCTTCGACAAGTCGATCTCGCAGCCGTTCATGTGCGCGCTCATGACCGACCTGCTCGCCCCGGAACCGCACGAGGTGGTGCTCGAGATCGGCACCGGGCTGGGCTACCAGACGGCCGTCCTGGCGGAGCTGGCGGGCCGGGTCTGGAGCGTGGAGATCGTCGAGGAATTGGCCAATGACGCCGAGCAGCGCCTGCATCGGCTAGGTTACTCCAGCATCGACATCCGCGTGGGAGACGGCTCCCGCGGCTGGGCCGAGCACGCGCCCTACGACAAGATCCTGGTGACGGCGTCGGCCGAGCAGCCGCCGCACGCGCTGTTTGAACAGCTCCGGCCCGGCGGGCGCATGGTTCTGCCGATGGGGCCGCCCGAAGCGCAGCGGCTGACCGTCATCGACAAGACGATTGCGGGAAATCCCCGGCATCAAGAGCTTATCCCGGTGCGGTTCAGCCTGCTCGAGACGGTCCTGTGAGGGTCGGACCCGGCACGGATCTTCCGCAGCACTCCGCCGACCCTGGCGCGTTCTTGTGGCCGCCCGCCCGGAGCAGCCGCCGATGCAGGATAGCTACGACGATGCCCACCCGTCGGATCGCAGCCAGCGCGGCCTCGACTGGCTGACCTTCTTCATTGCCGACGTGCAGACCGGCTTCGGCCCGTTCGTCGCCGTGTACCTTTCCGCTCGCCACTGGCCACAGGGCGAGGTCGGCCTCGTGCTCTCGATCGGCTCGATCATCGGTGTCGCGAGTCAGCTTCCGGGCGGTGCCATTGTCGATGCCGTCGCCTCGAAACGGCTGGTGATCGCGGTGGCGCTGGGCATGATCGCGGCCGGTGCGCTGATCTTCGCGTTCTGGCCGAGCTTCCTGCCGGTCATGCTGGGCGAGATCCTGCACGGGTCCACCAGCGGCCTGATCAAGCCGTCGCTGGTCGCCGTGGGCCTGGGGCTGGTGGGGCACCGCGCCTTCAGCCACCGGCTGGGCCGCAATCACCGCTACAATTCGCTCGGCAACGCGCTGACCGCTGGCGGCATGGGGATGCTGGGCCATTTCATCGCCAAGCAATGGACCTTCCTGTTCGCAGCGGCGCTCTGTGCGCCGGCGTTGTTCTTTCTAAGCCGTATCAACGGGGACGAGATCGACTATGCGCGCGCGCGTGCGGCGCCGTCGCGCGACAAGCCGCGCGACACGGTGCGCCTGCGCGATCTGCTGAAGAACCGCAACCTGCTGATCTTCGCCGGCTGCCTCGTGCTGTTCCAGTTCGCCAATGCCGGCGTCATGCCGCTCGCCAGCGAGCGCCTGGGCCAGCAGCACGGGCAGGAGTCGGAGCTGGTCACCTCGGCCCTGGTGATCGTCCCGCAACTGGTCAGTGCCGCGATCGCCACCTGGATCGCCGGCCGCGCCGATCGCTGGGGGCGCAAGCCGCTGCTGATCGCGGGCTTCGCGGCGCTGCCGCTGCGGGTGGTGCTGTTCATGCTGGCACCCAATCCGCTCTACCTGATCCCGATCCAGGCGCTCGGCGGCCTCACGGCGGCGGTGATCGGCGTGCTGATGCCGCTGGTCGTGGCCGACGTGACGCGACGGACCGGCCGCTACAACACCACGCTTGGGGCACTCGGCACCGCGACCGGGATCGGCGCGGCGGTCAGCACCACGGCGGCCAGCTATATCGCCCAATACCTGGGCTACGCCGTGGGCTACGCCACGCTGGCCTTGGCGGGGCTGATCGGGGTCGGCATCGTCTGGTGGTTCATGCCGGAAACCCAGCCGGAGGAACACAGGACGCGGCCCGCCGAGACGTAAGCCGGCGCTTTGACGGATAGCGGGGGGCGCTGCTAGAGCGGGGTCGTGCAGAGTGCAGCGGCAGCGTAAATTGTCATGGCCGGGCTTGACCCGGCCATCCGTTTGCAACCCCGAGATCGTCGCTGCCGGACCGGATGGCCGGGTCAAGCCCGGCCATGACGACTGCGGAGAGAGTATGCGTAAAACCGCTCTACGGCCCGCGCCAATGGACCAATCACCCGACGATTTGAAGCTCGCGTCAGCCGCGGCGCTGCGCCCAAATCCGCTGCTCGACGGGGTCGGGGCGATCGGCCGGGCGGCGCTCGCCATGCTGGCCAGCACGGGCCGGCTGGCGCTGTTCGGCGTGTCCGGGCTGCTGCACCTGGTGCGGCCGCCGTTCTATGGCCGCGCCTTCGCCTCGGCGTTCATCGAGATCGGCTTCTTCAGCCTGCCGGTGGTGGCGCTGACCGCCATCTTCACCGGCATGGTCCTGGCGCTGCAATCGGCCACCGGGCTCGCGCGCTTCTCGGCCGAGAGTGCCGTGGCCAGCCTCGTCGTGCTGTCGGTGACGCGCGAGCTGGGGCCGGTGCTGGCGGGGCTGATGGTGGCCGGCCGCGCGGGTGCCGCGATGGCCGCCGAGATCGGCACGATGCGTGTGACCGACCAGATCGACGCGCTGACCACGCTCTCGACCAACCCGATGAAATACCTGGTCGCGCCCCGCCTGCTGGCGGCGGCGCTGGCGATGCCGCTGCTGGTGATCGTGGCCGACATCCTGGGCGTGTTGGGCGGGACGATCATCGCCACGCTGAAGCTCGGCTTCGCGACCCGCACCTATCTCGCCAACACCGTGGCCTTCATCCACACCGACGATGTCGTGACCGGGCTGGCGAAGGCCGCCGTGTTCGGCTTCCTCGTGGCGCTGCTCGGCTGCTATCACGGCTACAATAGCCGCGGCGGGGCGCAGGGCGTGGGCTCGGCCACCACCTCGGCGGTGGTGTCGGCGTCGGTGCTGATCCTGGCATTCGACTACGTTCTGACGGAATTGTTCTTCACCCGATGACCGACCCGGCGCGGCTGCGCGACGCCCTGACTCCGAAGATCCGCATCCGCGGCCTGCGCAAGAGTTTCAATGGCAAGGTCGTGCTGGACGGCATCGATCTCGATGTCATGCCGCGCACCTCGATGGTGGTGATCGGCGGCTCCGGCTCGGGCAAATCGGTGCTGCTGAAATGCATCCTCGGCCTGATGCAGCCGGACGATGGCAGCATCGAGATCGACGGGCAGGATTTGCACAGGCTGGACCGAAGCGAGCGCGAGGCGGTGCGCGCGCGCATCGGCATGTTGTTCCAGAACGGCGCGCTGTTCGACAGCCTGCCGGTCTGGGAGAATGTCATGTTCGGCGCCCTGGCGCGCCGCCGCCTGTCCCGTGCCGACGCCCGCGATCAGGCGGCCGGCGTGCTGGAGCAGGTCGGGCTCGCCGCCAGCGTGGGCGAGATGCAACCGGCCGAACTGTCGGGCGGCATGCAGAAGCGCGTGGCGCTGGCGCGGGCGATCGCGGCCCAGCCGGACATCCTGTTCTTCGATGAGCCGACGACCGGCCTCGATCCGATCATGGGAGCGGTGATCGACGGCCTGATCGTCGATTGCGTGCGCCGGCTCGGCAGCACCGCGGTCGCGATCACGCACGACATGGCGAGCGCCACGCGCATCGGCGACCGGGCGGCGATGCTCTACCATGGCAAGCTGGTCTGGACGGGCGCGGCCGCGGACCTGCTGCACAGCGGCAATCCTCTGGTCGAGCAGTTCACGCACGGGTTGCGGGAAGGCCCGATCCAGATGGAGTTGCGACGGTAGGGCGGGGGTGGTCAGGTACGGTCCCTTCAGGTCTCGAAATAGCGCGGCCGGTCGAGATCGGAAATCAGTCCGGCCTGCTTCGGCTGCCACCGTCGCAGGTTGATATGCCCGATCCAACGCCTCAATTCGTCGTCGGTCACTGACATGAGCTGCGCAAGATGCTGGCCGCGCAGGATGTACCCGGTGCCGGCTTCACCCTTCACTGGCATGCTCTGACGGATCAGCATGTCCATATCCCGGTAAATCGTTCGCTCCGAAACACCGAAGGGCGCCGGCAACGCCGCAGGCGCGCAGGGTCCGTCTATGCCCCAGCAGCTCGGTGATGCGAAACAGGCGCTCGCTTTGCCCAGATAGCGGCACGGCCGCTCCCGACACTGGCTGTCAGGAGTATGCCACGGCCCGGTGGACCGGCGGCGGCTCCGTGCGGACAATTGCCGCATGGGCAAGCTCAGCCTGCGGGCCACTGGAACCGGAACCGTGCTCGTCACCCTTTCGGCGATCGGCTGGAGCAGCGCCGGCCTGTTCACCCGGCTGGTGACGGCGGATAGTTGGGCTATCGTCGGGTGGCGCGGCGCATTTGGCAGCCTCGCGGTGCTCATCTATCTGGCATGGAAGGAACGCGGGCGCACCGCGAGCGCGGTGCTGTCGGTCGGCTGGGCGGGGATGCTGGCCGCAACGATTTCGACGCTCGCCTCGGTCGTCTATATCGCCGCCTTGCTGTTCACCTCCGTCGCGAACGTCGTTGTGGTCTATGCCACCATGCCGTTCGTCACGGCAGGCCTGGCGTGGCTGCTGATCCGCGAACGCCCGAACCCGACGACGCTGCTCGCCACCGGGGTAGCCTTGATCGGGGTCTGCGTCATGGTCGGTGGCGGTGGCGCGCACGGCACGCTCGGCGGCATCGTTCTGGCATTCGCGATGACCCTCGCTATGAGCCTCCTCACGGTGATCAGCCGTCGGGCACGCCGGATTTCGATGATTCCGGCAACCTTCATTTCCGCCGTGCAGCTTGCGATCGTTGGGGCGTTGGCGACCCCGCTGCTTTCCGTCTCGACGCATGATATCGTCGTGCTGGCCGTCTTCGGACTTGTCCAGGCTGCGGCACTCGCCTGCTATCTGGAGGGCACACGGCATTTGACGGCGTCGAGGTCGGCACTCCTGAGCGCGTTGGATGTGCCGCTCGCCCCGTTGTGGGTCTTATTGGTCGTTGGCGAAATCCCCGCGCCCGCAACCCTCTTGGGAGGGGCGATCGTGCTTGCGGCGGTTCTCTGGGACATTGCCCGTTCCGAGCCGCACCCGGCGGTCTCGGCATGATGTTTGAATAGAGGAATGAGAAGCGTCGCGATCAGACGCACCGAGGCCGGGCGACCGAAGGCAGGCTGCCAACCCCGATATGCGCGGCGGCATCGGTTCATTCCTCCGCCCGCTCGCCGTCCACCCCCAGCGACCATTCCTCGACAATGCGCACCCGCTCCGCACGCAATCGCCGCTCGCGCGCCGCGGTGCCGAGGTCGATCGCGATCCTTCCCACGACAGGCAAGCCCTCCGCCAGCAGCCAGGCCCCGGCCTGCGCCGCCCAGGCGGTCGCCAGCGCGCCGATATCGCAGGCCTCTGCCACAGCCATGCCCATTCCTCCGGGACCGCGCCACAATGTCGCGAGCGCCGGCAGCGCGCCGGCCAGACCGAACAGGGCCATGCAGCGCGCCACCGGCCGGCCCGGCGCGGGCGCGGCGACCAGAACGAGCAGGGTCGGCAGCAGCAGGGTAGCGCCGAGCAGCGCCGTGGGCGTGGCCAGGGTTGCCACCGCCCCGCAGGCGAGTCCGCCCAGATAGACCCGCATCCCACGGCCGCCCGACGGCACGGCGGCAGGGATGGACCGCGCGTGGCGCTCGACGGCATCGCTCACAGCGCCAGCCACATGGCGACGCAGGACAGGGCCATGACCCCGAGTGCGGCCGCCATCTCCTGCGCGACGTGGTGGGCGCGGCGGGCGCGCCGCTCCCGCATGTCCTGCAAGCCGGCCATGTCGGACGCGATCCGTGCCAGCGCCGCCCGCGCCGCCTCGGCCTCGCGATGGTCCTGAGCGCGCGCGGTCTCGTCATCGACCAGTTCGAGCAGCGCCGCGAGCTGGCCGCTCGCCGCGCGCCCATCAAGCGCCGCCTCCATCCGTGTGCGCCGCGCGCGGCTCTGCCAGACGGCGAGGGCCGGCCGCACCTCGCCGGCCAGCCAGCCCGCGAGCTTCGGCAGCGGTCCGGTTTGCAGCCGCGTCTGAAGCCGCGCCAGCACCCGCACCTGCGCCACCGCTTCCATTCCCGGCACCGAGGCCGCGCGGCGCCGCGGCCCATCGCCGAGTGCTGCGATGTCGCGGTCGGTGCGAAGATCCTGCCGGGCGACGATGAACGCCGCCGCGTCGGCATCCAGCGGCAGGGCCGGCCGGCCCTCCGATCGGGCCGCCACCTCTTCCAGCGCCGCCAGCAGATCGGGCAGGCGTGTGACCATGCGCCCGGCCAGCAGCGCGCTGGCGCAGGGTGCCAACGGGTTGAGCGCATAGCGCAGCAGCAGGGCACCGCCCGCCCAGCCACGTCGAATCAGGAGGGCGTGGTGCTGCCGCACATCGAGGCGCAGCGCGGCCGGATCGCACCGATCCGGCCGCGCCGCCGCCCAGGCGGCGATCGCCTCCGACGCCACCAGCCGGCACAGGATCTCCGACCGCGCCGGGTCGGCGGCGAGCAGCGCCGCCCCCAGCCCGTCGGGCCAAAGCGCCACGCCCCCGCCGCAGACCGGCGCCAGCGGATCAAGGGTCGCCACGGTGCGGACAAGCAGCAGGCCGTCGGCGGCGGCCTCGTCGTCTTGCGAATCGCCGGCACGGGCGCGAACCGCTTCCTCCACCCGCATGGCCAGCGTCGGATCGGCCAGCTCGCGACGCAGCCAGTGATCGACCGCTCCCTGGCGCAGCAGGCGCACGCCGGCGACCGGGCTGGCGGCCAGGGCGCCGGCCAGGGCGCGGGCGTTGCCCACCGCGTGACCCTCGATGTCGAGCAGCCGTTGCGCGTGGCGCGGCGGCCGCACAGCCAGCCGCCGCGAACGCACGGCCCCGGGATCGGCCAGGCGCGCGGGCGTCGGCCGGTGCTCGGGATCCTCGGCCAGCATTCCACGCACCAGCTCGGCGATCGCCTGCGGCGGGTGCAGATCGCCGACCAGCACGGCGTGGCTGCCGTCCGAAAGTTTGCGGCGGACGATCTCGGCCGGCTCCAGGCCCGCCAGCGGCATCCGGCCAACCGAAAGCGCCAGCAGCAGCACTCCCAGCGCGTAGACATCGTCGGCCACGCCACCCTCGCCCCGCCCTGCCTCCAGGCAGCAGGCGACATAGGGTGGCTCGAACGCCGCAGGCTGGAGGCTGGCGGGCGGCGCCGCCCAGGCCGCTCCCAGCACGACCGGCTGGCCGGGCTCGGACTGGAACACATTGTCGGGGCGGATCGCGCGGTGGGTGACGCGGCGCGCCTCCAGCTCGGCGAGCACTGCCGCGATGGGCCGCAGCACGCAGGCGATCAGTTCGGCCTCGCTCCAGGGCCGCGCAATCGTGGCGGACTTGCCCAGCGGCGCCCCGCCGGGGACACGGCAGATGACGAATTGCGCCGCCGATCCGTCGGTGGCCGCGGCCGCGCCGTGCGCGACCGGCATGGCCAGTCCGGCGATGCTCGCCGACGATAGGGAGGCAAGCGGGTGCGGGCGCGGCGCGGCCCCGCGCGGCACCTCCAAGGCCATCAGATCATGGCGCGATCCGGCACGGTCCCGCACGGCGAACGCAGCCATGCCCCCGCCCAGCAGCGGCAGCTTGCGGGCTCGCGTCAACGGTGAAGACACCGCCGATCAGATCCTGTTTCGGCGCCGGCTTGAATCCGCCGTCGGCTTGCCGATCCTGCTCCGCGCTCACGATCCCCAGACCCTTGACGCGCGCAGTCTCGCGCGCAGGGGTGAAGCGGCGGCTAACCGCCTGGCTCAGCCGGCGGGTGCGTGGATCGCCGCCAAGGCGGCGCCAAGCGTGGGGAAACGGCCGATCGTCTGCCCGCTATTGGGCGACCAGAGCAGATAGCATCCCTGTTCAGGGGCCACCGCCCAGCGGGCCCATTCGGTGCTCTCATCGTAGATCAGCACGAAATCTCCCACCTCCTGCCGGTCGTCATGCGGCTCGGCCCGCTCGAGCGAGACGCGGCAGATGCCCAGCCCCCGCGCCCAATCGGCCCATTCGAGGAGTTCCACCCGCTCGCGCAGGCGGAAGTGGTTGCCGGTGGCGAGGGGGCGGGCGAAAGCCAGCACCACGCCCGACCGCGCGGGCAACACGGCCTCGCCTCGCGGCGCGGCACCTGGCCATGTCCTGATCGGTTGTATCGCCATCCCCCGCCCCCCGCACAATCCGGGGCATGTCTAGGACGACAATCTCCACGGGAGGTGTGATCCAGTTCA
This sequence comes from uncultured Pseudomonadota bacterium, assembly GCA_963838805.1. Taxonomy (GTDB): domain Bacteria; phylum Pseudomonadota; class Alphaproteobacteria; order Acetobacterales; family Acetobacteraceae; genus CAVRQM01. The sequence continues at coordinate 64,384 of CAWISK010000007.1, forward strand.
CACCTCCTGGACGTTCAGTCCGCGAACGGATCGCGGACCAGGATGGTGTCGTCGCGTTCCGGGCTGGTCGAGAGCAGGGTCACGGGCGCCTCGACCAGTTCCTCGACGCGGCGGACATATTTCACTGCTTGCGCCGGCAGATCGGCCCAGCTTCGGGCGCCCCGCGTGCTGCCGGACCAGCCCGGCATCGTCTCATAGACCGGCACGCAGGCGCCCTGTGCCAGCGGCGAGGCGGGCAGGCGTGCGACCTGTCCGCCCGCCAGCTCGTAGCCAGTGCAGATGCGCAATTCGGTCAGCCCGTCGAGCACGTCGAGCTTGGTGAGCGCCAGGCCCTGGATGCCGCCTACTTTCACGGCCTGCCGCACCAGGGCCGCGTCGAACCAGCCGCAGCGGCGCGGCCGGCCGGTCACGGTGCCGAACTCGCGTCCACGTTCGCCCAGGGCGCGCCCGGTGTCGTCGTGCAACTCGGTCGGGAACGGTCCGCTGCCGACGCGGGTCGCGTAGGCCTTGGCGATGCCCAGCACGAACCCCGCCGCGTGCGGCCCGACGCCCGCCCCGGCCGCGGCGGCGCCCGCCACGGTGTTGCTGCTGGTGACATAGGGATAGGTGCCATGATCCACGTCCAGCATCACCGCCTGCGCGCCTTCGAACAGGATGCGGCTGCCGGCGCGGCGCGCCTCGTCGAGCCGCTCCCAGACCGGCTCGGCGAAGGGCAGCAGACGCGGCGCCAGGGCCAGCAGCCGCCCCAGCAGCTCGGCTTTCCCGAACGTGGCGGCCCCCAGCCCGCGCAGCAGCGTGTTATGGTGCAGCAGCAGCTCGTCCAGCTTGGCGTCTAGCGTGCGCGGCTCGGCCAGATCGGCCACGCGGATCGCCCGGCGGGCCACCTTGTCCTCATAGGCGGGGCCGATCCCGCGCCCGGTGGTGCCGATCCTCGCCTCACCCCGCGCCGCCTCGCGCGCCAGATCGAGTGCCGGATGCAGCGGCAGGATCAGCGCTGCGTTGTCCGCGATGCGCAGCGTCTCGGGCGAGACTGCGAGACCCTGCGCGCGCACCCGGTCGATCTCGTCCAGCAGCGCCTGCGGGTCGATCACCACGCCATTGCCGATGATGCCGAGCTTGCCGCGCACCAGCCCCGAGGGCAGCAGCGAAAGCTTGTAGGTCTGATTGCCCACCACCAGCGTGTGCCCGGCATTGTGGCCGCCCTGAAAGCGCACCACGATATCGGCGCGGCTGGCCAGCCAATCGACGACCTTTCCCTTGCCCTCGTCGCCCCACTGGGCGCCGATCACGGCGACATTGGCCAATGCGTCTACTCCATATCCAATTGTACGAGGGTGCCGTCCCGCAGCAGATGCGTGCAGCGCAGGCGGCGGGCGGCGGCGGTCTCGTCCGCGACCGCCTCCAGGCCCGCGATCGTGGCATAGCCCTGCGCGCGCAGGGCCGCGGCCCTGGCCGGGTCGCAGCCCGCCGGCAGGTACGCCCGCCGGCGCGGCGCGCGCGGCGGGGCGGCCCGCAACATCGCGTCGGGAAACAGGGTGAGGCCCGTGGCCGGCTCGCCCTCGCCGCACAGATAGCGGCCGCCACGCCCCAACTCCTCGTGATGGCCGGGGGCATAGAGGGTCGTGCAGACGCCGGTGTGGTAGCGAAAGCCGCGGAACTCGACCGGGTCGATGGTGAGTTTCAGCGCGGGAGCGAGGGTGCGGATGGCGGCGACCGTTTCGGCGAGACGCAGGGCGTGCGCCCGCACGCCGGGAGCCAGCTTGGCCGTGGCAAGCACATCGAGGGTCGCCGCGGCGGGTCCGGCGGCGCGCAGCAACTCGATCAGCACCGAGGCCTGGCTGCCGCCGAGTGCTGCCACCTCTGCCGCGTCCTTGTGGTCCAGCGCGCGCGCCAGTGCCGCCCGCCGCTCGGCGGGCAGCCCGGCCGCGTCCAGCAGCGACTGCACCAAGGGCGGCATGGTCAGATCGAAGCTCACCCGCACCAGACCGAGGCTGGCCAGGGCCTCGGCCGCGACAGCCACCACCTCGGCATCGGCCTGCGGGCTGTCCGCGCCGATCAGTTCGATGCCCGCCTGCGCCACCTGCCGGTCGGGTGCGGCGAGGCCGTTCGCGCGCACGCGCAGAACCTGGCCGGCATAGGACAGGCGCAACGGCCGCGGCATATGCGCGAGGCGGGTCGAGGCGATCCGCGCCACCTGCGGCGTCATGTCGGCGCGCAGGCCCACCATGCGGTGGGTCTCTGGGTCCATCAGCCGGAACGTCTGGTCGGCGACGGCCGCTCCGCTCGCGGCGAACAGGCTTTCTTCGTACTCGATCAGTGGCGGCTTCACGCGCTGGTAGCCGTGGGCCGCGAACGCGCTCATCACGCTTTCGACCGAGGACGCCTCGGTTTCCGCCTCGGGCGGCAGCATGTCGCGCAGCCCGGCAGGCAGCAGGGCGAGGTTCGGGGGCGGGTCGTCGGTCATGCGCGCGGGATAGCATCGGGCCGGCCGGTCCGCCATGCGCCGCAATGCTTTTTGGCGTCGCCTGAACTCGCCATCAAAGCATCAATCGGGTGCGCCCGCGTCTGCCTCGTGGGGGCCGAGAAAACATTCTCTGTCGAAATGAATCATGTGATCCCATTTAATCCCGCATTCTCCGCCCGCTTTTCCACGGCTCACCACCCATCCCGTCCCGAGCCTGCACCGGACTCACCCCGAACCTTGCCCGGAACGCCCGCGCAAACGCCGACGCCGACCCGAACCCGTAGGCGCTCGCCACCTGTGCCACGCTGTCCCCGCTCTGCTGCAACATGCGCCGTGCCGCCGCCAGGCGCAGGTCGAGATAGTACGCATAGGGCGACATGCCGAGTTCGGCACGAAACCGCAATTGCAGCATCCGTGCCGACAATCCGGCGTGGCGCGCGAGAATCGGCACCGGCATCGGTTCCTCCAGATGCGCCTGCATCAGCCGGATCGTCGCCGACAACGCTGCATCCCGTGTCGCCAGCAGACCCAGCGAAACGACTGGCTGCGGCGCTGATGCCGCCTGCTGCTGGTCATAGATGAAGACGCTGGCGACATTCAGCGCCAGCGCCAGCCCGTGCTGCGCGCGCACCATCGCCAGCATCATGTCCAGCGCCGGTGCGGCGCCCCCGGCGGTCCAGCGCGCCCGGTCCATCACGTAGCGGTCGCTCAGCACCGTCACGTTCGGCATCGCCAGGGCAAATTCCTCCAGCTCCTCCCAGTGCGTCGTCGCACGGTAGCCGTCCAGCAGCCCGGCGCGGCCGAGCGCCCAGGCTCCCGACTCGATTCCTGCCAGTGTCGCACCCTGGCGCGCCGCGCGGCGAAGATCGGCCGCCAGCTTGCGATCGGGCAGGCGCGCGTTGAAGGCGGCCACTACGAACACCGCGTCGCGCGGCTGTTCCGCGTCAAAGACGCCGTGCATCTCCACCGGAATGCCGGAACTGCTGCGCGGCGCTGTGCCGTCGCGGGAAAACAGGCGCCAGCGATAGAGAGGCTGCACGGACACCCGGTTGGCCGCCCGCAGCGGTTCCACCGTGGCGGCCAGCGACATCAGCGAGAACTGGTCCAGCACCAGCATGTCGATGACGGCGGTGCGGCCCTCCGCCCCAGGAAACGAGAGACCGGGAAAGACATGCGACTGCGCTTGCATCTGCTCCCTGGGCGCGCGCGGAACCGGCTGAGTATCGCATGGTTCGCGAAATGTATAGCGCGCGGCCGTTGCAGCGCTAGCCTGCACGCGGGACCGAGGGGAGCACGCGATGATCTGGGACGCCTTCATCACCTGTGCCGTGACCGGAGTCGGGGCCTCCACGGACAAGAACCCGCATGTCCCGATCACGCCGAAGCAGATCGCCGCAGCAGCGATCGAGGCCGCGCGCGCCGGTGCGGCCATCGCCCATATCCATGTCCGCGAGCCGGAGACCGGAAAGGGCTCGCGCGATCCGAAGCTGTATGCCGAGGTCGTCGCGCGCATCCGCGAGGCTGAGCCGGATGTGATCGTCAACCTCACCGCGGGCATGGGCGGCGACCTGGTGCTGGGCGGCGTCGAGCAGCCATTGCCGCTCGGTGCCGGCACCGACATGGCGGGTGCCGAGGAACGGTTGCGCCACGTCTCCGACCTGTTGCCGGAGATCTGCACGCTCGACTGCGGCTCGATGAACTTCTCCGAGGGCGACTATGTGATGACCAATACGCCCGCCATGTTGCGGGCGATGGCGCGGCGCGTGCAGGCGCTTGGGGTGCGTCCGGAAATCGAGGTGTTCGACACCGGCCATCTGGTCCTGGCGAAGCAGTTGATCCGCGAGGGGCTTATCGACGATCCGGTGATGATCCAGCTCTGCATGGGCATCCCCTACGGCGCGCCGGACGATCCGCAGACCCTGCTGGCTATGGTGGCCGGCCTGCCATCCGGTGCGGTGTTCTCCGCCTTCTCGATCGGGCGGATGCAGCTGCCTTTTGTTGCGATGGCGCTGCTGGCCGGCGGCAATATCCGCGTCGGGCTGGAGGACAACATCTGGCTGGCGCGTGGAGTGCCGGCCACCAACGGACAACTGGTCGAGCGGGCGGCCTCGATCATGCAGGCGATGGGCGTGCGGCTGCTGGGGCCGGCCGAGGTGCGCGCCAAGCTGCGCCTGCGCGACCCTGTGCGCGGCGGCATCGCGGCATGACCGGCGCGACCATTGGCCGCTGCGCCATCGTCGGCGGCGGCGTCATCGGCGGCGGCTGGGCGGCGCGCTTCCTGCTGAACGGTATCGACGTGGCGGTGTTCGATCCGCACCCCGAGGCCGAGCGGCGGCTTCGCGAGATGGTGGCGCTGGCCGGCCGGGCGCAGGCGGCGCTGACCGACGCCCCACTGCCCCGCGCCGGGCACCCTGCGCTTCGCATCCAGCCTGGCGGACGCGGTCCACGATGCCGATCTGATCCAGGAGAGCGCCCCGGAGGTCGAGTCGCTCAAGCGTCGCCTGCTGGCGGAGATCGCGGCGGCGGCGCGGCCGGATGCGCTGATCTGTTCCTCCACCTCCGGCCTGCTGCCGACGAAACTCGCCGCCGACATGGTCCATCCCGACCGTTTCCTGGTGGCTCACCCGTTCAACCCGGTCTATCTGCTGCCCCTCGTCGAGCTGTGCGGCGGTGCGGCGACAGCGCCGGAAGCGATCGAGCGCGCACGGGTGTTCTATGCCAGCCTCGGGATGCGGCCGCTGGTAGTGCGCCGCGAGATCGACGGGTTCATCGCCGACCGTCTGCTGGAGGCGCTGTGGCGCGAGGCGCTGTGGCTCGTGCATGACGGCGTCGCCACGGTCGAGGAAGTGGACGACGCGATCCGCTTCGGCGCCGGGTTGCGCTGGGCGTTCATGGGCACGTTCCTCGTCTATCGTCTGGCTGGGGGCGAGGAGGGAATGCGTCATTTCATGGAACAGTTCGGCCCGGCGCTGAAACTGCCCTGGACCAAGCTGATGGACGTGCCGGAGCTGACCGATGGATTCCTCGACCGGCTGGCCGAGCAATCCGACGCGCAGGCGGCCGGGCGCGGCCTGCGGGCGCTGGAGCAGACCCGCGACGATTGCCTGATCTCGATCATGCAGGCGCTCAAGCAGCACGATTTCGGCGCCGGATCCGTGCTCGCGGCGTATGAGGCGCGGCTGCGCCAGAGGGAGGCGGCATGAGGGCCTGGAGCCTGGATGAAGAGGTCGCGGCGTTCGTCGCGCGCTCGGAATCCTTCTACCCTGCGGAGACCAACACCGCGTCGGTGGCCGACAACCGCGCGACCTACGATCGGATGTGCCGCGCCTTCGACCGGCCGCACCCGGCCGGTGTCACCTTCGATGATGGCGTATTCGTGGCGCGACACCCGACGCGCGCCATCGCGCGGCGGCGCTATGTCCCGGAAGCAGCGGTGCCGGGCCGCACCATCCTGTATTTTCATGGCGGCGGCTTCGTCGTGGGCGGCCTCGCGAGCCACGACGCCATCTGCGCCGAACTCGCGGCCGGTGCCGGTGCCGCGCTGGTGGCGCTCGACTACCGGCTGGCGCCCGAGCACATCTATCCGGCGGCGCTCGACGACGCCGAGGTCGCCTATGACGCGCTGACCGGAAGCGGGCAGCGCGTGGTGGTGGCGGGCGACAGTGCCGGCGGCAATCTGGCGGCGGCGCTGTGCCTGCGGCTGCGACGGGTGCGCAAGGCCATGCCGATCGGCCAGGTGCTGATCTATCCGGGTCTGCACCCGACAGCCGGCCGGGCCTTCGGCACCTGGCGCGAGGACGTGCCGATGTTGCGCGCGGCCGACAGCGTGGCGTATCGCCGGCTCTATACCGGCCTTGCCGAACCCGGAACGACGGACGACCCCGAACTGGCGCCGCTCGCCGCGCGCGATTTCTCCGGGTTGCCGCCGGCCGCGATCTTCGCCGCCGACATCGATCCGCTCGCCGAGGATTCCGCCGATTATGCGGCCGCGCTACGGGAGGCTGGCGTGACGGCCACTCTGCACACTGGCGATGGGCTGGTGCATGGCTATTTGCGCGGCCGCCACGATAGCGCGCGGATCGCGGCAGCTTTCGCGGCGATCATCGCGGCGCTGCGCGACCTGATACACCGCGAGCTAGACCGCGACGCGCTCCGGCTGCACGCGCGGCTCGGCCAAATGGTCGAAGCGGTGGGCGTAGGTGCCGAGGCCCATCGTCTGCGAGCGAAGTTCGATGATGAGATCGTGCAGCTCGGATTCCGCCACCAGAGCCTCGACATTATCCCAGCCCGCCCAGCCGGGCTTTTCCGCGTAGCCGAGAATCTGGCCGTGGCGTCCTGTCAGGATGCGCTGCGTGCGGGCCGTGTATTCGTTCGGGACCGTTACCGTCACCGCATGAATCGGCTCGAGCACGACCGGATCGGCTTTCGCCAGGCCTTCGGTCATGGCGATGCGCGTCGCCGACTTGAACGCCATGTCCGAGCTATCGACCGAGTGGAACGTGCCGTCCACCAGGGTCACCGCGATGTCCACGACGGGATGGCCGAACGGGCCCTTCTTTGCCGCCTCCTCGGCCGCGTCGCCGACGGCCGGGATATATTGCTTCGGTACGGCACCGCCGACGATGCGGTTGATGAAGGCGAAGCCCTCGCCGCGCGCGCGCGGTGCTATGTCGATCTTCACGTCCGCGAACTGGCCATGCCCGCCAGTCTGCCGCTTCAGCCGACCGTGCTGATGCACCGCGCGCCGGATCGTCTCCTTATAGGCAACCTCGGGACGGCGCGACGTGACGCGGATGTTGTATGCATCCGCGATATGCTCGATCGCCGCACCAAGATGCAGTTCGCCCTGGCCGCGCAGCACCGTCTCTCCGGTCTCGGGATTGCGCAGGATGCTGAGCGACGGATCTTCCTCGACCAGCTTTTGCAGAGCGCCTGACAGCCGCACATCGTCCTTGCGCTCCTGCGATGAGATGGCAAGGGCATAGACGGGCGCGGGCGGTTCGGGGAAGGGCAGGGTCTCCGCCTCGCCGTTCGTTGTGAGCGTCGCCCCGGTGGCCGCGGTATCCAGACGGCCGAGTGCGACGATCTCGCCCTCCGCTGCTTCCGTCACCTTCTGAGTCTCTCCGTTGCTGATCCGGTAGATGCCGCCGACGCGCGCACCGCCCAGCGACATCCCATCGGCGAGCCGCCCGCGCCACACCCGCGCATAGGAGAGCTTGCCGGTGTGCCCGGCGTGCTGTGTCTTGAACACCTGCGCGAGCAGCCCCCCGTCCGGCGCAATGCCACGGCGGGCCGCCGTGTCGCGGGTGGAGGGTGTGTCATGACGCAGCGCCTTCCACAGCCGGCGCACCCCGTGTTCGTGCTGCGCGGCACCGAGCAGCACCTCGACGACGTTGCCGGCAATCTGATCCCGTCGCAGTTGATCGAATACCTCGGCCGCGCTCGGCTTCACGTCCTCCAGGATCTTCTCGAGCAGCGCATCGTCGTGATCGGCAAGCACTTCCAGGAACCCGTCACGCGCCTCCTGCTCGCGGTCGTGCATGTGCGACGGAAGCTGGATCAGCTCGGATGGCTGGCCACGGCGGTAGCGGTAGGCGCGCTCGCTCGCCACATCGACATAGCCGGTCACGGTCTCGCCGTCGCGGATCGGCACCTGACGCAGCAGCAACGGACGCGCCGAATAGGCTTGCAGCGCCGTCAGCGTGTCGCGCACATGGCCTTCCAGCGTGTCGATGCGGTTGACGAAGACGATGTGCGGGATCGCCTGCTCGTCGAGATGCTTGAGCAGGGGCATCACCGTCATCGCGCGCGCGGGCGAGGGATCGCAGACGACCACGGCGAGGTCGATGACAGCAGAGTGCCGCCGCCGTCTCGAAGGCGGATTCGATGGAACCGGGGCAGTCCAGGATGGACCAGGAATCGCCGAGATAGGTGCAGCCTCCAACCCGGACATCCGTGGCGCGGCCGCCCCCCTTTTCGGTGCGCCGTACGGGGTTGCCGCAGGCCGCGAGCAGCGCGTCGAACAGCGTCGATTTGCCGCTGCCAAAGGGACCGATGAGAGCAACGGCGCGGTGTTTTCCGGGAGCTTGGCTCGACATCGAGGCGTCTCCTTGCGAACTGTCCAGTGCCCCACCGATCGCATGGACGCCAGCGGTTCGCTTCCGCCAGTGGCACCGAGACCCCTATCCTAGCTGGATCGGCAGGGGAGAAAAGCCACCCGGCTGCCGTGGATTTCCGATAGGCTGCGCCGGGGAGACCGCAGGCCGATGGTTGGGCGGCGCCGGCATGGCATGGGCTGGCTGGGGGCGCTGCTGGGCGCCGTGCTGGCGTTCGCGGTGCTGTGGGCCGCTGGGGCAGGCGGCGGGCCGCGCAGCGCGGTCGTGATCGCGCTTGACGGAGCCATCGGACCCGGCACCGCCAGCTATGTCGTGCGCAGCCTGCGCGACGCAGCGCGCCGGGATGCTGCGGTCGTGATCCTGCGCCTGGACACGCCGGGCGGGCTGGACAGCGCCATGCGCGACATCATCCGCGCCATGCTGGCCTCGCCGGTGCCGGTCCTTGCCTACGTGGCCCCCGGCGGCGCGCGGGCCGCGAGTGCGGGAACCTACATCCTCTATGCCGCCGCACTGGCCGCAATGGCGCCCGGGTACCAATCTTGGGGCCGCGACACCGGTCTCCCTGTTCGGCTCGACCCCGCTGCCGCAGCCCGGGGCAACGCCCGCCGGGAATGGCGGCAAGAGGCCGGTGGACGCGGAGGAGATGAAGATCGCCAACGACGCCGCCGCCTATATCCGCAGCCTCGCCGCCCTGCACGGCCGCAATGCGGACTGGGCGGAGAAGGCGGTGCGCGAGGCGGTCAGCCTGCCCTACGACGCGGCGCTCGATCAGCACGTGATCGACCTCGTCGCCTCGGACGTGCCGGACCTGCTGGCGAAGGCGAACGGCCGGCGCGTCATCGTGGAGGGCGGGCCCGTGGTGCTGGCGACGGCGGGGCTCGTGATCGTCCAGGTGCGGCCGGATTGGCAGGACCGGCTGATCGGGGTGCTGACCGACCCGTCGCTGGTCTATCTGCTGCTGCTGGCCGGGCTGTTCGGCATCGCCTTCGAGCTGTCGCATCCCGGCCTGTTCGCGCCCGGCGTGATCGGCGTCATCTGCCTGCTGCTGGGCGGCTATGGCCTGGACCTGCTGCCGATCGACTATGCCGGGCTGGCCCTGGCGCTGCTTGGCCTCGGGTTGATGGCCGCCGAGGCGTTCGTGCCCGCCTTCGGCGCCTTTGTTGTGGGCGGGGCGGCGGCGTTCGTGATCGGCTCGCTGCTGATGTTCGAGGCGCCGGCCGCGCGACCGCCGCTGGCGGTGATCGCCGCGGCGACCCTGGCGGGCGCAGTGCTGTTCGGCGCGGTGCTGGCGCTGCTGCTGCGCGCCCGGCGCCGCCCTGTGGTCACCGGCACTGCCGCATTGATCGGCCTGCCGGGACGGACCACCGCCTGGGCCGGCGAGGAGGGCGAAGTGCTGGTCCAGGGCGAGCGCTGGCGCGCTCGGGCGGCGCAGAGGCTGCAACCCGGCCAGGCGGTGCGAGTGGTCGGCCGCCGTGGGCTGACCCTGCTGGTGGAAGCGGCGCTGACGCCGCAGGGGATGCGCCCATGAGCCCGGTCACGCTCGTCTATCCCATCATCCTGGTGCTGATCGTTATCGTTGTGGCGTCGTCGGTCCGGGTTCTGCGCGAATACCAGCGTGCCGTGGTGTTCACCTTCGGCCGGTTCACCGGCGTCAAGGGACCGGGGCTGATCCTGCTCGTGCCGTACGCGCAGCAGATGGTCCGTATCGACCTGCGGACAGTCGTGCTCGATGTGCCCAGCCAGGACGTGATCTCTCGCGACAACGTCTCGGTGAAGGTCAACGCCGTCGTCTATTTCCGCGTGGTCGACCCGGACCGCGCGGTGATCGGCATCGAGAACTTCTTGCAGGCCACCAGCCAGTTGTCGCAGACCACGCTGCGCTCCGTACTGGGCAAGCACACACTCGACGAGATGCTGGCCGAGCGCGACAAGCTGAACGCCGCCATCCAGGAGGTGCTGGACCAGCAGACGGAATCCTGGGGCGTCAAGGTCACCAATGTCGAGATCAAGCAGGTGGATCTGGACCACAGCATGATCCGCGCCATCGCCCGCCAGGCGGAGGCAGAGCGCATCCGCCGTGCCAAGATCATCAATGCCGAGGGCGAGCAGCAGGCGGCGCAGAAACTGGTGGAGGCGGCGCAGATCCTGAGCGCCAGCCCCGGTGCCATGCAGCTTCGCTACCTCGCGACCTTGAACGAGATCGCCAATGAGCGAAGTTCGACCATCGTCTTTCCGTTTCCACTCGACGTCTTGAAGGCCTTCCGGGCGATGGGCGGCACCGAAGGCCAGTAAGCCAGATGGCGCAAGTCCTGACACTCGGGTGGGGTTCGTGACGAGCAAAGGTTCTCGTCAGTCGCCTCGAGACCGCGCCTGTCGGGAGGACAACATGCCCCGCTACGCCCCACGCACCAGCCTCGCAACCCACGAAGTCACGAATCAGCCACCGGAGTTTGCCGGGCGAAACCTGTACACGACCGATCCGGCGCTGCGCGAAGCGGCCCGGCGCGAGGGTGCGGACTGGGCCGACGGCCGCCTTTCCGAACTTGGGGAGGCGGTCGGTTCGGAGCAGGTGCTGGAGTGGGGCGAGCAGGCCAATCGCCACCCGCCTGAACTCCTCACCTTCGACCGCTACGGGCGGCGGATCGACGAGGTGCGGTTTCACCCCGCGTACCACGCCCTGATGGATCTCGCGATGCGCAGCCGCATCCACTCCATCGCCTGGACCGCGGATCGGCCGGGCGGGCACGCGGCGCACGCGGCGATGCTGGCGCTGTTCACGCAGGCGGAAGCCGGGACGATGTGCCCGGTCAGCATGACCTATGCCGCGATCCCTGTCTTGCGCCGTCGCCGCGACATCGCGGCAGACTGGCTGCCGAGGATTCTCGAGGGCGTCTATGATGCGCCGCTCCGGCCGATCGGGCAGAAGGCGGGCGTGACGATCGGCATGGCGATGACCGAGAAGCAGGGCGGATCGGACGTTCGCGCCAACACGACGCGCGCGATCCCGGCCGGTGAGGACGGCACCTGGCGCCTGGTCGGCCACAAATGGTTTTGCTCGGCCCCCATGTCGGACGCCTTCCTGAGCCTCGCGCAAACGCCGGTCGGCCTGAGCTGCTTCCTGGTGCCGCGCATAGCGTCGGACGGCACGCGCAACCGCATCCAGCTCATGCGGCTCAAGGACAAGCTGGGCAATCGATCGAACGCCTCGGCAGAGATCGAGTACCACGACGCCGAGGCGCTCCTGATCGGCGACGAAGGCCAGGGGGTATCCACGATCATCGACATGGTCCACCACACCCGGCTCGACACGATGGCGGGCACGCTTGGGATCATGCGCATGGCGCTGGCGCAGGCGATGCACCATGCGCGCCATCGCCGCGCGTTCCAGAAGACGCTGATCGAGCAGCCGCTGATGCGGGCGGTGCTGGTCGAGCTGATCCCGGAATACGAGGCAGCCGCCGCCCTGACCATGCGCGCGGCGCGGGCCTTCGACGAGAGCATCCCGGGTGGCGAGGACAGCCGCGCCCTGTCCCGGCTGATCGTGGGGATTGGCAAGTACTGGCTGGGGCGGCGCGCGGCCGATTTCGTCTATCGCTGCATGGAGTGCCTGGGCGGCGCCGGGTACATCGAGGAAAGCCCTTTGCCACGGCTGTTCCGCGAGGCGCCGCTGAACAGCATCTGGGAGGGCTCCGGCAATGTCATCGCCCTCGATGTGCTGCGCACCTTGCGCAAGGAGGAGCAGGCTCTGCCGGCCTATCTGTCCGAGATTGCATTGGCCCGCGGCGGTAACGCCGATCTGGACCGCGCGACGGGCGCGCTCGAATCGATGCTTGCGCAGGGTGCCGCTGCCGAGGCGCGGGCGCGCTGGACTGCAGGGCGCCTGGCACTCCTGCTGCAAGCGGCCCTGCTCGTCCGCCACGCTCCGGCCGCGATAGCCGACGCCTTTTGCGCCTCGCGACTGAGGGAAGACCCGGATTCATGGTCGGCCGTGGGTTCGGACTGCCCGCTCTGGCCGGCGATCCTGGCCCGGGCGGGCGGTTGACGGTTCGGGGTCGGGTCAGGCCGCCTTGGCTGCCGCCTCCTGCGCCGCAACCCATTCGGCATCGCGGGCCGTCACCCGTGCCATCGCGGGTCGCGCGGCGAACCGGTCGATATAAGCGCGGATTTCGGGCGTCTCGGGCAGCAGCTTGAACGCCGTGACCCAGGTCAGCGCCATGCCCCACAGCACATCCGCCGCCGTGAACCGGTCGCCGAGCAGCCACGGTCCCGGCGTCAGTTGCGCCACCAGGGTTCCGAACATCGTGTCGAAGTCTCCATAGGGCGACATCGAGGGCGCGCCGGGTTCACGGTGCAGCGCGCGATCGACCACGGCGGGCTCGAAGCACCCGGCGTAGAAGGCCATCCAGCGCAAGTACGGCCCGCGCAGCCTGTCGCCGAGCGGTGGTGCCAGCCCGGCCTCGGGAAACAGGTCGGCGAGATAGAGGAACACCGCGACCTGCTCGGTAATCAGCGCATCGCCATGCAGCAGAGCCGGCACCTTGCCCATCGGGTTGATGGCGAGATACGCCGGCTGACGCTGCTCGCCCGCGCGCATGTTCAGCAGATGCAGCGCGCAAGGCGCACCCAGCTCCTCGTTCAGCAACACCGCCCCGGAGGAGCGGGAGTTCGGCGCATGGAACAGGGTCAGCGTGCCGTCGATGCTCATGGCGTTGTGCCTTTCCACGATAAGCCTTTTTCCTAGGCGAGCGGCGTGGCGCCGGCAAGCCGGTCAGAAGCGCGTCGTCACATCGGTCAGCCAGGCCGGCGAGGCGGCTACCAGCGAGGCTTCCAGCATCCGATCGGCCCCCGACAGGATCAGCGCGGCGATGGCCACGGCGCCGGCGCCCAGCACGACGCGGCCCGCGCGGCCGGCCGAGATCATGCGCCCGCGCCAGTGTGCCAGCGCCTGTCGCGAGAGCAGGCCCACCGCCAGCAGGGGCAGCGCGCTGCCGATCCCGAACACGCCCATGATGACGGAGACGGTGCCGAGATCGCGGCCCTGCGCCGCCAGCAGCGAGGCTGCGCCCAGGGTTGGCCCGACGCAGGGGCTCCAGACCGCGCCCAGCAGCAGCCCGAGCACGAACTGTCCGACCGAGCCGTCCGGTGTGAGGCGCGCCAGCAACTCGTGTGCGGCGCCGCCGATACCGGAGGTCGCGACCGCGAGGCGCCGTTGCAGGCGCGCACTCAGCAGGATGATGCCCAGGGCTGCCAGCAGAACCGCGAATACCGTGCGGAACAGGTCGCCGCCGAGGCCGATGGAAAAGCCGATCGTGGCGACGAACAGGCCGATCGCCACGAAGGACACGACCAGACCGGCGGCCAGGGCGGCCGGTCCGAAGCGGCTGCGGGCGAGGGCTGCCCCCAGCACCAGCGGCAGCAGTGGTAGCACGCACGGCGAGAGCGTGGTCAGCATCCCCGCCAGCAGGGCAGCGCCAAGACTGCCCAGGCCCATCTTGGCTCAGCTTGCGGATTTGGCCAGCAGCGCCGCGATCGAGCCGGCCCGCGTGTCCCCGGTGGAGCGGCCACGTTCGACGGCGCCGTGGAAGACGATCAGCGTGCTCTGCATCCGCGCACCGAACGCGCGCACCACGTCCTTCTGCGAGTCGAAATCGACGTGGAACACGTGCAGGCCGCGAAAGGCGGGCTCCGCCTCCAACTGTGACAGGATCGGCTTCTGCGCGGCACAGGTCGGGCACCAGCTTGCGGTGATGTCCACCAGGATCGGCTGGTCCGCTTGCTGGGCGGCCGTGAACGCGGCCGGGCTGAATTCCGTCACGGTCGCCGCGCCGGCCGGTCCGGCCGCAAGGGCCGCCGCCATTAGGGCGGCCGGCCACCAACGTCCATGCCCCATCTTTTCCTCCATCTTGCCCCGCTGTTCGACGCGGCCGGGGAAAGGTTACATCATTCGCGGAGGGCGAGGGCGGAGGTTACGGCACTGTGGCTCGTGCGGCTGCCGAGAGCGGGCTCGCGGTTCCCTGCGCATCGGCGCTGTAGATGCGGTACAGATGCGCGCCGCTGGCCGGCGTGTCGGTGCAGGAGGTGGCGCCGGTGACACATTGGGCGATGTCGGCGCCGTCGCGCTGCACGTGGTATGTGAAGGGGCCTGGCACCGCGCCGGCGGCAACCGCATTCCACGACAGGGCGATGGTCCCGCTTGTGCATGGCCCCGAGCCGCCGGTCGAGCAGACCGCCGCGATGCCGGTGGGAATGTGAGTGGACAGCAGCAGTGGCGGCAATGGCGCCTGCGTGAAGTCGAGCTCGTCCATCAGATTGCCGATCCTGCGAACACGCCCGTCCAGGAAGGTGACGCTGCGCAGCGCGTCGCGAATATCCGGCCGGCTGTCAGGATTGCCAAGCGCCGCCGGGTCAAGCCGGGCGCCGCGCATGAACACGTCCTCGAAAAACGTCGCATAGGAGTCGAAGCTCAGCACATGGTGGTCGATCATTCCGGCTCGGGCGAAGGGGCTGATCATTAGTCCGGGCACGCGCAGCCCGAAACCCTGGATCGGATAGACTGTGCCATTCATGTCCACATTGGGCGGCACGACATGATCATAGAAGCCGCCCCATTCGTCCCAGGCGATGAAGATGACCGATGAACTCCATGCGGGCGAGGTCATCACCGCGTTGACGAGCGAGGTCACGTCCTCCATCCCGGTCGTGACCCGTTGCGGTGGGTGCTCGCTGTATTCGGCGGAGGGCACGATCCAGGAGATCTGCGGCAGGGTTCCGTTCTCGGCGTCGGCGAGGAACTGCGCTGCCTCGGGATTGTGCGCGGCCAGGTAGGCAGGCCCCTGGCTCTGGATCCACTTGAACAGCGGTGCCGGATTCCAGAACGAACCCACCCGCTGGTTCTGGATCTGCGGATCACACGTCATCTCGTCGTCTTCGCAGTCGGGCTCCTCTCCGTTTCCAAGATAGTATTTCCAGGTGATGCCATGCTTGTCTAGCAGCTGAAACAGATTGGCCCAGGGATACTCGACGATCTTGCCGATTGTCGTTGACGTGGTGCAGGTCGCGGCGTTCGTGTTGTCGGTGCATTTCGCCGACCACTCGCTGGTAAGGTCGAGATGCGACGGCGCGGACCACGACCGCACGCCGGGGAACAGCTCGTCCTGCAGGACGAAGTGTTGAGCATAGGCCCAGTAGTTCGGGATTTCGTCGGCGGTGTGATAGCCCATCACGTCATGCGCGAACGCGCTGGCTCGCGCAGCACGACAGCGAGCGGCGTCGGCGGGATTGCCGCAGATCGAGAGCGAGGCGTGGCCCTGGCTATAGACGAACCCGTCCATTGCCGCCTTGGTGATCCCGTCGTCGAGATCGAACTGTGCGGACTGGGCGGAGTGCGGACCACCGCCGTTCGAATCCAGCGGGTCGTGGAATGGCCTGACGCAGCCAAGGCCGGGGTTGGTCGGGTCGAGCGGCACGCAAGTGCCTTTGGGGATGCCGTTGGCGCCCGGAAATGTGCCGAAGTAATTATCGAATGAGCGGTTTTCCTGCATGATGATGATGACATGCTGGATCGGCGTCGTGAGTGCTCCCTGGCTGGGCGGCTGTGCAACGGATGCGGTTGCCCCGCTGCTCAACAGCGATGCGATCAGGCTGAGCCTCGGAAGATCCCGCATCGGGCTGTTCTCTTGTTGGGTGTTGTGAACACCGGGCTTTCGGCCCTCGCTACGGCACGTCGGCCTCGGCGGCGGCCGAGAGCGGGCTGGCGGTTCCCTGCGCGTCGACGCTGTAGATGCGATACAGATGCGCCCCGCTGCCGGGCGTGTCGGTGCAGGCGGCGGCGGTGGTCACACATTGCGGAATGTCGGTGCCGTCGCGCTGCACGTGGTAGGTGAACGGGCCGGGCACCTGGCCGGCGGCGATCGGGGTCCATGACAAGGCCACGGTGCCGCTGGTGCATTGTACCGAATCGTTGGCCGAGCAGATCGCGGTGATGCCGGTCGGGATATGCGTGGACAGCACCAGAGGCGGCAACGGCGTCTGCGTGAAATCGAACTCGTCCATGAGCTGGCCGACCTTGCGGACGCGCCCGCCCACGAAGGTGACCGTGCGAAGGCTGTCGCGGATGTCGGGCCGGCTGTCCGGCTCGCCGAGAGCCGCCGGATCGAGCCGGGCGCCGCCCAGGAACAGATCCTCGAAGAAAGTGGCGTAGGAATCGACGCTGAGCACGTTGTGGTCGATCAGACCGGCCTTGGCATAGGGGCTGATCAGCAGGCCGGGCACGCGCAGGCCATAGCCCTGGATCGGATAGGCGGTGCCGTTCATGTCCACGTTCGGCGGCGCCACGTGGTCGTAGAACCCGCCCCAATCGTCCCAGGAGATGAAGATGGCCGAACTGCTCCATGCCGGCGACGCCATCACCGCGTTCACCATCGAGGTGACGTATTCCATGCCGGTCGTGACGCGGCTGTTCGGGTGCTCGCTGTAGGTGGCCGACGGAACCACCCAGGAGATCGCCGGCAGGGTGTTGTTCTTGGCATCAACCAGGAATTGGTTCACGTCCTGATTATGCGCCGCCAGGTAGGCCTTGCCCTTCGCCGCGACCGACTTGAAGTTGGGCACGGGGTTGAAGAACGATCCCACCTGCGGCGTCTGCTGCTGCGGATCGCAGGTCATCGCGTCGTCGTCGCAATCCGGCTCGCTGCCGGTGCCCAGATAGTATTTCCAGGACACGTTGTACTTGTCGAGCAGCTCGAACAGATTGGCCCAGGGCCACTGGACGCCGACCGCGTGGGAGGTGATCGGCCGGGGGGCGGTGGAGGTCTGGCACGTCGTGACGTCGGTCGGGTTGGTGCAGCGGGCCACCCACTCGCTGGTCAGATCGAGATGCGACGGGGCAGACCACGAGCGCACGCCCTCGAACAGCTCGTCCTGCAGCACGAAATGCTGGGCGTAGGCCCAGTAGTTCGGGATTTCCTCGGCGGTGTGGTAGCCGGCCGCGTCGTGGCGGGCGACGCCATCGGTGAAATTGGCGCAATTCAGCGCGTTGTTGGGGCGTTGGCAGATGGTGATGGCCGCGTCCTTCTGGGCGTAGATGAAGCCATCCATCAGGTCTTTGGTGATGCCATCATCAAGATCGAACTGGGCGCTGTCGGGCCCGTGCGGGCCGCCGGCATTGGCGTCGTGCGGATCATGGAACGGCCGCACGCACCGGCTGCCCGGCTGTGTCGGATCGATCGGAACGCAGGCGCCGCGAGGAATGCCGTTGGCGCCGGGATAGGTGCCGAAATAGCTGTCGAACGAACGGTTCTCCTGCATGATGATGATGACATGGCGGAGCGGCGTGGGGTTCGCAGCTTTCGGTGTTGCCGCCGTTGCCGCAGAGGCGCAGGTCAGCATGGCAGCGCACGCGCCGGCAGTGAACAGGACAGGTTTCAAGAGAAAGCCTTCGCTACTGGGTGTTACCGTGAACGCGGCACAACCGCGGATTGATCGGGTGGCGAAAGATTAACGACGTCCAGTGACTGCTGCAAGGCCTTTCCTGCGGCCATTCTGGCGCGTCACACTGTTCTTCTTCTCCCGACCCCGATGTTTGACGTCGGGAACAGCCCACCGGTCCGACAGGGCGGGCCTATGGCACGTCGGCCTCGGCGGCGGCCGAGAGCGGGCTGGCGGTTCCCTGCGCATCGACGCTGTAGATGCGGTACAGATGCACGCCGCTGCCGGGCGTGTCGGTGCAGGAGGCGGCGCCGGTCACGCATTGCGCGATGTCGGTGCCGTCGCGCTGCACGTGATAGGTGAACGGACCGGGCACCTGGCCGGCGGCGATCGGGGTCCATGACAGGGCCACCGTGCCGCTGGTGCAATGGATGGAATCGTCGGCCGAGCAGATCGCGGTGATGCCGGTCGGGATATGCGTGGACAGCACCAGAGGCGGCAACGGCGCCTGTGCGAAGTCAAACTCGTCAATGAGTTTGCCGATCCGGCGGGTGTGTCCGCCCAGGAAAGTGACGGTGCGCAGCGCGTCGCGGATCGTGGGCCGGCTGTCGGGAACGCCGAGCGCCTTGGGATCCAGCCGGGCGCCGCCCATGAACAGATCCTCGAAGAAGGTGGCGTAGGAATCGAAGCTCAGCACGTTGTGGTCGATCAACCCGGCGCGGGCGTAGGGGCTGATCAGCAGGCCGGGTACGCGCAGGCCGAAGCCCTGGACCGGATAGGCGGTACCGTTCATGTCAACGTCCGGTGGCGTCACATGATCGTAGAATCCACCCCAATCGTCCCAGGCGATGAAGATGGCCGAACTGCTCCAGGCGGGCGAGGTCATCACCGCATTGACCAGCGAGGTGACGTATTCCATGCCGGTCGTCACCCCGGAGTTCGGATGCTCACTGTAGGTTGAGGACGGTATGATCCAGGAGACCTGCGGCAGGGCGTTGTTCTTGGCGTCAACCAGGAATTGGTTCACGTCCTGGTCGTGCGCCGCCAAATAGGCCGGACCCTTCGCCTGGACCGATGTGAAATACGGTGCCGGGTTCCAGAACGAGCCGACCTGCGGGGTCTGGATCTGCGGGTCGCAGGTCATCTGATCGTCGTCGCAATCCGGTTCAGTGCCGGTGCCCAGATAGTATTTCCACGACACGTTGTACTTGTCGAGAAGCTGGAACAGATTGGCCCACGGCCACAGCGGCGTGTGGTTGACGGCGGTCGAGGTCTGGCACGTCCTGACATCGTGCTGATTCTTGCATTTCGCGGCCCATTCGCTGGCCAGATCGAGATGCGAGGGGCCGGACCAGGAGCGCACGCCTTCGAACATCTGGTCCTGTAGTACGAAGTGCTGTGCATAAGCCCAGTAGTTCGGAAGCTCTGCGGCGTTGTGGTAGCCGACTGCGTCGTGGCGGGCGACACCGTCCTTGATATTCGCGCAATTCAACGCATTGTTGGGCTTGTTGCAGACGAAGGGATATTGGCCCGTCGTCTGGGAGTACACGAATCCATCCATGAGCGCCTTGGTGATGCCGTCGTCCAGGTCAAATTGCGCGTTGCCGTAGCCATGCGGTCCGCCGGCGTTGGCGTCATGCACGTCGTGGAAGGGGCGGACACATCCGCCGCTCGGATTGGTGGGGTCGAGCGGCACGCAGACGTTCCGGGGGATGCCGTGGGCGCCGGGATAGGTGCCGAAATAGCTGTCGAACGACCGGTTTTCCTGCATGATGATGATGACATGCTGGATTGGCGTCGGATTGGCCGGGACTGTGCCCGCCCCCGCCGTTGTCGCAAACGCGCAAGTCACGATGCCGGCGTATGCGCCGGCAGCGAGCAGGACAGGCTTCATGGGGACGTCCTCGTCTATGCTGGAAAGCTGCCGCCCGATTCTTGCGGATCGGTCGTGAGATCGAAAGATTAGTTGACATCTGACGCGGCCACAAGCCATTTCTTGCAGCAATTCAGCATATTTTGGCGCTAACGGCGCGTCCGCACCTCGTCGCCCAGCCGCCCGGCCAGGTCCTGCACGAACTGCCACGCGACGCGCCCCGACCGGCCGCCGCGCGTGACCGACCACTCCACCGCGGCCGCCCGCAGCGCCTCCGTCCCGATCGGCAGCGACAGAGCCGCCGCGTAGCCCTCGATCATGGCGAAGAACGTGTCCTGGTCGCAATTGTGGAAACCGATCCACAGGCCGAACCGGTCGGAGAGCGACACCTTCTCCTCGGTGGCTTCCGAGGGATTGATGGCGGTGCTGCGCTCGTTCTCGATCATGTCGCGCGGCATCAGGTGGCGGCGGTTGCTGGTGGCATAGAACAGCACCGTCTCCGGCCGCCCCTCGATGCCGCCGTCCAGCACCGATTTCAGCGCCTTGTAGTCGGCATCCTCGCGCTCGAACGAAAGGTCGTCGCAGAACACGATGCTGCGCCGGTGCTGGCCGCGCAGCAGCCGCAGAAGCTCGGGCAGGGTTGCGATGTCCTCGCGCGCGATCTCGATCAGCACCAGGCTTGCCCGGCAGCTCTGCATTGGCGGCGGCGTGCGCCGCCTTGACCAGCGAGGATTTGCCCATGCCGCGGGCGCCCCACAGCATCACGTTGTTGGCCGGGCGGCCGCGCGCGAATTGCAGCGTGTTGCCCAGGAGCAGCGACTTCTGCCGCTCGATGCCTTTCAGCAGCCCGATCTCCACGCGCGACACGGCAGCGACCGGCGCCAGACGGGCGGGCGCGGGGTGCCAGACAAAGGCATCGGCGATGCCGAGGTCGATGACCGGCGGAGGCGCAGGAGCCAGGCGTTCCAGCGCCGCCGCGATACGATCGAGAAGGTCGAGGGTCGGCTGGTCCATGCAGGGCTGCCTTGACGGATGGGGGGCGGAGCCTATGGTCCGCCGCCCATCACCGCAATTCCGGAAGCCGCATGTTGATTTCTCCCGCTTTTGCCCAGACCGCGACCGGCGGCATGTTCGGCAATCTTGGCGCCGCCGGCCAGTTTCTGCCGATCGTGCTGATCTTCGCGGTGTTCTATTTCCTGCTGATCCGCCCGAACCAGCAGCAGCAGAAGGCGCTGAAGGCCTCGCTCAAGGCGTTGAAGCGCGGCGACCGGGTGGTGACCGGCGGCGGCATCGTCGGCACGGTGCAGCGCGTGGCCGAGGACAGCAACCAGGTCGAGGTCGATATCGCGCCGAATGTGCGGGTGCTCGTGGTGCGCGAGACGATCAACAGTGTCATCAAGCCCGTGGCCGCAAACGACAAGAAGCCGAAAGCCTAGCCGGAACGGGCCTGGTCCCTGCATGAAGCGGGCCGCGCCCTTCGTCGCCTTCGCCGCCATGTGCCTCGTCTGGGGCACCACCTGGCTTGCCGCCAAGGCCGGAGTGAACGCGGTGCCGCCCTGTTTCTTCGTGGCCACCCGCTTCATCGTCGCGGGCCCGGTGCTGCTGGGCTGGGCGCGCCTGCGCGGCCAGCTCTCCCCCGTCCCGGCTCGCGACCTGCCGCGCCTGGTCGCCGTCACCTTGCTGATGGTCACGGCAACCTACGCGCTGCTGTTCTGGGGCGTGGTCTTCGTCAGCTCGGGCCTGGCCGCGATCCTCGACCTGTCTTTCATGCCGATCGCGCTGCTCGGAATTGGGCTGCTTCTGGGCGAGGAACGATTCAGCCTGCTGCGGGCGGTGGGCATCGCACTCGGCGTCGTCGGGATCCTGGTGCTGTTCGGCCCGAAGGCGATGGCGGGCGGGAGGGCTGGCGGGGCGCAACTCGCCGGGGGTGCCGCCATCATCGCCTCGTCTCTCGTGTACAGCCTGGGTTCGGTGCTGGCACGGCCCCTGCTGCGCCGCTATCCGCCGGTTCTGCTCTCTGGGGTGACGACCCTGGGCGGCGGCCTCGTCCTGCTGGCCGGCTCGCTGCTGCTGGAGCCGGGGGCGACACGCGCCGCGTCCCTGCATTGGGGCCGGGCTGCTTGGGCGGGATGGCTGTTCCTGGTGCTGTTCGGCTCGCTCGTGGCCTACACGATCTACCTGCACCTGATCCGCGTGTGGGGCCCGTCGCGGGCCGGCTCGTATGCGTTCGTGTCGCCCGTATTCGCCGTCTTGCTGGGGGCGCTCGTGTTCGGCGAGCAGGTCGGCGCGGGCGAGGTCACAGGGATGGTCGTGATGCTGGCGGGCGCGTTCCTGGCGCTGCGGCCGGCGCAGGGCGGACCGGGGTCCGGCGGCGGACCCCGGCCGGAGGCTCAGAGCTTCGTGGCGGCGAACTCGTAATTGGCGATCTTGTCCAGCCAGTTCGTCACGTAATCCGGCCGCCTGTTGCGGAAATCCAGGTAGTAGCTGTGTTCCCACACGTCGATGCCGAGCAGCGCCTGGCCGCTATTCTCGGCCAGCGGGTTGGAGCCGTTGGCGGTCTTGGTCACCTTCAGCTTGCCGTCCGAGCCCAGCACCAGCCACGCCCAGCCGCTGCCGAACTGCGAGGTGGCGGCCGCCTTGAACTGGTCCTTGAACGCCTGCACCGAGCCGAAATCCTGGGTCAGCTTCTGCTCCAGCTTGCCCGGAATGCCGCCGCCCTGCGGGCTCATCGCCGGCCAGAACAGGGTGTGATTCCAATGCTGCCCGGCGTTGTTGAACACCGGCGCCATGTCCGCCTTGCCGTGGCTGAGCTTGATGATCTCCTCCAGCGACTTGCCTTGCAGCTCGGGCTGCTTCTCGACGAAACCGTTGAGAGCCGTGACATAGGCCTGATGGTGCTTGCCGTGATGCAGTTCCAGGGTTTCCTGGCACATCCCGCGCTCGGCCAGCGCACTCGTGGAATAGGGCAGGTTGGGGAGTTCAAAGGCCATGGTCATCTCTCTCCGGAATGTTTCACCGCACCGCACAGAGCTATGAGGGAGCGCCGCACGGGTCAACCTTGCTGCCCGGTCACTTCAGCGACAGGTGAGGCTGGGTGACCGCGCTCTCGCCAGCCGCAAGCGTGGTGCGGCGGCATGATCCGGACCGTTTTTTCACCGCCTTGTTCGCGCCGTCCGACCGGCGCGAGGCGCTGATGCTGCTTTACGCCTTCAACCACGAGCTGGCGCGGGCGCGCGAGGTGGCGAGCGAGCCGACGCTGGCGCTGATGCGGCTGCAATGGTGGCGCGAGGTGGTCGAGGGCGCGCGACGGCGGCACGAACTGGCCGAGAAGCTGGCCGAGGCGCTGGACCAGGGGCGGCTCGCGCGCGCGGATCTGCTCGCCATGCTGGACGGGCGGGAGCTGGAGGCTGAGCCAGAGACACCGACGCTGGGCGATTTCCAGGATCATGTGCGCGCGACCGCCGGCGCGCTGGCGGTGGCCGCGGGCCGGGCGCTGGGCGGATCGGGCGAGGTGCTGGAGCGGCTGCGGGCGCTCGGCACGGCTTATGGCGTCGCGGGCCAGTTGCGCAGCATCGGCGTGCTGGCGCGCCAAGGCCGCTGCCTCCTGCCCGGGGATGTCCTACAGGCCCACAATTTCACGCCGGAGGCGGTGATTGCGCGGGCCGACGATCCGGCGTTGCTGCCCGTCCTGCGCGTGCTGGCCGCCTGGGGAGGGGCCTTGTTGCGGGATGCGGGCGGCTTTCTGCCGCGCGCCTGCGTCGCGGCCGGGTTGCCGGCGGTGCTGGCGCGGCGCGATTTCCGCCGCGTCGGCCATCCGGCGCGGCCGCGCGGCGTGGGCGACCGGCTTGCCGTGCTGCGCGCGGCTGCGATCGGGCGGGTCTGACGCGCAAACAGGCGGGCCATTGACGCTGCCGGCGCCTGCCGTTCAAATCGCCGGAAAGGGAAGGAAGCGGCCGGACGATGCCTGCGGTGTTGCAACTCGAAGGCATCGTGAAATCCTTCCCCGGCGTGCGCGCGCTGCGCGGCGTGTCGTTCGATGTCATGGCCGGCGAGGTGCATGCGCTGCTGGGCGAGAACGGCGCCGGCAAAAGTACGCTGATCAAGGTGATGTCGGGCGTCCACTCGCCCGATGCCGGCACGATCCGGATCGACGGACAGCCGACGACCTTGGACGGGCCGCACGCGGCGCGCGCGCGCGGCATCGCCACGATCTACCAGGAATTGCTGCTGTTTCCCGAGCTGACGGTCGCCGAGAACATCTTCATGGGCCACGCGCCAAAAGGGCGTGGCGGCGGCATGGACTGGCGGGCGATGCGGGCACAGGCGCGCTCGTTGCTGGCCTCGCTCGATATCCACGATCTGGACGTGGGCGAGATCGTCGGCACGCTGTCCGTCGGCAACCGGCAGCGCGTGGAGATTCTGCGCGCGCTGTCGCAGGAGGCCCGCGTGCTGATCATGGACGAGCCCACGGCGGCTCTCGGCGAACACGACGTGCGCCGGTTGTTCGAGATCGTCCGCCGCTTGCGCGAACGTGGTGTGGGCATCGTCTATATCAGCCACCGCATGGAGGAGATCTTCCTGCTGGCCGACCGCGTGAGCGTGCTGCGCGACGGCGAATACGTCGGTACGCGGCGCGTGGTGGACACGGATGCCGGCGAGCTCGTGCAGATGATGGTGGGACGCCGCATCGAGCAACTGTTCCCGAAAATCGAGGTGCCGATCGGCGAACCCTTGCTGGAGCTGCGCGATGTGGTGCGCCTGCCGGCCACGCGGGGCATCAGCCTGTCGGTGCGGGCGGGCGAGATCGTGGGACTGGCCGGGCTGGTCGGTTCGGGACGCAGCGAGCTGGCGCAGACGGTCTTCGGCATCACTCCGGCGCAGTCCGGCGAGATTCTGGTGGCCGGGCGCGCGGTGCGGATCGCCTCGCCCGCGCAGGCGCGGGCGCTCGGGATCGCCTACGTGCCCGAGGATCGCGGCACGCAAGGTCTGGTGCGGAAAATGACGGTGCGCGAGAACGTCTCGCTCTCGGTGCTCGATCGCGTCGCGCATGCGGGTTTCATCGACCGTGGCGCGGAGCGGCTTCTGGCCGATGAGGCCGTTGCGAAGTTCTCGATCCGCACCGCCGGCATCGAGCAGATCGTGGCGAAGCTGTCAGGCGGCAACCAGCAGAAAATCGTGCTGGGCAAGTGGCTCGCGGCGCGGCCCCGCGTGCTGATCCTGGACGAGCCGACCCGCGGCATCGACGTGGGCGCCAAGGCGGAAATCCACCGGCTGATGGGCGAACTGGCGGCGCAGGGCCTCGCCATCCTGATGATCAGCAGCGAACTGCCCGAGGTGCTGGGCATGAGCGATCGCGTGCTGGTGGTGCGCGAGGGGCGGATCGCGGCCGAGTTCTCCCGCGCCGAGGCCCTGCCGGAGCGGGTGGGGGCTGCAATGATGGGCGGCGACGGGTCGCTCGCCGCATGATCGCGCAGGGGCGTCGCGCGCTGCGGGTCAACATCTCGCAGGAATGGCTGCTGGCGCATCGCCATCGTCGTGCTGCTGGTGGGGGTGGGGCTGATCAATCCGCGCTATGTCGCCGCGCGCAACCTGCAAACCATCCTGCTCGGCAACGCCTATGTGGCGATCGCCGCGATCGGCATGTCGATGGTGATCATTTCCGGCAATATCGACATCTCGGCGGCCGCCCTGATCGGCGTGCTGGCGACGGTCAGCGGCACGATGGCGGTGGCGGGCTGGCCGCTGCTGCTGTGCTGGCTGGCTCCGCTGCTGCTCGGCATCCTGGCCATGGCGTTCATGGGCTTCATGGTCGCGTGGCTGGGCATTCCCTCGATCGTTGTCACGCTGGGGATGCTCAGCATCCTGCAAGGCGGGCTGATCAGCGTTACCGGCGGCCAGTGGATCACCAACCTGCCGCACGGATACGACATCGCCCATCGCACCGTGATCGGCGTGCCGTTGCCGGTGTTCCTGATGGTGGTGCTGACGGCCGCCGCCGCATGGTGGCTGCGCAGCACCGCACTTGGCCGCAGCATCTATGCCGTGGGCGGCAATTCCGAGGCGGCGCGGCTGTGCGGTATCCCGTACCGTGGCACCATCCTGATGACGTTCGCGATCCACGGGCTCTTCGTTGGCGTCGCTTCGGTGCTGTACGCGACCCAGCTTGGCGTGATCCAGTCCACCGTGCCGCCGACGCTGGTGCTGTCGATCATCACGGCGAGCGTGGTGGGTGGCGTCTCGATCCTGGGCGGCACCGGCACGGTGATCGGCTCCACGCTCGCCGCGATCCTGATTGCCGCGATCGGCTCCAGCCTGATCTTCGTCGGCATCTCGCCGGTACTGGCTGCGCGCCGTGCAGGGGCTGCTGATCCTGGTGACGGTGCTGGCCGACATCCTGCGCCGCCGGCGGCGCGGGAGTTTGGCGTGAGCGTGCGGACGCCACCCGGCGCTGCGCGCCACCCTCCCCTAGAAGGGGAGGGAAAGCCCTCTCCCTCCGCGGAACGGGGAGGGTGGCGCGCAGCGCCGGGCTGGTGTGCCCCGCCTCGCCGCGCACGAGGTCGTGCTGCTCAGCATCCTGGCGGTGGCGGTGGCGGTGCTGGCACTGTTCACCGACCGCTTCCTCACCGTGGACAATCTGCTCAATCAGGGCCGGCTCATGACTGAGGTCGGGCTGATGGCGCTGCCCATGACGTTCATCATCATCACCGGCGGCATCGATCTCTCGGTGGGCTCCACGCTCGGCCTGTGCGCGATCCTGCTCGGCTATTCGTGGAAGAATTTCGGCTTTCCGCTGCCGTTCGCCATCGCCTTCTCCCTGGCTGTGGGTGCCGCCTGCGGTGCCGTGAACGGCTGGTTCATCACGCGGATGCGCGTGCCGCCGCTGATCATGACGCTGGCCACCCTCGCGCTCTATCGTGGTCTGGCCGAGGGCATCAGCCAGGCGCATTCCGTGCGCGGCTATCCGCAATGGTTCTTCGGGTTGGGACAGGGCGAGGCGCTGGGCGTGCCGAGCCAGCTCTGGCTGCTGCTGGTGTCGATCCTCGTCTTCGGCGTTGTACTCGCGCGCACAACGTTCGGGCGAACGCTGTATGCCCTCGGCAGCAACGAGACGGCGGCGCGCTTCTCGGGGCTTGCGGTGGCGCGGGCAAAGGTCCTGATCTATACTGCTTCCGGATTGATGTCGGGCTTTGCCGCCTGGATCTTCGTCAGCCGCGTCTCGACCACGCGCAGCGACATGGGGACGGGGCTGGAGCTGACCGTGATCGCCGCGGTGGTGCTGGGCGGCACGGACATCTTCGGCGGCAGCGGCACGATGCTGGGCACGGTGCTGGGTCTGGTGCTGGTCCAGTTGCTGCAGGACGGGCTGGCGCTGACCGGGGTCAAGGGCGATGCTACGATCGTCGTGATCGGCAGCGTGCTGATCGCCTCGATCCTGATAACCAATCTCGCAAAGCGCCGGAGCGAGCTTCGGCGGTGAGGCGGGACTTGCTGCAACGATAACGGAGGGAACAGTGAAGAAGACGATGCTGGCGGCCCTGCTGCTTGGGGCCACGCTCTGCGCCGGTCAGGCGATGGCGGCGGCGCGCTGGGATGGCGCCGACGACCTGCCCACCAATCCGCTGCCCTGCAACGGAGGCGCGGGCACAATAGCGGCGAAGGCCTATAACGGCGGGACGCCGACCAACCCGCCCGACAAGGCCGGCAAGCCGATCACGCTGGTCGATATCCCGAAGCTGATCGGCATCGGCTATTTCGACGCCACCAGCAAGGGAATGCAGCAGGCCGCCAAGGAACTCGGCAACGTCAAGGTCACGACCGACGGCCCGACCGCGGCGCAGATCGACCAGCAGATCACCTTCATCGACAACTACATCACGCGCGGCGTGGACGGCATCCTGTTTGCCGCCAATGATCCTGTGGCGATCGCCCCGGTGCTGAAGAAGGCGCTGGGCAAGGGCATTCACGTGGTCGGCTACGACGCCGACGCGCAGCCGGACGCGCGCGAGTGGTTCGTCAACCAGGCTCAGTTCAACGGCATCGGCAAGGCAATGATCGACGCGATGGCCAAGGAGATCGGCGAGGACGGCAGCTTCGCCATCGTCACCAGTACCTTCACCACGCCGAACCAGGCGCGCTGGATCGCCGAGATGCAGGCCTACATGAACGAATGCCATCCGAAGATGAAGTGGCTGGAGACGGTCGAGGCGCAGGAGGACAACAATCTGTCCTTCAATCAGGCCTCGGCGCTGATCAACAAATATGGCGACAAGCTGAAGGGCTTGTTCGGCATGACGTCGGTGGCGACCCCAGCCTCGGCCGAGGCGGTGAAGCAGGCCAATCTGTGCGGCAAGGTCGCGGTGGTGGGTCTGGCGACGCCGAATGCGATGCAGCCCGTACGTGGACAGCGGATGCGTGAAGTCGGTGGTGCTGTGGAACCCGGTCGATCTGGGTTATGCCGCGGTCTATGCGATGCGCGCGGTGGTGGACGGCAAGCTGAAGCCTGGCTCGACCGATCTGGATGCCGGCCATCTCGGCAAGTTGAAGGTGGTCAACGGCAGCGAGATCCTGCTGGGCGCGCCGTTCGTGTTCAGCAAGGCGAATATCGGCAAGTTCAACTTCTGAGCGCCGACGGACTCCCGCCGCGTGGCGCGGCGGGAGTCCGCGCCCGCGCGATCAGGAAATCCCGCGTAGCGGTGTCCTCGCACAGCCCGATGGCGCGCACGTAGGCGGCTTGCGCCTCCTCCTCGCGCCGCAATCGCCGGAGCAGGTGCGCGGCCAACGCCCAGTACGGCTGGTATTGGGCCACTTGGTCCGCGGAAATAGCGGCCAACTGCGCCCATCCGGTCTGCGCGTCGCGCGCCTCGGCCAGTGCCGCGGCACGTCCGACCAGCGCACCCGTGGTCGGCGCCATGCGCACCAGCGCCTCGTATAGGGTGACGAGCGCCTCCCAATCGGTCTCACCCGTGCGGGCACGCTGCGCATGCACCGACTGGATCGCGGCCTCAAGCTGGAAGCGGCCCAGCCGGCTCGCCTGTCCGGCGGCGATCAGCAACTCCTCTGCCTCCATCAGCATCGTCTGCGACCAGCGCGCCATGTCCTGTTCGGATAGTGGTACATAGCGTCCGTCCGCGTCGCGGCGGGC
This sequence comes from uncultured Pseudomonadota bacterium, assembly GCA_963838805.1. Lineage (GTDB taxonomy): Bacteria > Pseudomonadota > Alphaproteobacteria > Acetobacterales > Acetobacteraceae > CAVRQM01. Next base: position 93,405 of record CAWISK010000007.1, read on the forward strand.
CTCGCGGCGCGCCTCGCAATGCAGCATCAGCGACAGCAGCCCCATCGCCTCGGCCTCGGTCGGCATGAGATGCAGCAACAGCCGCCCGAGGTCGATGGCCTCGGTCGCAAGTCCGCGGCGGCGCGGGTCGATGCCGGCCAAATCGTCCCAGCCGCTGCCATAGGCGGCATAGATCGCTTCCAGCACCGCATCGAGACGGGCGGGCAGTTCGCGCCAACCCGGCAGATGAAAGCCAATGCCAGCATCGCGAATCTTCGCCTTGGCGCGGCTGAGGCGCTGCCCCATCGCCGAAGGCCGCACCAGGAACGCCGACGCGATCCGTGCCGCGTCCAGGCCCAGCACGGTTTGCAGCATCAAAGGCGTGCGCGCCGCAGCGTCGATCGCCGGGTGGGCGCAGACGAACAGCAGCTTGAGCCGTTCGTCGGGAAAGGCGATGCCGTGCTCGGCCATCTCCTGCGCCTCCTCGGCGATCGCGAGCAGAGTTGGCGCGGCATCGGCGCGCACGATGGCGTGCCGTGCCTCATCGATCAGCCGCCGCCGCGCCGCTGTCAGCAGCCATGCCTCGGGCCTCTCCGGCACGCCTGCACTCGGCCAACTTTCCAGCGCCGCGCGGAACGCATCCGCCAGCGCGTCCTCGGCGGCCGCCATGTCGCGCGAGCGGGCGGCGAGGAAGGCTACCAGCCGCCCGTAGGAATCGCGCGCCGCCCGCTCGACCGTCCGGGGCGCGTCCATGATCTCGCTATGCCGCGTAGCTGTCGTGATAGCGGACCCACTCCATCGCCCAGGGAAGTTCGTCCTCCTGCCGTCCGAGCGGCGTCAGGTCGAGGTAGTTGTAGGTGTTGATGAGCGGATCGAGACCGCGCGCATAGGTCGAGTAGGTGTGGAAGATGTCGTTCCCATCGCGCAGGAACACGCTCAGCCCGGGCAGCTCGTCCATCCAGATCTTGCCCGCCTGCTTGAGTGCCGCGACGCTTTGGTAGTTGTATTCGACGCTGCCCGCCGCCTCGTCCAGCGTCACGTGGAAATCGTAGTTGAAGTCGCTGCCGGACGAGGAGAACCACGGGAAAGTCCATCCCATCCGCTTGGCGAAAGTTTCGAGCTTGGTCAGCGGCGCCCTGGACACCACGGCAAAGGCGGTATTGCGCGCGCCAAGATGCGTGAGCGCGCCGGTGAAGTTGTCGGCAAAATAGGAGCAGCTCTTGCAGCCCTCGTCCCAGCTCGGGTCGAACATGAAGTGATAGACGATGAGCTGCGGATGCTTCCCGAACAGGCCGCGCAGCGTCACGCGACCATCCGGCCCGTCGAAGGCGTACTCCTTCTCGATCCTGACCATCGGTAGCCCGCGGCGCTCCGCGCTCAACGCGTCCCGCTGGCGGGTGAACTCCTTCTCCTTGACCAGCAGCGCCTTGCGGGCGGCCAGCCATTCAGCTCGCGACGCGGCAGGGGGAGGGGTCATCGTGGCCTCCTTCGATCTGGATTGTCGGGTCGTTGTTATCGGCGCGGGTTGCTGCCTCGCGGTCCCTCAGGACTACGTTACCCGATCCGCGCAGCGAGACCGTGCCGGAGGCAATCAGCGCCGCCGCGGCAGCCGGAAAACACATCGGGCACATGGAACACCCCGCGATCACGCCGGACGAGGCTTCGGACCTCGGCGGCAGGTTGGGCCTGATCTCCAGCGTCTTGCCCTCGCGGCCCGGACAGCGCGCCGCCCATTCCAGTGCCGCGTCGAGGTCCGGCACATCGATGATGTAGAACCCGCCAAGCTGTTCCTTGGTATCGGCGTATGGACCGTCCTGGACCTGCCGCTGGCCGTCAGCCCCCTTCAGCGTGGTGGCCGTCTCCGGCGGTTGCAGCCCGGACCCGCCCACGAACACGCCTGCGTCCTTCAGCGCCTGGGAGTAGGGGGGCCATTGCCGCCAATAGGCGTCCTTCGTCTGCGGGTCACTCCGCTTGGCGAACTCGGCCGGGGTCTCGTAGATGAGGATGGTGTAGTGCATGTCGATTGTCCCTTCTTGCGTGAGCGCTGTGTCGCTCGCAGCCATGACGGGCCGGGCGGCGGCATTTCGACAGGCCCGGCAAGAAAAGTCAGCCGGGCGCCGCTGCCTTGATCGGTCTGAATGACCTCGAACCCCTCGAACTCCGGGTGGCCGAGATAGAGCGGTGCGTTCGACCCGGCCTGGTGGTGCGCCTGGCGGAACGCCTCCGATCGGGTCCACGCCTCGAACGCGGCTGCCGAGGCCCAGACCGTGTGCGACGAATACAGCACGTGATCCTCGCGTGCCGGCCCCCGCAGCAGGTGGAACTCGACGAATCCCGGCACGGCCTCCAGATGGGTCTCGCGGCTGGTCCAGACCCGCTCGAACGCGGCTTCGGAGCCGGGTGTCACCTTAAATCGGTTCATGGCAATGAACATGCGCGTCTCCTTCGCGGTGGCTGGTACCTCCTACCGGCATGGATAGCGCCTCATTTGCAAAGCCTTTCGTCCTGGTGTGTGCTGCCGCCACGCGAGGCCGCCGCGGGGCGTGCCTACGGAACACGGAGGAAACAGGATGAATCGTCGGGCAATCTTCGGGGCGCTGGCGGCTGCGGCGCTGCTGGCTTCGGGGGGAGGCAGCCAGGCTGCGCAGAAGGTGCTGAAATTCGGGGTCGCGGCCGAGCCGTACCCGCCCTTCACCAGCCAGAACGCGCAGGGCAAGTGGGTGGGGTTCGAGGTCGATCTGATGAACGCGGTCTGCAAGGCCGAGAACCTGAAATGCGAGATGGTGGGCACCGCCTGGGACGGCATCATCCCGGCGCTCAACTCGCATAAGATCGACGTCATCTGGTCGTCGATGTCGATCACGCCGGAGCGTGAGAAGGTGATCGACTTCACCGACAAATACTACAACACGCCGGCCGAGATCATCGCCCCGAAATCGGAGAAGCTGCCGCTGACGCTGAAGGATTTCTCGGCGCTGGACGGCAAGACGATCGGCGTGCAGACCTCGACCACTCATGCCGCCTTCGTCGAGAAATACCTGAAGGGCAAGGCGAAGGTGAAGACCTACGACACCCAGGACAACGCCGATTCCGATCTGGTCGCCGGGCGGATCGACGCGGCGGTGGCGGATTCCATCGCTCTCAACGACTTCCTGAAATCCGATCAGGGCAAGGACATGGAGATCAAGCTGGTGATCCCGGCCAATTTCGACCGCTCCGTGTTCGGTGACGGCGTGGGTGGCGGCGTGCGCAAGTCCGACACCAAGCTCAAGGCCGAACTCAACGCCGGTATCAAGAAGATCCGCGCCGACGGCACCTACGACAAGATCGCCAAGAAGTACTTCAACTTCGACGTCTACGGGAGCTGACGTTCCGCCCGGCGGCTCGCGGCGATCACGTCGCGAGCCGCTTCTCCATGAACACCCGGTGCCGCCCGTCCTCCATGCTGCGGTGCGTCTCGACATAGCCGAGACGTCGATACAGCGCGATGTTCTCGACCATTGCGACGTTGGTGTACAGGCGCAACAGGCCGACTCCGAGCCGCCGCGCCTCGGCTTCGGCATGCGCCATCAGCCGCCGCCCGTGCCCGCGACGCTGATGGTCGGGGTGGACGGCCACGTTCTCCACCAGCAGGTGGTCCGGATGAGGCTCCAGCACCAGCACGGCCACGATAGTGTCGTCGTCAACCAGAACGCTTGCCGCGCCGCTCGCGGCCAACGCGGCGTAGTCGGCCAGCATCGGCAGCGGCTTGCGGCCAATGCGTTCCGCCCAGGGCGCATAGGCATCCTGCACCAGCGCTGTCATGCGCCGCGCGTCCGCCGGTGTCGCAAGGCGGATCATTCAGTCATCCAGCGGACCGTCGGTCCCGAGGGGGAAGGGTTCAGCGCCGGTCAGCTTGGCGACAATCCCGCCGGCGTCCACGTAACGATCGCGCATCCGGGTGAGCAGGCGGCCGGCGTTCGGCGCCGCGAGCACGACATCGGCGGCCGGGTCGCCCGGCCGGGTCACGAGGCGCGCGAAAGGTTCATCGGCGCCGAGCCGGTCGCCAAGCGCGTGCGTGAACACCAACACGCCCGCATGAGGTGCCCGGATCGTCTGCATATGCTGGATCGGCACCGTCTCTCCACGCCAGGACGCAACCGCATCGCCGCCGGCAATCACGCCACGGCCGCGGAGCAGACGAAACAGGGCCTCGGCATCGCGCCGCGCAATGGCGTCGTCCACATCCGCCTGGCCACGCAGTTCGACGGTGGCGGCCAGCCTGCCGGTCACACCCTGCGGTTCGGCGAGCCAGCGCGCGATGACCGCCTCCTCGAACGCGCCGCCGCCTTCGCCGTCCCACAGGATGGTGGCCTCGGCTCCCAAGGCTCCGGGCAGATCGGCCGCGTCCGGCCATAGCGCCGTGTGCAGATACACGTAGGGCAGGGCCTCGTCGTCGGTGTGCAGGTCGAGCACGATATCCGCGCCATCGGACAGGCCGAGCAGCACCGCCTGCCAGGCGGCGATGCCGGGCGTGGGATCGGCCGCCGCCCGCCCGAAATCCCGATTGAAATTGCGTCCGGTCGCCGCGTCGAAGCGCCCCAGCAGGCGCCGGGCGGTGAACTGGCGGATGCCGATCGGGTTGGCCTGCGGGATCACCGTGATATCGCCCCGCAGGCTCCCTTCGGCCTCGGCCTGCCGCAGCTTCGGCAGCAGGTGGTGCAGCACGAGCATGGGCGGGATCTCGTCGGCATGGACGCCGGCCTGCAAAACCGCGCATGGGCCGTCTCCCGAGCCGGTCAGGCGCCACGCGGCGATCGTGCGGGCCTCCGGCGGGCCATCTGCCGCAAACACCACGCTCGCGTCGATCACGGCATCCTCTTCAATGTCCCGGCGGGATGACCAGCCCGCGCCCCCGGCTCATCCGCCCTTCGGCCAGCGCAAACAGCCGGGTGATGACGAGCGTCAGCAGGATATAGACGACCGCCGCACTCAGCAGCGGCTCGTACACCCGGAAGCTCTCGGACCGGGCAACCTGCATCTGGCCCAATATGTCCAGCACGGTGATGGTGGAGGCGAGGGCCGTCGATTTCAGCAGCAGAATCGTCTCGCCGCCCAAAGTCGGCAGGCAGGACTGGATGGCGCGCGGCAGCACGATCAGCCAGGTCACGTGGCGCGGCCGCAGCCCCAGCGATCGTGCCGCCTCGATCTCGCCCAGCGGCACGGCGGCGATGGCCCCGCGGATGATCTCGCCGGAATAGGCGCCGGTGCTGATGCCCAACGCCGCCACCGCGTACCAGAACCCGTCGCGCAGATAGACCCACAGGAAGCTCTCGCGCAGCGCCGGCAAATGCGCGAACACGCTGCCGAGACCGTAATAGAACAGGTAGATCTGCACCAGCAGCGGCGTGCCGCGGATCGCCTGCACATAAGCCCAGCTCGGCGCCCGCAGAACGCGCGAGCGCGACACGCGCGCGAGCGCGGTCCCGATCGCGAGCGCGTTGCCGAACACCCAGGACAGCACCAGCAGCAGGATGGTGGTCCAGGTGCCGGCAAGAATCCTCGGCAGCAGGCTGATGGTATAGTGCAGCGACATCAGCGTCTCCCTCTCATGCGCGCACGTAGCCGCGTTCCACGCGACGCCGGATCGCGCCGAGGACGACGTTCGATGCCGCCGTCAGCACGAGAAACAGACAAGCGGTGAACAGGAAGAAGAAGAAATACTCCTTGGTGGCGGCGGCCGCGGTCTTGCCCGTGAACAGCAGCTCGGAGAAGCCCACCACGCTGATCAGCGAACTGTCCTTCAGGATGGCCTGCCAGAGATTGCTCATGCCGGGCAGCGCGTGGCGCAGGGCGAGTGGCAGTGTCAGCAGCCGGAACCGCTGCGCCGGTCGCAGGGCCAGTGCCCGCCCTGCCTCGGACACGCCGCGCGGCACCGCCAGGATCGCGCCGCGAAACACCTCGGTCATATAGGCACCCTGCACGAACCCCAGAGTGACGACGGCGGCGACGAAAGGATTGACCGAGAACGACTCGACGAGGCCGAACTGCACCAGCAACGACTCCAGTGCGGAGGTGCCCGTGTAGTACAGCAGGATGATCAGAAGCAGCTCGGGCACGGCGCGCACGATGGTCGTGTAGAACACGCCGATCCCGCGCCCCACCATGCTGCGCGACAGCTTGGCCCAGACGCCCAGCAGGCCGAGGACCATGCCGACCGCGTAGCCGGCCAGCGAGATTTCGACGGTGAGGATCATGCCGGCGATAAAGGCCGGCCCCCAGCCGTTCTCGCCGAAGCCGATCAGTTGCAGGTAGGTTAGATGCGAGGATTCCAGGCCGGGGCTCCAGGGCGGCACGCCTGCGCGCGACGCTGCCATACGTGCGCGTGAGCAACAAGCGGCCGAGGCGGTGGACAGGCAGGCTGCCTGGCCGCATTTTCCCGCCGGCACGAAACGAAAGGCAGGCGGATGGCGGCGCATCGCATCGGGGTGATCGGGCTGGGGAAGATCGCGCAGGACCAGCATCTGCCGGTGATTGCCGCCAACCCCGCCTTCGAGCTGGTGGCGGTGTCGAGCCAGCGTGGCCTTGGCGCTCCCGGTGCCCGCCACGCGGTCCGGACTCCGGAGGAGCTGCTGGCGCTCTCCGACGTGGATGCGGTGGCGATCTGTACCCCGCCGCAGGTGCGCCACGCCATCGCCCGCGCGGCGCTGGCGGCCGGCAAGCACGTCATGCTTGAGAAGCCGCCGGCGGCGACGCTGAGCGAACTCGCGGACCTGGAGGCGCTCGCGGCCAGAGCGGGGCGGGTGCTGTTCACCACCTGGCACTCGCAATACAACGCGGCCGTCGAGGAGGCGGCTCGCCGTCTGGCCGGCGAGACCGTGACCCGTCTGTTCGTGAACTGGAAGGAGGATGTCCGCAAATGGCACCCCGGCCAGACCTGGATCTTCGAGGCGGGCGGCTTCGGCGTGTTCGATCCCGGCATCAACGCGCTGTCCATCGTCACCCGCATCCTGCCCCGGCCGGCGATCCTGCGTGGCGCCGAGTTGCTGTTTCCGGCCAATGCCGACGCGCCGATTGCCGCCACCCTGCGCTTCGAGGGCGCGGATCTGCGCGCCGAGTTCGACTGGCGGCAGAGCGGCGGCGAGGTGTGGGAGATCGAGATCGGCACGCAATCCGGCCTGGCGCTGAAGCTCGCGGGCGGCGGGCGGCAATTGCTGGCCGGCGGAGACATGGTGGTTGACGAGAAGCCGGCCGAATACGAGGGCATCTACCGCCATTTCGACACGCTGCTGCGCGAAGGCCGGAGCCATGTCGATGCGGCACCGTTTCGGCTGGTGGCGGACGCCTTCCTGCTCGGGCGCCGGGCGGAGGTGGAGGCGTTCCAGGCCGAGCGCCTCGCCGCTGCCATCAGCCCTGCATGGTCGCCAGAGCCTGCACTGCAGCGGCCGTGGCGAGACCTTCACCAGATCCGTCGAACGGCCCATCCAGCTCCATGATCATGAAGATCGCCGCCGCCATCGAGGCGGCGCTGAGCATCATCGTCGCGATCACGACCCGGTTGCGGGGCGCATTGTAGCCGAGGCTGGCGAAGACCAAGCGTCATCCAGAGGATCACGACGAGCATCAACGGCGGCGAGACGGTGCCCTGCGCTTCGCCGATCAGGGTCCATCGCTGGTCGACCACGGGTGCAGCCGAGCCTCGGCATGCGTGGCGAAGCCCGTTGCCGGTATCGGCCGGGTGCAGCGAGAGGATGGCTTGTTCGGTGTCATCCAGGACCAGCAGCAGCACCCGGATCGTCGACGACGCCCGGGCTGCCATCCTCTGGCCAGGTGCCATGCAGCGCGCGCTCGGTATACCGCTCGGAGCAGGGCACGGGCATGGCCGGCCTCAGGGCCGAATTCGCGCAGCGCCCGGTCGGTCAGGATGAGTTCGGTGGAGAACTTGCGCAAGATCGCGATCGACGCTCTGAAATTGCTGCTCATCGAACTGGCGAGCAGCCCGAGCACGACGGAGGCCATGACCACGATCATGCTCGTCGCGAGCTTGACCACCTCGTGGGTGTCGCTCGCCGCGGATGCGGACTGGCAGCCGGGGATGCAGCCACAGCATGACAGCAGGCCGGCGCCGAATTGGCTGAGAAAGCGATCGCGGCGAGGCCGCCGCCGCCGGTGGCGAAGGCCAGCAGCCAGGCGCTGCCGCTGCTCATCCGGCAGCTGCGAAGCCCCGCACCGGCAATGATGCACCACGTTGCAGCCAGTTGCCGGTCGCATACGCGGCGCCAGCATCGGTCGCGTGCAGCGTATAGGCGTGCCGGGAATGCGCCGAACGGTTCGGCGCGCTGTAGTGCGGCAGCTTGCCGTGGAAGACGACCAGCGCGCCAGCCTCGACCTCGACCGGAACGGCGGTTGCCTCGCCCGGCCAGGGTGTTTCGTCGAGCCGCTCCAGCCGCGTGGCATCGCCCTCGCGCACGAACCGCTCGCGCAGGGGGCCGCGATGGCCGCCCGGCTCGACCCAGAGGCAGCCATTGTCGCGGTTGGCGTCCTCGAGCGCGAACCAGAAGGTGGTGACGGTGATCGGTTCGGTGACGAAGAAGCTCGCGTCCTGGTGCCAGCGCACCTCGCCGCCGATGCCCGGCTGCTTGAAGATGTACATGCTCTGCCAGATCAGCGGGCGGTCGAGGCCCAGGTCGGCGGCGAGGGCGGGCAGGGGATCGGCGCGGGAGAAGCGGTCGAACACCGGGTCGAGATCGTGCAGGGCGTGGCCGATCTTGTTGACCGACAGCGCCTTGGCCTGGCGCAGCCGCCCCGAGGCGTCGGCCGCCTCCTCCTCCAGGAAGCAGCGCACCTTGTCGCCGCTGTCGAGGAACCAGCGGTCGGTGCGGCGGCCCTGGTCGCGGGTGGTGAAGATGCCGGATTCGGCCGGGTCGAAGGCCTCGACGATCTCTGCGGCGCGGGCGCGGGCCGCCGCTATGTCGGCCGCGGATTTGAAGTGCGGCAGGACGAGGTAGCCGTCGCGGCTGAAGGCCGCTTTCTGGTCTGGCGTCAGCATGGCATGAGAATGGCCCCGAACGGCATGGTCCGTCGAGACTGAGGTGCCATGCGGCAGGATATCCCGCTCTGGCTGCGTCTGGCCGTGCCGCTGGCGCTCGGGGCGGCGGTGATTGCGCTGTGGCAATGGCTGGTGGCGGCGCTCGGGGTGCGCCCCTTCGTGCTGCCGGCGCCGGCTGCCATCTGGCAGGCGCTGCTGGCCGATTTTCCCGGTCTGATGCGGGCTTTGTGGGTCACGCTGCGCATCACGGCGCTGGCGTTCCTGGTGGCGACCGTTGCCGGCGTGCTGCTGGCGGTGGCCTGCGCGCAGAGCCGGATGATCGAGGCGGCACTGTTCCCGTACGCGGTGGTGCTGCAAGTGACGCCGGTTGTGGCGGTGGCACCCCTGCTGCTGATCTGGGTGGGACTGGATCACGTCGATCGCGCGCTGCTGATCCTGGCCGCCCTGGTCGCCTTCTTTCCGATCCTGTCGAACACGACGCTGGGCCTGCGCAGCGTGGATCGCGATTTGCTCGACCTGATGGCGCTGTACGGGGCCACGCGCTGGCAGAGACTGCGGCTGCTGCAATTCCCGGCGGCGCTGCCCTATCTTCTGGGGGCCATGCGCATCTCCGGCGGCCTCGCGCTGATCGGTGCCGTGGTGGCGGAGTTCGTCGCCGGATCGGGCGCCGAGGCGGGTCTCGCCTGGCGGATCATCGAGAGCGGCAACCGGTTGCAGATCCCGCGCATGTTCGCCGCCCTGTTCCTGCTCTCCGCGCTGGGCATCGCGATCTTTCTGGCGATTGCCCTCGCTCAGCATGTATTGCTGCGCAACTGGCACGAAAGCGCGAGGCGGCGAGGGTGATGAGTTTGACGCTGTGGATGGCGTTCGCTGTGGCCTACACGGTCATGGCGGTGACGCCGGGGCCTGTGACCCTGCTGGTCGTCTCGTATGCGCTGACGCAGGGGCGTCGCAGCGCGCTGGCGGTGGTCGCCGGCACGACGCTGGGCGACGCGTCCTGCATGGCGGCGGCGATGCTGGGACTGGGCGCGCTGCTCGCGGCCTCGGCCACGGCGTTCATGGTGCTGAAGCTGGCGGGGGCCGCATATCTGGTGTTCCTTGGGGTGGCGATGTGGCGGGCGCCCATCGCCGCGGCATCCGCTGACGGTGCCGAGCCGGATGGCCGGGCGCGACCGGCCTGGCGCATGTTCCTGCACGCCTATCTGACGACCGTGCTGAACCCCAAGACCGTGCTGTTCTTCATGGTGTTCATGCCGCAATTCATGGACCCGCACGCGCCCTTGCTGCCGCAGCTCGGCATGTTCGCGGCCACGATTCTGGTTCTGGGCGGTGCCGTCGATGGCAGCTACAGCCTGTTCGGCTCCCGCCTGCGCCGCTTCACCCGCCGCCCGCGCGCGCAACGGGCGGTCAACCGGGTGGCGGGCGGCGTGCTGGTGGGCGAGGGCGTGCTGGCGGCGGCTTGGCGGGGACTCGTTTTGTAGTCACTCCGACAATCGTCATCGCGAGCCGCCGCTTGGCGGCGTGGCGATCCAGGCGGCAGGCACGGTGCGGCGGTCCTGGATTGCCGCGTCGCGTCGCTCCTCGCAATGACGGTCAGGTAGCGGCGTCCGGCTAGTCCTGCCCACGCAGGAATTGCAGCGTGTAGGCCTGCCGCCAATCCAGGCTTGCGGAATAGATCTTCTGCGCCACCATTACGTCGAAAAACTGCTTCCACCGTGCATCGGTCATCGCCCCGATGCCCAGCCTGCGCGCGTCCCCGCCTTCGACCATGCCGCGATCACGGATCTGCGCCCGCGCGATAGGCGATCAGCCCGTCCGTTTCCTCGGGATTGGCCTGCTGGATGAGCGCGTTGCCGGGTGACGGATCGCCGTTGAGATAGTCCCGCCAGCCCTCCGCAGTCGCATCGACGAAGGCTTGCACCACGCCCGGCTTGCTCACGATCAGCCGGTCCGAGGCCAGGATCAGCGTGGCGTAGCTGGGATATCCGTCATCCGCCAGCAGATAGACCTGCGGCTGCACTCCGGCCTGCCGCGCCAGGTACGGCTCGGCGGTGACATAGCCCTGCTGGATGGCATCGGGATCGGCCAGGAACGGCGCCATGTCGAAGGTGTATTTGCGGATCTGCGAATCCGTGAATCCGTACCGCGCCCGCAGCCAGGCCCAGAAGCGTGCCGATGGCGAAACCCGCCACCATGATCGGCTTGCCCTTCATATCGGCAATCGAGTGGATGTCCGGCCGCTGATGGCACATCAGCGCCAGCGGGTCCTTCTGGAAGATCGCGGCCACGGCGCGCACCTTGGCTCCGGCCGCCAGCAGGTTCAGCGCGAAGAAATCGTTGCTGCCGACCGCCAGATCGACGGCACCCGCCGCCAGCAGCCGCTGGTTGTCGGTGCCCGGACCGCCCTGGCGGATCACGACGTCGAGGCCGCGCCGCTTGTAGAAGCCGCGCGCCAGCGCCTGATAGAAGCCGCCCTGTTCGGCCTCCGCCTTCCAGTCGGTCGCGAACACGATCCGCTCGTCCGCGCGCGCGGCGGTGCCGGTCAGCAGCGTGGCCAGCAGCGCCAGGGCCGCGCGGCGCTTCACGCCGCGTGCTTCTTGCCTTTCTTCGGCTTGCCATCGGCATCGGATGCCCCGCCGACCTGGACGGCGACATCGTTGACGCCCTCCAGATCGGGTGCCAGGCCGTAGCTCATGCGCTTCATCTGCTCGATGACGCGGCGCATCTCGGAATCGTCGAGGATCGGCGGCTCGCCCAGGGTCAGCGCCTGCACATACATGCGCGACAGCGTCTCCACTTCGCCCGCGAGCCAAAGCGCGCTGGAGAGCGTCGTGCCCAGCGAGATCTGCCCGTGCTGCCCCAGCAGACAGGCGAGCCGACCCTCCAGCGCCTCCAATGCGTTGTCCGACAGCGCCTGCGTGCCGAAGGTCGCATATTTGGCGCAACGGATCGTGGGGCCGCCGGCAACGCCGGTCATGTAATGGAAGCTCGGGATCGTCCTGTGGTGGATGGCGAGCGTGGTCGCATAGATCGAGTGACAGTGCAGCACCACGTTCATGTCGCTGCGCGCCTTCAGGATGTCGCGGTGGAAGCGCCATTCGGACGAGGGGCGGCGCGGTCCCACATAGCTGCCGTCGAACTGCATGTGGATCAGGTCGTGCGGCTGCATCTCGTCGTACGGCAGCGAGGTCGGCGTGATCAGGAAGCCCTCGTGCAAACGTGCGGACAGATTGCCGGATGTGCCCTGGTTGATGCCCATGCTGTTCATGCGACGGCAGGTCTCGACCATCTCGCGCCGCAATCGGCTCTCGTCGTGGTGCTTCATGTCTGAGTCTCCGTGGACAGTGCTTGCCAGCGCCCGCGGTAGGCCGCGAGGCCAGGAATGTCGAGGGGTGGCGGCACGGCGAGCACGGCGTCCACCGGCGCGGTTCGCGTCTCGTGCGTTGCGAGCAATGCAGCGCCGGCCGCCGGACCCGCGCTCTCGCGGCTGACGCGCACCCGCGCACCCGGCCGCACGGCAGCGACCAGCGCGCCGTAGAGGGGGTCGGTTGTGAACGACCCGTCCAGCACGATGTCGCCGCTGCCGCCGAGCGCCTCCAGGCAAGCATCGGTCAGCAGAGCCGTGTACAGCACGGCCAGCGCCCTTCGCTCCTCCGGTCCTTTGGGCGGCGGCCCGACGATGGCGCCCCGCCCGGCGCGGCCGGGAAACAGGCCGTCATCCGGCCCGAAACTGGGCAGCGCCATCGTGTGCCGCGCCACCAGTGCCGCGGCAAGCGCCGGCGGCGTCGGACCCAACTCGCACGGCTCACCCGCGACATGCGCGAACTCGCGGCCGCCCATGCTGATCGCACCGCCCAGGGGCCGGCCCAGGGGATCGGCATTGCAGGTCATCCCGCGCGCTTCGTCCAGGCGATCGGGGTCGGCGGCGTCGCTCAAGGCCACGATCCACGTGCCGGTCGAGGCCAACACGAAATCGCGCCAGCCGGCGGCCTGATAGCGATAGAAATTGGCCGTGCTGTCGTGGATGCCGCAGACAACTCGCGTAGCCCGCGACAGCCCGGTGCGCGCGGCGATGCGCGGCAGCACGGGGCCGAGCGTGTCCCACGCGCGGCGCAACGGAGGCATTAGCCCGGTCCAACCTTGTTCGGCCACGATCGGCGCGTAGCGCCCGTCCGGCGCCAACCAGAGATGCGACTGCGCGGCCAGCGAGGTGACCTCGCCGGCGGCGACCCCGGACAGACGCCACGCCCAGTATTGCGGCAGCGTCAGAAACGCCCGCCCGCGCGCGAACGCCTCGGGCACCGCCTGCTGCATCCAGAACAATTGCCGGGCGACATGGGCGGCCCCCAGCAGAAACGGGCTGCCGCGCTCGCGATACGATCCGGCGGCCGCGCGATAGGCGGTCTCGATGTCGGGCGGGACGGTCTGCTCGTAGTCGATCATCGGCAGCACCGGCCCCATCGCGTCCACCAGCACGCCGCCCGAGCCGTGCCCGCACGGCACGATGGCGGTGATGTCATGCCGATGCGCCAAGGTCGCCAGCGCATCCAGCAGCCAGTCCTCCAGCCCTGCAAGGTCGTGGTGGCGCCAGGGTGGGCCAGGCAGGGAGTGGTTGGGGGTGGTCAGCGTTTCCAGGATGGCCCCGGGCTCGGTCGCCGCATTCAGTTTGATGTTGCTCTTGCCGATATCCAGCACGGCTACGGCCATCGCGCGAACTCCCCCCGCAGCGCGCGATAGAGGGAACGAAATGCCGGCAGCCGCTCGGTATAGGCGTCGGTCAGCACCGGGTCCGGCTCGAACGTCTCGATGATCGGCGGCTGGCTGAAGGTCGGTGTCTCACCGGCTGCCACCCGCGCCAATCTGGCGGCGCCGAAGGCCGGCCCGCGTGCGCCGCCGGCGTGACGATGCAGACGAATCCCGAGAACCGAGGCGATCATCCGGCCCCAGAGCGGGCTGCGCGCGCCGCCGCCGATGAAACTGGCCTCGTCGAGCCTCGTGCCCGCGGCCGCCAGCGCGTCGCGCGCGTCGGCCAGGCTGTAGGCGACGCCTTCCAGGGCGGCCTGGGCCAGCTCGAGACTTGTGGTATCGCCACGCAGTCCGACGACAACTCCGCTCGCGTAAGGATCGTCATGCGGGGTGCGCTCGCCGGCCAGATAGGGCAGCATCAGCAGGCGCCCCGGTCCGGTGTAGCTCCGTTCCAGTTCGGCCAGCAGCGGCGCGGGATCGGCATGGCCCGTCAGCCGGGCGACCAGCCCCAGCACGCTGGCACCGTTCAGCAACGCCGCCATCTGGCACCAGCGCCCCGGCACCGCGTGGCAGAAGGCATGGATGACGTCCTGCGGCGCCGGACGATGCGACGCCGTGGCGACGAAGATCTGCGCGCTCGTGCCCAGCGAGACGAAGGCCTGCCCGTCCTCGACAGCACCGATGCCGACGCCGCCCACCGGCGTATCGCCGCCCCCGGCCGCCACCACGACGCCAGCGCCCAGACCGAAGCGGCGTGCCATCTCCGGCCGCAATGTGCCGGTCGCGGTCGTGCTCTCGACGATCGGCGGCAGCAGGCCCGCATCGATGCCGACCGCCTCGATCGCCCTGGCGCTCCACTCCCGCCGCGCCTCGTCCAGCAGCCAGGTTCCGGCGGCGTCGGAGACATCGGTCGCCCGCTCGCCCGACAAATGCAGGCGCAGCACATCCTTGGCCGAGAGCACGGTGCGGGCCCGCGCCATGCTGTCCGGCTCGTGGCGCGCGAGCCATGCGAGTTTCGGTCCGGTCAGCCCCGCCATCGCCGGAACGCCCAGTTCCGCCGCGAGCGAGAGGCCGAGCCGCTTCAGCGCATCGGCCTCGTCATGGGCGCGGCCGTCGTTCCACAGCATCGCCGGACGCACCGGCCGGTCGGCCGCGTCCAACAGCACGGCCGCGTGCATCTGTCCGGCAAGCCCGATCGCGCGCACGCCCTGCATCGGCACCGGAGCCTCCGCCGCCAGCCGGTCCAGTGCTGCCCAGCTTGCCGCAAGCCATGCGTCCGGGTGCTGCTCGGAGGCGAGCGGGCCGGGGTGCTGTGTTTCCAGCCGCACCTCCGCCCCGGCCAGCACGCGCTCCTCCGCATCGACCAGCACCGCCTTGACCGCGGAGGTGCCGAGATCGAGGCCGATCGCGTTGCTCAGTGAAACAGCCCGTGCTTGCGGCCGAGCTCGCGCAGGAACGTCGCCCCTTGTTGCAGAACCTCGTGCCGGTCGCGCGCCACCGGCCGCCACACGGCGAGCGCCGCTGCGATCTCCGGGGGCACGGAGACGAAGCTCTCCATCACCAGGTCGCCGTCGAACTTGCTTTCGGCGAGCGCCGCGAACGCATCCTCCCAATCCACCGTGCCGGTACCGGGCACGCCGCGATCGCTCTCGGAGACATGCACATACGGCGCGTGCTTGCCGGCCAGCTTCAGCGCGTTGCCGATGCCCTTTTCCTCGATGTTCATGTGATAGGTGTCGAGGTGGATCACCACGTTCGGCTCGCCGATGCGCGCGATCATGTCGAGGCCGTGCTGTGCGGTGTTGATGAGATGCGTCTCGTAGCGGTTGCACGGCTCGATGCCGAGCACCATGCCCCAATCGGCCGCCCGCCGCGCCACCGGCTTCAGCGCGGTCGCGATATTGGCGTATTCCTGTTCCGTCGGCGGCTTGCCCGATTTGTAGCCGAGGCAGGAATAGGTGACGCCGCCCAGGAAGGTGCAGCCCAGCGCGTGCGCCACTTCGAGTGCGGGCAGCAGGAACTCGGTGGCACCTTGCGGGTCGTCCTGCGCCATGCGATCGGCCGGCAGGCACAGGCTGCCGGACGCCGCGACCCCGTGATCGGCGAGCAGCGAGCGCGCGTGGCCCACATCGACGCTCTGCGGCGAGAGCAGGGGAATCTCGATCAGTTGCAGCCCGTACCTGGCAGCCTCCGGCACCGCGATCTCGGCGGAGTCGCGGGTCCAGGTCGGTGCCCAGAGGCTGAAATGCATGCCCAGTCGCGCCATCGGTCTTCCTCTCTCATTCAGTTCGGCGGCGGATCGTCACCGGGCGCCGGTCGACTCCGCCGGCGGCAGCGTCCGGCTGGAGGCGCGCACTTCCAGCGTGCAGTCAAGGCGCATCTCCCGCGGTGCGGACAGATCGCCGCCGATCCGCGCCAGCAGCCGTTCCCAGCCGGCCCGCGCCAGCGCCGCCGTGGGCTGCCGGACGGCGGTCAGCGGCGGCGATACGACGCGCATCCATTCCTCGTCATCGAACCCGGCCAGGGCGATGTCGCGTCCGACCTGCAAGGAATGGTCGGACAGCGCCTCGAGCGCGCCCATCGTCGCAAGATTGTTCAGCGCGAACAGCGCGTCCGGGCGGATGGAGGCGGAGGCGAGATATCGGCTGAGCGCCGCGCGACAATCGGCGGTGCCGATCCCCACTTCGAGCGTTTCCGCCTCGACGCGGCCCGAGGCGGCAGCGCGGACCCCGTCGCAGCGGTCGATCACGTTGCGCAATTCCAGGCTGCTGGCGAGCGTCAGGATGCGTCTGTGGCCCTGGTCGATCAGATGGCGTGTCACCTCGGCGGCGGCGGTCCGGTTGTCCACGCCGACCACATCGACATCGGGATGCTCCGGAATGCGGTCTGCGATCACGATCGGAATGCCGGTCGCCTGGGACAGCGCACGAGTGCCGCGATGCTCGTCGCAAGGTATGAGAATGATCCCGGCCGGACGCCAGGTCATCAGCGCGCGCAGACGCGCCGCCTCGGTCTCCGGGTCGCCGCCGGAACTCACGATCAGCAGGTCGTAACCGGCCTCGCGGGCCGAATCCTCCAGGACCGAGACGAAGGCGCCGAAGAACGGGTTGGCGATATCGGGCACCACGACCCCCGCCACCGTCGAGCGTCGGGAGCGCAGCCGGGCCGCCCCGATATCGGCGATGTAGCCCAGTTCGGCGACGGCCAGCCGCACGCGCTCGGCCAGCGCCGGCGCCACGTTGCGGCGCCGGTTCAGCACGTTGGAAACGGTCGCGGTGGACACTCCGGCACGTTCGGCTACGGTCCGGATGGACGGCATTTTCGCCACGGCCTCTGTCGCGCGCCATGCGGCGGCGCACGCCTCCCCGAAAACGTTTCATCAATCTGGCGGCGGGAACACCCCGGAAGTCAAGAGGCGAGTCCATGACGGATCGCGGTCTCGATCCCGGCACGCGTATGGCCTACACGATCAGTCGATGACGCACACCGCCGCAGTCGATGATCCCTTGCGCCTGACCGCGGGCGGCATGGCGGATGCCGTTCGAACAGGCCGCCTGACCGCGACCGAGCTGGTCGCCTGTTCTCTCCGCCGTGCCCACGCGCTGCAGGACCGCTTCAACTGCTTCGTGCTGATCCTGGACGACGAGGCGATGGCCGAGGCCGCGCGCGCGGATCGCGCCGTGGCCGAGGGCCGGGCGCTGGGGCCGCTGCACGGCGTGCCGGTGGCGATCAAGGATCTCACGCCCACGGCGGGCCACCTGACGACGCTCGGCTCCTGGAGTTCCGGCGATACCGTGCCCGAACGCTCGGCCCTGATCGTGGAGCGGTTATGCGCCGCGGGCGCCATCGTGATCGGCAAGACGACCACGCCCGAGTTCGCCCATGCCGGCTTCACCACGAGCCCCCGCTGGGGAGTCACGCGCAACCCCTGGGACGCCACGCGGACGCCCGGCGGCTCGTCAGGCGGCTCCGGCGTCGCGGTGTCCGGCGGCTGCGTGCCGTTCGCCGAAGGCACCGACATGGGCGGCTCGATCCGCATCCCGGCGGCGTTCTGCGGCTTGGTCGGCCTGAAGCCGAGCCTGGGCCGCATCCCCATGACGATTCTGCCGAGCCTGTTCGACGATATCTCGCATTTCGGCCCGCTGGCCAGGACCGTGGATGATGCGATCCGCTTCATGGAGGCTGCGTCTGGGCCGAGCGACGAGGATCCGCTGTCGCTGGACGTGCCGTTCGACCCGGCTCGCGCCCGCGTCGCGCGACGTGCGCGGCCGCCGCTTCGCGCTCTCGATGGATCTCGGGCACTTCCACGTCGAGGCGGGCGTCGCCGCCGCTGGTGCGCCGCGCGGCGGAGGTACTGGCGGCGAACGGCGCACAGGTGGAGGAGGTCTCGCTGCCCTGGACGCGGGCGGTCAATGATCGCTGGTCCGATCTGTGGGCGGTGTTCATGGCGGCCTATTTCGGCGACCGGCTGGAGGAGTTCGGCACACGCATGGACCCCGGGGTGGTCCGCCTGATCGGGAACGGCCGCAAGCTGGGCGCCTGCGAGTACAAGCGGATCGAGCTGCTGCGCTCGGCGATGTGGCGGGATCTGGCGCAACTGTTCACGCGCTACGACGCCCTGCTGTGCCCTACCTGCGCCGTCACCGCACCCGCCGCGGAGCGCAACGACGGCGATTTCGGCTTCGACACGCCGGAGGGGCGCTACCGGGGCATGGACATGACCGGCCCGTTCAACCTGGTCTCCGCCTGTCCCGCCGTCTCGGTGCCTGCGGGTCTCGACGGACATCTGCCGGTCGGCGTCCAGATCGTGGGAAAGCGACATGCGGACGAGGACGTGCTGGCATTCGCGGGTGCGCTGGAGTCGGCACTTGGCCTAGAGTTGCGGCCACCGATCCAGTTCTGACGAGAACCGTCCATGCGCTGCGACCTCATCATCCGTGACGCCACCATCCTCGACGGCACCGGCTCGCCGCGCTCGCGCGGCGACGTGGCAGTGCGTGGCGATCGCATCGCGGGCGTGGGCGATCTGGGCGGCTGGTCGGCCGACCGCGAGCTTGAGGCGCAAGGCCTGGCTGTGGCCCCGGGCTTCATCGACGCGCACACGCATGACGACCGTGCCGTGCTCTGCGGGCCCGAGTGCATGCTGTGCAAGATGTCGCAGGGGGTCACGACCGTCGTCGTCGGCAATTGCGGCATCAGCCTCTCGCCCACGCCGATGCGCGAACGGCCGATCCCGCCGCTCGATCTGCTGGGCGACGAGAGCTGGTTCGTGTTCGACAGTTTCGCCGCCTATGCCGAGCGGCTGGCGCGCGATCCGGCTCCTGTGAACACCGTCGCACTGATCGGCCACATGTCGCTGCGCGTGGATGCAATGCAGGGCCGCGTCATGCGCGCCGCCACCGATGCCGAGGCGGCGCGGATGCAGGCGCGGCTCGCGCAGGCGCTGGACGAGGGCGCATCCGGCTTCTCCACCGGCCTCTACTATCCCGCCAATCACGAAGCGCCGACCTCCGAGGTGATCGCGGTGGCCGAGGCGCTGCGCGCGCGCGGCAGCCTGTATGTCACGCATATGCGCGACGAGGGCGTGGGCGTGCTGGACTCGATCGAGGAGACGCTGGGCATCGGCCGTGCTGCGGGGGTGCCGGTGGTCATCAGCCACCACAAATGCGCGAACCCGGAGAATTACGGCCGCTCCGCCACTACGCTCGCGGCCATCGACGCCGGCGCCGTGCGCCAGACGGTGGCGTTCGATTGCTACCCATACGCCGCCGGCTCGACCGTTCTGATGCCGGAGAAGGTGCGCGACGACGTGCCCGCCCGCATCACCTGGTCGGTGCCGCACCCGGAGATGGTCGGGCGCAGCCTGTCCGACATCGCCGCCGAATGGGGCGTGGCCCAGGTCGAGGCGGCGCGCCGCCTGCTGCCCGGCGGGTGCCGTGCTGTTCCAGATGGACGAGACGGATGTGCAACGCATCCTGTCGCATCCGCGCGGCATGATCGGCTCGGACGGATTGCCGCACGATTCGCGTCCGCATCCGCGGCTCTGGGGCACGTTCCCTCGCGTGCTGGGCCACTACGCGCGCGACCTCGGTCTGTTCAGCCTGGAGACGGCGGTCCACAAGATGACCGGGCGCACGGCGGAGGTGTTCGGCCTGGTCGATCGCGGCGTGATCCGCGCCGGCGCTTATGCCGATCTGGTGCTGTTCGATCCGAACACGGTCGCCGACACCGCGACCTATGACGATCCGGTGCGCGTGGCCGATGGCATCCTGCGCAGCTGGGTCAACGGCCAGGAGGCGTATGCGCACGGGCACGGCGCCACATCGGCGCGCGCGGGGCGGCTCGTGACGCGCGGCTTGGGATGAGGAACCGTTATGATCCGCGACGCGACCGAGGCCGATCTGCCGCGCATCCTCGCCATCACCAATCAGGCGATCCACGAGACGACGGCGCTCTGGACCATTGCGCCGGCAACCCTGGAAACACGCAGCACCTGGATGCGCGAGCGGCAATCGCACGGCTTTCCTGTGATCGTGGCGGAGGCTGCGGGGCTGGTGGCCGGCTTCGCCTCGTACGGTCCGTTCCGGCCGTGGGACGGCTATCTGCACACCGTCGAGCACTCGCTGTATGTCGATCCGTTGATGCAGGGCAAGGGGCTGGGCCGCGCCCTGCTCGCGACGCTGGTCGCGCGCGCGCAGGCGGCGGGCAAGCACGCGATGGTGGGTGGGATCGAGGCGACGAACGCAGCCTCGATCCGGCTGCATCACGCGGCGGGGTTCGAGACGGCGGGCACGCTGCGCGAGGTGGGGCGGAAGTTCGAACGGTGGCTGGATTTGACGTTCATGGTGCGGATGCTGGACGCAGAGCTCAATTGATCAGGGCCGGGTTATACGCCTGGCCTGCTCGGCATTGGCTGGCGCGAACAAGCCAATCCGCGCAGTCGGTGGAACGCGTCGGCGATGACAGCAGCGAGCCGACGCCGAACGGTGTCACTCGAGCCGGAACCAGCCAGGTTCCCTCCTTGGGGTCGATGAACTCGTGATCGAGGATGCCGTGGTGGCGGCCCGCGTGCAGGCGGATCAATCCGGCGCCGCGCGGCGTCTCGATGGCGGTCCGTTCTCATAATGCGCATCCTGTATAGCCACCGTGTCCAATCCCGCGATGGCCAAAGCGTTCACATCGAGGAGCTGGTCGCGGCATTCCGCTCCGCCGGACACGAGGTTCTGGTCGTGGGGCCGGGCTTCTACGACAAGGCCGATTTCGGCGGCGAAAGCCGGCTGGTCGCGGTGGCACGCCGGCTGCTGCCCGGAGTGCTCGGCGAGCTGGCCGAGATCGCGTATGGCCTGCACGCCTATCGCCGCCTGCGCCAGGCCTGCCGCAACTTCAAGCCGGATTTGATTTACGAGCGGTACAATCTTTATCACCTTGCCGGAACATGGCTCGCGCGACGTACCGGCCTGCCGTTCTATCTTGAGGTCAACTCGCCGCTGGCCGAGGAACGCAGTCGGTTCGGCGGCCTCCACGCCAAGCGCGTGGCCCATGCGCTGGAGCGGTTCGTCTGGCGTTCGGCAACCCGGGTTC
The DNA here is from genome assembly GCA_963838805.1 of uncultured Pseudomonadota bacterium. Lineage (GTDB taxonomy): Bacteria > Pseudomonadota > Alphaproteobacteria > Acetobacterales > Acetobacteraceae > CAVRQM01. The sequence goes on from CAWISK010000007.1 coordinate 114,739, forward strand.
TGACCGTGACGGAATCGCTAAAAGGGATCATCGTGGCCGCCAACGTCGCACCTGAGCGGATCAGCGTCGTGCCCAACGGCGTGGTGCTGGAACGCTTCCCCCCGCCGGCCGCCGCCCGCACGTTGCAGGACGCGGTCACTCTCGGCTTCGTCGGCTTCGTGCGCGGGTGGCACGGCATGGACGCGGTTATCGACGCCATGTCCAGGCATTCCGGCCCGCCGCTCCTGTCGCTCGTGATCATCGGCGACGGGCCGGTGCGGACGGACCTCGAGCGGCAGGCGGCAGCGACTGGGCTCTGTCCGATCGTGTCCGCTTCACCGGCGTCGTGGACCATACCGAGGTGCCCAGCCGCATCGCCGGGTTCGACATCGCCTTGCAGCCGAAGGTCGTGCCGTACGCGTCTCCCCTGAAGGTGTTCGACTACATGGCGGCGGGACGGGCCATCGTGGCCCCCGATCAGCCGAACATCAGGGAGATTCTGGAGCACGATCGCACGGCGCTGCTGTTCGATCCCGAGCGCGAAGGCGCCATGTGGGAGGCGGTGACGCGGCTGATCACGACACCCGGGCTGATTGACCGCCTCGGTTCGGCCGCGCGGGCGGAGCTCGAGCGCCGAGATTTCACATGGCGCGGCAACGCGGAGCGGATCGTCGGCTGGGCGAGCGCCGAACGCGCCGATGAGGGCGCGTTGCACGGACGTCGAGCTGGCCTGCAAACTGGGCATAGCCGACGCTAGGGCGGGCATGCTGACCTAGTGAAATGACATCGTCCCTTCTGGCGCTCGCCGCCTTCGCGTTCGCAGCCAGCATCACGCCGGGACCGAACAACGCGATGATCGCGGCAACCGCCGCCAATCACGGGTTCCGGGCAGCCGTGCCCCTGCTGCTGGGCATCAGCATCGGTTTCGCAGCCATGCTGGCGTATCGTAGGCATCGGCGTGGCGGGCGTGCTGGCGGCCCTGCCGAGCGGTGGCTCGGCTGCTGCGGCTCGTCTCGATGGCCTGGCTCGTGCTGCTGGCGGTGCGTATCGCGCGCGCCGGGGCACCGGGAAGCGGGCCCGCGCGGGTACCGCTCGGCTTTTTCGGCGGGGCGGCGTTCCAGTGGGTGAATCCGAAAGCATGGTTCATCGCCCTTGGCGCCTCGGCCGCCTGGGTGCTGCCGAATGAAGCGATGGCGCCGCAGGTGGCGGCGATCGCCGGCGTGTTCCTGGTCGTGTGTCTCCCCTGCGTGCTGGCATGGGCGCTTCTGGGCAGTGCCGCCGTCGCGGCTGCTGCGGTCGCCGGCCCGTCTGCGCGCGTTCAACATTAGCATGGCAGTCCTGATGGTCGCCTCGATGCTGCCGGTGGCGCTTGGCGAGTGATCCCGGCCGGCCGGGGCTGCGGCAGTTGTTCGCCGGCTTCTTCTCGGTCGGCATCATCGGCTTCGGCGGCGTCATGCCGTGGATTCGCCGCATGGTGGTCGAGCAGCGGGGTTGGCTGAGCGGCCCCGAGTTCACCGACATGCTGGCGCTGTGCCAATTCCTGCCGGGGCCGAACGTCTGCAATCTCGCGGTCTGCCTGGGCACGCGCGATCGTGGCGTGCGGGGCGCGCTGGTGGCCGTGACGGGCCTGCTGGCCGCGCCCGTTCTGATCGTGATCGGTCTCGGGGCCGTGTTCGACCGCTTCGCCGGCTACCCGGTTGTCGCTCGGGCGCTGGCGGGTCTTGCCTCGGCCGCGGCGGGGCTGGTCCTGGCAACCGCGCTGCGGATCGCGGCACCGCTGCTGGGCCGTCCGCTTGGCATCGCGGTCGCCGTGATCGCCTTCGTCGCGGTGGCGGTGCTGCGCCTGCCGCTGCTGCCGACCTTGCTGCTGCTGGTGCCGCTCAGCATCCTGCTGCAGGCACTGGCACTCCGCCACCGCTCGGGTGTCGCGCGCTGACGGGCCACCTCGTCCAGCTCGCCGTGATTTTCGGCCAGCTTGCGCTGCTGGCCATCGGCGGAGTGAACGCCACGTTGCCCGAGATGCAGCGGCAGGTGGTGGATGTCCACCATTGGATGAGTGCGCCGGAGTTCGCCGCACTGTTCGCTGTGGCGCAGGCGGCGCCAGGGCCGAACATGCTGGTCGTGACCCTGATCGGCTGGCGTGTCGCCGGATGGGCGGGGGCCGCCGTCGCGACGCTCAGCCTGATCGCGCCGTGCTGCACGCTGACCTTCATCGTGGCGAAGGTCTGGCATCGGGCCGGCGCGGCCCGTTGGCGAGCCGTGGCGCAGGCCGGGCTCACGCCGGTCACGGTGGGGCTTGTGCTGGCCGCCGCCACGCTGCTGTCGCTGTCTACCTTGCGGGGTGCCGGAAGCGCCGTGCTGACGCTCGCCAGCGCGGGGGTGCTGCTGCGGACCCGGCTGCACCCGCTCTGGCTGCTGGCCGCAGGGGCGGCGCTGGGCGCGGCCGGTCTGATCTAGACCTGTCCGCGCTATTGCAGATTGCGGCTCGGCGCGTCCAGCACGAGCTTCGCCGGCAGGACGCGGGGGCTGCCGCCGGGCGCTTGGGCGACTTCGCTAAACCCGGCAACGGCGGCGACGCGACTTTGGCCGTTGCCTGACTCGTTCCGGTTGGCCAGCATCACGCCGCTGTCCGGTCGGTCGTAGATGAAGCCATAGGTCGGATAGACGCTGCCGTATTCGCCGCTGTGGCCGAGGCCGACCCGCACCTCCGTCCAGTCGTTGTTGGGCGAGACATCCTCCACCGGAACATCGTGCGAGACGCCGCCCTTGTTGGCGCCGGGACCGGCCCAGTTGGCGTGCTCGATGGCGATTTCGCGCGGACCCAGCACCGCGGTCACGACCGCCACGTGGCCCAGGCGCATATGCCCGTTGGCGCGGAAGTTCAGCACGCTGCCCGACTCGGGCTGGGCGCCCCGCTGATAGATGCCGGCGGCCGCGTCCCACCAATTGACCGCGTTGCCCTTCAGCTCGATGCCGGAGGCGGCACGGGCGAACGGCACGCATTGCAGGCCGCCGTAATAGCCGTGCCGGGCGTAGCGACCTTTCGATCCCTTGGCGAAAGCGTATTTCGAGTTCCGGTGGAACGAGACGACATGGACGAGCGTCCGGCCGCTGTGGCCGCGTTCGGCGACCGAACCATGCCGGGAGGCGTGGGAGGCACCCGGATGGGTGCCGGAGCTGCTTCTGTCGGCATGGTGCCGGCTGACCGAGTGAGATTTCGCCTGGGAGGACGCAGGAAAGCAGGCGAGGGAGACCGCCGCGACCAGTGTTCCGACAGCAACAACCCTCCCGAGATTCGCCGCGTTTGCCATGCCGGTCGCCTTTTCGTGATCGTGTCGACCGGAGCGGTAGCAACCGCCTCGTGAACATGACAATCAGGAAACCCGGCGGAAGCAGCTCTGTCATGCAAAATCGCCGGCATGGCCCTGTGGACGACAGGCAAAATTAGGACTCAAAAGCCTATTTTGCGCGATCACAATGAGTTTGTGGCGAAAATATCGCTTGCATGTGGCATTTTTGCACGACGCCGGCTTGCCACAGGTGTTGCTGTCTCGCCGCAGTCAAGGTTATTTGCAAGTCGTAACCATGATTTCCACGAGATGACGCGGATCGGCCATGTTCGCCTGCACGCAGGCTCGCGCCGGCGCGCCGCCCTCTGGCAGCCAGGCCGACCAGACCTTGTTCATCGCGTCGCGGTCGCGAATGTCCTTGAGCCAGATCTGTGCCTGCAGCAATCGCGTCTTGTCGGTGCCGTGCTGCTCCAGCAGCGCATCGATCTGCGCCAGCGTCTGTTGTGTCTGGCCGGTGATGTCCTGCGACAGATCCTGGGCGGTGCAGCCCTGCAGGAAGACGAAATTATGATACTCGACAGCCTGCGCCAGGATCTTGCCGGCCTCGCGTACGAACGATCTTGCTCATGGCCTGTGCCTCCATTGCATTGCCGCGCGCTTCTACGGCGCGCGGCGCGGGGCAACAAGCAGACCGAGGTCTCTAGGGAAGCGGGGCGGCTGGCGCCGATGCCGGCGGCCTCGGCTTGGGGCTGGTCGAGACGCCCGTCGCGGGCCCGGTCCCCGCGAGACAATCGCTCACCATGCTGTCGCGTTCATATTGGCCGGACAGCCCGCGCGTGGTCACTCCCGGCAGCGCCGTGGTCGAGTATGGCGAGTCGCGACCGCTGGTAGCGAAAGTGTCGCTCATATACACCTCGGCGCGGTTCTGCTTGGCATAGACCTCGTCGGCGCGGTGCCGGCAGGCCGTAAGCGCCGCGATGTCGCTCGAGCTTCGCTGGGGCGCGCCGGCACAGGCCGACAGTCCCAGCATCACGGCAAGCAATCCGCCGCAGCATAGCGCCGGTCTGGATGGCCAGTTGATCGAAGCGGCGGTCATGCGGGGGCTCCGGAGGGCAAAAGGCGAGGCGGCGGCGTCTGCCGGACCGTCGAGCCACGCGGCAGGCGGGCCAGAACCACCGCTTCGTCCAGGCCGCCCTGGGTGGTCAGCGGGGCGGCGGCGGCGGCATTCAGCAGCGGCGGGCTGATCTCCGCGCCATCGCGCCGCAGCGCGAACCAGGACGTGGTCCAGGGGGCCGAGCCGAGCAGGTCAACCAGGGCCAGCAGGCGCAGGCAGACCGAGATGCCATAGGTGCTGGCGAGGCCGAGGGTGCGGTCAACAGCGCCCGCCCAACAGCAGGCATCCGGGTCGGCCAGCGCCATCTCGATTCCGTGATCGGCCGCTTCGCCGGCATCCTCCGGGGTGCGACGGAATCTGAACAGACGCGGCACGTCCCATCGCGCAGCGTCGGCGGCGCCGCGCGCCGCATCCCATGCCGCCGAAAGGTCGCGCGCCCGCACCGGCGGCAGCGCCTCCGGCGGCAGCCCCACCAGATACCCGGTGACGCCGTCCTGCAGCACCATGACCCGCACAGAGGGGGCGGTTGATCTCGTCATGGCGCGACCATGAACCGGAAACGGCGCCTCATCCAGCCCGCATCGCATTCAGCGCCGGTGGCCGAAGCCGCTCCGGCAGGCTCGCCAGGCTGTCCAGCGTGTCGAAATCGCGCAGCACGGAATCCGTGTCCACCTCGACTCGCGCCAACTGGTCCTCGTGCCGTGACAAGACTTGTCGGCCGCCTGAATCTCCCTTTAAAGCAATCAATTCCGGAAAAAATTTACGATCCCATAGCAACGGGTTGCCCAGCCCTCCGCGATGCGTCGGCTGCACGATCATGCGGCCTTCGACCGGATTCCAGGCGGCGACGATCTGGTCGATGACGCGGCCCGTGACCAGCGGCATGTCGCCAAGGCAGATGAGCGCGGCCGCGGTTTCGGACGGGAGGGCTGCGACACCGGCGCGCAGGCTGGCGGAGAATCCCTCGGCGTAGTCGCGCGCGGTCACGAAGGTCACGGGTTTGCCATGCAACGCCTCGCGGATCTCGGCCTCGCGATGGCCAACCACCACCAGCACCGGCCGGGCGCGCGAGGCGAGCAGATTGTCCACCACCCGCGCGATCATGGTCCGCCCCGCCGGATCGGTCAGCAGAAGCTTGCTATAGGGCGCCATGCGGGTGGACTGACCCGCCGCCAGCACGATCGCCGCGACACGCGCGGGGGCCGTGGCGGCAGCGGCTTTCGGTGTCGCGGCGGCTCGTGGCGAGGGTCGGCCGACAAACTCCTTCAGCAATCCGCCCACGCCCATCCGCATGATCGCCTGGCTGTCCACCGGCAGCCGCGCGAACAGGCGTTGCAGCACCCAATCGATGCCGTTGGCCTTCGGGCTGCGTGCGCAGCCGGGCAGCACCAGCGCGGGCACGCCGCCGAGCCGCCCGGTGCAGATCAGGTTCCCCGGATCGACCGGCATCCCGAAATGCTCGATCGTGCCGCCCGCGGCGACGATTCCGGCCGGCCCGACATCGCGCCGGTCCACCGTCGCCGAGGCACCCGCAATCAGCAGCAAGGTGGCGCCATCCGCCGCGAGTTTCCTTATGCACTCTGCAATGGGGTCGGTCGCGTGTGCGCAGCGCAGGGGCGGAAGCATCGTGCCCCCGAGCGCCACGACCCGCTCGCGCATCGCCTCGACGGTGGCATCGAGCACGCTGGCCTTCATGCCCGGCAACTCGCAGACCACGAGGCCGGCGCAGAGCGGCTGAAACGGATGCAGGCGCAGCAGCGGACCGCCGGCTACCGGCCGTGGCCTCCACCCGGTCGAGCACCTGTTTGGCGACCGCGAACGGAATGACCTTCACGGTGGCCACCATCTCGCGCGCGGCGACCTGCGCGTAATCGGGCAGAGTGGCGACGGTCACCGCCTCGTCGGCGGTGTTGACCGCATCGACCCTGGCCGCGTCGATACGCAGCAGGCCGGGCGCGTCGGCATGCAGGTTGACCCGCCCCGTGCCGGCGGCGCGGATGATGGAAAGGCCAGGCCCCAGCAGCGCGCGCGCGACCCGCTCGGCGCTGGGATTCTCCGGCACGTCGGCCGATTCGAGCCGGGCAGCCACGATCTCCGTCTGTCCGGCGCTGCGCAACGAGGCTATGGCCGCCTCGTCCAGTACCGGCGCCCTTGTGGATCACCCGGCCAGGCAGGCGATGCGTGTGAGCGGCGATCGCGCCAAGCGCATCGTCGAGCGGGGTCGGACCGAAGATCACGCCGCTGCCCGCGATTCCGTCTCGCGCAGGCCGAGCGGTGCGCCCCGCCTCACCGCGATGAACTCGGCCAGGATCGACAGGGCGATCTCGGGGGCGGTCACGGCAGCCAGATCGATCCCCACAGGCCCGTGGATGCGCGCGAGTGCCGCGGCGTCGTGGCCGAGCGCCGCCAGCCGTTGCAGCCGCATCGCATGCGTTCGACGGCTGCCGAGCGCACCTATATAAAAGGAGTCGCTGCGCAACGCCCGATCCAGCGCCGGATCGTCGAGCTTCGGGTCGTGCGTCAGCGTGACCACAGCGGTTCTGGCGTCAGGTGCCAGCGCGTCCAGCGCCTCGTCGGGCCATGCGGCGACGACCTGCACGCCGGGAAAGCGCTCGGCGGTGGCAAACGCGCCGCGCGGATCGACGATGATCACCGCCAAGCCAAGCTGGACGCAAGCGGGGCCAAGGCCTGCGCGATGTGGACCGCCCCCACGACGACCAGTCGCACGGGCGGGTTATGCACATGCAGAAACCATTCATGTCCAGAGACCTGGACTGTCCTACTTTGATCCAGGTCGAGCGCTGCCTGCGCCGTCTCGGCCAGCGCCGGGTCAGTCGCCTCGGCCGGCAGCAGCAATTGCGTCCCGTCCGGCAGGCGTGTCGCCACCACCACCGGACGCTTTGCCGCGCGCGCTTCGGTGAGAGCGGCGAAAAGCGCGGGCGTCATGCCAGCTTCTCCACGAACAGTTTGACCCGACCGCCGCAGGCCAGCCCCACCTCCCAGGCGCGTTCGTCGGTGACACCGAACGAAAGCATCTGCGGCTGGCTGGTCGCCAGCGTCTGTTGCGCCGCCTCGGCCACCGCGCCCTCGATGCAGCCGCCGCTGACCGAGCCGGCCATGCGGCCCGACTCTGTCACCGCCAACTGGCTGCCGGCCGGGCGGGGGCTGCTGCCCCAGGTCTGCGTCACGGTCGCCAGCGCCACCTTCTCGCCCTCGGCGAGCCAGCCGGCGGCGACGGCCAGCACGTCTTCCGCCTCGGTCATACCTATCCCGCTCATGCAACAAGCCTCCAGCGCTCCATCGCCCGGGCCGGAGCCGGGCGCGAGAGCGAATCCACCAGGGCGCGCAGGCTGGCGAGGTTGTGGACCGGCCGGAACTCGTCCACGTGCGGCAGCATGGCGCGAATGCCCTGCGACTTGGGCGCGAAGCCATCCCAGCGCAACAGCGGGTTGAGCCAGACCAGCCGCGCGCAGGATTTGTGCAGCCGCTCCATCGCCTCCGACAGTCCGGCGGCGCCCTCGCGATCCAGCCCGTCGGTTACCAGCAGCACCACGGCACCCTGGCCCAGCACCCGCCGCGCCCAGTCGCGGTTGAACCGGGTTAGTGCCTCGCCGATGCGCGTGCCGCCGGAGAAATCGGGGACGGTGTGGGCCACCATCTGGAACGCGACCTCGGCATCGCGATGACGCAGCGCGCGGGTGACGTTGGACAGGCGGGTGCCGAACAGGAACGTCGAAACACGGTCGCGGTCATTCGCGACGGCATGCAGGAAATGCAGCAGGATCTGCACGTAACGGCCCATCGAGCCGGAAATGTCGCACAGCACCACCAGCGGCGGCGGCCGCGTGGTGCGGCGGCTCGCGGCAAGGTCCAGGATCTCGCCGCCTTGCCGCAGGCTCGTGCGCAGGGTGGCGCGCAGGTCGATATGCGGCCCCGTCGGATCGGGCCGGCGGCGGCGGGTGCGCCGCAGGTCGAGCGGCAGCACCAGCCGGGCGATCTCGGCCTTGGCGCGGGCGATGTCGGCGGCACTCATCGCCTCGAAATCCATCGTTTGCAGCCGCTCGCGCTCCGAGACGGTGAGGACCGCGTCAACCTGCTCCAGCGGCGGCGCCTGCTCCGGCGGCCGGTCGCGCGCCGCGGACATCGCTTCGGCCAGCCGCCGGCTGCCCGGCGGCGCGCGCTCGGGCGGTGGCTGCTTGCCGCCCAGCAGCGCGATGGCCGCCGCCTGCCGCTCGGCCTCGGGATCGCGCCAGAACAGGCGGAACGCCTGGTCGAACAACTCGGCGTGCTCGTGGCGATGCACCAGAGTCGTGCGCAGCGCGGCATGGACCTGTGCTCGGCGGCCCAGATCAATGCGTGTCAGCGCATCGGCGGCGGCCAGCATGTCCGCCGGGCCGACCGGCAGGCCGGCGCGACGCAGCAGCCGGGCGAAATGCATGACGTTGCCGGCGAGCAGTTCGGGCATAACGGACTAATGAGCCTCGAAGATCGCGACGTGTTTGATGATCACATCGTCACGCGCGAAGCGGTCCTGTCGCCCAGGTCAGGGAACGCGATCGCGATCGGCGCCATGGTCATGGCCCGCTGATCGGCGAAGGTCGAAGTTGGCTGGTTGCGGCCGGTTCGCCGGGTCGGTGTCATCCATGCGGCCCTACTGTTCGGAACGGGTTTTTAGGCCCGGCGATAACCTGGAAGAGAGGAGTCTTCGACGTCAGAGAGATTTACCACGATGTTCTCCGGCGAGCGGCAGGCCAGCCATAAGAGTTCCTCTGTCGTGCTCATGTTGGCTTCGAGATGAGGCAAGAAGGGCGGAACAAACATGAAATCGCCTTCTGCCATTTCGATATAGTCTTGGTAGTCCTTGCCGAAGTAGATGCGGGCGCGTCCGGACAGCAAATAGGCGCCGGTTTCGGCCTCGCCGTGGTGGTGAGGCAACGAACGGAAGCCTGGCGCATTGCTGGCCTTGCCAAACCAGAGTCTGGTCGCCGGTGTATGCTGCGGTCCGACTCCCGTCACGAGCGCCAAACCGCCTGATTGAGCCGTATTGCCGTGCTCATGGCCCTTCTTCGTGACCAAGGGTCGGTCGTTTGCAGTCATTTCAGCTAGACTCCCATTGCCTGTTTCGACCCCACAGGCGCTGTTTCAATGAATGATGAGCTGACGCCGTGCCCACCGCCCCCGTAGAGTCATCCGAACGACGCCCGCGGCGCTGCGTCGCTCCGGGCGGCATCAACCAGCCGTGCCGCCTCCGCACCCCGCATCTTGGCGATGTCGTCCTGATACTTCAGCAGCACGCCCAGCGTCTCGTCCACCGCCCCCGGAGCCAGCTCGTGCTGGTCGAGATGCGTGAGCGCTCCGGCCCAGTCGATCGTCTCGGCGACACCGGGCAGCTTGAACAGATCCTCGCCGCGCAGGCGCTGCACGAAGGCCACGACCTGCGCCGACAGCGCCGCCGGCACGCCTGGCGCCTTGCGCGCCAAAATCTCGCGCTCGCGCGCGGCGGAGGGATAATCCACCCAATGATACAGGCAGCGCCGCCGGATCGCGTCGTGCACCTCGCGCGTGCGGTTGCTGGTCAGCACGACGACCGGCGGCGTGGTGGCGCGGATGGTGCCGTATTCCGGAATGCTGAGCTGGAAATCGGCGAGCACTTCGAGCAGGAACGCCTCGAACGGCTCGTCGGCGCGGTCCAGCTCGTCGATCAGCAGCACGGCCGGCGGCAAATCCGGGTCGATCGCCGACAGCAGCGGCCGGGCTTGCAGGAACGGGCGGCTGTAGATCTCGCTCGACAGCACGTCGCGCTCGGCGGTGCCGGACGCTTCGGCGAGGCGGATCGCCATGAGCTGCCGTGCATGGTCCCACTCATAGGCGGCAGCGGCGAGGTCCATGCCGTCATAGCATTGCAGCCGCACGAGGCGGCGGCCCAGGCCCTCGGACAGCACCTTGGCGATCTCGGTCTTGCCGGTGCCGGGCTCGCCCTCCAGCAGCAGCGGGCGTTGCATGGCCAGCGCCAGGTGGACAGTCGTGGCCAGCGCCGTGTCGGCGATGTAGCCGCCGCGCGCGAGCAGAGCGGCGGTTTCGGCCGCGGAGGCCGGTATCCCGATGCTCACAGATAGGCGCTGAAGATCAGGATGAAGATCAACAGGAACAGCGCCCCGCAAACCCACACGATACGCGGAAATCCCATCGGCTCGGCCGGAATGAGCGACATCATGCTGACCGGCGCGGGTGCCGTGCGGGAAGGCGCCGTCGCCACGGCGGCCGCGGCTCCGATCAGGCCTTCGGCGGCCAGTTCCTGGCCCGGCGTCGCGGCCACTTCGGTCACGAAGCGGTTGAAGAAGGCGTCGGCCATCGACTTGGCCGTGGCATCGACCAGCCGCGCGCCGAGCTGGGCGATCTTGCCGCCGACCTGCGCCTGCACCGCGTAGTCGAGGACCGTGAAGGCGCCATCCTCGGTCAGCCGCACATCCGCCCCGCCCTTGGCGAACCCGGCCGCGCCGCCGGCGCCCTCGCCCGTGATGCGGTAGGAATTCGGCGGGTTCAGGTCGGTCAACTGCACCCGGCCGGAAAACCGGGCGCTGATCGGCCCCACCTTCATCGCCACCGTGCCGTTCATGTCGGTATCGGAGGTCTTTTCCAGGCTCTCGCAGCCCGGAATGCAGGCCCGCAGCACGGCCGGGTCGTTCAGCGCCTCCCAGACCTTGTCACGCGGAGCCGGGATGCGGCGTTCGCCGGTCATGTCCATCGTGTAGTCTCCTGCTCTCGGCCGGACGTTACTGACGCCATTTTGCCCGTGCAACCGGCCCCGATCCGGCGGGCGGCGGATCGGCTGCGCGGGCGTGTTCCGGTATATGGAGGCGATGCCGCCGTCCGCTCGTGACAAGCCCCTCTATATCGGTTCGGAGATCTACCGTTTCTCGACCTACGGGCCGAGCCATCCGCTGGCCGTTCCGCGAGTCTCGACCTGTACCGACCTGATCCGGACGATGGGCTGGCTGGACGAGAGCCGGTTCGTCACGGCACCGATGGCCAGTGCTGCCGAGATCACCCGATTCCACGATCCCGGCTATCTCGCCGCCCTGCAGCGCGCCGAGCGCGACCAGTCGGTAAGCCCGGCCGATCGCGACCGCTACCGCATCGGCATCGACGGCAACCCGGTCTATCCGGAAATCTTCTCGCGACCGGCCACGAGCGCCGGCGGGGTCATGCTGGCGGCGCGCCTGACCGCGCCGGGCGGGGTGGTGCATTGTCCGGGCGGCGGCACCCATCATGGGCGAAGCGATCGGGCCAGCGGCTTCTGCTACCTGAACGATCCGGTGCTGGGGCTGCTGACCTGGCTGGATGCCGGGCTTGAGCGGATCGTCTATCTGGACATCGACGCGCATCACGGCGACGGCGTGCAGGATGCCTTCGCCCAGGACGAACGCGTGCTGACCATCAGCATCCACGAGGCCGGGCGCTGGCCCGGCACGGGGCTCGCGCACGACCGCGCCGGCGGGGCCGCGCGCAACCTGCCGGTGCCTCGCGGCCTGAACGACAGCGAGATGCGCTGGCTGATGCACCACGCGGTGCTGCCGCTGATCGAGGCGCACCGTCCGCAGGCGATCATGCTCCAGGCGGGGGCCGACGCGCTGGAGGAAGATCCGCTGGCCAAGCTGTCCTTGTCGAACAACGCCTATTGGGAGGTGGTGCGTGCCGTGCGCGGGCTCTCGCCGCGGCTCGTGGTGGTGGGTGGCGGCGGCTACAATCCCTATGCCACGGGCCGCTGCTGGGCCGGCATCTGGGCGGCGCTCAACACGATCTCGGTGCCGGAGCGGACCACGCCGGAGGCCGAGCTTGTGTTGCGGGCGCTGACCTACAATCGTGCCGCCGGCCGCAACCCGCCGGAGCATTGGTTCACCACCCTGCGCGACGCGCCACGCGAGGGTATGGTGCGCGACGACATCAAGCGCCTGGCCGATCTGGCGCGCATGGAAAGGCTGACCGCATGACCTCTCGCCGCTCGCTGCTCGCCGCCACCTCTGTCCTGCTGCTGGCGCCGCTGGCTGGACGCGCCCAGCAGACCGGGCCGCAGCCGGAGCTGCCGAAGGAGAAGCTCGTCATCGTCAGCCGCGACGGCAAGCGCCACGACTTCATGGTGGAGATGGCAACGACCGAGCCGCAGCAGGAAACCGGACTGATGTTCCGCACGCACATCCCGGCGGATGGCGGGATGCTGTTCGACTGGGGCGAGGAGAAGGACAGCAACATGTGGATGAAGAACACCGTAAGCAGCCTGGACATGGTGTTCATCCGCGCGGACGGGACGATCCGCACCATCGTCGAGGACACCACGCCGCGCAGCCTTGCGGTCATCAGCAGCAACGGGCCGGTCCGCGCCACGCTGGAGCTGGCGGCAGGCACCACGGCGCGGCTGGGCATCCGGGTCGGCGACAAGGTCGAGCAGCCGATCTTCGGCAATTCGCAATAGGGCGCGAGAAGCGGCTGGCCGAGCGTTATCCTGTGGCGAGGGCGCGTCGGGCAGGCTAGCGTAGGGGCGGCATGGGTGAAGTCGTCAGGCTGCAACGCGCGGGCGAGGATACGATCTGGGCCGTGATGGCCTCGCTCGGTGTCACCGAGCGGATAGCCGATATCCACCCGACCCGGGGTGCCGCCCTGGCCGACCGCGCCTGGCGCGAGCAGCAGGTGAGTGCGTACGCGGCCCTGCTGCGCGGCACGAAGCAGGCGGTGCCCCGCTACAGCGTGGCGCCGATCCGCCGCGCCGACCTGCCGCGCCGCTGGACGCCGCTGCCGGCCCTGGGCTTCCTGCACGGCCAGTTCATCTGAACGAGGGCCTCCGCTGTTGGGCGCCGCATCCGCCTCTGCTAATCAGCCGCCGGCCACGCAGAAGGAGCCACGATGAGTCAGCCGAACCGGGATAGCACCACGGCCGTGGATTTGGAGAAGAACGAGGTCGCCCTGATCATCGGCGAAGAGGACGGCGCGATGTCGGTGCGCGTCGTGGCGGCTGCCGATGCGCCGGAGGGCGGTGGCGATCTGTCCGCTGCGCCCGAGATCGTCCTGGCGCTCGCCATGCGGCTGCTCAAGGATCCTGATTTCCACGACGACGTGCTGGATTGGTACTGCGAACACCAGGACGACCCCGAGGAGGACGAGGAGGAGGAGTAGCGCCCCGGAACACCAACGCCGCGCAACCTGCCGGCAGCGTGCCTCGTTATGCTGCCGTGCCGTCCTGGACCCGGATCTCCGCGCATCGTTGCGATACCCCGATCGCGGTTGCCATCCCCGTTCGCGACGAAGCCGAGCGGATTGCGTCCTGCCTGATCGCCCTGGCCGGCCAACGCGGGGCGCCCGCGCCGGCAGTGGCACTGCTGCTGAACAACTGCACCGATGCCAGCGCCGCCATCGTGCAGGCGCTGGCACCATCCCTGCCTCTCACCATCGACCTGTGCTGCGTCGATCTGCCGCTGTCGCGAGCGCATGCCGGAACTGCGCGGGCCTTGGCCATGCGGCGGGCGGGCGCGGTCGCGGGGCCGACTGGCGTCGTACTCACGACCGATGCCGATGGCATCGTCCCCTCGGACTGGCTCGCGCAAACCCTCGCGGCTCTGGTTCGGGGTGCGGACGCGGTGCTGGGTCGCGCCGTCATCGATCCGGTGGAAGCGCGGCTGATCCCGGACGCGCTGCACCAGGATGACGCGCGCGAGTGCGCCTACGCCACGCTGCTCGATGAGATCACCTCGTTACTGGACCCCGATCCCGCCGATCCGTGGCCGCGACACACCGACGAGGCGGGCGCCAGCATCGCGGTGAGCGCCGCGGCTTGGCGCCGTGTTGGCGGGTTGCGGCCGGTGGCGTATGGCGAGGACCGCGCTTTCGTGGCTGCCTTGCGCGGCCACGATTGCCGGATCCGCCATGCGTCGGAGGTGTGGGTAAGCGTCTCGGGCCGGATCGAGGGACGCGCCCCGGGTGGCATGGCCGATACCATCCGCCGGCGCCTTTCGGCACCCGACCTGTTCCTGGACTCCCGGCTGGAGCCGGTGCGCCAGGCAATACGACGCGCTCGCCTGCGCCGGTACGCCCGATCGGCGTTCGCGGCCGGCGATCCGACAGTGGATTGCGCCCGCAGGTTTGCCCTGAGCCCGCGCATCCTCGCCTCGCTCTGGAAGTGCGCCCATTTCGGTCAGGCGTGGGCCGGGCTGGAGGCGGCCAGCCCCGTGCTGGCACGCCGGCGCGTGCCGGCCGTGGCCGTATTGCGCGAGACGGCGCTTGCGCGCGCAATACGCGACCGGCTGCGCGCGGCGGATGCCGGCGCAGGCTAGGTCGGCCGGCGCAGAACCTCCAGGCTGTATTGCGGTTGCCGCTTGCGCCTGAGAAGGCGCAGCCGGCCGGCCGTTTGGCGGAGGAATCGGGCAGCCGCCTGGCCGCCGTCCAACGTCGTGCCGGTCGGTCCGGTCCAGTTGACCAGCACCACAATGCCCCCGGGCAACAGGGTCCGGCAGCTTGCCTCGGCAACAGCGGTGAGAGCGGGCGGGGTCAGGAAGTACAGCACCTCGGACAGGATGATGAGGTCGAACCGGCCACGCGGCCACTCGGCCGGAAGCTCTCGCCGCGCCACGATCACGCCCGCAAGTCCGCGACGCCTGCGGCGCGCATGGCGTAACGCCTGCTCGGCGATATCGAGGGCGAGCAGCCGGTCGCAGCGCCGTGCCAGCAGGCGGGTCATCACCCCCACCGAACATCCGACCTCGAGCGCTGACCGGAAGCGGCGAGCCGGCAACATTGCCAAAGTCGCCCGGTATTTCGCGTGCTCGTACGGGCTCGTGGCAAAGCGCCAGGGGTCGGGATTGGCCGCATAGAGTGCCTCGAAAAAGGCGCGGTCGTGTCCGCTGGTCACGCAGGGTCCAGGAAAGCTTCCCAGGGGCGGTCGAAATGGGCGAGGAAAGCGGATGACAGGCGGAAGCCTGTCGGGTCGTCATGGATCATGCCGGAATATTGGGTCGCGTGCGCGGCGATGGCGCGCCGCTTTATCGACAGGTGGCGGGCGACATCAAGCCGGCCGCCGCCGCGCACCTCGGGCAGGCTCGCATCATCCGGTGTCGTCCAGGCCCAGACCGGATAGGCCAGATGGCCCACTCCGGTGCGACGGCTGGCAGCCGTGGCGAGCTTTGCCGCGGCACCGTGGTCGCCATGCGGATCGCCGATCCAACTCGCGCAGATCGTGCCGATTCCGCGTGACCGAATCTCGTCGCACAGCCGTTGGAGTACCGCGTCGAACGCCGCGCCCTCATGCGGCGCGCAACTGTCCTTTTGTCCCAGGAACAGCAGATTGTCCGGCGGCACCCCGAGAATGGCGGTGGCCGCACGCGCCTCGCCCTCTCGCGTCCGCCGCAGCCGTTCGGCCGGCCAGGTGCTGCTGTTCGGGTGAGACATGCTGCCGTCCGTCAGGATCGCCACGTGCATCGCATGGCGACGGGCGCAGCCCTCGGCGATCGCGCCGCCGCAGCCCAGCAATTCGTCATCCGGATGCGGTGCCAGAACCAGCACGGGGGAAGTGCCGAACAGCGACTCGAAGTCGCGGGTAGCCAGCGCCTCGATCGCCGCCCGTGCCAATGCGGCGTTCACAGCGGCACAGCCCGTTCGAGGAAATGGGATGCGGCCTCGTCGATCACCTCGTCGAGCGCCGGCTGGCGCATGTAGGTGGCCAGATCGCGGCACAGACGCTCGATCGGATGCGGGCGGGCGAAGGCAGCGAGGCCGCCGGAGCGCTGGGCCAAAGCAATCGCGCTGGCGCAGGCGGAATCGACCGCCGCGCGGGCGAGCTTCACGTAGGCGGCGGCATCGTCGTCGGCTTGCAGCTCCGCGAGACGCGCTGCCCGGCTTGACCAGAGGCGTGCCGTCTCCTCCGCCACGACCAACGCGCCGAACCGCGCTCGCTGCTGTGGATGGCCTTGACGTCCGCGTCCGACAAGCTCCGCGCGAACGGCGCCGACCAGGGCGGACAGGCCGCCCGACAGCACGGCCAAGGGCCGCCAGGCGCCGAGCGAAATCTCCGGCTGGCGCATGTAGTCCCCGACCGCGCCGATGAGCGACGGCGAGGGGGCGGGCAGGCCGGTCAGATCGACCGTTGCGGTCCCGGTGCCGCGCATCCCCTGCAGGTCAGGCTTTTGCCCGAGCCGCCATCCTCCGGGCGGGGCCGCCACGAGCGCCATGCGCTCGCCATCCTCATGAATCGTGACCAGCGCTCGGCTGACGGCGGCCGCGCCGGAGGCGAATGTCTTTCGGCCATGGAGCGCGTTGCCGACCCGCCGCACCGGGCGAGTCCGGGTCCTCGGTGATCCACACCGCGAACATGTGTCCGGCCCGCGCATCGGCCGCGGCCTGCGCTGTCTGATCCGGGCTGCCGTACAGGACGATCAGGCGCAGGGCGTTCAGATGGCCTTCGTAGAGCCGACCCAGCGGCAGCCAGCCCGCCCCCATGCATCGCAGCAGACCATGGGTGTCATCGGCGCGGCGACCGTCGGTGCCAAGTCCCAACCCGCCGAGATGCGCGGGCAGCGGGGCGGCGAGCGCATCGGCTGCATGCAGGGCAGGGCCGAGATCCGGCGGAACACACGACGATCGATCCGATCCCTCGGCCTGCTCGCCGAGCCGCCTCAGGACGGGCGCAAGCCGGTCAAGCAGGTGTTGCCGGGCATCCGGCGGCACGATGTCCATGACGCTGCGGCAACGCTCGCGCGGGCGGCCGGTTTCGCGGGACGCTCAGCTCGTGGTCGCGCCCATCCGCTCCGCGAGCTTCGGCATCCGGCTCGCACGGCGCGGCGCCAGCCAGTGCTGCACGCGGTCGAGATAGAGATAGACCACGGGCGTCGTGTACAGCGTCAGCACCTGGCTCACCATCAGCCCGCCGACCATGGCAAAGCCCAGTGGGCGGCGCAATTCGGAGCCCGCGCCGTGGCTCAGCATCAACGGCAGGCCGGTCAGCAGGGCCGCCATCGTGGTCATCAGGATCGGCCGGAAGCGCAGCAGGCAGGCCTCGCGAATGGCGTCCTGCGGCGTCTGTCCGTCGCGCCGCTCGGCGTTGATGGCGAAGTCCACCATCATGATCCCGTTCTTCTTGACGATGCCGATCAGCAGGATAATGCCGATCAGCGCGATCACCGACAGGTCGTAGCCGAAGATCATCAGCATCAGCAGCGCGCCGACGCCGGCTGCGGGCAGGGTGGACAGGATCGTCAGAGGCAGGATGTAGCTCTCGTACAAGATGCCCAGGATGATGTAGACGACGATCAGCGCCGCGGCGATCAGGTACGGCTCGCTCGACAGCGATGACTGGAACGCCTGCGCCGTGCCCTGGAAGCTGCCTTGCAGCGTGGCGGGCGTGCCGAGCTGCGCCATCGCCGCGTTGATCGCATCCACCGCCTGACCAAGGGATGCTTTCGGTGCGAGATTGAACGAGATCGTGACCGCCGGAAACTGGCTCTGGTGGTTGATCGACAACGGCTGCACCGGCTTGGTATCGACCTTGACGAAGGTCGAGAGCGGCACAACCGTGCCGCTGGCCGACCGGACGTATAGCTTGTCCAGGGTCGCGAGCTTGCCCCGATCGGCGTCCGGCACCTCCAGGATCAAATGGTACGAGTTGACCTGCGTGAAATACTGCGCGATCTGCGCCTGTCCGAAGGCGTCATCGAGCGTCTGGTCGATCACGGCAGGCTGGATTCCGAACCGTGCGGCGGCGTCGCGGTCGATGGTGAGCGTCGCTGTATTGCCGCCCACTTCCTGGTCCGAGGCGACATCGCGTAGCTGCGGCAGCGTCTTGAGCTTCGCCAAAACCTTCGGTGCCCAAGTGTACAGCTCGTGCCCGTCGGCGTCCTGGAAGCGTGGTACTGGTACAGCGTCTTGGTCAGGCGCCCGCCCACCTGCACGTCCTGACGGGCCTGAAGGAACATCTGCGCCCCCTCGACCTTCGCGAGCTTCGGCCGCAATCGGGCGATGATCTGTTGCGCCGTGGCGTGGCGCTCTTTGAACGGCTTCAGCGTGATATAGGCCCGTCCATTGTTCTCGGTCTGGCCGCCGCCGGCGCCCACGGCGGAGGAGACGTCCTGGATGTCCGGGTCGGCCAGCAGCACATTGATCAAGGCGCGCTGCCGGTCCGACATGGCGGCGAAGGAGATGTCCGACGCGCCCTCGGAGAGGCCGAACAGCAGACCGTTGTCCTGATCCGGGAAGAAGCCCTTGGGGATCGTGATATAGAGAAACACGGTCAGGCTGACCGTCCCCAGGAACACCATCAACGTGACGAACCGGAACCGCAGCGCGATGTCGAGCGTGCGCGCGTAGAAGCCGATCAGCGCCTGGAACATGCGCTCGGTCGTGCGGTACACCACGCCGTGGCTGCTCTGATGGCGCAGGAAGCGCGAGCACATCATGGGTGTCAGCGTGAGCGAGATGAAGGCCGAGAGCACGACGGCGATGGTCACCGTCACGGCGAACTCGCGGAACAGCCGGCCGACGATGCCGCCCATCAGCAGCAGCGGAATGAACACCGCGATCAGCGACATGCTGATCGACACGATGGTAAAGCCGATCTCGCCCGCGCCCTTGAGCGCCGCCTCGACCGGTTTCATGCCTTCCTCGACGTGGCGATAGACATTCTCCAGCATGACGATGGCGTCGTCGATCACGAAGCCCACCGCGATCGTCAGCGCCATCAGCGAGAGATTGTCGATGCTGTAGCCGAACAGGTACATCACGGCGAAGGTGGCAACCAGCGCCAGAGGCACGGTGACGCTGGGAATGATGGTGGCCCAGATGTTGCGCAGGAACAGGAAGATCACCATCACGACCAGCGCCACCGCCAGCATGAGCGTGAACTGGACATCAGCCACCGAGGCGCGGATGGTGAGCGTGCGATCGCTGACGATGCGCACATGCACGTCGGGCGGGATCGCCGCGATCAGCGAGGGCATCTTCGCCTTCACGGCCTCGACCGTGTCGATCACGTTGGCATCCGGCTGCTTGAAGACGATCAACAGGATCGCCGGATGGTTGTTCTGCGAGGCGTGCAGCAGCACGTTTTCCGGTCCCTCGACCGCCCGGCCGATATCGCGCACCCGCACCGGCGCGCCGTTGCGGTAGGCGACGATGACGTTGTTGTACTCGGCCGCCTTCGTGATCTGGTCGTTGTCGTAGATGGTATAGGCCCGGGTCGGCCCGTCGATCGAACCCTTGGAACTGTTCACCGAGGCGTTCACCAGCATCTGGCGCACATCCTCGAGCGTCATCCCCATCGCTGCGAGCTTCGCCGGATCGACCTGGATTCGCACCGAGCGTTTCTGCTCGCCGCCGATGATGACCTGGCCCACTCCCTTGATCTGGCTGATCTGCTGGCTCAGCACGCTGTCGGCGTAGTCATCGACGCCGATCAGCGGCCGCGCGTCCGAGGTCATGGCGATGATCAGGATCGGGCTGTCGGACGGATTGACCTTGCGGTAGGTGGGCGAGTTGGGCAGGTTCTTCGGCAACTGGCCGCCTGCGGCGTTGATCGCCGCCTGCACGTCGCCCGCCGCCGCGTCGATATTGCGGTTCAGGTCGAATTGCAGCGTGACGGTGGTCTGGCCCAGCACGCTGACTGAGGTGAGCTGCGCTACCCCCGGTATCTCGGCGAACTGGCGCTCCAGCGGCTGCGCCACAGTCGATGCCATCGTTTCGGGACTCGCCCCCGGCAGCGACGCGCTGACCGAGATCGTCGGGAAATCGACCTTTGGCAGTGGTGCGACCGGCAGCAGCGGGTAGGCGGCAAGGCCCACGAGCAGCAGCGCCGCCATCAACAGCGAGGTCGCGACGGGTCGGCGGATGAACGGGGCGGAGATACTCATGCCTTGGCGCTCAGCCGCCGGCCCCAGGGGCAGAGGCGGCGGCCGAGACAGGCGCAGTGGCGACCGCGACCTTGGTGCCGCTCTGCAGCCGCTCCTGTCCGCGCGTCACGACCAGGGTGCCGTCGGTCAGACCCTTGGTCACCACGGCCACCGTGCCGGTGTCCATGCTCACCTGGATCGGCTGCATCGCCACCGTCGAATTGGGCTTGACCACATAGACGAATTGCCCGTCCGGCCCGTTCTGGACCGCCCCCGAAGGGATCACCAGCGCCTGGTGCAGAATGCCGGTCTGCATGCGCACGTTGACGAACTGTCCGGGCCAGAGTTTGTCGTCCGGGTTGGGAAAGGTCGCCTTCAGCTTGATCGTCCCGGTGGACTGGTCGATCTGGTTGTCGATGGTCAGCAGCGTGCCTTGCCCGAGCAGCGTGCGATCATCGGACGCGAACGCCGTGACCGGCAGCTTGCCGCGCGCCATGCCCGCCTGGATTTGCGGCAGGTCGTCCTGGGGGAGAGTGAAGACCACATAGATCGGGTGGATCTGCGTCACCGTGACGATGCCGGTCGCCTGGCTGGCCTGCACCAGATTGCCCGGATCGACCAGCCTGATCCCGGTCCTTCCGTCGATCGGCGAGGTGACGTGGGCATAGTCGAGATTGAGCTGGGCCGCAGCCATCTGCGCATCGTCGCCCTGGAGCGTCGCCTGCAGCTGAGCCACTGTCGAGCGCTGGGTGTCGACCTGCTGGTGCGAGGCGAAGTCGCTGCGGGCGAGATTGCTGTAGCGCGCGAGGTCGCGCTGGGCGTTGGCCAGGGCCGCCGCGTCCGCCGCCTTCTTCGCCGCTGCCTGCGCATAGGCGGCGGCATAGGGACGCGGATCGATCTGCGCCAGGGGCTGTCCGGCCTTGACCTCCTGGCCGTCGGTGAAGAACAGCTTGTCGATCGTGCCATCGACGCGCGCGCGCAACAGGACGGAATTGTACGCCTGTACGCTGCCGATATTGTGCAGCGTGACCGGCACGTCCTGCCGCGTCGCCTTCTGCGCCTGCACCGGAACGCCGCTGGGCGCCGTCCGGGCCGGCGCGGCGGCTGCGAGCGCGGCTGCCAGGAGCGGCAGGCCCAGCCATACGGCGCGGAGCCTCATCCAGTTGCGGAGATGGTGCATGAGCCTGGTCCGTGATTGCGAGCCGACAGAGACCGCACCGCAGCATGGCAGCGCCGGGCGGGCCAGTCACGAGCAGCCAGGAGACGTTACGCGCAATTCACGCGGGCGCACACAGGTCTATCGCAGGCCCACCCAGGATGTGACCCTGATCGGTCGGGCGCGGTACGCGGCCAGCGTCCGGCCGGAAGCTCCCGCGGGCAGGGGCAGGACTTCGCGCACCACTCGGGCGATTGCCGAGCATGAAGGGGCCGCTGGTCACTGGCTGGCCGATTTCCGCCATCCGGATGTTGCTCGGCTGGGCCTGCTCCGCCGGGAGTGCAGCCATGACGCGGCGTCGGTACTCTGCGCCCAGTTCCGGCGTGGCCGAATGGTACCAAGCGGTCGCAGTCGCCCAATTGCCGGTCTGGGCATGGAGCTGAGTGAGGAAGCGCGCCGCGTAGTCCGCATTGCGCCCCGGGTCGAACGCCTCGTCCAACGAGGCGAAGGCCTCCGGGTGGTACATCAGGTTGACCTGCATGCAGCCAACGTCGATCGACCGGACCCCTTCGGACTGCAGCGCCCGTACCGCGGCAACGGCCTCCACCTTGGTTTGAAAGACGTGATCCACGCCCTCGGCATTGATGCTCCAGGGCCATGGATCGACCCGGCCCGCGCCGTCGCTGCGGCCGCTCTCGACGCGGCCGATCGCCGCCATAAGCGGCGGCGGGATGCCCGCCCGCTGCGCCGCCGCGGCGATTGCCGCACGGCATTGCTGACCCGGCGTGAGCGGAGTGGCGCGTGCCGCGGGTCCGGCGGGAGCAGCTTGTGGCGAACGGCCCAGCAGCCATAGCGGCTGCCATGCAGCGTGTGCCGGCCGGCCTGTGGCCAGGACCAGAAGCCCGAGCAGCAACGAAGGGACCAACCGCCGCATGAGCGCAAGCTAAGCCGCGGCGGGTTTATCGTCCCTTACCGGTGTTGCCGCTCAGCCGCCGACTTGCCTGCGGATCGCGTCGATCAGCGCCTGCACGTCGTAGCCATGCTGGGACAGATAGCTGGCGTAATCGCTGCGCTGGGTCAAGCGCAGGCTGGTACTCTCGGCCACCACGTCGACGATCTTCAGTTGGCCACCAATCTCGGCCACGACCCATTGGACATCGGCCGGGGCGGTGTTGGGGCGAGTGACCGTGGTTCCCACGGCCACATGACCCTCGGCCTGACCGACCCGGCCCATGGCGAAGCCGACGCCGCGATATTCGCCCAGATGCCCGGTGATGTTGGCGGCCAGCACGCGGTGGAACAGCTTCGTGTATTCCTGCTGCTGCGCCGGCGTTGCCTTGTTCCAGAAGCGGCCCAGCGCGAACTTCGCCACGCCGTCCACGTCCACCGTGCGCTCGACGATCGCCGCGAGTTGCGCCTTCCTCTCGCTGTCGCTGGCCTGCCCGTTCGCGACGGCGACCAGCTGGTCTCCTGTCTGCTTGATGAAGGCGCTGGCCTGTGCGGCGGACTGCGCCCGCAGCGGCGCGATCCCGAGCACCCCATAGAGCGCCGCGCTGGAAACGGCGGCGAGCAGCCATCGGCGTCGTGTCAGCATGGAAATCCTGTCATGGCGGTCGGGGTGAAGGATTACTGCACCGAAGGCGAGGTGCCGACAGCCACACCTGGCTGTGGGGTCGTCGCCGATGGCGCAGAGGGGGTCGCGTTCGGAAACCATGCGGGCACTGTGTGCCGATTGTCGTTGCGAGTCTGCTCGATCTGGGCGTCGCGGTGCTGCCGGTACAGGCTGCGGAAGGTGGCATAGGGGTCGAGCGCCGATTTCTTGATCTGGTCGATGTCATCGATATGCGCCGCCCGTTCGTCGAGCGCGCTCACGCCGAAGCGGGCCCAGCCAAGGGCCACGACCACGTCGCCTTGGCCCACCCAGGTCAGCGGGTCGAGCGCGAAATTGCCGGCCAGACCCACCGCGTCGCGCGGGCCGGACGGCCCGAACAGCGGCAGGAACAGGTACGGACCGTCCGGCAGGCCCCAGATGGCCAGCGTCACGCCGAAATCGGTGTCGTGCTGCGGATAGCCCCAGCCGTCGGCCACGTCGAATATGCCGCCAATGCCGATCGTGGTGTTGATCAGCAGCCGCATCAGCGTGTCGCCCGCCCGGCGCGGCTTGCCCTGCATCATGTCGTTGGCGAGCGTCACCGTGTTGGACAGATTGGTGAGGAACTCGTGCGTGTGGGTCCGCACCACCTCCGGCAGCACATCGCGATAGGCGATCGCCGCCGGGCGAAGCGTCGCCTGATCTATGGCATTGTTGACCTTGTAGATAACGCGGTTCGTCGGCTCCAGCGGATCATTGGTGGCGCGGTAGTCCGCCAATGCCTCGGGGTCGGACGCGGGCGGCGGCGTGGCGCAGCCGGCCAGCAGGGCCGGAACGATCAGGCAGACCGCCGCGCACGCCATCCTGGCAAGCGATTGCAACAATGGTGCGGATGGTCGGTTGGCGGGCATCAGACCCTCAATAGGGGATTGGGAAAGGCTGCAAGGCGGTTCAAGGCCGGCGCCCGGTGCTTGATGGACCACGATGGTATGGCGTCAGATGTTGATCCACCGTCTATATCAGGGCTTACACAGGGCACAAGGCACGGGCCGCAGGCCGGGAGACGTTACGTGCCTATGCACGACAAGTTGCGCCCCGGGGTCGTGGCGCCAACATACGGGGCGGTCCCGGGCCAGGACAAGGAGAGCGCGAGGTTGCACGAAGCCATCCCGAACGCGACGCTGCCGCCGCTGGAGCGCTGGCTGACAGGCCCGCGTTTCGCGGCGCTGCCGGTGCCGGACGCGCGGCAGCCGGCGCCCGCGCTGTCGTTCGAGTTCTTCCCGCCTCGCAACGAAACGCTTGAGGCACAGCTTTGGGGATGCATCCGCCGCCTCGCACCGCTGGCTCCGCGTTTCGTCTCCGTCACATATGGCGCGGGTGGCAGCACCCAGGCGCGCACCCATGCGACGGTGGCGCGGATCGTGACCGAGACCAGTCTGGTTCCGGCCGCGCACCTCACCTGTGTCGGCGCCAGCCGCGCCGAGGTGGACGCGGTGGCGCGGCGCTATTGGGAGGTGGGGGTGCGACACGTCGTGGCCCTGCGCGGCGATATGCCGGGGGATGTGGCCTATGCGCCACATGCCGACGGGTATGCCTATGCTGCCGATCTGGTGGCGGGCCTGCGGCGCATCGCTCCGTTCGAAGTGTCGGTCGCCGCCTATCCGGAAACGCATCCGGCTGCCGAGAGTGCCGAGGCCGATCTCGACAATCTCCGACGCAAGCTCGACGCCGGGGCGACGCGCGCCATCACGCAGTATTTCTTCGAGGCCGAGACCTATCTGCGCTTTCTCGACCGCTGTCTGGCCGCTGGTATCACGGCGCCGATCGTGCCCGGCATCATGCCGGTGTCCAATTTCGCGCAGGCGCGGAAATTCTCGGCCATGTGCGGGGCCAGCGTTCCCGACTGGCTGGGCCGCATGTTCGAGGGCACGGAGAACGACCCCGATACGCGGCGCATGGTGGCTGCCGTGATTGCCGCCGAGCAGGTACGGCTGCTGCAAGCCAACGGCATCGACGAGTTCCATTTCTATACCCTGAACCGCCCCGACCTGGTGTTCGCCATCGCCCACATCCTGGGGGTTCGGGCCGCCGCGGCCGCGGAATGAGCGTGCCATGACCGAGTATCTGCGCCCGCTCAATCCCGAGCAGCGCGAAGCGGTGGAGACGGTGGACGGGCCGCTGCTGGTCCTGGCCGGCGCCGGCACCGGCAAGACGCGCGTGCTGACCACGCGGTTCGCGCATATTCTCATGAGCGGACGCGCCTATCCGGGGCAGGTGCTGGCCGTGACCTTCACCAACAAGGCGGCGCGCGAGATGCGCGAGCGGGTCGCCGCCATTCTCGGACGGCCCGCCGAGGGGCTGTGGCTCGGCACGTTCCACGCGCTGTGCGCGCGGATGCTGCGGCGCCATGCCGAGCATGTCGGGCTGACGGCGAGCTTCAACATTCTGGACACCGATGACCAGCTGCGCTTGCTGAAACAAGTGATGGAGGCGACGCGCATCGACGTGAAGCGGTTCACGCCGCAGGCGATGATGGGCCTGATCCAGCGCTGGAAGGATCGCGGCCTGACACCCACGCGGGTAACCCAGGCCGAGGACAGCGACTTCGCGCATGGGCGGGGAACCGAGGTGTATGCCGGCTACCAGGATCGCCTGCGCACGCTGAACACTGCTGATTTCGGCGATCTGCTGCTGCACATGACGGAGATCCTGCGCACGCGGCCGGACGTGCTGGCACAATACCACCGCGCCTTCCGCTACATCCTGGTGGACGAGTACCAGGACACCAACCTCGTGCAGTATCTGTGGCTGCGGCTGCTGGCGCAGGAGCGACGCAACATCTGCTGCGTGGGCGACGACGACCAGAGCATCTATTCGTGGCGCGGCGCCGAGATCGAGAACATATTGCGTTTCGAGAAGGACTTTCCGGGTGCGCGGATCGTCCGGCTGGAGCGAAACTACCGCTCGACCGCGCCGATCCTGGCCGCCGCCTCCGGCCTGATCGCCCATAACGAGGGGCGGCTGGGCAAGACGCTGCGCTCGGGACGCAACGATACGGCGGGCGAGCGCGTGTCGGTCGTCGGGCTGTGGGACAGCGACGAGGAGGCGCGCATGGTGGCCGGGCGCATGGAAGGCTTGCAGCGCGACGGCCATGCGCTGGCCGAGATGGCGGTGCTGGTGCGCGCCGGCTTCCAGACCCGCGCCTTCGAGGAGCGGCTGATCGCCATCGGTCTGCCTTACCGTGTCGTGGGCGGCCTGCGGTTCTATGAACGCCAGGAGATCCGTGACGCCATCGCCTATGCGCGTGTCCTGCAAAGCCCGGCCGACGATCTGGCGTTCGAGCGCATCGT
Organism: uncultured Pseudomonadota bacterium; assembly: GCA_963838805.1. GTDB lineage: Bacteria > Pseudomonadota > Alphaproteobacteria > Acetobacterales > Acetobacteraceae > CAVRQM01. The sequence goes on from CAWISK010000007.1 coordinate 141,079, forward strand.
CAACCTGCCGCGCCGCGGCGTGGGCGAGCAGGCATTGCGCAGTCTGCACGAGTACGCGCGCGCTCATTCGGTGGCGCTGACCGCAGCGGCGGCTGCGTTGGTCGAGAGCGGTCAGTTGCGGGGCAAGGTGCGCGACGGACTGCGCACGCTGCTGCACGGCTTCGCCCGCTGGCGCGAACAACTGGAGCGCGATGGGCACGTCACGACGCTTGCCACCATGCTGGACGAGAGCGGCTACATGGCGATGTGGCAGCAGGACAAATCGCCCGAGGCGCCAGGTCGGCTCGAGAATCTGAAGGAGCTGGTGCGGGCGCTGGCCGATTTCGAAACGCTGGCCGGGTTTCTCGACCATGTCAGCCTGGTGATGGAGAATGAGGAGAGTGTCGAGTCGGATCGCGTCAGCCTGATGACCCTGCACGCCGCAAAGGGATTGGAGTTCGACACCGTGTTTCTGCCGGGCTGGGAGGAAGGGCTGTTTCCCAGCCAGCGCACGATGGACGAGAGCGGGCTCAAGGGGTTGGAGGAGGAGCGCAGGCTCGCCTATGTCGGCCTGACCCGCGCGCGCAGGCGCGCCGTCGTCAGCCATGCCGCCAACCGGCGCATCTATGCCAATTGGCAGAGCAGCATCCCGAGCCGCTTCATCGACGAACTGCCCGAGACCGAGGTGGAGCGTAGCGGCTCGACCGCGCTGGGGCGTGAGCGTGCGCTGAACGGTCCCACCGTGTTTCCCGGCCAGTTCCCGCTGCTGGCGCGCAGGGTGCGCGATGCCGAGGCCTGGGAGGCACCGGCGCGTTCGCCGCCCGCGGAGGTAATCGCCGTCGGCACGCGAGTATTCCATGACAAGTTCGGCTACGGCACCGTTACCGCCGCAGAGGACCACAAGCTGGACATCGAGTTCGAGAAGGCAGGGGCAAAGCGTCTGCTCGACAGCTTCGTGCAGCGCGCCTGACCGTGCAGCGACACGCGACCGCGCTGGAGACGCTGCGCGTCACCGTGCCCGAGGCGGCGCTCGAAGCGTACGAGGCGGCGTTCGCCCAGGCGTGCGGCACTGTGGCGTTCTTCCGTGACGATGCAACCGGCCTGTGGACGGTCGAGGGTGTGAAGCAGCAGGGCGCGGATGAGGCGATCCTGTCGGCGGCGCTGCTGGTCGCGTCGGTCGCGAGCGGCGTCGAAAGCACGCTGAGCCGCACGCCGACGCCGGCGGACGACTGGCTGGCGCGCACCGCATCGGCCTTTCCCGAGCAGCGGATCGGCCGGCGGTTCGCGGTGCGCGGCACCCATCTGCCACCGGCGTCCTCACCGGGGCGCATCACGCTTGTCCTCGACGCGGCGCTGGCATTCGGCTCCGGCGAGCACGCCACGACGCGGGGCTGCGTGCGGGCGCTGGAGATGATTGCCCACCGCCGGCCGCGCCGCATTCTGGATCTCGGAACGGGTACCGGGATCCTGGCTATGGCTGCTGCCCGCCTGCTGCATCGGCGCGTGATCGGGGCGGATGTGGATCCCTGGTCGGTGCGTACCGCGCGCGACAACGCGCGTCAGAACGGCCTGCATACGCTGCTGGCGATCCATCGCGCCGAGGGCTGGCGACCGGCCTGGATTCGCCATGCCGGCCCCTACGATCTGGTGATGGCGAATATCCTCGCCCGCCCGCTCTGCGCGATGTCGGCGCCGCTTGCCGCCCATCTGGCACCGGGGGGCCGGGCGATCCTGTCCGGCCTATTGGTTCGCCAGGCGCCCTGGGTATTGGCGGCGCATCGGCGGCAGGGCCTGGTGCTGGAGCACCGGCTGCACGAGGGCGGCTGGGCTACCCTCGTGCTGCGTCGCGGCTGAAGTCAGCCCGCGCGTCCGGCGGCGAAGCTCGCGGTCGAAGACCTGGTGCAGGGTGACGCGCGAGAGGCCGATATCGGCCAGCTCGTGGTCGGTCAGCGCCTGCAGTTCTTTGATGACGGCGCGGCGGCGGGGCTGCTCGGCGACCCACTGCACGGCCGTGATCAGGCGCCCATGCAGGCCGCGCTTGCCGCGCGGCGTGACATAGCTGGCCGGCATCGGCTGCGAGGTGCGGACCGGCGCGTGGAACGCGAACTCGGTCTTGGCGGTGATGACGCTCATTGGTCTAGTCCTTCTTATCCAACGACGCGGTGGTCGTTCGTGTTTTGATGCAGCGCAACATAAGCTCGATCAGGACGGGGCAAAAGTGCGAGTAAACCGTTTCAGCCATGCGCGTCGTGCGCATCTAGCTAATAAGCTATGACCAAATTGTGACTCAATTCTGAAGGCAATGTGGCATGAGAACGATGCAAATATCTGATTTGCGCAGGGAATTGGTCGACGAGAGGCGTTGACGGCCTGATCGTGCCGCGCGCCGACGAGTATCTGGGCGAATACGTGCCGCCATCGGCCGAGCGGCTGGCCTGGCTCACGGGCTTCACCGGCAGCGCCGGCATGGCGATCGTGCTGCCCGAGCGGGCCTGTCTGTTCGTGGACGGACGCTACGTGCTGCAGGCGGCGAACCAGACCGATCCGGCGATCTGGGAACGGCGCCACCTGACCGAGCAGCCGCCCTCAGCCTGGCTTGCGCAGACGGCGCCGGCAGGGGCGCGGATCGGCTACGACCCTATGCTGCTCAGCGAGGAGGCGTTGCAGCGGTTCATCGACGCCGGATGCCAGATGGTGCCGCTGCGGCCGAACCCGATCGATGCCGTCTGGCGAGACCGCCCGGCGCCGCCGCTGGCACCGGCTCGCGTGCATCCGCCGCAACTGGCCGGACGGAGCAGCCGCCGAGAAGCGGGCGCAGCTTGCGCAGAGCCTGCGCGAGCAGGGCCAGGACGCGGCGGTCATCACCGACCCGGCCTCGATCGCCTGGCTGCTCAACCTGCGCGGCGGCGACGTGGCCTATAACCCGGTGGCGCTCGGTTTCGCGCTGCTGCACGCGGACGAGACGGTGGATCTGTTCATGGCGCCCGAGAAGCTGGTGCCCGAGGTCAGGGCGGCGCTGGGCAATGGCGTCGTTGTCCACGCACCGGACGCACTGGCTTCGTCGCTCGATGCGCTGCGGGGTCGGCGCGTGCGGGTCGATGCGGCCGCAAGCCCGGTCTGGTTCGCGCAACGCCTGCGCGAAGCTGGCGCCACTGTGGTTGCGGGCATGGACCCATGCCTGTTGCCGAAGGCACGCAAGAACGCGGTGGAGCAGGACGGCGCGCGCGCGGCACACCGGCGGGACGGGGTGGCGATGTGCCGGTTCCTGCACTGGCTGTCCGACACCCCGCGCGAGGGGCTTACGGAAATGTCCGCCGCGTCGCATCTGCTGGCGTTGCGCGCGGAGCAGGAGGATTTCCGCGGCGAGAGTTTCCCCGCAATCAGTGCCGCGGGCGAGCACGGGGCGATCATGCACTACCGGGTCGATCACTCGTCGAACCGGGCGATCCGGCCGGACGAGCTGTACCTCATCGATTCCGGCGCGCAGTTCGGCTGTGGCACCACCGACATTACCCGCACCGTCTGGACTGGGCCGGGGGTGCCGGACCCAGTTCTACGCGACCGCTATACGCGGGTACTGAAAGGGCACATCGCCATCGCCACCCTGATCTTTCCGCAGGGTGTGACCGGCGCGCATCTGGACGGGTTCGCGCGCCACGCGCTGTGGCAGGTGGGGCTGGATTTCGATCACGGCACCGGCCACGGCGTCGGCAGCTATCTCTCGGTGCATGAAGGTCCGGCCAGCCTCAGCCGGCAGTCGCGCCCGGTGCCGCTGGAGGCGGGAATGATCCTGTCCGACGAGCCGGGATTCTATGCGCCCGGGCAATTCGGCATCCGCCTGGAGAATCTGGTGCTGGTGCAGGAGGCCGCGTTCGAGGGTGAGCGGCGGTTCCTGCGCTTCGAGACGCTGACCCTGGCGCCGTTCGACCGGGTGATGATCGAGCCGGATCTGCTGACCACGGCCGAGCGCGAGTGGCTGGATGCGTACCACGCGCGGGTGCTGGCGGAGATCGGGCCGCGTCTGACGGCCACCGAGCGGGATTGGCTGGCGGGGATTTGTGGCGCGCTGGCTAACCCCCCGTCGAACCGTTATCTCCGCCAGCATGGAGGTCTAGTTGGCCCCCCGTCTTACTGATGCGGTATTATGACGTTCTGCCGCTCGAAATAATTGCCCGAGATGTAGGTCACATTGAAGCCGATGTATGGGGCGGACGTACAGACCACAATCGGCCGCGGACCAGAATTTGATCGTGATTCGCTCGAATCCACGTAAGAATTGTCCGTGAAAACAACGTACATATAGTCAATGCCGTTTATATTGAAACCATAACATGTAATGAATCAGTTGAAATAATTCCAACCATACAGCTGAGCGCTGGACTATCCCATTTGACTCTCTTCTTGCTTCGGCGGAATGTCCAATCTTAATCTATTCGCCCTTCGTAGCCTTGGCTAGCCTGTCTTTTATCATTGGATCAGAATTGCTGACCCGCAACTAGCCTTCCAGATAGTAGGCGTGAGACGCCGTGGCTTGGCCTGTCAGTTGCGCGCGACTCGGCAAATCCTGCAGGCTTCGTACGGGTGCCTCGCAATGACCAACGCGCCGTAAAGTCGCATGACTCCGCCATCTCTCGCTCATAGATGCTACACGTGCATTGTTCCGTAATCATCATGCACTGTCAAGCTGAAATGGTGAATAAAATCTGAAGTCGCTCGGCTCTACCCCGCCGTCTCCGGCACCAACTCCCCAGCCTCCATCCCGCCGGGCGCCCGCGCCTCGGCATCCGTCAGCACCCGCCAGATGCCGCCGCTCAGCACCTCGACCGGGCGGAAGCGCGCCTTGTAGGCCATCTTCGGGCTCTCCGGCACCCAATAGCCGAGATAGACGTAGGGCAGCCCGCAAGCCCGCGCGCGCTCGATCAGCCACAGGATCGCATGCGTGCCGAGCGAGCGCCGCGCCATGCCGGGCAGGAAAAAGGAATAGACCGCCGACAGCCCATCCCCGAGCCGGTCGGTCAGGCAGGCGCTGACCAGGCGATCGTCCGGGTCGCGGAACTCGACCACCATCGTCTCGATCGGCGTGTCCTCGACCATCGCGCGGTAGTCGTAGAAGCTCATGGTCGCCATGTCGCCGTCGCCATGGCGGGCCTGCTGGTAGCGCTGGAACAGTTGGAACTGCTCGGCGGTAGCGCGGGCCGGCACCTCAAAGCCTTCCAGATCGGCATTGGCCCTCAGGATGCGTCGCAAGGTTCGTTCGGGCCGGAAGATCGCGGTCGGGATGCGGATCGGCACGCAGGCCTGACAGGAAGGGCAGACCGGGGCATAGGCGATGTTGTGGCTGCGCCGGAAGCCCGCGCGCGAGAGCCGGTCGTGCAGGGCCTCGGCGTCCGGCCCGGCGATTTCGGTGACGACCTTGCGCTCCGTCCGCCCGGCCAGGTACGGGCAGGGCAGGGGTGCAGTCGTGTAGAAGAACTGCGGCCGGCGCGGCGGCTTGTAGCTCATACGTATCGGGAGCCTCCCGGGGCAGCATCCCAGACCGCGGCCGGAGCGGTCAACGCCTCATGCAGGGCGCGCCGGCGGACCAGCACCAGCCCGGATAGCAGATCGTGCAGCGTCCGGTGGCGGTTGGTGAGCAGCGCCACGGCGAACCAGATGGCGCCCAGTGCCATTGTCGCGACGAAGCCCAGCGTCCACACCAGCGCCTCAAGCGGCGTAGGGGACGCCAGATCGGCATCGCGTCGCACAGTGAGGCCCATCAGCGCCTGGCCGGGCGTCGCGGCGGCGCCGGACGCGATCGACAGCCAATTGTAGAGCAGCGGCACCGCCGGCAGCAGTCCCAGCAGCGGCAGGCCGAGGCCCAGTGTCAGCACCCCGAACGCCAGCAGCACGAACCACAGCACGGCGCACAGGGCCGCCACGAACACGCCATCGAGGATGAAGGCGACGACCCGGCGCGACAACACGCCGCGCGTGAGGGCCTCGTCCCGTTCCATCAGCGTGCGGGCGCCGGCCCAGGGGCTCGGGTTTGCGTAGCTCATCGCAGGTCTCCATCTGGAACGAGCGTGATATGGGTGGCCGGCCCGGCGAAATCCGCCCCCAGCGCCACGGTTTTCCCGTCGCGCCAGCGGCGCAGGAAATTGCGCGACAGGGAACTCAGCGGATCGCCCGACTGACCGGGTGCGACCATGAACAGGCTGCGGTCGAGATCGGCCAGATCATAGGCGGCGCGGAAGCTCGCGCCATGCACCGCCTGGAAGTCGCCATCGCGAAAACCGCCGCGATCAACGGTCGTGTCGTCGCCGGGTGCGGCGATCCGGGCTTCGACCAGACGCTCCAGCCACGGGACGCCGCGCAGCATCGCGTAGGAGAACACCGCCTGATGCGCCTCGCCCCAGCGCCAGCGTCGCGGGTCCGCGCCATGCCGCGACGAAAGGGCGGCAACCGAAACCGACAGGCTGGCTTGCAACAGCGCCTCGCAATCACCGCCGCACAGCGTCGATCCGTCCGCGCCAAGCGCGTCGGCCGCGAGGTCGGGCCACGGGGCGGCCGCCTCCCGCAACGCCGGGGGCACCCCAAGCCGCGCCAGCAGCGAGTCGGCGAAGCGGCGCATCCAGTCGTTGAACAGCAGCGGCTGCGGCAGGTCGATCGCCATGCGCCCGTTCCAATCGTCGAGGAGTGCCAGCGCCGCGTGCTCGGCGTCGCCGCTCGGGCGCACCGAGCGCAGCCTGGGCAGCACGTCCTGAGCGAAGGTACTCACCGCGTCCGTCTGCATGGCGGCGAAATCGGCCGCCGCGTGTCGCGGTGTCGCATCGAGCAGTGCGCGGATGCGGCGGGCGCGGAAATCCGCGAACCAGTCGCGGCCAAGAAAGACGCCGTCGCCATCCGGCTCGACTCGCTCGTTCGCGTTGACCAGCCGCCCGCTGGGCGGCGCCACGACATGCGGCAGGCGAGCGCCGGAGGCGAAGCCGGTCCAGTCATGGCTGCCATCGGCGCCGGCAACCGGCCGGCTGCCGTCGCCGCTGCGCCGGACCGGCACGCGGCCGGTCACGAACAGCCCGATCCGATCGCGATCGGCCACCAGCAGGTTCTGCACCGGCGAGGTGATCGAGGCGGCGGCCTGCCCGCTTCCTCGATGCTGCGCGCGCGATTGAGCGCGAACAGCCCGGCCGCCTGGGTGTCGCCCGGCTTCAGATTGGCCGCGGCCAGCGGCCAGGACCGGCCCGGCCGGGTCCACCAGATCGCTGATGACCGGGCCGTGCCGCGTTGCGCGCACGTGCAGCACCTCGTCCGGCCGCCCGCGCACATGGATCACCTCGTCTCGCACGATGAACCGACGCGGGCCGTCCGGGGTCATGTAGCGGTCCGGCCCATCCGGCTGCTCGATGAACAGGTCCTGCGTGTCGGCGCCTGTCGTGGTGAATGTCCAGGCGATGTGGCCGTTGTGGCCCAGCACCAGCATCGGCACGCCGGGCGCCGTGGCCCCCGCCAGCGCTTGAGCCGGGCCATGCGCAGGGGCGATGTCGATCCGCGCCAGGTACCAGAAGCCGGGCAGCCCGAAGGCCAGATGCGGGTCGCCTGCCAGCAGCGGCGCGCCGGAGACGGAATGGCGCCCGTCCACCGCCCACTCGTTGCTGGCCTCGGCCGGCAAGGTGAAGGCGGCGGGAAAGGCCGGGATCACTGCGGCGAGCCGCCCTGCCGTCGCGGCGAGGCGCGCATCGGGTGCCGCCATCGCCTCCGGATGGCCGGCGCCGCCCTGAGGCGGCCAGAGCGCGTCGATCTGCTCCGGGCTGAGCGTCCGCGCCAACGCCAGCCGCGCCAGTTCTGTGCGCCAGTTGCCCGACAGGTACACCGCCATCGTCTTGCCCCACAGCAGGCTATCCACCGGAGTCCACTTCTCCGGAGTGCCGAGCAGCAGGAACTCGAGCGCCGCGAACCGGCCGCGCCGGCTGATCCAGGCGTTGACGCCGCGCGCATACGCGTCCAGCAGGCCGCGCGCGTCGGGCGGCAGTCCTGCCAGTTCGACCTCCGCCTGTCCGCGCAGCCCGAGCGTGCGCATGTAGCGGTCGTAGGGCAGCGCGGCGGGGCCGGCGATCTCCGAAAGACGGCCGGAGGCGGCGCGGCGCATCAGGTCCATCTGGAACATGCGCGCGCGGGCGTGCAGGAAGCCGAGTGCCGCCGCCGCGTCCTGTTCGGTGCTGGCACGGATGCGCGGAATGCCGTCCGCGTCCACGGCGATCGAGGCCGGGCCGTGCAGGCCCGGAATGCGGGCGCGCAAATTTCCGCCGGGCAGGGTAAGCCACACTCCGGCCGCCACAGCCGCCACGACCAGCAGCAATGCTGCGACAGCACAGCCAGCCACGATCCGCAGCAAGCGACCCATGCGCGCAGCGTGGCAGCCGCGAGCTACGGCCGCATAGGGGCATCCTGCGGTGGCGTCAGGATGACGAGCTTCAGGCCGGGCACGGCGGAGGCGGCGAACACCTGCTGTTCCAGGCGGATCGTGCCATGCATCGGGTGTTGGAACAGCCGCACGCCGCCTTCGCGGCCGAGCACGTCCTGCGCGTCCCATGCCTTGCCGAACGCGGCGCTGGCCGCGCGGAGTTCGGCCACGAGCCGGCCCACCGCCGGATCATCGAGCAGCGACGCGGTATCGGCGCGGAACTCGGCGATCACGCGGCGGCTGCGTTCGGGCCAGTCGGCCAGCAGGACGCGCGCTTCACTGGACTGGAACAGGAAGCGCAGCAAATTGTGGCCACCGGCCGGGTCGGCGCGGTCGAGCCAGCCGGTGAACAGATCCTCCGCCGGCCCGTTCCAGCCGCGCGCCTCGCAGAGAGCATCCAACAGATAGGCGGGACTCTGGATGCTGCGCAGGCAGGCGAGCAGGCTTGGGGGCACGTCCGGATGTCCTGTGGCGGCCGGCGCTGGGTCGCGGCGGCCGGCGATGGCGAACAGATAGGCCCGTTCCGCCCGCGACAGGTGCAGTGCCGAGGCAAGGCGGGACAGTGCCGTGGCCGAGACTGCGACGGTTCGGCCCTGCTCGATCCAGGTCAGCCAGGTGGTGCTGATGCCGCAGGACGCCGCCAGCTCCTCGCGCCGCAGGCCGCTCGTGCGACGCCGGTTCGGGTGGTCTGACGCGGGCGGTGGAGCGCGCTCGCGCATGCTGCGCACGAAGGCGCCGAGGGCCTGTGTGGTGGGAATCATGGTAGTGTGCATACCAGTATTTCTGCCCATCTGCCTGCCACGTCCCACGTCGCGCTATGGCGGGGGGCGGCTGAACGGAAGGCATATGACGATGAGCGGCAAGACGCAGGATGCTTTGGCGGCTGACCAGTTCGGTGCGCGTGCCGGCGCCTATCTGACGAGCAGTGTGCATGCGCAGGGCGCCGACCTGGCGGCACTCGCGGCCCTCGTGCGCGAGCGGCCGGGTTGCCGGGTGCTCGATCTGGGTTGTGGTGGCGGCCACGTCGCCTATGCCGCGGCGTCGGCCGGCGGCGAGGTCGTGGCGTACGATCTCTCGTCCGAGATGTTGGACGTCGTGGCGCGCGAGGCGAAGGCGAGGGGGTTGGCGATCATCACACTTCAGGGTCCGGCCGAGGCGCTGCCGTTTGCGGCGGGCGAGTTTGATGTCGTGCTGAGCCGCTACAGCGCGCATCACTGGCGCGATTTCGGCGCAGGACTGCGCGAGGCGGTGCGGGTGCTGCGCGCGGATGGCGTGGCCGGGTTCGCCGACGTGGTCTCGCCCGGTGCCGCGGCGCTGGACACGCATCTGCAATCGGTCGAGGTGCTGCGCGACACCTCGCATGTGCGCGACCGCTCGGTGGCGGAATGGCAGGCGACCGCCGGAGAGGTCGGGTTGCTACCGCTCTCGACGGCCACCTCTCGCCTGCGAATGGATTTCGCACCCTGGGTCGAGCGGAGCGGTACGCCGCCCGTGCGTGCCGCCGCCATCCGGGCGTTGCAGGTCGCGGCCAGCGAGGCAGTATCCCGGCATTTCGCCATCGAGGCGGACGGCAGCTTCACCATCGACACCGCCGTGATGGTGTTCCGTCCGGCCTGAGGCGGTCCCGGCCCCGCCTCACCGGGGGGGCCGGAGGCGCTATTTCAGGATGATCTCGACACGCCGGTTCTGCGGCTCGCGCACGTCCAGCGCGGTCGAGCACCAGCGGGTTCGACAGAGGTTCAGGAGTTCGGTCTGCGCAAGACTTTGTGAGCACTACTTGCTGTTATGCTGTGACATTTTAGTATCAGACGAGATCACATGGAGAAAAGTTCTAAAGTGGAATGCAGATCGACAAATTATATGCTTTCTGGAACGTTCTACCGTATTGCATGGAGCGAGTGGGGAGAGGCTCATTCGCCTGTGATATTTTGCGTGCACGGACTGACCCGCAGCGGCCACGATTTCGACACTCTGGCCGGGTCGTTGTCCGACAGATTCCGTGTCATCTGTCCCGACCTGCCGGGCCGTGGCCGCTCGGATTGGCTCGACGGTCCGGAGCAGTACGTGGTGCCGACCTACCTTGTGGCTCTCTCGCATCTGCTGGCGGTAATCGATCGGCCGGTGGGCTGGGTGGGTACCTCGCTCGGCGGTCTCTGCGGCATGGCGCTGGCGGCGATGCCGGGCAATCCGGTCGAGCGGCTCGTGCTGAACGATATCGGCCCATTCATCCCCGCCGCCGCACTGGAGCGCATTCGCGACTACATGACCGAGTCGGCCCCGAGCTTCGCCGACGAGGCAGCGCTGGAGGCGCATCTGCGCCGCGTCCACGCGCCATTCGGGGCGCTGAGCGATGCGCAATGGGCGCATCTTGCCCGCCATTCGGGCCGGACACTGCCGGATGGCAGGCTGGCGCTGCACTATGATCCGGCGATCACCTCCCAGATCGCGAGCGCTCCCGTGGCCGACGTAACCCTATGGCCTGTCTGGCAGGGTATCCGCGTGCCCAGGCTGGTGCTGCGCGGGGCCGATAGCGACCTGCTCGACCCGGCTACCTTCGAGCGTATGCGACAGGACGGCGCGGTGGGTGTGACGGTGCCTGATTGCGGCCACGCGCCGGCACTGATGGACGCCAACTCGATCGGCGCGATCAGGGCGTTTCTGACCCGCTAGGCGCGCCCGCGCAGGAATGCCGCGAACGCCTGCAGCGTGGCGTCCGAAACATGGTGCTCGATACCCTCGGCGTCCTGCTCGGCCGCCTCGTCCGGGACGCCGACAGCGCGCAGGAGATCGACGACCAGGCGATGCCGCGCGCGCACCCGCTCCGCCAGGTGTTCGCCCGAATCGGTCAGGAACACGCCCCGGTACGGGCGGGCGGTCGCCAGCCCCTCGCGCTTCAGCCGGGCAATCGTCTTGATCGCGCGTGGCGTGCGACACACCCAGGCGCCGCGCGATGTCCGTGGGCCTGGCTTCGCCGCCGGTGGCGAGCAGGTCGGCAATCAACTCGGCATAGTCCTCGAGCAGGGCCGTGGACTGCGCCGTGCGCGTCTTGCCGAACCGCCTTGCCTGGGTCGGCTCCTCGGGCATCGACGCAGGGGGGCCTGAAGCGGCGGGTCCGGCCTTCATGCCGCCTGGGTATCACGCATCGGTGCCGTTGCAAGGGCCGGCCATCGTCACTAACTCCTTGGCTCGATAATGTAGTCTAGGCTACATATTGGCGACCTGGCTGGGACCATGCATGGTGGGCAAGACAGTTATATGGCAGACCTACCTTCGCCCGCGCCACCCCTGTCGAAACCCGGATGCGGTCATGAGCGAGAGCACGCTGGCCCTTCCATTGGCCGGAGTTCGCGGCCGGCCCACGGTGGTTCTCGGCCGTGAGGACGCGTTGCGGGCGCACGACCGGCTGAAGGTCGCGCAGAGCCGGTCGGCCGGACGCTGGGTGCGCCTGCTGTGGCTGCTCGCCGGCCCGGGCGTGCTGGTGATGCTGGGGGAGAATGACGGCCCCAGCATGGTCTCCTACGCCACGACCGGCGCCACGTACGGGGTCGGCTTCTTTGTCCCGTTCATCCTGCTCACCTTCGTGATGGCGTTCGTGGTGCAGGAGATGACGGTCCGGCTGGGTGTCGCGACCCATCGCGGCCACGCCGAACTGATCTTCCAGCGCTTCGGCCCGTTCTGGGGCTATTTCGCGATGGGCGATCTGGTGTTCGGCAACGTGCTGACGCTGGTCACCGAGTTCATCGCCATCCAGGCCGGCGGTCTCTATTTCGGGCTTCCGTCCTGGCTCTCGGTGGCGATCGGCGTGGCCGTCGTGATCGCCTCGCTCGCGTTGCGGCGCTACTCCACCTGGGAGCGGGTGCTGATGACGCTCGCCGCGGGCAATCTGCTGTTCATCCCGGCGGCGCTGTTCGCGCATCCGGACGGAGCGGCGCTGGTGCGCGCGGCCGCCACCTGGAGTCCGCTGCCGGGCGGCGTCAACACGGCGTTCGTCACGCTGATCCTGGCCAATGTGGGTGCGACCGTGACGCCCTGGATGATCTTCTTCCAGCAGAGTGCGGTGGTGGACAAGGGCCTGACGCGGGCGGATCTGGCGCAGGGACGGATGGATACGGCGATCGGCGCGGTCGTCGCGGCGGCGGCGGCCATAGCGACCGTGGTCGCCGCGGCGCCGCTGTTCGCGGCCCATGCCGATGTCTCGAACTTCGCCAGCGGCGCCGATTTCGCGACGGCGCTGCGTCCGCTGCTCGGCACGACCGGCGCCACGCTGTTCGCGCTGGGGATGGTGGAGGCGGGACTGGTGGCCGCCGCGACCATCTCCACCAGCTCGTCCTACGCGCTGGCCGAAACCGTGTCGGCGCGGCACAGCCTGAACCTGGATTTCGCGCATGGCTGGCCGTTCTATGCGGCCGCCGTCGTCTCGACACTGGTGGCGGCGGGGATCGTGCTGATCCCGGGGGCACCGCTGCTGGCCATGACGCTCACCGTCAATGTCATAGCGACGCTGTTGATGGCGCCGGCCCTGCTGTTCCTGCTGCTGCTGGTCAATGACCGCGAGATCATGGGCCGGCTCGCGAATGGCTGGCGGGCCAATCTGGCAGGCGGCGTCATCGTCGTCGCGATCTCCCTGATCGGCGCGCTATACGGCCTGATCACGGTCTTTCCCAACCTGCTGGGCCGCTAGGAGGGCGCGCATGAAACACGATCCGTCGCTCATCGGTGTTCTTGAGCCGGGCCAGCTCACGGCCGAAACGCAGAAGCCGCTGCCGCGCCGCAGCCTCGGGCGCGGTGCCGTGGCCCTGTTGATCCTGCTTCGCGTCTACGTCGTCGTCGCCATCCCGATCGTCGGCTACGCGTTCGTGCAGGCCTTGCAGATGCCGCGCTAGCGGCTGGGCGGTCGGCTTCGGCCGCCCAGCCGCTACGAGGCTCAGCGAATACCGGCGTCGATCAGCGCGACCAGCCCGCCAATGGTCTGCGGCGTCACCACGCCGGCCGCCGTGTTGAGCGACAGGCCCGGCATCTTGTATTTCGCCGAAATGACGCACTGCACGACGGGGAAGAAGCCCTGCATGTAGAGCAACTGGTCGAGGGTGGCCGAGATATAGCCGCTCTTCAGACCGTCGATGGTGGCGGGTGCCAGATCAATGCCGCCCACGGTGATTTCGCCCGGCTTCTTGCCGGCTTTCTTCAGCACGTCGGCCAGGACGGCGGTGACGCCGCCATGCTGCGTGCCGATCGCCTTCAGATGCGGATGCGACTGCACATAGGCGGTCAGCACCGGCACGGCGAGCGAGGGATCGGAATTGGCCTCCTGCGTGATCTCCAGCCGGTCCACTTTCAGTCCCGCCTTCTCCAGCGTGTCCGCCAGACCCTTTTCGGACAGGCCGCGTTCAGCCTGGCTGAACACGCCATAGACCATCGCCTGGTCGCCGGCCTTGAGGTTGCCGTCCTTGATCATGTTCTGCGCCGTCAGAGTGCCGCCCTGGTACAGATCCTCGCCGGCATAGCCGAAGCCCTTGGGACCGAACTCCTTCTGCAGCGGCGTGAGCGGGCTGTTGCCGTCGGTGACGACGATGCCCCGCTCGACCGCCTGCTTCACCAGGTCATGGAAGGCGTCCGAGCCGGGATGGCCCATGATGACGATGCAGGAGGGCTTCGCTGCCATCGCCTGCTTGAACTGCTGGATCATCGTCTCCGGCGCCCAGGCGGAGAATTGCGCGTTCAGACGGTCCACGCCCAGCGCCTTGGCCGCGGCGGACGCACCGTTCTGGCGTGCGAGCGTGGCGCCATCGCCGGGGTTGCCGCCCATCTGCATGTAGATGGTGACACCTTTGCCGGGCGCCTCGTCGGCGGCCCGCGCGGCGCCGATGCCGAGCGCCATGACGGCTGCGGTCGCGAGCAGGACAGTCTTCATCGGTTTCCTCCGTTTGATCTTGTTGCAGGCTCTAGCGCGGTCCGGCCGCCGCGGCCGGCCGTGACACCGGGGACGAGCCGCGGCGGAACCGGCCGAAGAAGGCGGCGCGGCGCGCGGGCTGTTCGACGAACAGGTAGAAGACGATGGCGATGAGGAAGATCAGCCCCTGCACGGTGCGCACCCAGGCGCCGGTCAGGCCCGAGGCGACCAACCCCGCCTCCAGCATCCAGATGATGAGACAGCCGAAAATGGTGCCGACCAGCGTCGCACGGCCGCCGAAGATGCTGGTGCCGCCGATCAATACGGCGGCGATGGCGGTCAGCAGATAGCCCTCGCCCTGGTTGCCGAAGTAGTTCTTGTTTTCCAGCGTCAGCATGATCGCGGCTACGGAAGCGAGCAGGCCCATCAGCGTGAACAGCTTGATCTTCTCGGCCACCACATTGATGCCGACCACCCGTGCCACGTCGTTGCTGTCGCCCATGAACAGCACGTGCTCGCCGAAGCGGTGGCGGTTCATGATGAACCACAGGAAGATCACGATCGCCGCCGTCCACAGCGCCTGGACCGAGATCTGGTCCTGCCACGCGACCGAGTTGGGATCGCCGAACACGCCGACGATGACGCCATAGACGCTGCTCTGCTTCGGCGCCGCGCAAGCGCGTAGCTCTTGCCGCCCGACAGGACCGTGGCCATGCCGGCCCAGAAAAACTGCGTTCCAAGCGTGGCGATGAAGCTCGGAATGCCCACGCGGGCGATCAGCACGCCGTTGACGACGCCGACCAGCATTCCCGAAAGCAGCGCGCCGATCACCGCCAGCCAGCCGAGATGGTAGTCGCGGAACAGGATCGCGAAGACGAAGCCGGAAAACGAGATGATCGCCGGAAAGGACAGGTCGATCTCGCCCGCGCCGATGACGAAGGTCAGCCCCACGGCCAGCAGCACCAGGGGCGGCGCCGTGGATAGCAGCGTGGTGTAGATGTTCGGTTGCAGGAAGACTTCCGGCGCCGTGTACATGAACAGCGCCAGGATCAGCGCGAACACCACGATGATCGGCAGGCCCTCGATGCGCGACCAGACGGTGGGCGAGGCGGGAGCGCGGGCCATCAATGGCTGCCCTGCAAGGCGATCAGATATTCGGTCAACTCCGGCACCGTCATGTCGCGCGGGCTGATATCGGCCACGATCTCTCCCCGGTCCAGCACCACCAGCCGATCGGCCACCTCATGCACGTGCGCCAGATTGTGCTCGATGTAGATGCAGGCCCGGCCCGATGCCTTGATGCGGCGCACGAAGTCCAGCACCTTGCGCACCTCCTTGACCGCCAGTGCCACGGTCGGCTCGTCGAGGATGATGAGGTCGGAGTTGAAGTGCATCGCGCGGCCGATGGCGATGCCCTGGCGCTCGCCGCCCGAGAGCTGGCCCACCGTGCTGTCCACGGTGATGCCGACGCCGCGGAAGCCGATCGTGTTGAGCAGGATGTCCTGGGCGATGCGCTTCTGCTCGCGCACGCGGATGAAGCCGAAGCGGTCTGTGATCTGCCGGCCGACGAAGAAGTTGCGCCACAGCGGCTGCTTCTCGCCCAGAGACTTGTCCTGATAGACCGTCTCGATCGACAGCGCGTGCGCCTCGCCCACCGAAAAGCTGCGGGCGTCGATTTCCCGGTCGCGCACGAAGATGCGCCCCGCGCTGGGCGGCATGACGCCGGTCAGCGTCTTGATCAAGGTGGATTTGCCGGCACCGTTGTCGCCGATCAGGCCCACGATCTCGTTGTGGCCGATCGCGAGATTGATGTCGCGCAGCGCCTGCACCGCGCCGAAATATTTCTGCACGCCTTCCATACGGACGATGTGCTGGAACTCCGCCGCCACGCTGCCGCCCCGCTTCCCCTCTGGCTGATTTATCCGACAATACCGGGCTGGCGTCAACGCCGCCCGGCATGGCTATAAAGACGCAAGGCGGGGTTGGCCCGCCCAAGAGGGGAGCGACCGAATGCAGCCAGATACCCACGTCATGCTCGATCCGCGCTTCCGGCCGCTGGTGTTCGGCCATACGCGGCTGGAGAAGCTGTACACCGGCTGCCGCTGGGCCGAGGGGCCGGCCTATTTCGCCGCCGGCCGCTACCTCATCTGGTCGGACATTCCGAATGACCGGCTGCTGCGCTTCGACGAGGATGACGGCCACGTGTCGGTGTTCCGGCAGCCCGCCTATAACGAGAACGGCCATACCGTCGATCGGCAGGGTCGGCTGATCTCCTGCGAACATCGCGGGCGCTGCGTGTCGCGCACCGAAATCGACGGGCGGCGTACCGTTTTGGTTTCGCAGCACGAAGGCCGCAAGCTGAACTCACCGAACGACGTGGTGGTGAAGTCCGACGGCACGATCTGGTTCACCGACCCGACCTACGGCATCGACAGCCACTACGAGGGCGACCGGACGGAAAGCGAGATCGGCGCCAGCTACGTCTATCGCTTCGACCCGCGCAACCGCGCGCTGACTGTCGTGGTGGACGATCTGCTGAAGCCGAACGGCCTGGCCTTCTCGCCCGACGAGACGCTGCTGTACGTGGTCGATACCGGCAATACCCACGATCCGAGCGTTACGCCGAAAATCTGCGTCTATCCGGTGCAGGACGATGGGATCAGGCTCGGCGCGGGACGGCTGTTCAGCGAATGCGATGCCGGCCTGTACGACGGGCTGCGGGTGGATGAGCAGGGCCATGTCTGGACTTCGGCCGGGGATGGCGTGCATTGCCTGCACCCGGACGGCACGCTGATCGGCAAGGTGCCGGTGCCGGAGATGGTCGCGAATGTCTGCTTCGGCGGCATCAAGCGCAACCGGCTGTTCATCTGCGGCCAGACCTCGCTGTATTCGCTGTACGTCAACGCGCATGGGGTCAAGCGGTACTGATCTTCGCTCCGGCGGTGTTCAGGTGATCGTTCGGCTGTGCAGGATGAGGCCAAGCAGGCCGCAGCCGACGATCACGGCGCTCCCTGCGATCACCGCCGGCGCCACGCCGATTGCCCCGAACACCACGGGCGAGGCGGCCAGTGCGACCAGCGTGCCAAAGTTCCACATGACCAGCGTGGCGCGCATCGCCGCCGCCTGATCGGCCGCCGCCAGCCGCGTCTGCCGCAGCACCGCCACCGGAATGTCCGACATCGGCCCGCCGATGGCACCGAAGGCCGCTCCGGCGCACATGCCGGCCAGCACCCAATGCGGCGGCAGCAGCAGTGGCGAAAGTCCGAGGAGTGCCAAACCTGTGCCCAGCACCACATCCGCCGCGAACACGATGCGTCCGGGGTGGCGTGGCAAGGGCGCCCCGCCGATCGCCAGGGCGGCCAGCAGATTGGTGCTACCGTAGCTGGCCATCACGAGACCGAAACCAGCCAGTCCCGGCCGGTTCGGCCCCTCCAGCAGCAGCGGCACGGCCACGAACATGACCGCGAACCAGATGCCGGACACGGGTGCCGCACAGGCCAGCACGAACCCCAGCATGGGCCGCTCGCACATCGCCCGGAATCCGCGCAACATGCTGGCGAGCCAGTGCCGGCGCAGCGGTGGCGGGCGGTGCCGGGAGGGGACGCAGCCGCACGGTCGCGGCGATCGCCAGGGCCGAGGCGAGGAAGGTGGCGATATCCACGGTGACGTAGTGGGCGAGGGGGATCAGCGCCGCCATCACGCCCACCAGCCCCGGCCCGACCAGTCGGGCAATGCGGTCGGTGGTCTCCAGCAGCCCGTTGGCGGCCGGCAGCAGGGCGGGATCGCCCGCCAGCGGCGGCAGCACCGCTTGCAGCGCCGGGCGGAACAGCGCCTGGCCCGCGGCCAGCGCCAGGACCGCGAGCACCAGCGTCCACGCGGGCGGCTGCCCGGCGGCGAGCCAGGTGACCAGCAGCAGCATCAGCGCCAGCGCCCGCCCAAGGTCGGCGCCGATCATCAGCCGGCGCGGCACGATGCGATCCGCCCAGCGCCCCGCAAGCATGGCCACGACCAGGATCACCGCCGGCTGGGCCGCGGTCAGGTAGCCGGCCCTGGTGCCCAGCACCTGCACCGCGACCCAGCTCAGCGCCACCATGAACAGTTGATCGCCGATCGCCGAGGTGGCGAGACCCGTCCAGAGGCAGGCAAGTGCCGGATGGCGCAGCGGCCGCAGCGCGCGCGGCAATTGCAGGGCGGCCAGCACGGTCAACTTTGCTCGCGCCGCCAGTCTTGCAGGGTCAGCCGCGCGCGCTGGAATACGCCAGGACCGCTGGCGCGCACATAGCCTCCGGCGCCCTGCACACGTCCGACGAGACCCAGTCTCGGCGTGTCGATCCGGCAGGCTTGCGCATCCAGAACCGCCTCGTCACGCACGTGCATGGCGAGGACGAGGCCTACGACCAGGGTGCGATGGTTGCCGAACTCGATCAGACTGTGCCGCTCGCATTCGAAGGCCACCGGACTCTCGGCGATGCGTGGCGGTACGATCCTGCTGCTGGGGGAGGTCGTGAGCCCGGCCGCCGCCAACTCATCGGTGCCGGGATCAAAGGCGATGCCGGTCACGTGCATCGCCTCCATCAGCGTCTCCGGCACCAGATTGACCACGAACTGGCCAGTGGCACGGATATTGGCGCCGGTGTCCTTGTAGTCGGTGTCCTTGTAGTCCGCAGCAGCGTCGCGACTGCCGATGCCGATGCAGAGCACCGGCGGATCGTCGCCGAAGACGTTAAAGAACGAGAACGGTGCCGCATTCAGCCGCCCGCCTGCATCCTGCGACACGACCCAGGCGATCGGCCGCGGCACGATGGTCGAGGCGAGCAGCCGGTAGCGGTCAGGCGCGGGCAGCGCCGCGAAGTCGAACAGCATCGGGCGGGACTCGCTTGCCTTACGTCCAGAGCGGGTCGATCGGCGGTCGGCCGTCCAGAACCGCCGTGATATTGTCGAGCGCGCGGAATCCCATGCCGTTCCGGGTCTCCACCGTGGCGCTGCCCATGTGCGGGGTCAGGAACACGTTCGGGCGTGCCGCGAGCCGCTCGTCGAAGGCCGGTTCGTTGCGGAACACGTCGAGACCGGCCGCGAACAGGTGGCCCGAATCGAGGGCTGCCAGCAACGCATCCTCGTCCACCAGCGAGCCGCGCGAGGTGTTGACGAACACGGCGCCGCGCGGCAGGGCGGCGAAGGCGGCGGCATCCATCATGCCGGCGGTGGCCGGCCCACCAGGCGCGTTCAGGCTCAGGATGTGCGCGTGCGGCAGCATCTCGCGAAAATCGGCGAAATGGGTGGCGCCCTGTTCGAGGTCCGGGTCCAGACGGCGCGGATTGCTGTACAGGATGGTCATGCCAAATCCGCGCGCCCGCTGCGCCACCGCCCGGCCGATGCGGCCCATCCCGACGATCCCGAGCGTGCGCCCCGAGACGCGCAGGCCGAGCATGTCGCCCAGGCCGTAGCCGCGCCGCCAGCCCGCCTGCATGATGGCGCCGTATTCGTGCGCGCGGCGACAGGCGGCGAGGATCAGCAGCATCGTGAGGTCCGCCGTGCAGTCCGTCAGCACGTCCGGCGTGTTGGTGACGATCAGTCCGCGCGCGCGGGCGGCGGCCACGTCGATATGCTCGTAGCCGACGCTGGTTGTCGCGGCGATGCGCAGCCGCGCCGGCAGCCGCGCAATGTAGGCGGCGTCGAGCTTCAGGTGCGAGCTGAACATCAGCGCCTCCGCCTGCGTTTCGTCCAGCGCGCGCAGCACGGCGTCGGCATCCAGGTCGCGGTCGCCCGGATAGGGCGCATCGAACTCGGCGGCGATGCGCGCCTGCACGTCCGGCGGCATCTGCCGGGCCACCACCAGTCGCTGCCGCATCCGCGTCACCTTCCGCTTGCCGTGGCGCCATGATGGCCTCTTGCGGCTGCCGCCGGAAGGGGCGCAGGTTTTCGCGATGCTGCCCAATATCTCGCCCGACGTGGCACTCGCCGAGCGCCTGTTTTCCGCCCTGCGTGACGCCACGCACGATGGCATCGGCATCACCCGCGCCGCCTATGGCGAGGGCGAGCGCGTGGCGCACGCGCTGGTACGTGCCGAGGCGGAGAGGCTGGGCCTGGAGATCGCAATCGATCCCGCCGGCAACATGCTGATGACCCTGCCGGGTTCCAGCCGCGACGCGCCGCGCGTGGTTATCGGGAGTCATCTGGATAGCGTGGCGCAGGGCGGCAATTTCGACGGTGCGGCGGGGGTGCTGGCCGGTCTGGCGGTCGCCTCTGGCATGCGTCGGGCGGGCTTCATGCCGGCGCGCGACCTCACCGTGCTGGCGATCCGCGCCGAGGAAGCCGGATCATGGTTCCCCACCAGCTTTCCCGGCAGCCGCGCGGCACTCGGCACGCTCGCGGCGGACGCACTTTCCGTCCGCCGGATGGATACGGGACGCACTCTCGCCGAACACATGTCCGACGAGGGGTTCGATCCCGCGGCGGTCCGGCGCGGCGCCTGCCTGCTGCCGCCCTCGCGCGTCGCCGCCTATGTCGAGCTGCATATCGAGCAGGGGCCGGTGCTCGATGCGGCGGAGATTCCGGTTGGCATCGTCACCGGCATTCCCGGCTCGCGCCGCCTGCGCGGGGCGCGCTGCCTGGGCGAATACAATCATTCCGGGGCTACGCCGCGCCGCTTCCGTCGCGACGCCGCGATCGCCGTGGCGGAGCTGGCGGTGGCGCTCGACGAGCATTGGCTGGCGCTGGAGACGCAGGGATACTCGCTGGTCGCGACATTCTGCGTGCTGGGAACCACGGCGGAGGCGGGATTCACGAAGATCGCCGGCGAGGCGCGCTTCGAGCTGGACGTGCGCAGCCTGGACCCGGCATCGGTAGATGCGATGTTTGCCGAGTTGCATCGCCTGGTGCCGCGCATCGAGGCACGACGCGGCGTGCGCTTCGAGCTGGGGGCGGAGAGCGGCAGCACGGCTACGCCGATGCACCCGGAGGTGCGGGCCGGGCTGGCGCGGGCGGCGGAGTCGCTGGGGATCGCGCATCGCGAGATGCCCAGCGGCGGCGGCCACGACGCGGTGGCCTTTGCCCAGGCCGGCGTGCCGGCTGGAATGGTCTTCGTCCGCAACCAGCACGGCAGCCACAATCCGCAGGAGGCAATGCGGCTGGAGGATTTCGCGGCGGCAACGGCCGTGGTGGGACACTGGGCGGCGACGGTCTCGCAAGACGGCTGACGGGCGGGCCGCTACGCCGCCACATCACGGACCATGTAGCCGCGCCCCCAGACGGTCCCGATGATATTGTTGATGCCGACCTGCGAGAGCTTCTTCCTCAATTTGCAAATGAACACGTCAATAATCTTGATCTCCGGCTCATCCATGCCGCCGTAAAGATGGTTAAGAAACGTCTCCTTTGTAAGAACGATCCCTTTCCGAAGCATCATCAATTCCAGGATCTCATATTCTTTTCCGGTCAACCTGACCATCTCATCATGCGCATAGACCTCTCGGCTCTCGAGGTTGAGGCGAAGCGCGCCGACTTGCAGGAGAGACTGGGAGAACCCCCTGCTACGCCGGATAATGGCCTGGACCCGGGCGAGCAGCTCGTCCCGGTCGAAGGGCTTGGTCAGGAAGTCATCGGCGCCGACGCCGAAGCCCTTGACCTTTGCCTGCGGCCTGGAAAGCCCGGAGACGATCAGAATCG
Organism: uncultured Pseudomonadota bacterium; assembly: GCA_963838805.1. Lineage (GTDB taxonomy): Bacteria > Pseudomonadota > Alphaproteobacteria > Acetobacterales > Acetobacteraceae > CAVRQM01. The sequence continues at coordinate 163,053 of CAWISK010000007.1, forward strand.
GAACCTCGACCTTGGCGGCTCGGAGTCTTCGAATGACCTCAAATCCCTCGATATCGGGGAGCAGCACGTCGAGCAGGACGATGTCATATTCATAGTGCCGGGCGAGTTCCAGCGCCTCCTCTCCCGTTTCCGCCCCGTCCACGACCGCCCCGGCTGATTTTAACGCCAGGGTGAGGCCACGTGCCGCTGAGATGTCATCCTCGACCAGGAGAACGCGCATCGTAGGTCCTTTTCGCTACCTGAGGTTGCAGAGACCTATCACGGCATTAGGGAGCGATCCAGAGATTTTTCTCCTTTAACGTGTGTTCAAGCCTGCGCTGCAACCATGCGGGTAGGATGAACCGCGATCAGATCGGCGTTTTGGCCACGCGGGTCGCCGTTCGCAGAAAGAATTCCGCTCGCGCCCTTCGGGGCCAGAGTCCCGTGCTCCCGAAACCTCCGGCCCCGCGCTCCGTCGGTGTCCAGCGTTGCCGCCGGGTGCCACACCGCGCCCACAGTCGCGCCGGATTGTCGCGCCACTGCGGGAAAGGGGAACGTGGCAAGGCGCCGATCGGGGCCTCACCACGCCTGACCTTCTTGAGCGCTGCCGTTGATCGGCCTCGCTGCGCCATCAGTCCGCTGTGGACCGGACGGCTATCACTTCGCCGGGTTGCCGGGTCGCTGGCCATTGTCCAGTTCAGCCAGAAGCGAGCCGGCCACCGGAGCAGCGCTTCCTGCCTCCAGAATATTGACGCCGCTGAAGTCCGGCTTCGCGCTACGGCCGCGTGGGCTGTCCCTGTTGTCGGCAAGCTGGATTCCAGGGGCCACCCCGTTGCTGGCGATGTAGGCATTCACCGGGCCGAAATCCGGCCCAGCGCTCCGGCCGCGCGTGTTGTATTGCGAGGCCGCGACGGCCTGCGGTGCGCCCTGGTGGGCGCGCTCATAGTTGTTGACCTCGCTGAAGTCCGGCATGGCGTGCCGGCCGTTGTGGAGGTAGTTCGTCTGGGCGGAGGCGGACATGGCGATGACCAGCGAGAGCGTGACGGCGGCAGACGCGGTTGCGCAAAGCTTGGCGTGCATGATGCATTCCCTCCGATTTTATCGACCGCCTGTTCGGTCGATGGCGGGGAGCATCGGCACTCACCGTCAGCCCAGCGCGAGCGGGCGGCCGTCCCAGCGTGAGAAAACCGCGAGCTGCCACCTAGCAAACAGATGAGGATCACGTCGTCTCCCACCCCTGTCTCGTCGATAGGGGTGTGCGGCCAGCCGAGGGCTCGCGGCACATCGAAGAGACGGCCGGGGGCGAAGCGCGGCCGCCAGGGACGCAGGCCCGGCACGATGGCGCGCGCCACGTGCAGCGGGTCGTCGGGGCGATCGATGGTAACGAACAGCGCCGGGTGCGGCCCACGTCGCGCAATTATCCCGATCAGATCCGCGTCGGGCGGTTCGGGCCTGATAGGCGGTGCGTCCGCATTGGGTAACAAATGAGGCAGGCGCGCGAGGTGGGAGGCTCGTGACCAGACCAGATACCGACCCGCCGGACCTTCCGCCCGGCCCACGAGTGCCTCTCGCTCCGCCGCCAGCCGAAGCGAGATTTCGCTTTGCAACATCTCGAGCGTGGCCGAAACAGCGGCCTCGGCCGGAAGCATCCGGGCGGCGAACCCGTAGGCGATATTCCCGCCCTGCGGATCGGCCGAAATCGCCGCGACGACGGGTATGCGCAGATCGTGCGTGAGGTCCAGCAAGTGCGCCTGCCGGTGGCGGCTTTCCAGCCACAGGCGCAACGCCGTCCCGCCCGCCGCATCGAGCATCGTGAGATGGACCGCTGGACGCCGACATCGGTTGTACCACCAGATCGCCACGGCATCGCGCTCAACCAGTTCGAGGACCGCGGCGCGTTCCGCCTCCTGCCGCGTTGTCCCGGCGGCGAGGCCGTTGCTGTCGCAGATCGGGAAGCCGTCAACAAGCAGCGCGATCGTCGCAGGCACGAAGCAAGGCAGTTCAGCGCCGGCGCTATCGGCCCGGCACCAGCACGAGCACTTTGCAATGTCCGACAGCATGGCTGCCCATCTGGCCGCGTCGATCTGCTCGCTGGGGTGCGGTCCTTGCGCAAGCTGGCGGGAGGAAAAGAGGCAAATCTGGTTTGTGCCCAGAGCCGTGCCCGGCAGATCGGACGCGCGACATTGAACGAGCTCCGCCGCTCCTGCTCTGGCGGCAGCGGCCCGCTCGATCGCTTCGCCAAGACAGGAGGCCAGGGCCGCGCGTTCGGTGAGACCTCGACCCGCTCCCAGGAACGTCATCTCGCCACCAGGGAGATGCCTGAGCGCCGCCAGGAATGTGGCTGGCGCGTCATCGTGCTTGAGCTCGACAAGCTCCATATGGGCTGCGTCACTGCTGCAAGGGAATTCCAATTCCCTGGACATTGAGGGCATACAGGCTCATAGTACGAAATGCTAACAATTTCACGTTGGGAGGGTGCCGTGGCCGAAAATGAATCCATTCGGGAAGGCACGACCCGGCGCGCCATTGTGGCCGCTGCGGGGGCGGCGGCCGGAATTGCCGCGACCCTGTCAGCGCCTTTGCCGGCCGAGGCAGCCGGTTCAGTCGCTCACATACCTTTCAAAAAGGTTGGTCCTATTCCTTGCACAGAGCAAGATTCCGCCAATTACATGGTCTGTGCAGCCTTTCTAGAACAGCTTGGGAGCGCAATACACGACGCAGCAAGCAATGCTTCCGATGCCGCCGACGCGCTCCGTGACGGCAACGACTATCTTAACAGAAAGATGAACAATCCCCCCGAACTTGCCCATGTCCTGGATAGGTGCAAGGCGGTATTTTCTCAGGACAAGTTTGATCCGAACCTGGCTCCGCAAGTAGGCATAAATGTCAACAAATGGCACATCGCCATACCAGACGGAGTTGCTCAGACTAACGGAGTTGCTCAGACTACCGAATTGATAAGTCGAGCCGGAATGACTCCTCAGCAGTATCTTGTCTTGCTCGGATTTGTGACGATAATGGGTTGCAAAAATTAGAGCGGAATCACCCTGACCGGCGATAGCCTGCATTGGCGAGATAGTTGCTGCACTCTTTGGGGCTGAACCGCTCGACGGTGCCGCCGATCTCGTTCCACAAGGCCTCGCGGGAGCGTGGGGCGGCGCTGCGGATGATGTGTTTGGCTTTGCTGAAGACCGGCTCAATGGGGTTCAGATCGGGCGAGTATGGCGGCAGGAACATCAGGCTGGCGCCGCGTGCCTCCACCGCGTCGCGCACCCCTTTGACCTTGTGGCTGGCCAGGTTGTCCAGCACGACGATGTCTCCGCAGGAGAGGGTCGGTCCCAGCACCTGCTCGACATAGGCGCGGAACGCGACGCCATTGATCGCGCCATCGAACACGGCGGGCGCGACCAGTCGATCGTGCCGCAGGCCGGCGATGAAGGTGCTGGTGCGCCAATGTCCATGCGGTGCGGCAGCAACGAGGCGGGTGTTTTTGCGCGATCGGCCGCGTAGCCGCGTCATGTTGGTCTTGGCCCCGTTGATCTCCTTCAGAGCTCAACCATCGATGAAGACCAGACGTTCGGGGTTCAGGCGAGGCTGAGCGGCACGCCAGGCGTCGCGGGCGACGGCCACATCGGGCCGATCCTGCTCCGCCGCCCGGAGCGACTTTTTTTGAACGGGCGCGACTTTTTTTGAACGTCAGGCCGAATCGGGCCAGCGTCTTCCAGATCGTCGCCAGGCAAACGCGCACCTGATGCCCGGTGGCCAGCCAGTCGCGCAGCTCGGCCATCGTCGCGTCCGGATGGCGCGCCACGTAGGTCAGGATCGCCTCACGATGCGCCTCCAGTCGCAGCGGTACATGGCAGCGCTGGCGACCGGGCGCCGTGTCGCCCGTCCGCCGTCGTCGCAGGTCGGCCTTGTAGATGAACGACACACTGACCGCGAAGCGCTCGGCCACCTCGCGTGCAGGCTCGCCCGCATCGAATGCCGCCATCACCTTGTCCCGCAGATCCCGCGAAAAGGCCCGACCTGACCGCCAACTCATCCCCAACTCCGGATTGTCCCGAAGCTGGATAAATCACACGATCGGCCCGTGCCGGAAGAGCAAATCGCAATTCCGGTCAGACCGGCTCCGCTCTAACTGCCACGCGTTGCCTCGTTGACACTCAACACTTCCATTATACTTCTTCTTTTGCTCGGGTCGACGACGAGGAGCGTTGTCTCCAACCATGTCACTGCCGCGTCCGGGTGAAACGCCTGGCTTCCCACCCATCGCTTTTCGGCGTGGGCAAGTAAACGCTGCATCTCTGTTCTCGCTTCCGCGTCGCGGCCGAGCCCAGAATACGCAAGAGCCCGCCACGCGAACTGCTCTCGTAGGGCTACAGGAATCGAGAGGCTGTGCGCGAGCGCCCGCTCGTAAGCTCCGATCGAAGCATAGGCGATCGACAGGTAATGATGATAGTAGTCCGGTGGCGATGGATGCATGCGCAGCGCCCGCTCGCCATAGCCAACGCCCGTAGCCGAATCGCCAAGATGCGAAAATCCCTCGGCCGCCGCGATCAGCACGGCGGGATCGCTGGAGTTAAGTTCCAGCGCCCGCTCGAACTCCGCGCGCGCAAGGGCCGGAAGGCGTTTGCGCAAATAGGCCCAGGCCAGAATTACCCGTGATCGGGCATCCCACGGATCGATGGCGACCGCCTGCTTGGCGAACGTAAGGCCGCGTTCGATCCGATCGATCTGCGGCTCGTCACTTGGATAGGCCATCGGTAGCGAGAGTTCGATCGAGGCAAGCCCGGCGAGCGGCCGAGCGAAGTGTTTGTCGGCTTCGGCGGCCCGTTGAAACAGCAGCACGGCGCCCGTGAGAGCCGTCGGCTCGAAGCTTTCGTTCAGCCGATCGCCCTCAAGCCAGAGCGCGTATGCGTCCTGGTCGCCCTGCCCCGACACGGCGCGGAAGACATTGATCGCATGCTCGATGGCGAACGCGACCCGGGCAACCTCGACAGCCAGAACGGCGTAAAGATCGGCCTCGGGCAGCGCGATTCGTTCAACCATCACCTGTTGGCCGTCGGGTCGGTAGATCAGCCGAAAGATGATCTGCCCCGTCCGACCGTCATGCCGGAGCGTTACGTGCAGCGCGTGGTCGGCACTTCCAATGTCGTGCGACGCATCCGTCGGTGGAAGCACCCCAAGGGTTCGCGCATGCCCGAGGCAGAGCAGCAATTCTTCCTCCAGGGCAGCTTGCAGGTCAGCGGCGATCGGCAGCGGCCCGACGGGCGGCCGAAACATCACTGCAAGCCTTGGCATGCGGCGTACCGGATGGTGGATCAGGGATAGGCGCTCCGTGTGCCCGGCAGAGAACTTTGCCGAACGGCGAATCCGTGCAACCAGGCCCTCCAGCTCCGGCGACGGTCTGATGTCGAGTTCCCGGGCGAGCGCGTCCCGAAAATTCGCGAAGCAGCGCAGCGCCGCCGCGGCGTCGCCGCGTCTTGTCTGAATCTCGATGAGGACGCGACATGCGCGCTCATGCGTGGGATCGTGCCGAAGCAGCACTTCCGCGAGAAGGGCGGCCTCGTTATCCAATCCGCGCTGCTGCGCGCGGTCGAGCCCGGCGGCTACCGCGCGCCCCAACGCTTGGCTGCGATAGGCCCTCTCGATCGCAAGCCACTCGTCGAATACGCGGTCCGGTGACGTGACCCCGCCCAGGAACTCGCCTTTCCAAAGCATCGCAATACGAGGGATGTCCTCGGGGCTTCCCGTTGCCAGCAGGCTTGCCGCCTCCAGGGCGTCCACAGTCAGCTGTGTCAGGTCGAGGCCGACTGTGTCGCGACCAGCGATCAGGAGGTCATCAGCAGATTTGCTCCAGGCCTGGCGTAGCTCCACGATGGCCTGTCGCAACGACCCGCGGGCATGTTCCTCGTCTCGGTCGCTCCACAGCAGTCCACTCAACCGCTCGCGCGTGGTCTGACCGCCAGGCTGGAGCGCCAGGAACGCCACCATGCACAGCAGCTTCTTCGATCGCGGCGTAAGGTCCAACCCATCCGTGCGGCGCAGGGAGGCCGTGCCGAACAGGCTGAGCGACGCCGTGCTCACGGTGGGCCGGATCGCAAGGATGCGCCCACGCGCCTACGCCTCGGCACCGTACAGGAACAGGCCCGGACCATATCGCGGAGGTGGCCGCACGGCGCGTCCTTTGCAACCAAGGCACTGAGGGAGACAGTGGGGCGGAGTGCCCCGGGCGCAACTTTCCCGTTTCCGTCGGCCGAGCGTTACGGGCCGTGTCCCGTACTCCCGAACCCGCCCGCTCCGCGCTCCGTCGCGTCCAGCGTCGCCACCGAGTGCCACACCGCCCGCACGACGGGCGCCAGCACCGCCTGGGCGATGCGCATCCCGCGCGTCACCGTGAACGGCTCGGACCCGGCATTCATCACGATCACCTGCAACTCGCCGCGGTAGTCCTCGTCCACCGTGCCCGGACCGTTGGGCAGGACGATGCCGTGCCGCAACGCCAGCCCCGAGCGCGGCCGGACCTGCAATTCATGGCCCTGCGGCAGTGCCACGCACAGCCCGGTCGGCACCAGCACGCGCTCGCCAGGGGATATGGTCAGCGGTTCAGAGATGGCCGCCAGCAGGTCCATCCCGGCGGCGCCGGCCGTGGCATAGGCGGGCAGCGGCAGCCCCTCGGCGTGCGGCAGGCGCCGCACCAGCACCGGAACGTCGGTCACGCCAGCGCCGCGGCGATGCGGTGTGCGAGCCTTGCCGCGACGTCCGTCTTCGGCAGGCACGGCCAGGACTCCGTTCCGGTCTCGGTCACGAGATGCACCCTGTTGTCGTCCTCTCCGAACACGCCCGCACTCACGTCGTTGGCGACAATCCAATCGCACCTCTTGCGCCGTCGCTTCTCCGCCGCGTGGGCCAGCACGTCCTCAGTCTCGGCGGCAAACCCGACCACGAGGCGGGGCCGCAGTGGGCCGGGGGCGGATAGGGTGGCCAGGATGTCCGGGTTCATCGCCAGTGCCAGGGCGGGCGGAGGTTCGCCCGGCACCTTCTTGATCTTGCCGCGCGCCGGCTCCGCCATGCGCCAATCCGCCACGGCCGCGGCGCAGACCACGACATCGGCGGGCAGCACCGCCTCGCAGGAGGCCAGCATCTGTGCCGCCGTCTGAACCCGATGGATCGTCACCCCAGGCGGGTCGGGAACCGCGACCGGACCGCTGACCAGCGTCACCCGCGCGCCCAGCGTGGCCAGTGCTCCGGCGATGGCGTGGCCCTGCCGGCCGCTGCTGCGGTTGGCGATGAAGCGTACCGGGTCGATCGGCTCGTGCGTGGGGCCGCTCGTGACCAGCGCATGAAGGCCGGCGAGGGGGCCTGCGCCCAGCATCGCCGCGATCGCCTCCAGGATCGCCGGTGGCTCGGCAAGGCGCCCGGGACCGAACTCGCCGCAGGCCATGTCGCCCTCGTCCGGCCCCACCACCGCCACCCCGCGCGCGGCCAGCGTGGCCATGTTGGCGACGGTCGCCTGATGCTGCCACATGCGCACGTTCATGGCGGGCGCCACCAGCACCCGTTTGTCGGTGGCGAGCAGCAGCGTGGTCGCCAGATCGCTCGCCAGACCCCCGGCCATGCGGGCCAGGATATCGGCCGAGGCCGGTGCCACCACGACCAGGTCGGCGGCACGGGAGAGCTGGATGTGGCCCATCTCGCTCTCATCGGTGAGCGACCAGAGATCGTCGTACACGCGGTCCTCCGACAGCGCCTGCAAGGAGAGCGGTGTCACGAAGCGGGCGCCTCCGGCGGTCAGCACGCAGGTCACGCGGCATTCGGCACGGCGCAGCAGCCGGACCAGTTCCAGCGCCTTGTAGGCGGCGATGCCGCCGCTGACGATCAGCAGGATCTTGCGGCCGGAGAGGCTCCCGCGGGCAGTCACAGCCGGCGGCCGCCGTGGATCGCGGCGATGCCGCCGGACAGGTTGCGCACCCGCACCTGCTCGAAGCCGGCGGCGCTCAGCATCGCCGCCAGCCGCTCCTGCGAGGGAAAGGTGCGGATGCTCTCCGCGAGGTAGCGATAGCTGTCCGCGTCCCCCGCGACCGCCGCACCCAAACGGGGCAGGGCGCGGAACGACCAGGCATCGTAGAGCGGTGCCAGCGCCGCCACCCGCACGCGCGAAAACTCGAGGCAGCGGAACCGTCCCCCTGGCCGCAGCACGCGACGAGCCTCACGCAGCACCGCGTCCTTGTCGGTGCAGTTGCGCAGGCCGAAGGCGATCGAAATCACATCCACGCAGCGGTCGGGCAATGGCAGCCGCTCCGCGTCGGCGGCGAGCAACGACAGCTCCGCCGCATGGCCGCGCTGGGCGGCGCGGCGGCCGCCGACCGCCAACATCGACAGATTGATGTCCGACAGGATGGCTGGCCCGCCGCCCCGTGCAAGCCAGCCGAAGGTGATGTCGCCGGTACCGCCCGCGAGGTCGAGCAGCAGGCGCCCGGGGCGAGGATCGAGTGCCGTGACGAACGCCCGCTTCCACAGCCGGTGCACGCCGAGCGACATCAGATCGTTCATCAGGTCGTAGCGAGGGGCCACGCTGTCGAACACGGCGCGCACCAGCGGCCGCTTCTCGCCGACCGGGACCGCGCGGAAGCCGAAATCGGTCGTGGCTTGGTCGGTCATGGCCTTGCGTATAGCCTGCTTCCCAGCGATGCCGGAACTCCCAGAGGTCGAGACGGTGATGCGAGGCCTCGCGGCACGGCTGCAAGGCCGGGCGATCGTGCGCGCCGCGTGCGCATCGCGCCGATATGCGCTGGGCGTTCCCGCCCGATCTCGCCGAGCGCCTCACCGGCGCCCGGGTCGAGAGCTTTCGTCGGCGCGGCAAATATATCCTCATGCGGCTCGACGGTGGGACCTCGGTGCTGCTGCATCTGGGCATGTCGGGGCGGATGCTGCTGGCGCCCGCCACGCCGGACGCCGTGCCGGAGCGGCACGAGCACCTGACCCTGCTGACCGATGACGGCTGGCATGTGGGCTTCGTCGATCCGCGCCGGTTCGGCTCGGTGGATCTGGTGGCGACCGCGGCCGAGGAGCGCCACCGGCTGCTGGTCGGTCTGGGACCGGAGCCGCTTGAGGCCGAGTTCGACGCCGCCGGCCTGCAATCGGCGCTGGCCGGGCGACGGACGCCGCTGAAGGCGGCATTGCTCGATCAGCGCGTGGTGGCCGGGCTCGGCAATATCTACGTGGCCGAGGCGCTGTTCAGGGCGCGGCTGAGCCCGTTGCGTCTGGCCTATACGGTGCGCGGCGTCCGGGCGGTGCGGCTCGCCGCTGCGATTCGCGAGACCCTGAGCGACGCCATTGCCGCCGGCGGGTCTAGCCTGCGCGACTACGTGCAGCCGGACGGCGAACTGGGCCTGTTCCAGCATGCCTGGCGGGTCTATGGCCGGGCAGGGCAGCCATGCCCGGATTGTCCGGGACCGCCGGGCTGTGACGGCATCCGGCGCCAGATGCAGGGCGGCCGCAGCAGTTTCTGGTGTCCGAAGCTGCAACGGTGACGGCCCGTCGCGGACCGCTTGCCTTGACTTGGCGGGCAGCCCTCCCCTAGAACGCCGCCTTCCCAGCGCCCCGGGGCCGCCGCATCCGTGGCTGGCCCCACTGACCCGATTTCTCGAAGAGAGCCATGGCCAACAATCCGTCCGCCCGCAAGCGCATCCGCCAGACTGCAGTTCGCACCGAGCGCAATCACGCGCGCAAGGCGCGGATGCGCACCTTCGTCAAGAAGGTCGAGACGGCGATCGCCGGAGGCGACAAGACCGCCGCCGCCGCCGCCCTGCGCGCGGCGCAACCCGAGATGCAGCGGGCGGTGGGCAAGGGCGTGGTGAAGCTGAACACCGTCGCGCGCAAGCTGTCCCGGCTGTCTGCCCGCATCAAGGCGATCTCCTCGCCTGCCGTATAAGTCAAGTTTTCTGGCGGACTTTAATTATCCGGTCTTGGTCCGGATAATTGGCGTTCCTTGCTTCAAAGAAGGTCACGTTCGTCTTAGAAGTAATTATCGTCAGTGGCAACTTGATTAACGGCCAGTAATTTTCCTTTGCGTCGTGGCGCGTTTCCGCGCTATCGTTTCTGCGAGGATGACGTCCTGACGTGGCCGGGATAGCGGCAGCGCGGACGTCCAGCCTTGGCCGGAAGCCGCGGCGCGGAAGCGGAGGGGACAAGCGGATGTCGACGGATCAGCCTGCCCCGCGATCAGGCGACCATCCGGCCCTCGACGTGCAGTGGGCGCGTGTGCGCACCAGGCTGCAAACCGAGATCGGCGAGGCTGAATACCGCAACTGGCTGCGCGAGATGTCGCTGGCCGGGATCAATGGCGACGAGGTCACGGTCCGCCTGCCAACCCGCTTCATGCGCGACTGGGTGCGCACGCATTACGGGGACCGGCTGACGACGCTGTGGCGGGCCGAGAACCAGGAGGTCCGGCGGGTGGACATCAGGGTGGGCGCCGGAATCGCGGCCCCGGCCTCCGCAGAGTCGCCCGCGTCCGCCGAGTCCTGCGTCGCGGATGGCGCGGCGGCTCGGGCGTCCGCGGCCTCGCCACGCGCCGGCGACGATCGCGGGGCCGAGCCGGCGGCGCTCGATGCGCGCTTCACCTTCGACAGTTTCGTGGTCGGCAAGCCGAACGAGTTCGCCTATGCTTGCGCCCGCCGGGTCGCCGACCGGCCGGCCACGCCCGGCTTCAATCCCCTGTTCCTCTACGGCGGGGTAGGTCTTGGCAAGACCCATCTGATGCACGCGATCGCCTGGGAGCTGACGGGCGCCGGATGGCGCGCGCGGCCCAGCCGGCGACCGTCGCCTATATGTCGGCGGAAAAGTTCATGTACCGCTTCATTGCGGCGATCCGCAGCCAGGCGACGATGGAGTTCAAGGAGCAGTTGCGCAGCGTCGATGTGCTGATGATCGACGATCTGCAATTCCTGATCGGCAAGGATGCGACCCAGGAAGAATTCTTCCACACCTTCAATGCGCTGGTGGATTCCGGCAAGCAGATCGTCGTGTCAGCCGACAAGTCGCCCTCCGACCTGTCCGGCCTGGAGGAGCGGGTCCGGACGCGGCTGGCCTACGGCATGGTCGCCGACCTGCACGCCACCACTTTCGAGCTGCGCATCTCGATCCTGGAGGCCAAGGCGGTGCGCGCCGGTGTACCGGTTCCGCCGAAGGTGATCGAGTTCCTGGCGCACAAGATCACCAGCAACGTGCGCGAGCTGGAGGGGGCGCTCAATCGTCTGGTGGCCCACGCCAACCTGTTCGGTCGGGCGATCACGCTCGAGGCCACGCAGGAGGTGCTGCACGACGTGCTGAAGGCGCACGACCGCCGCGTGACCATCGAGGAAATCCAGAAGCGGGTCGCCGAGCACTACAATATCCGCCTGACCGACATGAGTTCCGCGCGCCGCGCCCGCGCCGTGGCCCGGCCGCGCCAGGTGGCGATGTTCCTGGCCAAGCAGCTGACCAGCCGCAGCCTGCCCGAGATCGGCCGCAAATTCGGCAATCGCGACCATACGACGGTCATGCATGCCGTGAGCCGGGTGGGCGAGTTGATGCAGCGCGAGGCGGCGTTCGCCGAGGACGTCGAACTGCTGCGCCGCATGCTGGAGTCCTGATCGCCCGGCGGCTTCCCGCGCAGCGGCGTCGGTTGCTAAGATCGCTCCCCAAATCGCGCGATCCCAGGAAGCCGCCATGAAACTCAAAGCCGACCGGGCGACCCTGCTGCGCGCGCTCGCCCATGTGCAGAGCGTGGTCGAGAAGCGCAATACCATCCCGATCCTGGCGAACGTCATGCTCCGCGTGCAGCAGGGCGGCTTGACCCTGACCGCCACCGACATGGAGATCGCGATCGTCGAGGACGTGGCGGCCAGCACGAGCCGCGACGGCGTCTGCACGGCACCGGCCGCGACGCTGTACGAGATCGTCCGGCGCCTGCCGGAAACGGCGGAGGTCGAGCTGGACCATCCGGGGGGCGACGCGCAATTGGCGCTGCGCGCCGGGCGCTATGCCACGAGCCTGATGGTGCTGCCGGCCGAGGATTTCCCGTCGATGACGGCGGGTGCCTTGCCGCACCGATTCTCGCTTCCCGCACTCACCCTGCGCGGGTTGATCGACCGGACCCGCTTCGCCATCTCCACCGAGGAAACGCGCTACTACCTCAACGGCATCTACCTGCACGAGGCGCACGGCGAGGACGGCAAGGTCCTTCGCGCGGTGGCGACCGACGGGCACCGGCTGGCGCGGGTGCAGGTGGACCCGGAACCGGAGGGTGCCTCCGGCATGCCGGGCGTGATCGTGCCGCGCAAGACCATCGCCGAATTGCGCAAGCTGATCGACGAGACGAGTGCGCCCATCGACATCGCGCTGTCCGACACGCGCATCCAGTTCCGCACCGGCGCGGTGACGCTCACCAGCAAGCTGATCGACGGCACCTTCCCCGAATACGAGCGCGTCATCCCGCGCGACAACGACAAGATCCTGCGGGTCGGCAAGAAGGACTTTTCCGATGCCGTGGGCCGTGTCTCGGCGATTTCCACGGAACGCTCTCGGCCGGTGAAGCTCGCTTTGCAACGCGACCTGCTGGTGCTGTCCGCCTCCAGCCCGGATCAGGGCACCGCGACCGAGGAACTGGACGGCGATCGTGTGCAGTATGCCTCGAACTCCGCTCGAAATCGGCTTTCAGGCCCGGTATCTGAATGACATCACCGATCAGGTGGGCGAGCGCGTGGAGTTCCGCTTCTCGGACGGCACGGCGCCGACCATCGTGCAGGACGCGAGCGATCCCTCGGCGCTGTTCGTGCTGATGCCCATGCGGGTGTGACGCCAGACCGCCCGGACGGCACGCCGCCGCTGCGCTTGCAGCGGCTGGCGCTGACGCAGTTTCGCAACTACGCCTCCCTGACATGGCGCCCGCGCGGGGCGATCACGGTGCTGTCCGGCGCCAATGGCAGCGGCAAGACCAATTTGTTGGAAGCCGTCTCGCTGCTGGTGCCCGGGCGCGGGCTGCGCGGCGCACGGCTCGCCGATCTGGCGCGGCGCGGGCCGGGAGCCAATGGCGCATGGGCGGTGGCCGCGCGGCTGACGACGCCACAGGGCGAGTTGGAGGTGGCCACCGGCACACCGCCCGAGGGGCCGCTGGAGCGCCGGGTGTTCCGGCTGGATGGCGCAGCACCACGCAGCCAGGCGGCCATTGGGACGCGGCTCGCCGCCGTGTGGCTGACGCCGCAGATGGATCGCCTGTTCCTCGAAGGGGCAAGCGGGCGCCGGCGCTTCCTGGATCGTCTGGTTCACGCGCTGGACCCGGACCACGCGCACGAGGTCGCGGCGCACGAGACCGCACTCGCCAGCCGCAATCGCCTGCTCGCCGACCAGCGGGCCGATCCGGCGTGGCTGTCCGGCATCGAGGAGTCGCTCGCCCGGCACGCAGTCTCCGTCACCGCGGCACGGGCTTCGCTGGTGGCACGGCTGAACGCCGCCCTGGCCGCGGGCGGCGCCGATCCGTTCCCGGTCGCGCGGCTGGCGCTGCTCGGCGCGCTCGCCGCCAGGCTGCGGGAGGCGCCAGCGCTCGCGGTGGAGCGGTGGCTGCGCGACGAACTGGCCCGGGCACGCCGGCGCGATGCGGAGGCCGGCAGCACCGGACTGGGCGCGCACCGCGCCGACATGGCGCTGGCCGAGGCCGCGAGCGGGCTCGACGCGGCCCGGGCCAGCACCGGCCAGCAGAAATCGCTGCTGCTGGGGGTGGTGCTGGGACACGCGGCACTGCTGACCGAGGCGCGTGGTACCGGGCCGCTGCTGCTGTTGGACGAACCGGCCGTGCATCTCGATGCCGGCAGGCGCACGGCCCTGTTCGCGGCGCTGCGGCGGCTGCCAGTCCAGGCTATCCTGACCGGCACCGACGGCCTGACCTTCGCGCCTTTGCGCGGCCACGCCGAAGGGCTGATCGTGGCGGGTGGAGCGCTCCATCCCGACCCAAACTTTCCGGCTCCGCAACCCGGCGGCCCTGTCAATTAGCCCAGCGCGCGCCTATATTCTTTCATCTCCCCACCGCCCGATGGAGCCCTTCGCCGGCATGAGCGACAACGCCGCGCCGATCCCCGATTCGGATCGCGATCCCAATACCTACGACGCCGCCTCGATCTCGGTCCTCCGCGGTCTGGACGCCGTGCGCAAGCGCCCCGGCATGTATATCGGCGATACCGACGATGGCTCCGGCCTGCACCACATGGCCTTCGAGATCATCGACAACGCGGTGGACGAGGCGCAGGCGGGGTTTGCCACGCGCTGCTCGCTGACCCTGAACGGCGATGGCAGTGTCACCGTGCGCGACGACGGGCGCGGCATCCCCACCGACATTCACGCCGAGGAAGGCATCTCCGCCGCCGAGGTGGTACTGACGCGGCTGCACGCGGGCGGGAAGTTTAACCAGAACAGCTACAAGGTGTCGGGCGGGCTGCATGGCGTGGGTGCCGCCGTCGTCAACGCGCTGTCGGAATGGATGGAGGTGCGGATCTGGCGCGAGGGCCAAGAGCACTTCATGCGCTTCGAGCACGGCGAGACGGTAGCGCCGCTGCGGGTGATCGGCGCGTCCGAGGAGGCGACCGGGACGGAGGTAACTTTCAAGCCGTCATCAGGAACGTTCACCCGGGTCGAGTTTGATGTGGCGATGCTGGAGCGCCGGCTGCGCGAATTGGCGTTTCTCAATTCCGGCCTGATGATCGTGCTGCGCGACGAGCGGCACGCGCCCGCCACGGAGCTGGCCTTCCACTATGAGGGCGGCCTGGTCGCCTTCGCTGAATGGCTTGATCGCGGCAAGACGGCGGTGTTCACGCCGCCCATCTCGGCGATGAGTGTCGCGGACGCGGTGCATGGCATCCGCGTCGAGTTCGCGCTGACCTGGAACGATTCGTTCCACGAGACGATGCTCTGCTTCACCAACAACATTCCCCAGCGTGACGGCGGTACGCATCTGGCCGGATTCCGCCAGGCGTTGACGCGCGTGGTGACGAAATACGCCGAGGGGATGGGCAAGAAGGACAGCCTCGCCCTGGTTGGCGACGACATGCGCGAGGGCATGACGGCGGTGCTGTCGGTCAAGGTGCCCGATCCGAAGTTTTCCTCGCAGACCAAGGAGAAGCTGGTCAGCAGCGAGGTGCAGCCGGTGGTGCAGGCGGCAGTGGCCGATGCGGTTGGCCATTGGTTCGAGACGCATCCGAAGGAGGCGCGCGGCATCATCCAGAAGGTGATGGACGCGGCGGCGGCGCGCGAGGCGGCACGGCGCGCGCGTGAGCTGACGCGGCGCAAGGGGGTGCTCGACATTTCGACGCTGCCCGGCAAGCTTGCGGACTGCCAGGAACGCGATCCGGCGCAGTGCGAGCTGTTTCTGGTCGAGGGCGACAGCGCGGGCGGCTCGGCCAAGCAGGGGCGGGATCGCAAGTTCCAGGCGATCCTGCCGCTGAAAGGCAAGATCCTGAATGTCGAGCGCGCGCGCTTCGACCGGATGCTGAGTTCGGCGGAAATCGGCACGCTGATCACCGCGCTCGGCGCCGGCATCGGCCGAGCCGATGAGACCGGCAATGGCGGCGGCTTCGACGTGACGAAGCTGCGCTACCACCGCATCGTCATCATGACCGATGCCGACGTGGACGGCAGCCATATCCGCACGCTACTGCTGACGTTTTTTTTCCGGCAGATGAAGGCGCTGATCGACGGCGGCTACCTATACATCGCGCAGCCGCCGCTATATCGCGCCAAGCGCGGTAACGACGAGCGTTACCTCAAGGACGACGCGGCACTGGAGCGGTACCTGCTCGATAAGGCGCTGGCCGAGGCGCGGCTGTCATTCACCGATGGACGTGTGTATGCCGGCGCGGAGCTGGCGGCCGAGGCGGAGATCCTGCGCGACGCGACGCAGCGGCTGCGGCGTCTGTCCGCCCTGGTGCCGATGGCCCTGCTGGAACAGGCGGCGATCGCGGGCGCGCTGACGCCCGATCCGGCGCGTGCCGGAGCGGCGGCTCAGTTTCTGGCGCAGCGACTGGACGCGATTTCGTTGCCCGAGGAACGCGGCTGGAAAGTGCTGGCGGACGGCACAGGCCTCACGATGGCGCGCACGGTGCGGGGCGTGGCCGAGCGGCACACGCTCGATGCCTCCGCCCTGCGCAGCGCCGAGGCGCGATGGCTTGCGGAGCGCGCCGCCCTGGTGGGCGCGCGCTGGGCGGAGCCCGCGACGCTGCTGCTGGACAAAACTCAGGTCAACGTGCCGGGGCCGGCCAGCGCCTTTGAGCGCATCATGGCGCATGGGCGGCGTGGGCTCACGATCAACCGCTTCAAGGGGCTGGGCGAGATGAACCCTGACCAGCTCTGGCACACCACACTCGACCCCGCCACGCGCACTCTGCTGCGGGTGCGGGTGGGTGACGATTCCGATTCGGATTCCGTGTTTTCAACGCTGATGGGCGACGTGGTCGAGCCGCGGCGGGATTTCATCGTGGGCAACGCGCTGAAGGTGGCGAATCTCGACGTGTGATACTGGCCTACGCGGACGCTGACCGTTGTAGTGGTCATCGCGAGCCGGCTCTTGACGACGTGGCGATCCAGAGCCGCAGGACGGTGCGGCGGCCCTAAATTGCCACGTCGCTACGCTTCGCGCGATGACGATAATGCAGGGTCTGCGGCGCTTCGCGGGGCAAGCGCGTGACGCTATGATACAAACTGGACGAACGCTGTCACCTGGTCGCGCGTTAGGATCAAGCGCGAACAGCGGAGGCGCGTGCATTGGCCTGCAACCTTAGATCGGACTGGCCTTACATGCGTGTGTCTCGGCGGGCGGCCCGAATGGCGGCCCTCGCGCTCAGCCTCGCCGCCGCCGGGTGTGTCTGGGATCCTTATACGAACAGCTACGTTCCGTGCTGTGCCTATCCGTATCCGTATGGCTACCCCTACCCCGCTGCGGCATCCCGTCCCCTCCCGTCCGGCCCCGGACGAATCGAACCCGCGCCGGGTCCGGCGATCCCGGCGGAGCCTCGGCTGGAACGGCGCTTTGCGCAGGCGAACGTAACGCGGGACGGGATGCTGACCTACCAGCAGGCGCAGGCCGCCGGCTGGCACGTCGTGGTGCGCAATTTCGCGGCGATCGATGCCGGGCGGAAGGGCTATGTGACGCTTGACGACATCCGCGCCTGGTTCGCCTCCAACCGGCCGCCGCCGCATTGAACCAGGAGTGAAAGCTGATGTCCGTTCTATCCCGCTTTCGTCCGTATCGATCGGCCGCGGTCATCGCCGTGGCCACGGTCGCGATCCTGCCGGTGGTCGTTCCATCGCCGGCCCATGCGTGGTGGCGTGCCGGGTGGGGCTGGGGCGGCGGAGTGTATGTCGCGCCGCCGCCCGTCTATGTCGCCCCGCCGGTCTATGCGCCACCGCCTGTGTATTACGCGCCGCCTCCGGCCTATTACGTGGCTCCTGCCTACCCGTACTACTCCCCGTGGCCGGAGGGCGCGACTGGCGTGGGACAGCATCCGCACTGACGCAGATGAGCTGCGACAAGGCGAAGCAGGCAATTGTGGGTCGAGCGATCACCGAGGATCCGGGAGTGTCGTGCTTCCGGGGCCAAGGGCGCGCTGCATCAGCACCGTATCGACCCAGCGACCCAGCTTGAAACCGGCCGCGAGCAGCGTGCCGACCGGCTGGAAGCCGAGCCGGCGATGCAGGGCGATAGAGCCGGTATTGCCGCTATCGCCGATCACCGCGAGCATTTGCCGAAACGGGCCGGCCTCGCAGCGTTCGATCAGTGCCGCCAGCAGGGCCGCGCCGATGCCGCGGCCGCCAAGACCATCCTGCACGTAGACCGAATCCTCGACCGAGTAGCGATAGGCCGCGCGCGGCCGGTAGGCAGTGGCGTAGCTGTAGCCGATCACGCCGCCAGCACTTTGCGCCACCAGATAGGGAAGTCCGAGATTGAGCACGGATGCCCGCCGCGTCAGCAACTCGGCGGTTGTCGGCGGCACTTCCTCGAATGTGGCGAGGCCGTGCAGAACGTGGTGCGCGTAGATCGCCTGGACGGCCGGCATGTCAGCTTCCGTCGCGTCGCGCACATGGACGAGATGGATAGAAGCTGCCGCCCGAGCCTGTGCCGCCATCGCAAACCCTCCGTCAGACGTGACGGCGTCGAGTTTGACCCCGCTTGCCAGCCAGGAGAAGCTTTGCCGGCTTGTGACGCACGCTCAACTGTAGGCCAAGAGAAATAGCGGATGTCGAATGATGATGGCGCCAAGATAATTTACCGAAGGACGCCGGAATCAGCGGCCATGTTGGCAAACGTCAAACGAGCGATGGCGATCACCGCCACCCTTAACCGTTTGACGTTCAACGATGCAAGCGAAGTTCGGGCCTTGTTCAGCCAACTTATTGGTAAAGAGGTAGACGAAAGCTTTTTACTGATCCCGCCATTCTATACTGCCGGCGGGGACGAAATCCGCGTCGGGCATAATGTCTTCGTAAATCAGAACTGCACTTTCTATGATCTTGGCGGCCTCGATATCGCGGACGATGTGATGATTGGGCCGAACGTGAGCATCATAACGACAAGCCACCCCCTTAAACCTTCGCAGCGCCGCTTTGCTACAATCGGAAAGCCCATCGTGATTGAGAGAAGCGCCTGGATCGCAGCCGGCGCGACCATCATCGGCGGCGTAACAATAGGGGAGAACTCGGTCGTCGCGGCGGGTTCGGTGGTCACCAAGGACGTTCCAGCGAATACCCTTGTCGGAGGAAATCCGGCTGGGGTCATTCGTTCGATTGGCGACGACTGAAGGATCATCCGCCAGGGGTCGTGAGCGGAAATTCAAACTGAGACACTACCATTCTTTGGGTTCGCCGCCTCAACCTCGCCTATCTGCGCGCCTTTGCTGGCGTGATCGAACTGGGGAGCTTCTCCGCGGCAGCGGAGCGGGCCAGTCTGACCCAGCCGGCGATCAGCCAGCGGATTCGTCAACTTGAGCAGTGGGTCGGGCTTCTGCTGGTCGAACGGGTGGGATGTCGGGCCTCGGCTGCGCCGTGCTGCCGCGCCGCGCTGCGCGTGAGGACGTGCGCCTCGGCCGGCTCGCGGTCAGCCCCCTGTCGCCCAGACTTCACCGACCCTGGCTCTCGTCCTACGCCGCGACAACCGCTCGATCGGGGGCTGTGCACGGCGATCGGGCTGCTGCGGAGACTGGGGACCGCCGGATCGCAGTCCTGACGGGCGGCGATCCGGCCTCACCTCAGGCGGCGGCGCGCACCGCGCGACGGCGTTCGGCGACCTGCGTGTGCATCGCCTTTTGCAGTTTCTCGAAGGCGCGCACCTCGATCTGCCGCACCCGCTCGCGCGAGATGCCGTATTGCTGCGACAACTCCTCGAGCGTGGTTGGCTCGTCCTTCAGCCGCCGCTCGATCAGGATATGGCGCTCGCGCTCGTTCAGCGTCTTCAGCGCGCCGTTCAGCAAGGCCTTGCGGCCCGAGAACTCCTCGCTTTCGGCCAGCGCCGTCTCCTGGCTCTCGGTGTCATCCACGAGCCAGTCCTGCCACTCACCCTCGCTGTCGCTGCGCACAGGGGCGTTAAGGCTGTGGTCCGGCGCGGCGAGGCGGCGGTTCATGCTGACCACGTCCTGCTCCGGGACGGCCAGCACATGGGCGATCTTGGCCACCTGCTCGGGCTGCAAATCGCCGTCCTCGATCGCCTGCATCTGGCCCTTCAGCCGGCGCAGGTTGAAGAACAGCTTCTTCTGCGCCGCCGTGGTGCCCATCTTCACCAGCGACCAGCTATGCAGGATGTATTCCTGGATCGCTGCCCTGATCCACCACATGGCGTAGGTCGCGAGGCGGAACCCCCGGTCCGGATCGAACCGCTTGACCGCCTGCATCATGCCGACATTGCCCTCGCTGATCAGCTCGCCGACCGGCAGGCCATAGCCGCGATAGCCCATCGCTATTTTCGCGACGAGACGCAGGTGGGAGGTGACAAGCTTGTGTGCCGCCTCCATATCCTCGTTGTCGCGCCAACGCTTCGAGAGGTCGAGTTCCTCCTCCGGGGTCAGCATCGGGTATTTCCGGATTTCCTGGAGATACCGGGTAAGATTGCCTTCCGGGGCGACATTGATGACGGCAGAGGCCATGCGAGGCTCCTCTCGTATGCGGACCGGCAGATCTGCCCTTGCGGCGCAAAGCTGCCGGCGGGTTCGACAGTGAATACGTGCGAACCGGGTGTCAGGATGCAGCAAGCGCGACATGTTGCACCGGGCCCGCGCCCCGTCCGCGGCAACGACGGGCCGGCCAGTCGAGGACGGTGCATCCAGGCCCGTCCAGTTACAGGTGTATAGCAGGACGGGCGGTTTCGGTCAACAAAAACGGACTGCAGCAGTCCTGATTAGACGGCGGCGAGGCCGGTCAGATCGAGTAGTCCCTGCATGTCGGCCGGCGGTGGGGTTGAAAAGACAAGATTTTCGCCGGTGACCGGATGCCGGAAGCCGAGCAGGGTTGCGTGTAGAGCCTGCCTCGGGAAGTCCAGCAATGTCCCGCGCGGCGGGTCAGGGAGTGCGCGCGAGGCTGCGGGGATGCGCCTGAGATAGGCCGGATCGCCGACCAGCGGATGCCCGCGCGAGGCCAGATGGACCCGGATCTGGTGCGTGCGTCCGGTCGCCAGCCGGCATTCGAGCAGCGCAAGTGCCGTCTCCCGCTGCGCCAGGACGCGGTAACGAGTGAGTGCCGTCTTTCCGCCACGCGCGACAACGGCCATGCGCTTGCGGTCCCGCGGGTCGCGGCCGATGGCGCCCTCGATCTCGCCGCGCGCCGGGTTCGGCGCCCCCCACACCAGCGCCAGATAAGCGCGATCGATGCTGCGGGCGGCGAAGTCGGCCGAGAGGGCGGCCAGGGCCCGTTCGGTCTTGGCGACGACCATGACGCCCGAAGTATCGCGGTCGAGGCGGTGGACGATGCCCGGCCGCCGCTCGCCGCCGATGCCTGGCAGAGTGTCGCCGCAATGGGCGAGCAGGGCGTTGACCAACGTGCCATCGGCATTGCCGGGTGCCGGATGCACGACCAGCCCGGCCGGCTTGTCGAGCACGATCAGATCGGAATCCTCGTGCAGAATGGCGAGCGCCATCGCCTGTGGCGCGGGTGTGGCCGGTTCGGGCGGGGGCAGGATGAGCGTGTAGGTGCTGCCGGTCCGCACCGGCTCGGCTGGACTCGCGACCGCGACGCCGTCGCGGGTCAGATGGCGCTGTTCGATGAGCTGTTTCAACCGCGAGCGTGACAGGTCGGGCAGGGCATCGGCCAGGAATCGATCGACGCGCGCACCGGCATGGGCGGCGGCTGCCTCGACCCGGTGCGCGGTGCCCCGTGGCATGGCCGTGCTTGCGCCCGGAGACGATGCGGCCGACATGGCGCGGACATAGCGTGGAGGTCGCGGCGTGGGGAGGGGGCTGGTGCGGTTTCTGACCGCCATTTCGGTGGTCATGGGGATTCTGATCTTTGCCGGGACGGTTCTGCTGGTCGTGGCCCTGGTGAAGCGCGCACCTGTGGGGAGTGCGTCGGACGCGCCGGCGGCCGCCCCGGTGGTGCTGGACGAGCCGGCCGGCACACGCATCGCGGGTGCCAGCGGCACTGCAGACGCGCTGGTGCTGCGCCTGGCCGGCGGTGGTCCCGACCGGGTGGTGGTGGTGGATACCCGCTCCGGCCGGGTGGCCGCGCGGGCGACGCTGGCGCGATGAGCGGCGGAGTCGCTCGCGGGCACCTCCTCTTGCGCGAACCAGGAGGTCATACAAACCTTTGTGCCCGACAAGGAGCGAGCGAGCTGGATGCCGAAGGTCGAAATCTACACCCAGCCGTGGTGCCCGTACTGCGTCCGGGCCAAGACCCTGTTGAGCCGCAAGGGCGTGGCATTCACCGAGATCGAGGCTTCCCACGGCACCGAGGCGCGCGAGGAAGCGCGCCGCCGCTCGGGCGGACGCTCCACCGTGCCGCAAATCTTCATTGACGGGCGCTACATCGGCGGGTCGGACGACCTCGCGGCTCTGGACCGGCAGGGCCGGCTCGATCCGCTGCTGGCGTCGGGCTGACGATCGGGCTGGCACTCACTTGCCGTGTCTGCCGGGCTTTGCCATGTCTGTCGCATGACAGCCTCCGGCCGGAACAATCGATGATCCACTACCAGCTGCGCTGCGGTGCGGCCCACGAGTTCGATGCCTGGTTCCGGGACAGTGCTGCGTTCGACGATCAGGCGAGACGTGGTCTGCTGGAGTGCCCGCATTGCGGCGAGCGCCAAGTGGCGCGTGCGCTGATGGCGCCAGCGGTGCCGAGCAGGCGCCGCCGTATCGCGGCGCCCGCGGCCGCGGAGCCGGCCGCGACACCTCCCGCTCCGCCGGAACCGGCGCCGCGTGATCCCTGATCAGGTGCGCGCCGTGCTCCAACGGCTGCGCGGCGAGGTCGAGCGGCGGTGCGAGTATGTCGGCGATCGCTTCGCGGTCGAGGCGCGGCGCATCCACGAGGGCGAGAGCACGCGGCGCGGCATCTATGGCGAGGCCACCCCGGAGCAGGCCGAGCGGCTGGCCGAGGACGGCATCGACGTCACGCAGATTCCCTGGCTGCCACGGGCCGACGCATGATCGCGGCCCGGCTGGCGCTGGCCCTCGTGCTGCTGCTGGCCGGCAGCGTCGCGGCCAGTCGCCCAGCCGGCCAGCCCTGTCGGCGTATGGCGCACCTTCTCCGACCAGACGGGACGGGAGAGCGGGCGGGTGCAGATCTGGGAGCAGGGCGGCGCGCTGTACGGCCGGATCGTGGGCATTGTCGATCCGGCGAAACGTGACGCGGTGTGCCAGAAATGCACCGACGACCGGCGCGGCCAGAAAGTCATGGGCATGCAGATCATCCGAGGCATGAAGCCGGACGGCGCGCAATGGGATGGCGGCCAGATCCTCGACCCGGAGAACGGCTCGACCTATCGCTGCACCATGCGACTGGAGGACGGCGGGCGGACGCTGATGGTGCGCGGTTTCATCGGGATTTCCCTGTTCGGGCGCTCCCAACGCTGGCTGCGCGCCGGCTAGGGGGTCGTGCGCGCGCTGCTGTGCTGGGCGTTGGTGCTGGCACTCGCCGGTTGCGCCGGGCGGCCCGCCGCCTCGTGCGGCCCGGCGGGGTCGGACGTGGTCTATGTCGTCGATCACGGCTGGCATACGGATATCGGCGTGCCGGCATCGGAATTGTCGGGTCCGATCGCGGTGTTTCGCACGGTGTTCCCGGGGGCACGTGCGTTGATGTTCGGTTTCGGCAAGCGCACTTTCTTCACCGCCAGGACCGATAGCTGGCGCGAGTACCTGCTCGGTCCATTCCCCGGCCCGGCAGCGATCCTGGTGACCGGCCTGCGCGTGATGCCGGATGCGGCCTATGGCCCGACGGAGACGGTCGTGCTGCACCTGCCGCCCGGCGGCGCCGCGCGGCTGTCGGAGTTCCTGTGGCACCAGTTCGCCTCGGACCAAGCCGGCCACCCGCGCCTGATCGCCCCGGGGACATATCCCGGCAGCCTGTTCTATGCCGCTAATGCTCCCTACACCCTGGCCCATACGTGCAACGCCTGGACCGCCGACGCACTGCGCGATGCCGGCGCCGCGGTCAGTCCGGGCGGAGTGGTGTTCGCGGGCCAGGTGATGCGGCGGGCGCGGGTTGCAGCACTCTGCCCGATTCCCGCCGCTCGTCTAACGGCTGTCGGTCACTGACAGGGCGGTGCCGCGCCGTTGGCACAGACGGCGGCGGCGGGCGGCGGCATGACCACGACCTTGGCCGGGGGTGGGTTGCTGCCGGTGCCGAACGAACTGCTGCACCCGGCCACGCCCAGCAAGGCGGCGACGGCCGTGAGGCGCACGAGATGACGCATGGTGGTCCCCTTGGAGGTTTGTCGCCGCAGCATAACGGCGGGACAAGCGACGCCAAGATGGCATGACCGGGCCGGCTCGGCTAAGCATCCGGCATGGCCCGGGCCGCCGTCATGGCTTCCGATGAGGATGTTTCGTCATTCACGGTGATCGCGTGATCCCTCCGCTCAACGATGTCATAGCGCTGGTCCTGCAAACCGATGCCGAGTCGCTGCGGGACGAATCCGGCATCAATACCACGCAGAACTGGGACAGCATGCAGCAGGTGGTGCTTGTGAGCATGATCGAGCAAACCTATGGTGTCACCTTCGGTCCGGACGAGATCACATCCGAGAACACGGTGGCACGACTGCGCGGGGCGCTGCTGCGCAAAGGCGTGAGCGCGGCGTAGCCGGGATGCGGTCGCCGATGACGGAGGAGCTGCAACACCTCTCGCCGTGGGCCGATGCGGCGCCGTCGCCGTATCTGCGCCTTCAGCCTGGCACTATCGCCACGCTGGATGTGGCATTCACCTATACGCACACCCCGCCAGGCCAATTTACGTTTCAGGGTCCCGCCACCGGCTCGCCCCATTTCGTGCTGCATCTCAATGTCCGCGAAAACGACTATTACCAAAACGGCATTCCGGGGGTGACCCGTTCGATCGAGGAAACCGCCGCGTGGCTCGACGCGGTTCGCCGCGCATTGGGTATCACCACGCTGCGCATGATCGGCGCCAGCATGGGCGCGTACGCGGCGCTCCTGTTTGGCGATCTGCTGGATGCCGATCGCGTTTATGCGTTCAGCCCGGTGCTGCGGCCCGGACACCTGGCCCTTGGCCTCGCCTCCACCTTCGAGGATATTTCGCCCCGGCTCCGTGCCGTGCGTCGCCGCACCACGATGATGTTCGGAGCCTTCGAGCTGGGCGAATATCAATTCATCCTGCCCTGTCTGAAGGCCGGCATGGAAATGGCGGACCTGACCCTACTCGCCAATTTCCATCCGGGTCTCCTGTCGATCCGCTTCGACCGTCTCTTTGGCGGCATGACGGAGCCGCCAACCGAGGAGCTGGTTCTCGGATGGCATCACTCGGCGCTCGATCAGCACGATGTCGGACTGCCTGCCGCGCTGATGCCCGCGATCGGCCAGCGCGATCATGCGACCCTGTGTGCGGTCCTGGGGCCGCTCACGCGGCGGGACGAGGACAATCCGGGCCTGCTCTACAGGCTGGGGCGTGCATCAGGTGCTGGCGGGCTGGCCGGAGGCGGCGCATGTCTCGTTCCGCCATGCGGTCAGGCTGCTGCGGCGGACCGCGCAAACGAATGGTGCCGACGTTCTAGGGGCGGACGCCGATCTGAAGAAGAAGAGCGTGCGCGACTACGCCCATCTGCTGGGCTTCGCGCCGCTGCGCGCGGTGCATGACGCCCTGGACCGCGCCGCCGCATGACTGCGCGAATGCCACGCGACGCGGGCGCGCTCGATCTTGCCGGGATCGTTGCCGCGGGCCGGCGCATCCAGCGCGAGAGCGCGGACGCGCACGCAGGACGGGTGCAACGGATCGCGGTCGCCGGCGGGGTCACGACCGACTTGCTGTGCTGCGCCATCGCCTGCGCGGTCGCGCAGGAGGGCATGCAGCCCGTGCTGCATCAATCCCCGTTCGGCGCCTATGTGCAGGAGGTGCTTGATTCCGGCTCGGGCCTGCATCGGTTCGGCCCGCAACTCGTGGTGTTGGCGCCGGACTGGCACGAGTTCGCGAACGACCTGCCGATCGCCGGCACCGAGGCCGATGTGGCGTCGTGGCTGGATGCGCGCGCGGCGCTGTTTCAGCGTCTGTGGAGCGTCCTGAACGACACGCTCGGGGCGAGAATCGTGCAGCACGCGCTCGTGGCGCCGCCGCATCGCTTCTGCGGGCCGGCCGAACGGCTGGCGCCGGCGGCGCCGGAGCGGCTGGTCCGCGCGCTGAACGAGCGCCTGTCGGTCGCCGCTTCGGGGCAGGTCGGCTGGGTCGAGCTCGATCGACTGGCGGCCGAAATCGGCTTGCGCAACTGGGCGGCGGAGCGGTTTTACGCCAGCGCCGAACTGCCTTTCGACCCCCGTTTCCTCCCCGAGTACCTGGCCGCGTTCCGGGCAGCCTGGCGCGCTGTCAACGGCCGAGCGAAGCGCGCGCTGGTGCTCGATCTGGATAACACGTTATGGGGCGGCGTTATCGGCGATGACGGCGTGGATGGGATCGTGCTGGGGCCTGGTTCCGCAGCCGGTGAGGCTTTTGTGGCCTGGGGGCGGTATCTGAAAGAGCTGCGCGCCCGGGGCGTGGCGCTCGCTGTTTGTAGCCGCAACGCTCCTGACCTCGCGGCATCCGCCTTCTCCCATCCTCGCTCTGTTTTGCACCTCACGGAATTCGCGGCGTTCAAGTGCTCCTGGGATGACAAGGCGCAGGGCCTGAGAAGGGTCGCTGAGACACTGAACCTCGATGTCAGCATGGTCGTTCTGGCGGACGACAACCGGGCCGAGTGCGCGATGGTGCAAGAGTTCCTGCCGCAGGTGGGTGTCGCCTGCCTCGGCGCTGATCCGAGTGCGTTCATCGCCCTCCTCGAACGCGGGCATTGGTTCGACATGCCTCGCTACACCACGGGGGATTTGCGCCGTGGCGACGCCTTCAGCGCGCGGCGCGAGGCGGAGAGCCTGCGTCCCGCCGACGGCGATCTGGGTGCGTTTCTGGCGAAGCTCGAGATGCGCGGGCGAGTGTGGCATGCGACCTCCGCCGACCTGGCGCGCATCAGTCAGCTTGAGCAGAAGACGAACCAGTTCAACCTGACGGGCCGGAGATACACCGAGGCAGCACTTGCAGCCTTGCTCGAACAGCCGCGCGCCGTCGTGCTGGCTTTCCGGCTGATCGACCGCTTCGGGGATCACGGGTTGGTGTCGTCGCTGGTGGCGCTGCCTGACGGCGACGGCCTGCGCATCGACAGTTGGGTGATGAGCTGCCGCGTGTTCGCGCGCACGGCGGAGGCGTTCGTTCTCCGGCGGCTGCTCGACATCGCGCATCAGGCCGGTTTCGCGCGGCTGATCGGCGAGCATCTGCCGACGCCGCGCAACGAGGTCGTGGCCGGCCTGTTTGCCCGCCTCGGGTTTGGCCGCGTTGCCGGTTCGGATACGCTGTGGGAACGCAGTGTGATGCCGCCGCAAGAATCGGGGCTGGAAACCTGGATCGAACCTGACCCGTGATCGCGCGGGTGCGGCGGTTTCAGACCACCGGTCCTAGCGACTGAGTTGTCCGGTCCGAAAGTGGCTCTCGTCATGGCCGGGCTTGACCCGGCCATCCAGCGCCAGAGGCGAGACTTTCGTGGTGGGACCGGATTGCCGGGTCAAGCCCGGCAATGACAGTGCAGAATAGAAACGGTCGTTGAACTCGGCCGTCCGGTCGCTGGCGTGCGAGCATAGCCTGGCATGTCAAACGCTCCGCAACGCGCCGAGCCATTCCGTCACGAGGCGGCTCGTATCCTCGCGCCGCCAGGCCGCGTGGAGGCGTATGGTCAAAGGGTACCAGGGCAGATCGACGAGGACGACATCGGGCGATCGGACGATCCTGCGCATGCTGGCCTGAACCAGTGCAAAGCCGAGACCCGCCGCGACGAGGCCGAGGCTCGTCGCCGGATCGCCTGCCTCGAAACGCAGGTCGGGTGTGAATCCCGAGGAAGCGCAGGCGCTCAGGAAGCGGTCCTCGGCACCCGGATTGAGCGCACGGGGACGGGAGACCCAGGGTTGGCCGTCGAGGTCTGCGGGTGTGACGCTCTCCCTGCCGGCGAGCGGATGGTTCGCTGGAACGGCCAGCAGCATGGGTTCTTCCATCAGTCGCAGGCCGGCGAGGTCCGGATCGTCATCGTCAGGCGGGTTGTAGAGAAGGCCTTCGCGGACATGACGATCGAATGGGCATTGGGTGGCGTGATGGCGCGGCCCGGTCTGGATCTGCTGACCCGCCAGCTCGTTCTGATCGCCTCGTGCGTGACGCAAGGACATGCCATGCCGCAGCTCCGGGCGCATGCCGAGGCCGCGCTGGAGGCCGGTGCGACAAAGGAACAGATCGTCGAGACGATCCTGCAACTGACCTTCTATGCGGGTGGCCCTGCCGTGCGCAATTCGCTCGTGTTTCTCAAGGACATCCTCGTCGCGGCGTCCCCCGATCAGACGCGTCCGGCGGAAGCCGCCTGACCATCAATCAAAAAAGACGAGAAGTCGCGGTTCGGACCAGCGGTTTTCTCAAACAGCCATGAAGGAGATTTGTCTCGTGCCAATTCAACATACGGTCATTGTCGGCGGCTCGTCGGGGATTGGCCTCGCCACCGCCCGCAAGCTCCTGGATTCGGGCCACAAGGTCACGATCACCGGACGCAACGAGCAAAAGCTGAAGGACGCACAGACATCGTCACAGGGCGATCTTGCCGCCTTTGCCATGAATGCCGCCGACAGTGTCAGCATACGGGGTACTTCGAGCGGATCGGCTCGTTCGACCACCTCGTGCTGGCCCTGGGGAGCGGCAAGGGCGCGGGGCCGTTTGCCTCCGTCAGTCTTGCCGATGTCCGGCTGGGCTTCGAGGAGAAGGTCTTTCCGCATTTCGCTTGCGCACAGTCGGCATTGCCGTTTCTGGGCAAGACCGGCAGCATCACCTTCATCGCGGCGGTAACGGCCCACGCTGCCATGCCGGGAACGGCGGGTATCGGTGCCGCCAATGCGGCGGTCGCAGCACTCGTGCCGATCCTCGCCGTCGAATTGAGGCCGCTCCGGGTCAACTGCGTGTCTCCAGGCGTCATCGACACCCCGTGGTGGGATTTCCTGACCGATGAGCAGAAGGCCCCCGTTTTCGCGGATTTCGCCGCGAAAGCGCCGGTTGGACGTGTCGGCGAGGCGGACGACATCGCGCAGGCCATCGCGTTCCTCATCTTCGATACGTTCATGTCGGGGCAGGTCATCATCTGTGATGGTGGCCTGCGACTGGCGGCCTAGCAGGACCGCGACGACTGACCTCGGCACGGCACCCTCACCCCGGCCCTCCCCCAGAGGGAGAGGGCGCGACGAGTCAAGACAGTCGGGACCAAATTATTAGTCCAGATGCCGGCTCACCGTCGCCCGCTCGCCCAGCAATCCGCGCGGCCGGAACAGCAGCACCAGCACCAGCACGACACCGATCGCCACCACCCGCAGGCTGGCGCCACGCGCCTGCCACTCGGGGGCCAGCACCGTCCCCAGCGCAGTGCCGGTGAACGTCCATACGCCCCACACGACCACGGCACCGAGCAGCGCCCCGAGATTATTGCCCGAGCCGCCAATCACCAGCATCACCCAGACCTGAAAAGTCAGTGCCGGCAGGAAGTTCTCGGGTGCGACGAAGCCGAAGAATTGTGTCTGCATCGCCCCCGCGAGGCCCATCAGCGCCGAGCCGATGACGAAGGCCTGCAACCGGAAGCGGTTCGGCGCCTTGCCGAGCGAGGCCGCCGCCATCTCGTCCTCGCGCAGCGCGCGCAGCACGCGCCCCCACGGGCTGCGTCCCAGCCGTTCCAGGGCGACGAAGCATAGCGCCGTCAC
>CAWISK010000008.1:0-479347 GCA_963838805.1 uncultured Pseudomonadota bacterium
AGATGGAGGTCTGGGCGCTGGAGGCATATGGCGCCGCCTATACGTTGCAGGAGATGCTGACGGTGAAATCCGACGACGTATCGGGTCGCACCAAGGTCTATGAGGCGATCGTGCGCGAGCAGGACACGTTCGAGGCCGGCATACCCGAGAGCTTCAACGTTCTGGTCAAGGAGCTGAAATCGCTTGGCCTCAACGTGGATCTCGACAACATGCGCGCGATCTGAGGCGCGCGATCCTGACTACGAGTCTTCTGTCGCGGCGACCGGTCCGGGTGCATCGCACCCGGCCGGCCGGCCGCCTTTGCGAGGTGATCGGCGCATGAACGAGCTGATGAAGATCCTGGGCCAGACCGGCCAGGCCATGACCTTCGACCAGATCCGCATCCAGATGGCTTCGCCGGAGCAGATCCGGTCCTGGTCGTACGGCGAGATCAAGAAGCCGGAGACGATCAACTACCGCACCTTCAAGCCGGAGCGGGACGGCCTGTTCTGTGCGCGCATCTTCGGCCCGATCAAGGACTACGAGTGCCTGTGCGGCAAGTACAAGCGCATGAAGTTCCGCGGCATCATCTGCGAGAAGTGCGGCGTCGAGGTCACCCTGGCCAAGGTTCGCCGCGAGCGCATGGGCCATATCGAGCTGGCTTCGCCGGTGGCGCATATCTGGTTCCTGAAGTCGCTGCCCAGCCGCATCGGGCTGATGGTCGATCTGACGCTGAAGGAGCTGGAGAAGATCCTGTATTTCGAGAGCTATGTCGTTCTCGAACCTGGCCTGACCGATCTCAAGCTGCATCAGTTGCTGACCGAGGATCAGCTGATGGCCAAGCAGGACGAGTTCGGCGAGGACGCGTTCCGCGCCGGCATCGGGGCCGAGGCGATCAAGTCCGTCCTGGTCGGCATCGACATCGGCGCCGAGCGCACGACTCTGCGCGCCGACCTCAAGGAGACCACGAGCGAGGCCAAGCGCAAGAAGCTGGTCAAGCGCCTGAAGCTGATGGACGCCTTCGCCGAAAGCGGCGCCAAGCCTGAGTGGATGATCCTCGACGTGGTGCCGGTGATCCCGCCGGAGCTGCGCCCGCTGGTACCGCTCGATGGCGGCCGGTTCGCGACCTCCGACCTCAACGACCTGTATCGCCGCGTCATCAACCGCAACAACCGGCTGAAGCGGCTGATCGAGCTGCGTGCCCCCGACATCATCGTGCGCAACGAGAAGCGCATGTTGCAGGAGAGCGTGGACGCGCTGTTCGACAACGGCCGCCGCGGCCGCGCCATCACCGGCGCCAACAAGCGGCCGCTAAAGTCGCTATCGGACATGCTGAAGGGCAAGCAGGGCCGCTTCCGGCAGAACCTGCTGGGCAAGCGCGTGGACTATTCCGGGCCGTTCGGTGATCGTCGTCGGCCCGGAGCTGAAGCTGCACCAGTGCGGCTTGCCGAAGAAGATGGCGCTCGAACTGTTCAAGCCGTTCATCTACTCCAAGCTGGAGAAGTACGGCCACGCCACCACCATCAAGGCGGCCAAGCGGATGGTGGAGAAGGAGCGTCCTGAGGTGTGGGACATTCTGGAAGAGGTGATCCGCGAGCATCCGGTGATGCTGAACCGCGCACCGACCCTGCACCGCTTGGGCATCCAGGCCTTCGAGCCGGTGCTGATCGAGGGCAAGGCGATCCAGTTGCATCCGCTGGTCTGCACCGCCTTCAACGCGGATTTTGACGGCGACCAGATGGCGGTGCATGTGCCGCTCTCGCTCGAGGCGCAGCTCGAGGCGCGCGTGCTGATGATGAGCACGAACAACATCCTGAGCCCGGCCAACGGCAAGCCGATCATCGTGCCGAGCCAGGATATCGTGCTCGGCATCTACTATCTGTCGCTCGAAACGCCGGAGTTCCGTGCCGTCGAGGACGAGAAGGCGCCCGCCTTCGGTACGATCGGGGAGATCGAACACGGGCTCGCTGCCCGCGTAGATCGGTTTGCACGACAAGATCCGCACCCGCTTCCACTCGACCGATGCAAGCGGGGCGACGGTGATCCAGAAGGTCGTGACCACTCCCGGCCGGATGCTGATTGCGCAGGTGCTGCCGAAACATCCGAACGTGCCGTTCTCGCTCATCAACCGGCAGCTCACCAAGAAGAACGTCTCGGACGTGATCGATGCGGTGTATCGCCATTGCGGGCAGAAGGAGTGCGTGATCTTCGCCGACCGGCTGATGGGTCTGGGCTTCGGCCAGGCGTTCAAGGCCGGCATCAGCTTTGGCAAGGACGATTTGATCATCCCCGACACGAAGGGGGCGATGATCGCCAAGACCCAGACCGAGGTGAAGGAGTTCGAGCAGCAGTACCAGGACGGGTTGATCACCGCGGGCGAGCGCTACAACAAGGTGGTGGATGCCTGGTCGCGCTGCACCGACGAGGTGGCCGGGGCGATGATGAAGGAGATCTCGCGCCAGGAACCCGGGCGCCAGACCAACGCGGTGTGGATGATGAGCCATTCCGGTGCGCGCGGATCGCCCGCGCAAATGCGCCAATTGGCGGGCATGCGCGGCCTGATGGCCAAGCCGTCGGGCGAGATCATCGAGCAGCCGATCATCGCCAACTTCAAGGAAGGCCTGTCCGTGCTGGAGTATTTCAACTCCACCCACGGCGCGCGCAAGGGTCTCGCGGACACGGCGCTGAAGACCGCGAACTCCGGCTATCTCACGCGGCGTCTGGTCGATGTGGCGCAGGATTGCATCATCGTCGAGGAGGATTGCGGCACCGAGCGCGGCCTGACTGTGCGTGCGGTGATGGACGGCGGCGAGGTGGTGGCAAGTCTTGCCGAGCGCATCCTGGGCCGCACCACGGCCGAGGACGTGACCGATCCCGCGGGCGGCCAGGTTCTCGTGCCGGCCAACGTACTGATCGAGGAGGAGC
Source organism: uncultured Pseudomonadota bacterium (assembly GCA_963838805.1). GTDB lineage: Bacteria > Pseudomonadota > Alphaproteobacteria > Acetobacterales > Acetobacteraceae > CAVRQM01. Next base: position 2,905 of record CAWISK010000008.1, read on the forward strand.
AGGCCGAGCGCATCGAGAAGGCCGGTGTCGAGGCGATGAAGATCCGCTCGGTGCTGACCTGCGAGGCGCCGGTCGGCGTCTGCGCCCATTGCTACGGGCGCGATCTGGCGCGCGGCACGCCGGTCAATATCGGCGAGGCTGTGGGTGTCATTGCCGCGCAGTCGATCGGCGAGCCGGGCACGCAGCTGACCATGCGCACCTTCCATATCGGCGGTGCGGCGCAGCGCGGTGCCGAGCAGAGCAGCGTCGAGGCGAGCCACGACGGTACCGTCACGATCAAGAATCGCAATGTCGTGATGAACAGCCAGAACGTGCCGGTGGTGATGAGCCGGAACTGCGAGGTGGTGCTGACCGATGCCAACGGCCGCGAGCGCGCGCGCTTCCGCGTGCCGTACGGCGCCCGTCTGCTGGTGGACGAAGGCGTGCAGGTGGCGCGATTGCAGAAGTTGGCGGAGTGGGATCCGTACACGCTGCCGATCATCACCGAGCGAGCCGGCCGGGTGGAGTATCTCGACCTCATGGAAAGCGTGACCCTGGTCGAGCGCATGGACGAGGTGACGGGCCTGACCTCGAAGGTCGTCGTGGACTACAAGTCCGCGGCGCGCGGGGCCGATCTGCGGCCGCGGCTGCAGCTCAAGGACGAGTTGGGCGAGGTGGTCAAGCTGCCGAACGGTGCCGATGCGCGCTACTTCCTGGCCCCGGACTCGATCCTGTCGGTCGAGAACGGCGCCACGGTGGCGGCGGGCGACGTGCTGGCGCGCATCCCGCGCGAGGGCAGCAAGACGCGCGACATCACCGGCGGCCTGCCCCGCGTGGCCGAGCTGTTCGAGGCGCGGCGGCCGAAGGACCACGCGATCATCGCCGAGAACGACGGCCAGGTGGAGTTCGGCAAGGACTACAAGGCGAAGCGCCGGGTGATCGTGCGCAATGCCGAGACCGGTGAAGAAAGCGAGTACCTGATCCCGAAGGGCAAGCACGTCTCGGTGCAGGAGGGTGACTTCGTGCGCCTCGGCGATCCGCTGGTCGATGGGCCGCGCGTGCCGCACGATATCCTGAAGGTGCTGGGCGTGCCGGCGCTGTCGGACTACCTGGTCAACGAGATCCAGGACGTGTACCGCCTGCAGGGCGTGAAGATCAACGACAAGCACATCGAGGTGATCGTCCGTCAGATGTTGCAGAAGGTCGAGATCCTGGAGCCGGGCGACACGACCTATCTGGCCGGCGAGCAGGTGGACCGGCTGGAGTTCGAGGCCGAGAACGCCAAGCGCGAGCGCGAGGGAGAGCGGCCGGCGGCGGCGATGCCGGTGCTGCAGGGCATCACCAAGGCCAGCCTGCAGACGCACAGCTTCATCAGTGCGGCATCGTTCCAGGAGACGACGCGCGTGCTGACCGAGGCTGCGACCGCGGGCAAGGTGGATACGCTGATGGGACTGAAGGAGAACGTCATCGTCGGCCGCCTGATCCCGGCAGGCACCGGCAGCGTCATGAACAAGCTGCGCGCGATCGCGGCCGGGCGCGAGGGCGTGCGGGGGCTGCGGACCGAGACCCCGGCGCTGCCGGCGGCGGAGGATGTCGCGGCCGAGTAGGCGGCGCGTTCATCCGCGCGGTTTGTCGGAAAGGGCTGGCACCGGAGGCGGTGCCAGCCTTTTCTCTTACCCGGAGACGGGCCCGAGAGCGGCAAGCCTGTTGACTCCCCCCGCCCCAGCCCGTAGATAGCCGCCTCTCAGCCGCGCCCGCACGTTCGGGCCGGCTGTCGTTTGCAGGCACCGAAGCGTGCGGCGCCGCGGCCTTCATCCCGATGGGACAGGTCGCCCAGGCCGCCTGCGTTGGCCAAACCCGCCTCGTGGGGCAATGCCTCACGCGGCGCACGTGCGTATGGATGGACCGAACAGAGGGCTCATGCCGACCATCAACCAGCTGATCGCTCACGGGCGCGAGCCCGCGGCCAAGCGCAACAAGGTACCGGCCCTGCAGGGCTGCCCGCAGAAGCGCGGCGTCTGCACCCGCGTCTATACGACGACCCCGAAGAAGCCGAACTCGGCGCTGCGCAAGGTCGCCAAGGTGCGGCTGACCAACGGCTACGAGGTCGTGAGCTACATCCCCGGCGAGGGCCACAACCTGCAGGAACATAGCGTCGTGCTGATCCGCGGCGGGCGCGTAAAGGACCTGCCGGGCGTGCGCTACCACATCCTGCGTGGCGTGCTCGACACGCAGGGCATCGCCAAGCGCCGCCAGCGCCGTTCGCTGTACGGCGCGAAGCGGCCGAAGTAAGAGGGAGGGGCACGCATGAGCCGCCGCCGTCGCGCGACCAAGCGCGAGATCCTGCCGGACGCGAAGTTCGGCGATGTCGTCATCAGCCGTTTCATGAACGCGCTGATGTACGACGGCAAGAAGTCCGCCGCCGAGGGTATCGTCTATGGCGCGCTCGATGTCATGAAGAAGCGCGGCGGTAGCCAGTCCGATCCTGTGCGCATGTTCCACGAGGCGCTGGACAACGTGAAGCCCTCGGTCGAGGTGCGCAGCCGGCGCGTCGGCGGGCGCCACCTATCAGGTGCCCGTCGAGGTGCGCACCGAGCGCCGGCAGGCGCTGGCGATCCGCTGGATCATCGACTCGGCGCGCAAGCGCGGCGAGCACACGATGGAAGACCGGCTGAGCAACGAGTTGCTGGACGCAGTGAACAACCGCGGTGCCGCGGTGAAGAAGCGTGAGGATACCCATCGGATGGCCGAGGCCAACAAGGCCTTCAGCCACTACCGCTGGTAGAGAACAGACGAACACCCCAAACCCCGACCGAGACTGAGCGGGCACGGAGAACGACGATGGCCAAGGCGAAATTCGAGCGCAACAAGCCGCACTGCAATATCGGCACGATCGGCCATGTGGACCATGGCAAGACGTCGCTGACGGCTGCCATTACCAAGGTGCTGGCAAAGAGCGGCGGTGCGACCTTCACCGCCTATGACCAGATCGACAAGGCACCCGAGGAGCGGGCGCGCGGCATCACGATCTCGACCGCGCATGTCGAGTACGAGACGAAGAAGCGCCACTACGCGCATGTCGATTGCCCCGGCCACGCCGACTACGTGAAGAACATGATCACGGGTGCGGCACAAATGGACGGTGCGATCCTGGTGGTCTCGGCCGCCGACGGCCCGATGCCGCAGACCCGCGAGCACATCCTGCTGGCGCGTCAGGTTGGCGTGCCGGCGCTGGTGGTGTTCCTCAACAAATGCGACATCGCCGATCCCGACCTGCTGGAGCTGGTCGAGCTGGAGGTGCGCGAGCTGCTGAGCAGCTACAATTTCCCGGGCGACGACATTCCGATCATCCACGGCTCGGCGACCTGCGCGCTGGAGGACAAGCAGCCGGAACTCGGCGAGCAGGCGGTCCTGAAGCTGATGGAAGCGGTGGACAACTACATCCCGCAGCCGGAGCGTCCGAAGGACAAGCCGTTCCTGATGCCGATCGAGGACGTATTCTCGATTTCGGGTCGCGGCACAGTGGTGACGGGTCGCGTCGAGCGCGGCGTGGTCAAGGTCGGCGAGGAAGTCGAGATCGTCGGGCTGAAGGACACCGTCAAGACGATCGTCACCGGCGTGGAAATGTTCCGCAAGCTGCTGGATCAGGGCGAGGCGGGCGACAATATCGGCGCGCTGCTGCGCGGCACCAAGCGCGAGGACGTGGAGCGCGGCCAGGTGCTGGCCAAGCCCGGCACGATCACGCCGCACAAGCAGTTCAAGGCCGAGAGCTATATCCTGACCAAGGAGGAGGGCGGTCGCCACACCCCGTTCTTCACCAACTACCGGCCGCAATTCTATTTCCGGACCACCGATGTGACGGGCATCGTCACTCTGCCCGAGGGCGTCGAGATGGTGATGCCGGGCGACAACGTGTCGATGGACATCGAGCTGATCCAGCCGATCGCCATGGACGAGGGGCTGCGCTTCGCCATCCGCGAGGGTGGGCGGACGGTCGGCGCCGGCGTGGTCGCGAAGATCGAGGCGTAAGGTCGGCCAACGGCAGACGGATAAGAAGACAGGCTCATGGACAACCAGAACATCCGCATACGCCTGAAGGCGTACGATCACCGCGTGCTGGACAACAGCACGAAGGAGATCGTGAACACCGCCAAGCGCACGGGTGCGCGGGTTCGGGGGCCGATTCCGCTGCCGACGCATATCGAGCGGTTCACGGTGAACCGGTCGCCGCATGTGGACAAGAAGAGCCGTGAGCAGTTCGAGATCCGCACGCACCGGCGTCTGCTCGACATCGTCGAGCCGACGCCGCAGACGGTGGACGCACTGATGAAGCTCGACCTCGCGGCGGGCGTGGACGTCGAGATCAAGATCTAACCGGGTAATTGGCCTAAGAACCTCCGGAACTCCGGACGTTCCTCTGGGAAAGAATGAGATGAGAACGGGACTTTTGGCGAAAAAGCTGGGCATGACCCGGCTGTTCAGGGACGACGGCACGCATGTGCCGGTCACGGTGCTGCATCTGGATCAGGTGCAGGTCGTGTCCGTGCGAACGCGGGAGCGCGACGGCTATAGCGCCGTGCAGCTTGGCTGGGGCCGCGCCCGCGTGAAGAACGTGAGCCAGCCGAACCGCGGCCATTTCGCCGCGGCGAAGGTGGAGCCGAAAGCGAAGCTGCGTGAGTTCCGCGTCGATGCCGAGGCCTTGCTGGAGCCTGGGGCGACGCTGTCGGCCGCGCATTTCGCGGTGGGCCAGCGTGTGGATGTGTGCGGCACCAGCAAGGGCAAGAGCTTCCAGGGTGTGATGAAGCGCTGGAACTTTGCCGGTCTGGAGGCAAGCCACGGCGTGTCGATCAGCCACCGCAGCCACGGCTCCACGGGCAACCGCCAGGACCCCGGCAAGACGTTCAAGAACAAGAAGATGGCTGGTCACCTGGGCGTCGATCGCGTGACCACGCTCAACCTCGAAGTTGCGCTCGTGGATGCCGAGCGCGGGTTGCTGATGCTGAAGGGCGCGATACCCGGCGCCAAGGGCGGCTGGGTGCTGGTGCGTGACGCCATCAAGAAACCGCAACCCGAGGGTGCCGCCTACCCGGCGGCGCTGCTTGACGCGGCAGCTTCCTGAGGATTTGGGACATGCAGATCGAGATCAGGACGCTGGATGGGGGCACGGCTGGCACGGCCGAGCTTCCGGACGCCATCTTCGCGGCCGAGCCGCGTGCCGACATCATGGCGCGGGTGGTGCATTGGCAGCAGGCGAAGCGCCGCGCCGGCACGCACAAGACGAAGGGCATGGGCGAGGTCAGCGGCACGACCAGGAAGCCCTATAAGCAGAAGGGCACCGGCAATGCGCGCCAGGGCAGCCTGCGGGCACCGCAATTCCGCACCGGCGGGCGGGTGCATGGGCCGGTGGTGCGCGACCACGGCTATGATCTGCCGAAGAAGGTGCGGCGGCTGGGATTGATCTCGGCGCTGTCGCAGAAGCGGGCCGAGGGCAAGCTGGTCGTGCTCGATGCAGTGGCCGGTGCGAAGACCGGCGACCTGGCGCGGCAGATGCGTGCATTGGGCTGGGACTCGGCGCTGATCGTCGATCGCGCGGTCGATGTCGGCTTCCTGCGCGCCAGCCGGAACATCATCGGCATCGACGTGCTGCCGACGGTGGGTGCGAATGTCTATGACATCCTGCGCCACGACGTTCTGGCGGTGACCACCGCCGGGATCGAGGCGTTGCGGGAGCGACTGGCATGAGCGAGACGAAAACCACGGAGCGCGGGCGCAAGCCGAACGTGAAGCTGTCGCGCGAGGCGATGTACGAGATCCTCCGCAGCCCGGTTGTTACCGAAAAGGCGACATTGCTGGCCGAGCGGAACCAGGTTGCGTTCCGCGTGCGCAGCTCGGCCAACAAGCTGGAGATCAAGGCCGCGGTCGAGGGTCTGTTTGGCGTCACCGTGACCAGCGTCAACACGCTCATCACCAAAGGCAAGACGAAACGCTTCCGTGGTCGTCCCGGCCAGCGTTCGGATGTGAAGAAGGCCTATGTGACATTGGCGCCCGGTCAGTCGATCGACCTGACCGCCGGCTTGCGGTGACGGGATCCAGACGATGGCACTGAAGCATTACAACCCGGTCACGGCCAGCCTGCGCGGCACCATCCTTGTCGCGCGCGGCGAGTTGTGGAAAGGCAAGCCGGTCAAGAGCCTGACCGAGGGCAAGCACTCGTCGGGCGGTCGCAACAATCATGGTCGCATCACCAGCCGCTTTCGCGGCGGCGGCCACAAGCAGTCGTACCGCGTGATCGACTTCAAGCGGCGCAAGCGCGATGTGCAGGCAATTGTCGAGCGGCTGGAGTACGATCCGAACCGCACTGCCTTCATCGCCTTGATCCGCTACCAGGACGGCGAGCTGGCCTATATCCTGGCGCCGCAGCGGCTGCGCGCCGGCGATAGCGTGGTTTCCGCGTCGCGGGCCGACATCAAGCCCGGCAACGCGATGCCACTGGCGGCGATTCCGGTCGGCACGATCATCCACAATGTCGAAATGAAGCAGGGTGCCGGAGGCAAGATCGCGCGCGCGGCCGGGCAGTATGCCCAACTGGTCGGCAAGGATGCCGGCTACGCGCAGATCAAGCTGATGTCCGGCGAGCTGCGCATGGTGCGCGGCGAGTGCTGGGCGACGATCGGCGCGGTGTCCAACCCCGACAACGCCAACCAGCAACTCGGCAAGGCCGGGCGCAGCCGCTGGCTGGGTCGCCGCCCGCACAATCGCGGCGTGGTGATGAACCCGGTCGATCATCCACATGGCGGCGGCGAGGGTCGCACCTCGGGCGGTCGTCATCCCGTGACGCCGTGGGGCAAGCCGACCAAGGGATACAAGACGCGCGTGAACAAGCGGACGGACCGCCTGATCATCCGCAACCGCAGCAAGGGGAAGGGCTGAGCATGGCTCGCTCCGTATGGAAAGGTCCGTTCGTCGACGGCTATCTGCTGAACAAGGCGGATGCGTCGAGGGCGTCGGGCCGCAACGAGATCATTCGCATCTGGTCGCGCCGCAGCACCATCCTGCCGCATTTCGTGGGACTGACCTTCGGCGTCTATAACGGTCACAAATTCCTGCCCGTGCAGGTGACGGAGAACATGGTGGGCCATAAGTTCGGCGAGTTCTCGCCGACGCGGACCTTCACCGGGCACTCGGCCGACAAGAAGGCGAAGCGAGGCTGACATGAGCAAGCCGAACTATCCGCGGCCGCTGGCCGACACGGAAGCGCAGGCGATCGCGCGCAATATCCGCGTCAGCCCGCGCAAGCTCAATCTCGTGGCCGGTCTGATCCGCAACAAGCCGGCCGCCGAGGCGGTGGCGACGCTGACCTTCAGCAAGCGGCGCATTGCGCAGCAAGTGCGCAAGACGCTGGAGAGTGCCATTGCGAACGCCGAGAACAACCATCAGCTCGACGTCGATCGCCTGGTCGTTTCGCACGCCGAGGTCGGGCGGGCGGTGGTGATGAAGCGGTTTCACGCCCGCGGCCGCGGCCGGTCGTCGCGCATCGAGAAGTGGTTTTCGCATTTGAAGATCGTCGTCGTCGAACGCGCGCAGGACGCGCAGCCGGCCGGGCGCAGGGCGCGGCGCGACAGTGTGGGAGCCGCCTGAGATGGGTCACAAGGTCAATCCGATCGGGCTGCGGCTCGGTATCAATCGCACCTGGGACAGCCGCTGGTTCGCCGGATCGGATTACGCGACGCTGCTGCACGATGATCTGGCGCTGCGGAAGAAATTGCGTGCCCGCCTATCCGGCGCAGGTGTGTCGCGGGTGGTGATCGAGCGCCCGGCGAAGAAGCCGCGGGTGACGATCTATGCGGCACGTCCGGGGGTGGTGATCGGCAAGAAGGGCCAGGACATCGAGAACCTGCGCAAGGAGCTTGCCAAGGCCGCGAACGCCGAGGTCTCGCTGAACATTGTGGAGATCCGCAAGCCCGAGATCGACGCGCAACTGGTGGCCGAGAACATCGCCCAGCAGCTGGAGCGCCGGGTGGCGTTTCGCCGGGCGATGAAGCGGGCGGTGCAATCGGCGATGCGTCTCGGCGCGCAGGGTATCCGCATCAATTGCGGCGGCCGGCTGGGTGGTGCCGAGATTGCCCGTGTCGAGTGGTATCGCGAGGGGCGCGTGCCGCTGCACACGCTACGTGCGGACGTCGATTTCGGCATTGCCACGGCCAAGACCACGTACGGGACCTGCGGCGTGAAGGTCTGGATCTTCAAGGGCGAGATCCTCGCACACGACCCGCTGGCGCAGGACCGCCGCGCCGCCGAACAAGCGCCGCAGCGGTAAGGAGGGGATCATGCTTTCTCCGAAGCGCACGAAATATCGCAAGGCGCACAAGGGCCGCATTCACGGCCTGTCGAAGGGCGGCACGGCACTCAATTTCGGCCAGTTCGGGCTGAAGGCGCTGGAGCCGGAGCGCGTGACGGCGCGGCAGATCGAGGCCGCGCGCCGCGCCATCACCCGCGCCATGAAGCGCGCCGGCCGGGTATGGATCCGCATCTTCCCGGACGTGCCAGTGTCGCAGAAGCCGCAGGAAGTGCGCATGGGGTCCGGCAAGGGCGCTCCCGAGTTCTGGGTGTGCCGTGTCAAGCCGGGTCGGATCATGTTCGAGATTGACGGCGTGGCGCCGGAACTGGCGCGCGAGGCGCTGACGCTCGGGGCCGCGAAGCTGCCGATCAAGACGAAGTTCATCGCCCGCATCGGGGATGCCTGACATGGCAAAAGACACCAAGCCTGCCGATGTGCGCGCCAAGACCCCTGACCAGCTGAAGCAGTCGCTGCTCGATCTTCGGCGCGAGCAGTTCAACCTGCGATTTCAGCGGGCGACCGGGCAGAATGAGGGCGTGGGCCGCGTGCGCGCGGTACGTCGCGACATTGCCCGCGTGAAGACCATTCTGGGGGAGAAGCAACGCCTCTCCTCCGCCAAGGCTTGAGGAGAGCCCATGTTTAGGAGAGTGGGGCGATGCCCAAGCGTATCCTGACCGGACGGGTCACCAGCGACAAGATGGACAAGACCGTGACGGTCCTGGTCGATCGCCGCGTGATGCACCCGCTGTACAAGAAGTTCATCCGCCGCTCGAAGAAATACGCGGCGCATGACGAGGCGAACCTGTGCCACGAGGGCGACACGGTGCGCATCGAGGAGTGCCCGCCGATCAGCAAGCGCAAGGCGTGGCTGGTGATCGAGCGCAACGGCGAGCCGGTCGGCGCCGAAGCGCCGGCGCCGGCCGCTTCGCAGGCGTGAGGGGGCGGGCATGATCTCGGTCGAGAGCAACCTCGAAGTGGCCGACAATTCCGGCGCGCGTCGGGTGCAGTGCATCAAGGTGCTGGGCGGATCGAAGCGCAAGACCGCCTCGGTCGGCGACGTGATCGTGGTGTCGGTGAAGGATGCGATCCCGCGCGGCAAGGTAAAGAAGGGCGACGTGCATCAGGCGGTGATCGTGCGCACGGCCTATCCCGTGCGTCGCGCCGATGGCAGCGCAATCCGCTTCGACCGCAATGCCGCGGTGCTGATCAACAAGCAGCAGGAGCCGATCGGAACCCGCATCTTCGGACCGGTGGTGCGCGAGCTGCGGGCGCGGCGGTTCATGAAGATCATCTCGCTGGCGCCGGAGGTGCTGTGATGACCGCGCGCATCCGCAAGGGCGACACCGTCGCCGTGATCACCGGCGCCGATCGCGGCAAGCAGGGCGAGGTGCTGCGGGTTCTGCCGAAGGAGAGTCGGGCCGTGGTGCAGGGCGTGAACATCGCCAAGCGCCACACCAAGCCGCGCAGCATGGGCCAGCCGGGCGGCATCGTCGAGGCGGAGGCCACGATCCACCTGTCCAACCTGATGCTGGTGGACGGAAAGACGGGCAAGCCGACCCGCGTGGGGTATCGGGTGCTCGATGACGGTCGCAAGGTCCGGGTGGCGCGCGCCACCGGCAATGTGATCGAGAGCTGAGGAGCGATCGCAATGGCCAAGCAGGCGAAAGCCGCCCCCGGGGGCGGGAAGACTGGCGGGGCGAAGAAGGGCGGAGCCGCCGGCAAGGGCGGCGGCAAGGGTTCTGCGAACAAGGGCAGCGCCGGGCGCGGTGCTTCCTCACCCAAGAGCGCGGCCGCTGCCTCTACCGGGCCCACGACGCTGCAGGAGGTCTCGATCGCGCAGACGGTCGAGGCCGGTTCCGGCGAGGCGCCGCGAATGCTGAGGCGGTATCGCGATCAGGTGGTGCCGGCGCTGCAGAAGGAGTTCAACTATACGAACCCGATGCAGGTGCCCAAGCTCGAGAAGATCGTCATCAACATGGGCGTGGGCGAGGCGGCGGCCGACCAGAAGAAGCTGGACGCGGCGGTGGCGGAGCTGGCACTGATCAGCGGCCAGAAGCCGGTCAAGACGATCGCGAAGAAGGCAATCGCCGGCTTCAAGATCCGCGCCGGCCTGCCGATCGGCTGCAAGGTGACGCTGCGCAAGGCGCGGATGTACGAGTTTCTCGACCGGTTCGTGACGATCGCCTTGCCGCGCGTGCGCGATTTCCGCGGCCTGACACAAGGCAAGGGGTTCGACGGCCGCGGCAATTTTGCGATGGGCATCAAGGAGCAGATCGTCTTCCCCGAGATCGTCTATGACCGAGTGGATTCGATCCGCGGCATGGACATCATCTTCGTCACCACGGCGCGGACCGATGGCGAGGCGCGTGCGCTGCTGCGGCAGTTCGACATCCCGTTTGCAAAATGATGATGCGAAATGACGGGCGCGAAGTGAGCGGCGGCGGCAAACAGGTTTGGAAAACCGCGGGCGAGCAGCCCGCAGGTTCCGGAGGATAGGGCAGATGGCGAAAACCTCGCAGATCAACCGCAACAAGATGCGCGAGCGTCTTGCGGCGCGTGACAAGGCCAAGCGCGCGGCGCTGAAATCGGTGGTGATGGACCGCACCGTGCCGGTGGAGGAGCGGTTCGAGGCGACCATCAAGCTGGCGCGCCTGCCGCGCAACGGCGCCAAGGTCCGGGTGCGCCTGCGCTGCGAGCTGTCCGGCCGGTCGCGCGGCAACTACCGCAAGTTCAAGCTGTCGCGCATCGCACTGCGCGACCTGGCCAGCGCCGGGCAGATCCCCGGCATGGTCAAGGCGAGCTGGTAAGGAGGGCAGGCACAGATGAGCATGTCCGATCCGTTGGGCGATATGCTGACGCGCATCCGCAACGCGCAGCGTTCGCGGCACGCCGCCTGCGTGGCGCCCGCCAGCAAGTTCCGTGCGAACGTGCTGGATGCGTTGAAGCGCGAGGGCTTCATCCGCGGCTTCAGCTCGGAAGAGCTGCGGCCCGGCGTGGCGCAGCTGCGCATCGAGCTGAAGTACAACGAGGGCGAGCCGGTCATCAAGGAGATCACCCGCGTCTCGAAGCCGGGCCGGCGAATCTATTCGAAGATCCAGGAGCTGCCGCGCGTCTATGCCGGGCTCGGCGTGTCCATCCTGTCGACGCCGCGTGGCGTGCTGAGCGATGCCGAGGCTCGCGCCGCCAATGTGGGCGGCGAGATCCTCTGCCGCGTGTTCTGAGGGGCGTTGCATGTCACGCGTCGGAAAATATCCCGTGGAGATCCCGGCCGGTGTGCAACTGGCCATCGCCGGGCGCACGCTCACGGCCACCGGCAAGCTGGGTCGTCTGTCGCTCGAACTGACGGACCTGGTCGATGCAAGGGTCGAGGACGGCAAGTTCGCCGTGCAGCCGCGCGGCAATTCGACGCCTGCGCGGATGATGTGGGGCACCACCCGCGCGCTGGTGGCCAACATGGTGCGCGGCGTCTCCACCGGCTACGCGAAGTCGATGGAGATCACCGGCACCGGCTACCGCGCCGCCGTGCAGGGCAAGACCCTGGTCATCAATCTGGGCTTCTCGCACGACGTGGTCTATCCGATCCCGGACGGCATCAAGATCACCTGCGAACGCCCGACCGCGATCAAGGTCGAGGGCATGGACAAGCGCCAGGTGGGGCAGGTCGCCGCCGAGATCCGCGCGTGGCGTCCGCCCGAGCCGTACAAGGGCAAGGGCGTGAAGTTCGAGGGCGAGCAGATCCGACGCAAGGAAGGCAAGAAGAAGTAACATGAGCGACGTCAAGTTCCTTCAGGAGCGCCGGCGGTCGCGTCTGCGTTTCCAGATCCGCCGCAAATCGGCCGGGCGGCCGCGCCTGTCGGTGTTCCGCTCAGGCAAGCACATCTACGCGCAAATCATCGACGACAACGCCGGGCGCACGATGGCGGCGGCGTCCAGCCTGGATCGCACCCTGCGCGAGGCGCTGAAAACCGGCGCCGACAAGCAGGCTGCCGCGGCGGTGGGCAAGCTGGTGGCCGAGCGCGCGCTGGCGGCCGGGGTGACGTCGGTCGTGTTCGATCGCGGCGCCTATCTCTATCACGGCCGCGTCAAGGCGCTGGCCGAGGCTGCCCGCGAGGGCGGCCTCGCATTCTGAGGACGCAACACCATGGCACGTGAGGCACGGGACGGCGGCGGGCGCGGGCGCGATCGGGATCGCGGCCAGTCGCGCGACGGCGATGACCTGATGGACAAGCTGGTGACCATCAATCGCGTGGCGAAGGTGGTCAAGGGCGGGCGGCGCTTCGCGTTCGCCGCACTCGTGGTGGTGGGCGACCAGAAAGGCCGCGTCGGCTACGGCGCCGGCAAGGCGCGCGAGGTGCCGGAGGCCATCCGCAAGGCGACCGAGCGGGCCAAGCGCACGATGATCCGCGTGCCGATGAAGGAAGGCCGCACGTTGCACCACGACGTGCAGGCGCATTTCGGCGCGGGCGAGGTGGTTCTTCGTTCGGCCGCGGCCGGCACCGGCATTATCGCCGGCGGCCCGATGCGCGCGGTGTTCGAGACGCTGGGCATGGCCGACGTGGTGGCCAAGAGCCTCGGCAGCCGCAACCCGCATAACATGGTGAAGGCGACCTTTGCCGCGCTGGAGCGCTGCGCCAGCCCGCGGTCGGTGGCGGCGCGGCGCGGCAAGAAGGTGGCCGATCTGCTGGGCAAGCGCGAGCCGGCGCCTGGTGCCGCGCCGGCGCAGGAGACGGCCGATGTCTGATGCTCCAATGTCCAACTCCGGGCGCAAGACGGTAACGGTCACGCAGACCGCGTCGGTCGCGGGCCGCAAGCCGGGCCAGAAGGAGACGCTGATCGGTCTCGGCCTGAACAAGATCCGCCGCACCCGCACCCTGGAGGACACGCAAGCGGTGCGTGGCATGATCCGTAAGGTGGCGCATCTGGTGCGGGTCGAGGAGCAGTCCTGACATGAAGCTCAACGAATTGCGCGACAATCCCGGCTCGCGGCTCAAGTCCAAGCGGCTCGGCCGTGGCATCGGCTCGGGCAAGGGCAAGACCTCCGGGAAGGGCGTCAAGGGCCAGAAGGCGCGGGAGGGCGTGGCCCTGAACGGCTTCGAGGGCGGCCAGATGCCGATCTACCGGCGGCTGCCCAAGCGTGGCTTCAAGAACATCTTCCGCCGCGAATACGCGCCTGTAAATCTCGGTGCGCTGGCGAAGGCCATCGAGGCGGGGCGGATCGACGCGGCGCAGCCGATCACCGAGGACGTGCTGAAATCGGCGGGCCTGGTGCGCGGCGGCAAGGTGGCGGGGGTGCGTCTGCTGGCCCAGGGCGAGATCGGGCGCGCCATCACCATCACCGTTTCCGGCGCCTCGGCGACGGCGGTGGCGGCGGTCGAGGCGGCGGGGGGGTCGGTCACGACCACGGTGGTCCGTCCGGCGACCGCCGAGGCGTCTGCCGGCTGATGAGACGGCGGGGGCGGGCTTGCAGCTTGCCTGCCCGCGACGCATGTTGACGGCGACGCGCGGCGCCTTCGGGAGACCGGACGGCGCCGCCGTCATGCTGGGCGGCCGTCCTACGGCGCGCCGCTGATAGGGGACGCACATGGCATCGGCCGCGGAACAGCTGGCTTCCGGCCTCAATCTCGGCGTGTTGTCCAAGGCCACCGAGCTGAAGAAGCGCATCTGGTTCACCCTGGGCGCGCTGCTGGTCTATCGCATCGGCACCTACATCCCGCTGCCCGGCGTCGATGCCTCGGTGATGGGCGAACTGATGTCGCGCAGCAACGGCGGCGGCATCCTGGGCATGTTCAACATGTTCAGCGGCGGTGCCCTGGGCCGCATGACAGTGTTCGCGCTCAACATCATGCCGTATATCAGCGCCAGCATCATCATCCAGATGATGGCGAGCGCCGTGCCGAGCCTGGAAGTCCTGAAGAAGGAGGGCGAGAGCGGGCGGATCAAGCTCAACCAGTACACGCGCTACCTGACGGTGCTGATCGCCGTGTTCCAGTCCTATGGCATCGCCGTGGGGCTGGAGAGCATGCACGGAACCTTCGGCCCGGCGGTGATCGACCCCGGCATGTTCTTCCGCTTCTCCTGCGTGGTGACTCTGGTGGGCGGGACGATGTTCCTGATGTGGCTGGGCGAGCAGATCACCGCCCGCGGCATCGGCAACGGTACCAGCCTCATCATCTTCGCGGGCATCGTGGCCAATGTGCCGAACGCGCTCGCGACCCTGCTGGAGCTGGGGCGAACCGGCGCCCTGAGCCCGCTGTTCATCCTGGCCTTCGTGGTGATCGCGGTCGCGGTGATCGCCTTCATCGTGTTCATGGAGCGGGCGCAGCGCCGCATCGTGGTGCAGTATCCGAAGCGGCAGGTGGGCCAGCGCATGTTCGGTGGCGAACTCGACGCACATGCCGCTGAAGGTCAACACCTCGGGCGTGATCCCGCCGATCTTCGCGAGCTCCATCCTGCTGATCCCGGCTACCATCGCCGGCTTCTCGGCGCAGCGTGGCGCCGGCGGCTGGCTCGGCACGATCGGGGCGGCACTGGCGCACGGCCAGCCGCTCTACATGTTCAGCTACGCGGCGCTGATCATCTTCTTCACCTATTTCTACACGGCGATCGTCTTCAACCCGCAGGAGACGGCCGACAACCTCAAGAAGTACGGCGGCTTCATCCCCGGCATCCGGCCGGGTGCCAACACCGCCGAGTATTTCGACTACGTGCTGACGCGGCTGACCACCGTGGGGGCGCTGTACCTGGTCGTCGTCTGCCTGCTGCCGGAGTTCCTGATCAGCAAATACGGCATTCCGTTCTATTTCGGCGGCACCAGCCTCATGATCATCGTCTCGGTGACGATGGACACGGTGACGCAGATGCAATCGCATCTGCTGGCCCACCAGTACGAGGGCCTGATCAAGAAGGCGCGGGTGCGCGGCCGCGTGCGGTGAGGCTGATCCTGCTCGGCCCGCCGGGGGCGGGGAAGGGAACGCAGGCGAAACGGCTGCAGGATCGCTATGGCATCGTGCAGATCTCGACCGGGGACATGCTGCGCGCGGAGGTGGCGGCCGGCAGCGAGATCGGCTTGCAGGCGCGCGCGGTGATGGAGTCCGGCGCGCTCGTCTCGGACGACATCCTGGTGCGGATGCTGGGTGCCCGCGTGGCGCGGCCCGATTGCGCGCGCGGGTTCATCCTCGACGGATTTCCCCGGACCCTGCCGCAGGCCGAGGCGCTGGACCGGCTGCTGGAGAGCACCGGCCAGTCGCTCGATGCGGTGATCGAGCTGCGGGTCGATGCACCGGCGCTGGTCGAGCGCATCGCCGGCCGCTTCACCTGTGCCCGCTGCGGCACCGGCTATCACGACCTGTTCGCGCGGCCGAAGGTGGAGGGCGTCTGCGACGTCTGCGGCAGCACCGAGTTCACCCGCCGCGCCGACGACAGCCGCGAGACCGTGACCGCGCGCCTCGCCGCCTATGCGCGGCAGACCGAGCCACTGCTTCCGTACTACCGGGCTCGGGGCCGGCTGCATCCGGTCGATGGCATGGCCGATATCGGTGAGGTGACGCGGCAGATCGTCGCGGTGCTTGATGCCCTGCCGGCCGCGCAAGCCCCTCTTGCGGCGGCTTCCGGCGCCGGGAGCCGCTCGCGGCAAATTGATCACGATGCGTTGACAGCGGACCGTCGGCCAGTATAGTGCGCGCCTTGCCGGCAACCCGGGAATGCGGGTCCGTCGTCATTTGGTACAACGCACATCTCGGCGCTGCCAGGCTCCCCGGTTCCGCGGGCCTCCAGGGCGCGGGGTTTTGGGCAACCCGGCGCAGCGGCACCGGGCCGGTATGGAGTGAGAAGGCGTGGCGCGTATTGCCGGCGTAAACATCCCGACCAACAAGCGGGTGACGATCAGCCTTCGCTATATCTACGGCATCGGTCCGACCAAGGCGCGGGCGATCTGCGAGAAGCTGGGCATCCCCGGTGAGCGCCGGGTCAACCAGATGTCGGACGAGGAAGTGCTGCGCGTGCGCGAGCTGATCGACCGCGAATACCGGGTCGAGGGCGACCTTCGCCGCGAAGTCGCGATGAACATCAAGCGCTCTGATGGATCTGGGCTGCTATCGCGGCCTGCGCCATCGCCGCGGCCTTCCGGTACGCGGTCAGCGCACCCATACGAACGCCCGCACCCGCAAGGGCAAGGCGGTGGCGATCGCCGGCAAGAAGAAGGTCACGAAATAGGGGCGCATCGCCTCCGTTTTCCTCGCGGCCGGCCACCGGGCTGGCGCTCACGAACTGGACAGGACATTTCATGGCGAAGCAGGCTTCCGCCGCAGCGCGCCCCCGCAGGAAGGAGCGCAAGAACATCACCTCGGGGGTCGCGCATGTCGCGGCGACCTTCAACAACACCGTCGTCACCATCACCGACGCGCAGGGCAATGCGATCGCCTGGTCGTCGTCCGGCAGCCAGGGTTTCAAGGGCAGTCGCAAAAGCACGCCCTATGCCGCCCAGGTCGCCGCCGAGGACGCCGGCAAGAAGGCCCGAGAGCATGGCATGGAGACGCTGGAGATCGAGGTGAGCGGCCCCGGCTCGGGACGCGAGAGCGCGCTGCGCGCGCTTCAGACGGTGGGCTTCGCGATCACCGCCATTCGCGACATGACCCCCATTCCCCATAATGGCTGCCGGCCGCGCAAGCGGCGGCGGGTGTGACACCATGCGTCTTTCCCCGGCCTTGCAGAAGAACTGGCAGTCGCTGATCAAGCCCGAGAAGATCCAGCCGGAGCCTGGATCCGATCCGGCGCGCGTCTCCACCATTGTCGCCGAGCCGCTGGAGCGCGGCTTCGGCATGACGCTCGGCAACGCGCTGCGTCGCATCCTGCTGTCCTCGTTGCAGGGTGCCGCCGTGACCGCGATCAAGATCGACGGCGTGCTGCACGAGTTCAGCACCGTGCCCGGCGTGCGCGAGGACGTGACCGACATCGTTCTGAACGTGAAGCAACTGGCGCTGCGGATGCACGGCGACGGTCCGAAGCGCATGACGCTCGACGTGACCGGTCCCGGCGAAGTGACGGCCGGACAGCTCCAGACCGGGCACGACATCGAGGTGATGAACCCCGGCCTCGTGATCTGCACACTCGACGAGGGCGTCAAGCTGGGCATGGAGCTGACGGTCAACAGCAGCAAGGGCTACGTGCCCTCGACCGCCAATCGACAGGAAGACAGCCCGATCGGCCTGATCCCGATCGACGCCATCTACTCGCCGGTGCGCCGCGTGTCGTACAAGGTCGAGCCGACCCGCGTGGGTCAGGTCACCGACTACGACAAGCTGCTGCTGACTGTCGAGACCAGCGGCGCGGTGACGCCAGAGGACGCGGTGGCGCTGGCCGCGCGCATCCTGCAGGACCAGTTGCAGCTCTTCATCAACTTCGACGAGCCGCAGGCCGCCCGCATCGAGGAGCCGCAGGACGATCTGCCGTTCAACCGCAACCTGCTGCGCAAGGTGGACGAGCTGGAGCTGTCGGTGCGCAGCGCCAACTGCCTGAAGAACGACAACATCGTCTATATCGGCGATTTGGTGCAGAAATCCGAACAGGAGATGCTGCGCACCCCGAATTTCGGCCGGAAGTCGCTGAACGAGATCAAGGAAGTTCTCGCCTCGATGGGGCTGTCGCTTGGCATGACCGTGAGCGGCTGGCCGCCGGAGAATGTCGAAGACCTTGCCAAGCGGCTCGAAGAGCCGTTCTGAAGCCGGCCGCGGGCGGCGCTGGCGCTGCCCGTTCTTGTTTGTCCAGAACGAGCACCGGCAGGCCGGTGCTCTGGGAGAGTAGTCGATGCGTCACGGAGTGGCCGGCCGCAAGCTCGGCGTCACCACGAGCCACCGCTTCGCCATGTTCCGCAACATGGCGCATGCGCTGCTGAAGCACGAGCAGATCACCACGACACTGCCCAAGGCGAAGGAGTTGCGGCCGGTTGCCGAGAAGCTCATCACCCTCGGCAAGCGCGGCGGCCTGCATGCGCGCCGCCAGGCCTATGCGCAGCTGCGCGACGACGTGATCGTGAACAAGCTGTTCACGGCCCTCGCCGACCGCTACCGCACCCGTGCCGGCGGCTATACCCGCGTCCTGAAAGCTGGTGTCCGCTATGGCGATGCCGCCGATATGGCGATCATCGAACTGATCGATCGCGACCCCTCGGCCAAGGGCCAGGATAGCGGGCCGAAGCCGGAGCAGGCCGAGGATTCCGAGAGCGAGTAAGCCCGTCGATCCAGAGGTTTTGCCTCTGGATATCGGTCAGGGTGCGGCCGTGGTCGGCGTCGTCGCGACCCAGCCGCTGGCGGATAGACTCCGGCCGCCGCATCTGTCCCGCATCGTCGGCCAGGAGCACCTGACTGGGACAGACGGCGTGCTCACGCGGATGCTGGCGCGCAGGTCGCTTGCCTCGCTCATTCTCTGGGGTCCACCCGGGGTGGGAAAGACCACCATAGCCCGTCTGCTCGCCCGCGAATCGGGGCTGCATTTCGTGCAGCTCTCGGCGGTGTTCTCGGGCGTCGCCGACCTCAAGCGCGCCTTCGAGGACGCGGCACGACGCCACGAGACCGGGCAGGGCACGTTGCTGTTCGTGGACGAAATCCACCGCTTCAACCGCGCCCAGCAGGACGGCTTCCTGCCGTCGGTCGAGACAGGGACGGTGGTGCTGGTCGGTGCCACCACCGAGAACCCGTCCTTCGCTCTGAACGGCGCGCTGCTGTCGCGCTGCCAGGTGCTGGTGCTGCGTCGGCTCGACGACGTGGCGCTGGAGGCGCTGCTGGAACGGGCGGAGACGGCGTTCGGCCGCCCGCTGCCGCTGCTGCCCGACAGCCGCGCCTCGCTGCGGGCGATGGCCGATGGCGACGGCCGCTATCTGCTGAACATGGCCGAGCAGCTCGCCGCCTTGCCGCACGACACGCCGATGCTCGACGTCGCGTCCCTATCCGGCCTGCTGGCGCGCCGCGCCGCGCTGTACGACAAGGATCGGGAAGAACACTACAACTTGATCTCGGCGCTGCATAAATCGCTGCGCGGCTCGGACCCGGATGCGGCGCTGTACTGGTTCGCCCGCATGCTGGCCGGCGGAGAGGATCCGCGCTACGTCGCCCGCCGGTTGGTCCGCTTCGCCGCCGAGGATATCGGCCTCGCCGATCCGCAGGCTCTGCCACAGGCGCTTGCGGCCTGGGAAGCCTATGAGCGGCTGGGCAGTCCCGAGGGGGAATTGGCGCTGGCGCAGGCGGTCCTGTATCTCGGCACCGCACCGAAATCGAACGCTGCCTATGTCGCGTTCAAGGCGGCGCAGTCTGCGGCGAAGCAGACCGGCAGCCTGATGCCGCCAGCTCATATCCTGAACGCGCCCACCAGGCTGATGAAGCAGCTCGGCTACGGCGCGGGCTACGCCTATGACCACGACGCCGAGGATGCGTTCTCCGGCGCCAACTACTTTCCGGACGGCATGCAGCGGCAGGATTTCTACGCCCCGCCCGATCGGGGTTTCGAGCGGGAGGTCCGCCGCCGCCTGGACCATTGGGCCAGGCTGCGGGCGGAGCGGCAATCGTGAGCGTAGAGACGCGCGTGGTGAGCCAGGACGAGGCCGAGATCCGCCTCGATCGCTGGTTCCGCCGGCATTTCCCGTCGCTGACCCAGGGCGCTATCCAGAAGCTGTGCCGGACCGGACAGGTGCGGGTGGATGGCCATCGCGTCGCCGCCGATGCGCGGCTCGCACCCGGCCAGGCCGTGCGCGTGCCGCCGCTGCCGGCGCCCGCGGCGTCTCCCGCGCCGCCTGCCGCTGCTGATCCGCAGGCGCTCAAGGACATCGAGGCGATGGTGCTGTATCGCGACGAGCATCTGATCGTGCTCGACAAGCCGCAGGGCCTGCCGACCCAGGGCGGCCCCGGCATCAGGCGGCACCTCGACGGGATGCTGGCCGCGCTGCGCGACGGACAGGGCGAGCGGCCGCGCCTCGTGCATCGGCTGGACCGCGAGACCGCAGGCGTGCTGGTCGTGGCGCGCCTGCCCGGCATCGCCGCGAAGCTCGCCGCCGCGTTCCGCAGCCGCACGGTCGAGAAAATCTATTGGGCGGT
This sequence comes from uncultured Pseudomonadota bacterium, assembly GCA_963838805.1. Lineage (GTDB taxonomy): Bacteria > Pseudomonadota > Alphaproteobacteria > Acetobacterales > Acetobacteraceae > CAVRQM01. The sequence continues at coordinate 23,302 of CAWISK010000008.1, forward strand.
GGTGGCCGGCCGCCCGGTCCCGGTCGAAGGCCGCATCGAGAGCGAACTGGTGCGCGTCGACGGCTTTCGTGGCGAGCGAGCCGCGTTGGCCGGGCCGTACGACACCGAGACGGCGCACGCCATCACCGACTACCGCACGCTCGATCACGCGGCGCGCAAGCTCGCCTGGCTGGAACTGCGCCCGCTCACCGGCCGCACGCACCAGCTGCGGGTGCAATGTGCCGCGATCGGCGCGCCGATCCTGGGCGATCCAGCCATACGGCACGGAACGCGAAGGCCGCAACACGGCGCTGGTCGATGGTCTAGGCGGGACTCTGCATCTGCTGGCGCGCCGCATCGTCCTGCCGCATCCGGCCGGCGGCACGCTCGCGGTCGAGGCGAAACTGCCCGCCCACATAGCCGCGACCTTCGCAACACTCGGCTTCACGGCGCCGGAGGCAGCAAGACCGGAGCGACGGCGGTGAGGTGGGTCGTGCGCTGTCTCGTGCTTCTGCTCGCATTGGCGGTGCTGGCCGGCGTGGGCGCCGTGGTGGCGCCTGGCTTGCTGAAGACCCGTGTCGAGGCGGCGGCGTCACGCGCGCTCGGCCGCGAGGTGACGATTGCCGACCTCTCGCTCCGCCCGGCCTGGCCGCCCACTCTGGTCGCGAGCGGCGTGCGCGCGGACGGGCTTGGCACTCTGGCCAGAGCAGAGGCGAGCCTCGCACCGGGATCGCTGCTGGATGGTGCGCCGCGCGTGGCGACGCTGCGCCTGGTGCGCCCCGACATCGTAGCCGGGGCGAACCTGGACGGTCCGCCTCCGGCACATCGGCACGGCCAGTCGTCACAACCCGCGGCCCCGGCGCCCGAGGAGCCGCGGGTGCCGCTGGTTGGGCATGTGACGGTCGAGGACGGACGCCTCGCATTTGCCGATCCCCGCACCGGAAGGCTGCTTGCGGCGAGTGTGTCGGGCACGCTTGATATGGCTGCTCGGGCCTTCTCGCTGCGTCTCGATGCCCCGGCGCAGGGCGGGTACCCGGCTGCCACGATCGCGCTGCACGGAGCGGTCGGGCAGCCGAACTCATGCGGATGTCGACTTCGATCTGCACGGAAAGCCGGTGCGGCTCAGCATCGATGCCGGTCCCACGGACGACCTGACGCTCCGCCAGCCCACGCACCTCACGGTCGCGGCGGAGGCGCCGGGGATCACGCTGTCGGCCGGCGGAACGGTCGCGCGAGCGGGCTTCGATCTCGCGGTGGCGGTGCGCGCGCAGGACGAGGCGGCTCTCGCGGCCCTGCTCGGCTGGCCGGCCGGTGCATCCGGGCCGACGGCGCTGAACGGGCGGGTTGCCGGCGATCGCGCGCATGTTGCGCTGCACGACCTGACGCTCTCGACGCCGCAGGGCGATCTTGCCGGCGACGCCCAGGTGACGCTCGGCCCGCGCCCGAGCCTGACCGGCACGCTGGCCTCGAAGCGCCTCGACCTCGACGCGGTGCTGACGGCGCTGCCCCGCAGGCCGGCGGCCTCCGCCGAACCGTCCGCCACGACCGCGAACGCCGCCTCCGCGCCGACGACGATCATCCCGGACCGGAAGCTGCCTTTCGCGGCGCTGGACCGCGCCGACGCGGACCTGCATCTGACGGCGGCCACGCTGCGCTTCGCCGGCGTGGACTACTCCAATCTCTCCGGTCATCTGACGCTGCGCGACGGGCGCCTGACGCTCGATCCGTTCAGTGCGGTGCTGCCGGGCGGCGCGCACCTGCAAGCCGGTCTGCACTCTGGACGGCCGCGCCGCGCCGCCGACCGCCGCATTGGTGCTGCACGCCCCTTCGGTGGCGCTGGCACCGCTGCTGACGGCCCTGCATCTGCCCCCGCTGGCATCGGGAACCGGCAGCCTGGATGCCGATCTGCGCAGCGCGGGGGCGACGGCGCATGGTCTCGCCGCCAGCCTGAACGGCACAGCGGCGCTGCACGCGCAGGATGGCGCGATCGACGCGAGCTTGCTCTCCGTCCTGCTGGATGGGGCGCGTCTGCCCATCCGGTTGCCATCGGCACCGGCGCGGCTGCGCTGCCTCGCTGTGGGGGCCGCAGCCCATTCCGGCGTGCTGGATTTGGCGCCGCTGGTGGTCGATGCCGACCGGCTGCGGATCGACGGCGTTGGCACCGTCGATCTGGGACAGGAGACGCTGGCGCTGCAATTGCGCCCGCTGCTGCGGGCCGGGCCGGGCCTGGTAGTGCCGGTGCGGGTCGAGGGGCCGTGGCGCATGCCGAAGGTGGTGCTCGGTGCAGAGGGCGGCAGCGCGCTGTCCGGCGCGAACCGCGATGCGTGCCCGGCTGGTGCGCGCACTCCGGCAAGCGGCGCGCAACCCGGCAAGAAGTTGCCCAAGGCGATCGACGTGCTGCGTGGCCTGCTGCGATGAAGCGGTTCTGGGATCGTGCCGAAGCAGTGCCGGGAGAGGCGGGTTGGTCGGTGCTGCTGGACGGCAGGCCGGTGCATGTGCCGGGCGGCGCGTGTCTGTCCCTGCCCACGCCCGCGCTTGGCGCAGGCGGTGAGGGCCGAATGGCAGGCTGCCGGCGGGGGCAAGGGCGGGGAGGCCTGCTTCGATGAGCTGCCACTGACCCGCCTCGCGGGAACGATGCAGGAGCGGGTGCGGTCGGATCCAGGCGCCGTGGCGCTCGCCATCGCCCGCTACGGCGAGAGCGACCTGCTTTGCTATCGCGCGACCGGCCCGGACGTCCTGGTGCGACGCGAGGCGGAGGCATGGGATCCCTGGCTCGACTGGGCGGCGGATCGTTACGGTGCACGGCTGCGCGTCGCCTCGGGCATCGTGCATGTGGCCCAGGAGCCGGAGGCGCTGGCCACCCTTGCCGCGGCGGTAGCGGCCGAGAGCGTTCCGGTGCTGGCCGCGTTGGGCGTTGCCGTGCCCGCGCTGGGTAGCGTGGTGCTGGGTCTCGCGATGGCCGAGCGCGCGCTGGACGCCGATTCGGCCTATGCTCTGTCCGTGGTCGATGCGGAGTTCCAGGCCGAGCTTTGGGGCCGTGACGCCGAGGCGGAGGCGGCGCGCTGCCGGCGTGCGGGCCGATGTCGTGCTGGCTGGCCGGTTCATGGCGTTGTCCCGGCCGTGAGCGCCCGCCGCGTCGTCATCACCGGCCGCGTGCATGGCGTGGGCTATCGCGACTGGCTGGTCTCGCAGGCCTGCGCGCTGGGCGTCTCGGGCTGGGTGCGCAATCGGCGCGACGGCGGCGTCGAGGCGCTGTTCGACGGCGACGAGGCGGCGGTCGAGGAATTGCTGCGCCTGTGCCGCCGCGGCCCGCTTGCTCGCGGCGGTGGAGAGCATTACCGAAGAGCCTGGCCGAGCCGCCCGAGCAGCCGGGTTTCCTGCGGCTGCCGACCAGCTGAGGCGGACTCTGGTCGGCCCTGGTCGCGAACGGGTGCCAGTGACAGAATGACGTCGCTGTCTTGAGGAGGCTCGAACATGCCCGCCCTTCGTTCCCGCACCACGACCCACGGCCGCAACATGGCCGGTGCCCGCGGCCTGTGGCGCGCCACCGGCATGAAGGACGGGGATTTCGGCAAGCCGATCGTGGCGGTGGTCAACTCCTTCACCCAGTTCGTGCCCGGCCATGTCCATCTGAAGGATCTGGGCCAGGTGGTCGCGCGCGAGATCGAGGCGGCGGGCGGGGTCGCGAAGGAGTTCGACACGATCGCGGTCGATGACGGCATCGCGATGGGCCACGACGGGATGCTGTACAGCCTGCCGTCGCGCGAGCTGATCGCCGACAGCGTGGAATACATGGTCAATGCGCATTGCGCCGATGCGATGGTCTGCATCTCCAATTGCGACAAGATCACGCCGGGGATGCTGATGGCCGCGATGCGGCTGAACATCCCGACCGTGTTCGTCTCCGGCGGGCCGATGGAGGCGGGCAAGACCCACCTCGCCGGCATCACCCGCTCCATCGACCTGATCGACGCGATGGTGGCGGCTGCCGATGACACCGTCTCCGAATCCGATGTCGCGGTGATCGAGCGCTCCGCCTGTCCCACCTGCGGCTCGTGCTCGGGCATGTTCACGGCCAATTCGATGAACTGCCTGACCGAGGCGCTGGGCCTTGTCGCTGCCGGGCAACGGCACGACGCTCGCAACCCATGCCGACCGCCGCCGCCTGTTCGTCGAGGCCGGGCGGCTGGTGGTCGATCTGTGCCAGCGCTGGTACGAGCAGGACGACGCCACGGCCCTGCCGCGCGGCATTGCGACCTTTGCTGCGTTCGAGAACGCGATGACGCTCGACATCGCCATGGGCGGCTCGACCAACACGGTGCTGCATCTGCTGGCCGCGGCGCACGAGGGCGGCGTCGATTTCACCATGAGCGATATCGATCGCCTGTCGCGCCGCGTGCCGGTGCTGTGCAAGGTCGCACCGGCTGTGGCCGATGTGCATGTCGAGGACGTGCATCGCGCCGGCGGCGTCTTTTCCATCCTGGGCGAGCTCGACCGCGCCGGCCTGATCCATGCCGACGTCGCGACGGTGCATAGTGCCACGCTCGGCGCGGGTCTGGATCGCTGGGACATCATGCGCAGCGACAGCGACAGCGTGCGCAGCTTCTTCCGCGCCGCACCCGGCGGCGTGCCGACGCAGATTGCGTTCAGCCAGTCCTCGCGCTGGGACGCGCTCGACACCGATCGCAGCGCGCGGCGTGATCCGCTCGGCGGAGCACGCCTTCTCGGCCGATGGCGGGCTCGCGGTGCTGACCGGCAATCTGGCGCCGGATGGCTGCATCGTGAAGACGGCCGGCGTCGATGCGTCGATCCTGCGTTTCGCCGGGCCCGCCCGCGTGTTCGAGAGCCAGGACAGCGCGGTGGAGGGCATCCTGGGCGGCCACGTGGTGCCCGGCGAGGTAGTGCTGATCCGCTACGAGGGGCCGCGTGGGGGCCGGGCATGCAGGAGATGCTGTATCCGACCAGCTATCTGAAGTCGAAGAAGCTGGGCAAGCTGTGCGCGCTGGTCACGGACGGGCGGTTCTCCGGCGGCAGTTCCGGGCTGTCCATCGGTCACGTCTCCCCGGAGGCGGCCGAAGGTGGGGCAATCGGGCTGGTGCGCGACGGCGACCGGATCGAGATCGACATCCCGGCGCGCTCCATCCGCCTCGCGGTGGACGATGCCGAGCTGGCGCGCCGCCGGGCGGAGCAGGATGCGAAGGGCTGGCACCCGGCGCGACCCCGGGCGCGCCAGGTGTCTCAGGCGTTGCGCGCCTACGCCGCCTTTGCGACCAGTGCCGCGCGAGGTGCCGTGCGCGAGGTGCCGCCGATCGGTTCACGATAGAGCGGCACGGCGCGCGCGCTCAGGAGAACAAAGCGTGGCTTGCGGCGGTGACGCCGATCAGGTCGATGCGCGTGCCGTCCGACAGCATCATCGCGGTGCCGCCGTGGCCGTCCGCGGTGGCACCCGCGAGCGCCTGATCGACGGCACCTGAACCGTAGCCTTGCAGGTTCAGGAGATCCTGGCCGATCTTGAAGCCATGAATCTCCTCGCTGCCGCCCGAGACGCCGGCGGTGAAGCCGTACACATCCGTGCCGCTGCCGCCATAGACCGTGGACATGCCACTCTGCGCCAGCACGTAATTCGTGCCGGTGCCAAGCACCACCGTTGTCAGGCCGCTGCCGGTGCCCACCACGTCGTTGCCGGGGCCGCCGAAGATGGTGGTCTGACCGCCGCCGGCCCAGAACTGGTCGTTGCCCTGGCCGCCGATCCAGACATCGTTGCCGCTGACGCCGGCCATCGTATCGCTGCCGGCGCCGCCGAACACCGTGCTGGCGCCACTGCTGTCGAACATCACGTCGCCGGCCTTGCCGCCCACCATCGTCGTGTTGCCGCCCGTGCCGACCATTGTCGCGGCCCCCGCATTGGCGAACATCTGCGTGTTGCTGTTGCCGCCGGCCATGACGTCCGCACCGGCGCCGCCCACCTGGGTCACGTTGCCGCCAGCGGCGCTGCCCCACATCGATTGATTGCCGGCCCCCGCGAACTCCACCGTCTTGCCGGTGCCGGCGGCCACCAGCGTATCGGCCTGCCCCACGCCGATCAGCATGCTGCTGGCGCTCCCGTCGCCGCCCACCAGCAGGTCACCGCCTGCGCTGCTGCCGAACTCGACCACCGCGCCGCTTCCGCCATAGGCGACGATGTTGCCGCCTGCGCCCACCACGGTCATCGCCCCCGCGGCGCCGAACACCGTGCTCGCACCGCCGCTGGCGAAGAATACGGTGGACCCGCTGCCGGCGTGGACCACCGCATCGCTGCCGGCGGCGATGGTGGCAGCACCCTGTCCTCCGGTAATCGTGTCCGGACCTGCCGCCCGTTCCATGACCGGGCCGGCGGGCAAGGCGTTGAACAGGGCCGGCTCCGTGCTGACCACGTTATTGCCGCTGCCGAGCGTCACGCTATTGTCCATGCCGCCGATGTCGATGACGAAATTGCCTCCGGCCGCGTTCACGGTGGTCCCACCCGCCGCCGCGTCCACGGTGCCCGCGCCGCTGCTCAGCGTCAGATCGAGTTGCGCCCGGTTCGCCGCATAGAACTGATCGTTGCCGCCGCCGCCGCCGATGCTCACCGTGCCCGTGCCGCCGACGATCGCCGTGCTGTAGTCGCTGGTCAGCGTGTACGAGCCGCCGACGCTGGCATCGATCGCGGCGATTCCCTCGAGCCCGGATGTGCTGGGCGTGACGCCGGGGGCGAGAGCAACCACCGTGGCATCGCCGGCGCTGATGCGCGTGGCGATCGCCTGCAAGGCCAGATTTGCGGCGGTGCTCTGCGTGTTACTGGGAAAGGTGAGGGTGGGAAGGCCGGGAATGGTCGGGGCGCCGGTCATGGCGAAGGCTCCTATTGGGGCTCGTCAGCGTGTGTGGATCGTGGGCGCGTGGCGCGCAGCGATCGGATCGAGCCGAAAGTGACGTGAGGAGATGAAGGAGTGATTGACGCGGCCCGAGTTGGGCCACGGCTCAGGCGCGGCCGTCCGGCAGGCGCAACGACTCGTCGGCGAGGCTGCGGAACACTCCCCGGTCGCGGGAGAAATGCCGGCTGTAGAACGGATCGTCCCGCAGCGCGTCGCCCCAGCGTTCCAGCATCGCCTGGTTCTCGGCGATGAAGCGCGTGCGGTTATGCGGCGTCATGTCATCGCCGCGACTGAGCGATTCGTGGTGCTCGGCCACCACCTCGGGAGTCCAGACGACGCGCCAGCCGGCACGGCGCAGTTTCAGGCACAGATCGATGTCGTTAAAGGCGACCGCCAGCGCATCCTCGTCCAGTCCGCCCACCTCGCGGAAGGCGTTGGTGCGGCACAGCAGGCAGGCGGCCGTGACCGCTGCGTATTCCTGCGCGCACCAGGCGCGCGCGAGATAGCCGGGCTCGTCCTCGCCCGACCCCTTGAAGGCGTGGTCCGCGACCCCGCCCACGCCCAGCACCACGCCTGCGTGCTGCACGCGCCGGTCGGGATAGACCAGCTTGCAGCCGACCGCGGCCACGTGCGGATCGGCCAACGCCTCGTCCACCATGCGGCGCAGCCAATCGTCCTGTTCCACGAACACGTCGTTGTTGAGCAGCAGCACGAAATCCTCGCGCGCCCCGCGCGCCGCGCGATTGTTCAGCCTGGAGTAATTGAACGGCAGATCGTCGCGCAGCACGCTGACACGAGCATCGCGGCGCAAATCGTGGCAGAGTGCCTCGGCCTCGGTGCTGGTCGATCCGTTATCCACCACCACCACGCGGTAGTTGTCGTAGGCGGTGCGCGACAGCAGCGTCTCGACGCAGCGGCGCGTCGTTTCGGCCTGGTCCTTGAACGGAATGACGATGCGCACGCTCGGTTCGATCCGCGAACTGCCAGGTCACGCGATAGAACGTGCTGGCGTGCCGCGCCGAGACCTCGGCCTTCAGGCCCTTGCGCTGCAGATGCGCGCGGATCGCCTCCAGGCCGGCGTCGCTGGCGTAGGATTTTGCGTGCCCGTTTGCGGCGGTCGATTGCGGAGTCTTGCGCCAGTGATACAGGATTTCCGGAACATGCCGGATCTGCCCGGCATCAAGTCGTTCCGAGAGGCGCAGTACAAGGTCATGGTCCTGCGCGCCATCGCATGTTCCGTCGAGCGCGCCTGTCTCGCGCAGCAGGTCCGGTCTCGACCATCAGCAGGTGGCAGACGAAATTGCAGCCCAGCGCCAGCCGCCAGTTCCAGTCCGGCTTGAGGTGCGGATCGACGAATCGCCCGTCGGAGTCGATCTTGTCTTCGTCGGAATAGAGAACCCGTGCATCGCCCTGTTGCGCGGCGCGCACCATCACCTCGAGCGCCAAATCCTCCAGCAGGTCGTCATGGTCGAGGAACGCGACCCAGGTTCCGCGCGCCTGCGCGATGCCGAGATTGGTCGCGGCAGAGATGCCGCCGTTGCGTGTCGCCCGGAGCAGCCGGATGCGCGGATCACTGGCCGCCATGCCGCGCATGCAGGTGGTCAGCTCCGCCGAGCGGCTGGCGTCGTCCACCAGCAGCAGCTCCCAGTTCGCATAGGTCTGGCGCCGGACCGACTCGACCATTGCCGCGAAGTCGGCCAGGTTCGGGCGGAACACCGGACAGACGACGGAGACCAGCGGCCTGTCCGCGCTGGCGGACCGCTCCGCCGCGACTTGCGCGTGCAGTGCCAGACGGTAGCGCCGCGCCCAGGCATCGTAGTCGTCGAGCGTATGCTGCGGGCCGGGCAACAGCTCCCGCAACCCCTGCCGGATCGTCCAGGCCTGCGTGAACAGCGCGTCCACCTCCTCGCCAAGTGCCGCAAGCCGGCCGACCGAATTGGTGGGCAGGAAGCTCGCCGCCTGCGGGCTGCGCTGCAGCGCAATCCGCTCGGGCAGGATCGCGAAGTCGAAGCTCAGCCCCCGTCCGGTGCGCAAATGCGGCGGCGGGACGAAGCGGAATCCCACATGCGGGCCGCAGCCCTTGGCACGGGCCACGTCGTCGCGTCGCAGGTCGGCGACGAGGCGGGCGATCTCCAGGCCGCCCAGCATGACCGAGACCTCGCAACCGCCGATCTGCTCGCCTGCTGGCCCGCGACGGCGCACCGCCCAACCTTCGATCGCGTCCGCACTCGGCGCATCGACACACCCCTCGGCGCGCGGCGTGGCGTCGATGCAAAAACTCCAGGCGGTCCGCACGCTCCCATCGCGCGAGGGGAAGCAAACGGCGCCGCCCGTCGGCAGAAGCAGGCGCAGCACATGCTCTCCTCCGTCGAGGAAGCCTGCGGGGATCGTGAAGCGGAATCCGCCCACCTCGCTCGGGATGCCGGCGTCGCGCACGTCCTGGCGCGGCAGAGTGCAGCGGATTTCGCCCTGCGGCGTGTCGTCGATGACGGCTCGCAGCACCACCGGCTCATCCGCCGCGCGCATATCGATGGCCCATCCGGTGATGCTCTCGCCGGTGGGGTAGTCGGCATAGCCAAGGCACGAGGCGATGTCCTGCGACAGCGCCTGGCCGGTTTGCAGCTGCATCCTCGGGTCCATTTTGCGACAATGCGGAATGCACGAGCGAGCAACCGCAACGGCCGCCCACGCGCAGCCTGCCGCGTATCGCTGAACCGCAGGTTAAATCTCGTGACCCAATCGGGTCGAACGGTCAGGACGCTTGCAGCGCCGCCGCAGGCTCGTCGGAGACATGTCGTGCGGCGGCGGTGCCGCAGAGGGCCGCCATGATGTCGGCGTGGTCGCACACGCCCAACAGCCGGTCCTCATGCTGCACCAGCACCGGATGGCCGCTCGCGCGCCGCTGCGTCACCACGTCGCGCAGCATCAGGTCGGGCGGCACCACCGCCAGCGCGCGCGGCAGCAGCGCCATCTCGCCCCGCCGCGCCCGCACCACCGTCCCGCCGCCGTCCAGCACCACCTCGTACTCGCCGGCCTCGTCCAGCAGCAGCCCGGCGGGGCTGCGCACGAGCCGGGCGATCGGACGCATGATATGCGCCGCGCGCAGCACGCCCAGAGGATTGATATGACGCACGAACTCGGCCACGTACTCGTTGGCCGGACGCAGCACGATGTCCTCCGGGGCGCCGGTCTGCACGATCCGGCCCCCCTCCAGGATGCAGATCGTGTTGCCGAGCTTCATCGCCTCGTCCAGATCGTGGCTGACGAACAGGATGGTCTTGCGCACCCGCGCCTGCAGGGCCAGCAATTCGTCCTGCAGCTTGCCACGGATCAGCGGGTCGAGTGCGGAGAACGGCTCGTCCATCAGCAGCACGTCGGCCGCCGTGGCGAAGGCGCGCGCCAGGCCCACGCGCTGCTGCATCCCGCCGGACAGTTCGCTCGCATAGCGGTCGCCCCAATCGGACAGCCCCACCAGCGCCAGCTGCTCGTCCACCACGCGGCGGCGCTGCGCGGCCCCCATGCCGCGCAGCTCCAGCCCGAAGGCCACGTTGTCGCGCACCGTGCGCCACGGCAGCAGCGCGAATTGCTGGAAGACCATCGCCAGCCGCTCGCGCCGGATGGTGCGCAGCGTGGCTTTGTCGCAGCGGGCCACGTCCACCGCGCGGCCGCCGTGCTGCACCAGCACCTGTCCGCGGGTCGCCGGCGCCAGCCCGTTGGCAGCACGCAGCAGCGTCGATTTGCCGGAGCCGGACAGGCCCATCAGCACGCAGATCTCGCCGGGCCGCACGACCAGGCTGGCGCCGGCCACGCCGACCACGGTGCCGGTGGCCTGAGCGATCTCGGCGCGACCGAGCCCGCGATCCAGCATCGCCGCTGCCTCGCGCAGCCGGCGCGCGCTTGCCCCCAGCGCGAACAGGATATCGACGTCGCGGAACTCGATCGCGGGTCCAGGTGCTGCGGGTGCCGGTGCCGCGTCGGTCATCGCGGCACCAGCGGTTCCGGCGGGCGGCAGATGCGATCCAGCATCACCGCCACCAGCACGATCGCGAATCCGGCCTCGAAGCCCATGCCGACATTGACCGTGTTCAGCGCGCGCACCACCGGCACGCCCAGCCCGCCGGCGCCGACCAGGGCCGCGATCACCACCATCGACAGCGACAGCATGATGCATTGCGTGATGCCGGCGATGATCGTGGGTCGCGCCGACGGCAATTCGACCTTCCAAAGCAGTTGCCAACTGGTGGCACCGAACGCCCGGCCAGCCTCGACCAGCGGCCGCGGCACCTGCTCGATCCCGAGCTGGGTCAGCCGCACCGGGGCGGGCAGGGCGAAGATCACGGTCGAGATCAGGCCCGGCACGGTGCCGAGCCCGAACAGCACCAGAGTCGGGATCAGATAGACGAAGGTCGGCAGCGTCTGCATCAGGTCAAGCACGGGCCGCAGCCCGTGCCGCAGCCAGGGCCGGTGCGCCGCGGCAATGCCAAGCGGCACGCCGATCACCGTCGCCACGACCGCCGACCAGAGCACCAGGGCCAGCGTCTCCATCGTTGCTTCCCAGTAGCCCTGGTTCAGGATGAACAGCAGCGCCAGCACGGTGAACAGCGCCAGCCGCCAGGACCGGCGCAGGCCCCACACGCCCGCGCCGATGATGGCGATCAGCAGCAGTGCGGGCACCCATTCCAGCACCGCGGTCAGCCCATCGACCACGAAGCCGATGGCGCTCGACAGCATGTCGAACGCCGACGTGCTTTCGTTCTTGATCGCCTCGATCCAGTCGGCCATCCAGGCGCCGACCGGGATCTTGTTATCGGTGATCCAGGCGATCAGGTGCCCCATCGCGGTCAGTCCCGCCCGGCCTAGCTGCCGAGTGCGGACTGCACCGCCGGCAGCGCGGGCTTGCCGTCGAGCGTGGTGACGCCCTGCAGCCAGGTGGTCAGCACCTGCGGGTGCGCCTTCAGCCAGTCATGCGTGGCCTCTTGCGGGGTCTGCTTCTTGTCAAGGATGGCGCCCATCATCGCGTCCTCGCCCTGCAACGTGAACTCGAGGTTCTGCAGCAGCTTGCCGATGTTCGGGCATTCCTGCGCGTAGCCGGTGCGCACGACGGTATAGACCGTGGCCCCGCCATAGTTCGGCCCGAAGGTCGAATCGCCGCCGGTCAGGTATTTCATCTGGAACCTCACGTTCATCGGGTGCGGCTCCCAGCCCAGGAACACGATCGGCTTGTGCTCGCGCACCTTTCGCTCGACCTCGGCCAGCATGCCTTGCTCGCTGCTCTCGACCAGATGGAACTTGCCCAGATCGTCGGTGTTCGACTTGATCAGGTCGAGCACGTGGCGATTGCCGTCGTTGCCCGGCTCGATGCCGTAGATCTTGTGGTCGAGGGGCCCTGCGAACTTGTGGATGTCGGCGAAGTCGTGCAGCCCCTTGGCGTAGGTATAGGCCGGCACCGCCATCGTGTATTTGGCGCCGGTCAGGTTGGCCCGTACCTGCTCCACCGACTTGTCGTTCAGGAACGACCTGATGTCGCCCTCCATCGACGGCATCCAGTTGCCCATGAAGATGTCGAGGTTCTTGCTCTTCAGCGACTGGAAGGTGACCGGCACCGAAAGCACCGTGATCTTCGGCTCATAGCCGAGATCCTTGAGGATGCCGGCGGTCAGTGCCGTGGTCACGGTAACGTCGGTCCAGCCGATATCCGAGAAGCGCGGCGCCTTGCAGGCCGGATTGGCGGCCCAGGCCGGCGCGGCAAAGCCCGGCGGCGAGGGCGGCTACGGCACAAGCCGTGGCAAGGCTGGCAGAATGGACGCGCATGGTGGTTCCCCCGGGTTCGCTTGCTTTGAAGTATTTGGCCCGATGCTTCAGGCCTGCGCGATTGAGTGCACAACGCGGCGCAAATGACCAGTGTCGTGTCAGGGCTGCCCTGCGTGGGACGCGGATTGCGGGCGGGTCGCGCGGTCCGCAGAGTTGCCCTCCGCGATGCGACTTTCCGCCTTCCTGCACAGACGCGTGAGCCTTCTCGGCGGTGCTGCCGCCGGCATGGCGCTCGGGGTCGCGGCCTATGCTTTTTTCGCGAGCCAGGATGCATCGATCAAATGGCTGGTCTCGGGCCTCGGCCATCCGGCCCTGCCGGTCTGGCAGATCCTGTTCGTGCGCAGCGCCTTCATTGTCGGCGTATCGGTCGCCGCCGGCCGCACCCGCATGCTCGTCCGGGCGGTACAGACGCCGCTCAAGGCCAAGCTGGTCTGGCGCGGCCTCATCACCCTGGCGGCCTGGCTCTGCTACTATTCGGCGGCACGGGTGCTGCCGCTGGCGCAGCTGCTGACCTTGTATTTCGCGGCCCCGATCATCGCCACGGTGCTGGCGCGGCCCTTGCTGGGCGAGCAGGTTCCCGCGACGCGCTGGCTCTCCGTCGGCATCGGCTTCTCCGGCGTGCTGGTGGCCTGCGATCCGGCGGGCCTGCACGCCTCCTGGGCCACCGGGGCGGTGCTGGTTGCGGCCTCGCTCTGGGGGGTCACGATCATCCTGATGCGCCAGATTGCGCGGCGCGAGAGCAGCCTGTTGCAGATGTTCTATACCAACGGGCTATTCCTGATCGCGACCGGGATCGCCTGCGCACTGCACTGGCAGCCGCTCGATGCCGTGCAGGTGCTGCTGCTGGGGTTGATCTGTGCCGCTGGTGCCGCCGGCCAGTACTGCCTGTTCGAGGGTGCGCGGCGGGCGCCCGCCTCGATCATGGCGACCGTCGAGTACAGCGCCCTGGTCTGGGCATTCGTGCTGGGCTTCGCGGTGTTCGGCGACATTCCCGATGCGCCGGTGTTCGCGGGGGCGGCGCTCATCATGGCCGCCGGCGCCTGTCTCGTGCTGACCGAGCGCCGGCGGGCGGTGCGAGCCTAGCGGTCCCGAACAGCGCGGGGGGCGATTCCAGCGGCGGGACACGCAACACATCGCTGACTGGCTCGTTAGGTAGGCAATACGGAACACGACGGCCGCGGCGAACCAGACGCCCGGCCCACAATGGAGAGGTTCATGCGTGCAAAGCCTCCGCTCGCCCCCCTGGCGCTGGCTGCCTGCTTGATCGCCGGCACCGCGTCGGCCCAGCAGACGACGGCGCCGGCCGCGCCACCGGCTACCGGCACCACGGCGGCCCCGCCGGCGAACGGACCAGGCGGTGCAAAGAACCGGGCTGCAAAAGACCCACGGCGGCTGGCGTTCAACTCAGCTCGTCGGCGCCACGGTGTATTCCGATAAGGGCCAGGACCAGGACATCGGCACCATCAACGATCTGATCGTGGGGTCGGACGGGAAGATCACGGAGGCGGTCATTTCGGTCGGCGGCTTCCTGGGCATCGGCAGCAAGCTTGTCGGCGTGCCGTACGATCAGCTTCGCTTCGAAGAGAGTACCCAGGAGCACGGCGGCGCGAGCGCCACGCCAGCGGCACCCGGTCCGGGTGTCGCTGCAACTCCGGCGGCTCCGGCCGGAACCACGACGGGGGCTGCTCCCGGTGTGACCGCGCCCGCGACGGCCCCGCCAGCGGCTCCCGCAGCGGCCCCGGCGGTCGCAGTGGTGCGGACGAGGATCGTGCTGCCGGGAGCCACCCAAGATACGCTCAAGTCGATGCCGGATTTCAAATACAACGGCTGAGGTTCACGCGGCTGCTTCCGTTCGCTGCCGGCGGCGGATCAGGCTCTCCCGCACGTCCTCGATTGCCGAGCGCAGCAATTGCGTCATGATGGCGTGCGCTTCAGCCGGCTTGCCGTCGCGGATCGCCTCCATCACGCCGTGGTGCTGGCGCATCGCGTAGTCCGGCGTGTGCGCCCCGCCATCCCACGAGAGCCGGAACGAGCTGATCAGCGAACTCTCGATCACGTGGCCGAACGACGCCAGGAAGTAATTGCCGGTAGCGTCTAGGATGGCCTGGTGGAAGCGCAGATCGGCGGCCGCCAGATTGCCACTGCCGCCCTGGGCGGCGGCCATGTCGGCCAGTGCCTGCCCAAGCTGGGCCAGGCTCTCGGCCGAGCGGCGCTCGGCGGCAAGTGCCGCGGCCGAGGGCTCGACGATCTTGCGCACCTCGAACAGCCCGGAGACGAAGGCATCCGTGGGTGCGGCCTGCAAATGCCAGCCCAGCACCTCCGGGTCGAGCATGTTCCAGTCAGCGCGCGGGCGCACGAGGGTTCCCACTTTCTGCCGGCTCTGGATCAGCCGTTTCGCCGAGAGGAGCTGGAACGCCTCGCGCAATGCCGAGCGCGAGACGGAAAGCTGGGCGCACAGTTCGACCTCGGTCGGCAGCAATCCGCCGGGCGGATACTCGCCGCCGACGATTGCGAGGCCCAGCACGTTCGCGATCTTCTCATGAAGATTGCGTCCAGCGGCGCTGCGCAGTCGCTCGGCGGGTTCCAGCATCAGCGCCTCAGCTCACGGGACTGCCGGAACTCGCGGATGCCAGCTTGCCGCCCGTGGCCGGACGGGGCACCGCAGCGGTCGCGGTGCGACGGCGGCGGCGCTGCTCGAGCTGCTGGTCGGTCAGCACGCCGACCAGGATCACCGTGCCCATCACCGCGAAGTTGAGGCTCGACGGAATGCCCAGGATGTTGACCAGGTTCTGCAGGATCTGCAGCAGGATCGTCCCGAGCACGATGCCGACGATGGACCCTTCGCCGCCGCGCAGGGAGCAGCCGCCCAGCACCGCCGCGGCGATCGCGTACAGCTCGTAGAAGCTGCCGAACGAGGCGGGTGAGACGGAGTTGGTGTAGAACACCAGGAACACCGTGGTCACTCCGGCCAGAAGCCCGCTGATGATATAGGTGGTGGCGATGACCGCCTGCGTGCGAATGCCCGAATAGCGCGCCGCCTCCTCGTTCTTGCCGACCGCGTACAGGTAGCGGCCGAACACCGAGCGGTGCAGCAGCACGCCGGTAATGACGGCGACGATGGCCAGGAAGATCGCCGTGTTGGGAATGCCCCAGACATGGCCCGAGGCCAGGTTGGCCAGCGTATCGTAGTCGCCGCCATAGCCGAACCCCACCGAGGCATCGTCGGTGTAGTAGCGCGCCGCCCCGCGGTAGATCAGCAGTCCGCACAGGGTCACGACAAAGGGTTGCAGCCGCATCTTCGTCACGAGGAAGCCCTGGATCGCGCCCAGCACGAGCCCGCCGGCCAGCACCGCCAGCAGCGCCAGCGGCCACGCCCAGCCGTGATTGGCCAGCAGATCGACGAACACCACGCCCAGCAGCGCGAACATCGAGCCGAGCGAGAGATCAATTCCGCCGGTGATGATGACCAGCCCCTCGCCGATCGAATACAGTCCGAACAGGCCTACCAGGTTGGCCATGTCGCGGATGTTCACCATCGACAGGAACAGCGGGTTCACCGCCGCCGTGAGGCCGCCGATCACTACGATCAGGATCAGCAGGCCGAGTTCCTTCTTGCCCACTGTCAGTGGCTCCCCGCCACGTCGGCCATCTCGGCCGCGGCAGCCTCGGGCCGATGCCCGATCGCCAGTTGCAGCACGTTGATCTCGCTGAATTGCGGCCGCTCCAGGATACCGGCGATCCGTCCCTCGTGCATCACCGCGATGCGGTCGGAGACGCCGATCACCTCCTCCATGTCCGAGGAGATCATCAGGATCGACACGCCGCGATCCGCCAAGCCGCGCATCAGCTCGTAGATCTCCCCTTTGGCACCCACGTCAATGCCGCGGGTAGGCTCGTCGAAGATCACCACACGCGGCTCCATCGACAGCCATTTCGCCAGCACCACCTTCTGCTGGTTGCCGCCCGAGAGGGTGGAGGCCAGCACGTCGTTGTCCGGCGCCTTGATGCGCAAGGCCGCATGCTGCCGTGCCGCCGTGCGCTGCTCGGCGGCGCCGTCGATCAGCAGCGCGCGGGCGTGGCGGACCAGATTGGCAAGGGTCACGTTCTGCACGATCGGCATGTCGAGCACGAGACCAGAGCGCTTGCGGTCCTCGGGCGCGAGATAGATGCCGCGCGCGATCGCCTCGCGCGGGTTTCGCACCGCGACGGGCTGCCCTTCCAGCCGGATCTCCCCGGCTACAGGCGGGTCGATGCCGAACAGCGCGCGGGCCAGCGACGTGCGCCCCGAGCCGACCAGCCCAGCCAGTCCCAGGATCTCGCCCTGCCGCACGGACAAGTCGATGCTGCGGTCGGGAAAGGCGGTCGTGATCAGCCCCGCGATCTCGCAGCCGCCGTCGCGCGGCGGCCTCGATGGGGGGATGTACAGCGATTTCAGGTCGCGGCCGATCATCAGCCGGATCATCGCCGCGTGGCTCATGTCCTCGCGCGGCAGTTCTCCTACGGACCGCCCGTCGCGCAGGCAGACCACCCGATCTGCGCAGGTCATGATCTCGCCCAGCCGGTGCGTGATGAAGATCACGGCCACGCCGGCGTGCTTCAGCTCGCTGACGATGGCCAGCAGCCGTTCGGTCTCGGACAGGGTCAGGCTGCTGGTCGGCTCGTCCATGATGATGATGCGCGCGTCGATGGACAGCGCCTTGGCGATCTCGACCATCTGCCGCTGCGCGATCGAGAGTTCCTCGACCAGCGTATCCGGCTTGAAGTCCGCACCCAGCCGCGTCAGCAGGGGTGCGACGCGCGCGCGCATCGCCGCTCCGTCCACCAGCTTCAGCGGCCCTGCGAACAGCGCCTCCCGGCCGATGAACACGTTGCCCGCGACGTCGAGATTCTCGAACAGGTTGAGTTCCTGATGGACGAAGGCGATGCCGGCGCGCATCGATTCGTTCACGGTCAGCGCCGCGTGCTCGCTAGCGCCGATGCGGATGGCCCCGGCGGTGGGTTCGATGACGCCGCCCAGCACCTTCATCAGCGTCGACTTGCCGGCGCCGTTCTCGCCGATCAGCCCCAGCACCTCGCCGGCGCGGACCTCCAGGCTCACATCGTCCAGCGCGCGGACGCCGGGATAGAGCTTGGTGATGCCGACGAGTTCGAGAAGGGTATCGGTCATTGCAGTGTTATCCCGCCAGGCCCGTCATGGCCGGGCTTGACCCGACCATGACGGTATCGATGATGGAACTTCCTACTTTCTCAGCATCTCCTTCATGTACTTCTGAAAGTCGGCCACATTGGCCTTGTCGATCACCCGGGTCGGCACGATGATCTGCTTGTTCGCAGGAATGAACGACTTGTCTCCGTTCAGCACCTTGATGAGATCGACCATGGACAGATAGCCGAACTGGAACGGCTGCTGCACGATGGTCGAGATGATGGTGCCGTCGGCGATGCCTTTCAGCGTCTGCACGTCCTCGTCGAAGCCGACGATCTTCACCTTGCCGGCCTTGCCCGCTTCCTTCACCGCGTTGTAGATCTGCGGCGTGTTGTAGGAATAGAGGCCGCAAAGCAGCGCCACGTCGCTGTACTTGGCCAGCGTGTCCTCGACGTTGCGCTTGGCCTTCACGAAGTCGATCTCGTCGGTACGGATGTCGATGATCTGGATCTTGGTGCCGGCGATCACCTCCTTGATGCCCTGCACGCGCTCGCGCGCATTGGCGTTGTCCATGCTGCCCACGAACAGCATGATCTTGCCGCCGTCGGGCAGCGCCTTCTTGATCTCCTCGCCCGCCTGTCGCCCGGCGGCCACGTTGTCGGTGCCGATATACACCAGCCGGTTGCTCTCCGGCGCGTCGCTGTCGGTGGTGAACAGGGCGGCATTGGCGGCGACCTTGTTCAGCTCCTCGGTCGCGTGCGCGGGATCGACCGCGGAGATCGACACCCCGGCCACCTTGCGCGCCAGCAGCGCATCCAGGATGCGGCGCTGCTCTGCCGCCGAGGACTGGCCGGGCACCTCCATGATCATGTTGTATTCGGGATGTTCCTTGTTGGCTTTCTCGATGCCGCGCTTGGCAATCGTCCAGAAATCGGCTGAGGCGTTGGTGACCAGCGCCAGGGTCTTCTTTTCCTGCGCCTGCGCCGGCGCGGGCAGCAGCGACGGCGCCAGCAGCGCAAGCAGGGCGGCGCCCGCCAGCACGGGGGCGAATCTGCAAATCATTGTTCTTGGCTCCTGAAACGTTTCCAGCCATAGGCGTCGGGCGGCAAGGGGCGCGCGTTTTTTGTCCGGCTTATTGCCCGGCTCCAGTGAGCTTACCCCCGCCGCGAGCACCATATGTCATGCAAATGGGCCGTGCAACCGGCGCGGTCAGGCCGCGTGCGGCAGCGGTCGTTGCAATGCCTCCGGCACGACGGCCTGCAACGCCGTTACCAATGCGTCCATCATCGCCTCCGTATGCAGCGGCGAGGGCGTCAGGCGCAGCCGTTCCTGCCCCACCGGCACCGTCGGATAGTTGATCGGCGTGGCATAGATCGCGTGTTCGTCCAGCAGTCGGCGGCTAATGCTGCGGCACAGCGTCGCCTCGCCGACATGCAGCGGCACGATGTGGCTTTCCGAGGCGATGCACGGCAGCCCCGCCGCCTGCAACCGTGCCTTGAGTGCCGCCGCGTGGGCGAACAACCTGCGGCGCAGTGCCCCATCGCCTCGGACGTGGCGCACGCTGGCGAGTGCCGCGGCCACGGTGGGCGGGGGCAGGGAGGTGGTGAAGATGAAGCCGGACGCGGCGGAGCGCAGAAAGTCGATCACCTCGGCGTCGCCCGCGACATAACCCCCGTGACAGCCGAATCCTTTGGCGAGTGTACCCTCGATCAGGTCGAGCCGGTCCTGCAAGCCGCGCTGTTCGGAGACGCCACCGCCTTGCGGTCCGTACAGCCCGACCGCGTGGACCTCGTCGAGATAGGTCATGGCGCCGAAACGGTCCGCCAGGTCGCAGATCGAAGCGATCGGCGAGATATCGGCGTCCATCGAATAGACGCTCTCGAAGGCGATCAGCTTCGGCGCATCGGCCGGCGCCGCGTGCAGCCGCCACTCCAGATCGCCCACGTCGTTATGCGCGAAGATATGCACCGTGGCCGGCGCGCCCTTCAGCCCCGCGATCATGGAGGCGTGGTTCTTCGCATCCGAGAAAACGTGCCAGTCCGGCAGCGTTCGCAGCATGGTGAGCAGGCTCGCCTGGTTGGCGACATAGCCGGAGGTGAACAGCAGTGCCGCCGGCTTGCCGTGCAGATCGGCCAGTTCCGCCTCCAGCGCTTCGTGCAGATGGCTGGTGCCGGCAATGTTGCGTGTGCCGCCGGCGCCCGCGCCGTGCAGCCGCGCGGCCTCGGCGGCCGCCTCGGTCACGACCGGATGCACGCCCATGCCCAGATAGTCGTTGGACGACCACACCACCACGTCGCGCCCCTGCGCGTCCCGGTAGATGGGGAAGCGACTGGCTTCCTTGCGCAACGGCGTGAACTGGCGATAGCGGCCCTGCGCGCGGATCTGCTGCAGGGCGGTCCGGGCGGCTTCCTTGAACGGGTGCAACGGCATTTCCTAGCGGACGTAAACCTCGATCTCGCGCGGCGGCTGTCCGGGATCGCCGCGTGAGCCGATACGGATCTGGTCGGCGGACACGCCATCCCCCTGCAACACGGCGGCCACGGCGGCGGCGTCCTTGGCGCCTGATTTCTGCGCCTGGTCCTGGATGTCAAGGCTGGCCTTGACCGGAATCGGCGTAACAATATCGAATGTGACATCAGCTTTGCGCGCCCTGGCATCGCGCGAGGCGGCGATCAGCGCTTCCTGCCAGCCGGTGTTTGCCGCGCCGAAGCGGATCGTGACCAGCGGCGGAGGCGGCAGCGCCCGCAACGCGAAGTCCGCGCGGTGCAGCTGGGCTGCCCCGGGATACAGGCCCGCTCGCTCGAACGTGCGCTGGTCCACCAGCCGGCAGCCGAGCAGCAGCAGCGTTGTCAGCAGCAATGCGGCAGAGACCCGTCCCATGCCTGGCAATCTCGCCGCAACCGCCAGCGCCGGCAAGCCGCTGCCGCCGGCGGGCTTGCCGATCCCCCTTCGCGCACGTAAAGCCGGGCCGATGACGTCTTCGGCCGAGACCAGCGCAGCCCTGGCCGCCGCCCGCGCCAGGTCCGGCACAGCCGGCCCGGCATGGCCCGATGCGGCCCAGCCGCCGCTGCGGGCGAGCTGGCCAGGGCTTGGCGACCCCATTTTGGCGCAATCCGTTCGCGCCCTGGTCCAGGATGCCGGGCCGGGCGGCAACGCGGCCGCCCCGGTGGGCATGGTCGATGCGGCCACGGTGCTCTGGACGCGATTCCTGAAGTTCGACGCTGCCGACCCGTTCTGGCCGGATCGCGATCGCTGTCTGCTCTCCGCGGCCTTTGGCGGGCGGCTGCAGCGCGTGCTGTTGCATCTGAGCGGCCATGCCGGGTACGATCCGGATGCCGATGCTGCCTCCGACCACGCCGCTGAACCGCCGGGGCAGGGGCTGGGCATGGCGGTTGGCATGGCCCTGGCCGAGCGCCTCCTGGCGGCGCGTTTCGGCCGCAGTCTGGTCGATCATCGCACCTGGGTGCTGGCCTGCACCGGCGACCTGGCGCAGGGGGTCAGCCACGAGGCGGCGACCCTGGCCGGCCATCTCCGGCTCGACCGGCTGACGGTGTTGTGGGAGGACGCGCCCGGTGCCGACGGCGATTTCGCAGGGTCGCACGACAATCTGCGGCGCTTCGCCGCCTATGGCTGGGCGACCAAGAGCGTGGACGGACAGGATCACGCGGCGCTGGCCGCCGCTTTCGGCATGGCGGTGCGGTCACGCAAGCCCACCCTGATCGCCTGCCGAACGTCGTCGCAATCGCCCTGGCAACGGCCGCCGGTGCCGGTGCTCGAGGCCACCTCGCAAATTTGGCGCGCGGTCGGGCAGCGTGGCCTCACGGCGCGGCGCGGCTGGCTCAAGCGGCTCGCGCATTCCGCGCATCGCGACGAGTTCGAGCGCGTCACCACGGGCCGGCTGCCGGCATCCCTGGCCGAGGCGCTGGACGCGATCAAGTCCGGCTTCGTGACCGAGCGCCGCGACACAACCACGCGGGCCGCGAGCGAGCGCGTGCTGGCCGGCCTCGCGTCCGTCATGCCGGAAATGGTCGGCGGCTCGGCCGATCCGGCCGATTCCGGGGGCGCACAAGCCGATCTCTCGCCTGCGAGTCTGGCCAGACGCTTTCTGCATTTCGGCATCCGCGAGCACGGCATGGCCGCCGCCATGAACGGCATGGCGGCGCACGGTGGATTGCTGCCCTACGGCGGCAGCACCGGGCTGGTCTCCGATGCGATCCGTCCGGCGCTGCGCCTTGCCGCCCTGATGCGGAGCCGCGTCGTGCATGTACTGACGCACGACACTCGGGCGGTCGCGGCGGGCGGCCCGGCGCAACTGCCGGTCGAGCAACTGGCCAGCCTGCGGGCCGTGCCGAACCTGCACGTGCTGCGTCCGGCCGACGCGGTCGAGACGGCGGAGTGCTGGGAACTGGCGCTGCGCCGCGATGACGGGCCGAGCCTGCTGGTCGTGGGCCGCGACGCCGCACCGGTCCTGCGCGACGCCTCGCACGGCAACCGCTGCGCCGAGGGCGGCTATGTGCTGGCCGAGGCGGATGGCCCGCGCCGAGCCACCCTGATCGCCACAGGCGGCGAGGTGGCGCTGGCGCTCGCCGCGCGCGCCCGGCTCGCCGCCGAGCGGGTCGCGGTCGCCGTGGTGTCGCTGCCGTGCTGGGATCTGTTCGTCCGTGCTGGCACGGCACACCAGGCGCGCGTGCTGGGCGACGCCATGCGCTTCGGCATCGAGGCCGGCAGCAGCTTCGGCTGGGAGCGCTGGCTGGGCCCCGACGGCGTGTTCATGGGCCGCGAGGATTTTTCCGCCGCGCCCGAACTGACCCCGGAGGCAATCGCGGCGACCGTGCGCCGCTGTCTCGCCGCCTGACCGCCGCACATCCATACGAAAGGAAGTCGCCTCATGGCCGTGAAGGTCGCCATCAACGGGTTCGGTCGCATCGGGCGGCTGGTGCTGCGCGCCATCGTCGAGAGCGGGCGCACAGACATCGAGCCGGTCGCCATCAACGACCTGGGCAGCGTCGAGGCGAACGCGCATCTGCTGCGCTACGACAGCGTGCATGGCCGCTTCCCCGGCGCGGTGAAGGTGGACGGCGATAGCATCACCGTCATCCATCAGGGCCGGACCTGGGGGCCTATCCGCGTCTCGGCCGAGCGCGACCCACTGAAGGCGCCGTATAAGGGCGTCGATGTGGCGATGGAGTGTACCGGCCTGTTCACCAAGCGTGAGCAGGCGGCGCAACTGCTCGCGGCCGGCGCGCGAAAGGTGCTGATCTCCGCTCCCGCGGACGGCGTCGAGGCCACGATCGTCTATGGCGTGAACCAGGACACACTGACGAAGGAGATGACGGTCATCTCCAATGCCTCCTGCACCACGAACTGCCTCGCACCGATGGTCAAGGTGCTGCACGACGCCTTTGTCGTGCAGCGCGGCTACATGGTGACCTGCCACAGCTATACCGGCGACCAGCGCACCGTGGACACGCTGCACAAGGACATGCACCGCGCCCGCGCGGCCGCGATGTCGATGATTCCCGACCACGACGGGCGCGGCCCGCGCCGTGGGCCTGGTGCTGCCGGAGCTGAAGGGCAAGCTGGACGGCACGGCGATCCGCGTGCCGACGCCCAACGTGTCGATGGTCTCGCTGGATGCGATGCTGGAGAAGAAGCCCAGCCGCGACGAGATCAACGCTGCCATGAAGGCGGCCAGCGAGGGGCCGATGAAGGGCATCATCGAGTACAACACCGAGAAGCTGGTCAGCAGCGACTTCAACCACGTCGCCGCCTCCTGCACCTTCGACGCCGGGCAGACCGCGGTGGTCGATGGCGCGCTGTTCCGGGTGATGGGCTGGTACGACAACGAATGGGGCTTCTCCAACCGCATGATCGATACCGCGGTGCTGTTCGGGAGCCTGTGATGGCGTTGCGCACGCTCGACCACCTCGACGCGCGAGGCAGACGCGTGCTGGTGCGCGCCGACCTGAACGTGCCGGTTCGGGATGGCCGCATCACCGACACGACGCGCATCGACCGGCTGGCGCCGACGCTGCGCGAGCTGTCGGAGAAGGGTGCGCGCGTGATCGTGTGCAGCCATTTCGAGCGGCCGAAGGGCAAGCCCAACCCTGCCATGTCGCTGCGGCCGATGGCCGAGGCGCTGGCCACCGCACTCGGCCGGCCCGTCGCCTTCGCCGAGAGCTGCGTGGGCGAGGCGGCCCGGGCCGCGGTGGCGGGGCTGCGCGACGGCGATGTGTGCCTGCTGGAGAACACCCGCTTCCATCCCGGCGAGGAGGAGAACGAGTCCGAGTTCGCGGCCGCACTCGCCGTCCACGCCGATGCGTATGTCAATGACGCATTCTCGGCCGCGCATCGCGCCCATGCCAGCACCGAGGGCGTGGCGCGGCATCTGCCCGCCTATGCCGGACGGCTGATGCAGGCCGAGCTGGAGGCGCTGGCGCTGGCGCTCACCCATCCCGAGCGGCCGGTCTGCGCCATCGTCGGCGGTTCCAAGGTGTCCACCAAGATCGACCTGCTGACCAACCTGTCCGGCGCGGGTGCAGGTGCTGGTGATCGGGGGTGCGATGGCCAATACCTTCCTGGCGGCGCAGGGGGTCGCGGTCGGCCGGTCCTTGCAGGAGGACAGCCTGCACGATTTGGCGCGCGACATCCTGGGTGCGGCACAGAACGCCGGCTGCGAAGTGGTGCTGCCGGTCGATGCGGTCACCGCCACCGAGTTCCGCCCGAACCCGCCGACGCGCGTGGTGGCGATCGACGCCGTGCCGGATGACGCGATGATCCTCGATGTCGGGCCGGACACGGTGGCGGGCCTGGAGCGGCGCCTGCCCCGCCTGCGCACGCTGGTCTGGAACGGCCCGCTCGGTGCCTTCGAGACGCCGCCCTTCGACGCGGCCACGACTCGGCTTGCCCGGGCCGTGGCCGAGGCGACCCGAAAGGATGGCCTGCGCAGCGTCGCCGGGGGCGGCGATACGGTCGCCGCCCTGCGTCACGCCGGAGTGCGAGGAGTCGTTCACCTATGTCTCGGCGGCGGGCGGAGCCTTCCTGGAATGGCTCGAGGGCAAGACGCTGCCGGGCGTCGCGATCCTGGAGTCGTGAACCTGCCCGCCTGAACCGCCGCGGGCGCTTCCGGTTGTCTGTCGATCCATATCAGGAGAGACAGGATGAGCGGGCAATCGCAACTGAGCGGCCGGCGCGTGGCGGTTCTGGCGACCAACGGCGTGGAGCAGGTGGAATTGACCAGGCCGGTGGACGCGCTGAAGCAGGCGGGCGCGCACGTCACGGTGATCTCGCCGGACGGCAAGCCGATCCAGGGATTCAACCACGACAAGCCAGGCGACACGCTGCCGATCGATGCCTCCCTCTCGGCCGCCAAGCCCGACCAGTTCGACGCGCTGCTGCTGCCGGGCGGCGTCGCCAATCCGGACAAGCTGCGGATCATGCCGGAGGCCGTGGCGTTCGTCCGCCATTTCACCCAGGCGGGCAAGCCGATCGCCGCCATCTGCCACGGGCCGTGGACACTGATCGAGACCGGATTCGTGCGGGGCAAGCGCATGACCTCCTGGCCGTCGCTCAAGACGGACCTGACCAATGCCGGGGCGCACTGGGTCGATGAGGAAAGCGTCGTGGACGGGCGGCTCGTCACCGCGCGCAAGCCGGACGACATCCCGGCGTTCAACCGCCGGATGATCGAGGTCTTCGCGTCCGCGGCACACCGGCAGGCCGCGTAGTCGGCGAGCGCGCTGGAGATGCCGTTCACGGAGTCTCAATCTGCGTGGCCGATCCTGTATCCCATGATCTCCACCGGCTCTCTTTCCGCCTTTTCCTCGTCCGTCACCTCCCCGTTGCCGTCGGCGTCACCGCCGGGACGGGCTGGGGTGGTGCCGGTGCGTGAGCAGATCCCACCCCCTCAGGCCAGGACATTGCCGGGCGGCAAGCTGCCCGGCCCTGTCCCTCAAGCCGGGCAGAAGCTGCCACGCGGATCCCTGCTCGACTTGCAGATCTGAAACACAACGCACGCCGGAGGGCGTCAGGCGGCCAGGCGGCTGGAGATCGCAGTGCGAAACTGGATTCTTCCTGCTGGGTACGTGGGCTACGCATTGCTATGACGATCACTGTCAATCGGCGCATCAAAACGGCGCCGTGCCGGAATGTCACATTCGTCGGCCTTTATTTAGGCTTCTCTTTTGTAAACCTTGCGGCCGGTTCCGCCTGAGCGCATCTTCCGATGGCTCAGCAGGAGGTCGGCCATGCGGCGCATCGCTGGCTCTGTCTTTCTGGCGACCCTGGTTTTCGCGTCGATGTTCAGCCTGTGCGTCCCAAGTCTCGCGCAGTCGCCGAAGCGGCGACCGATCCTCACCCAGACGACGATCTCGCCCGAGGCTGCCTATCCACTGCCGCCGCAGCAGGCCCCGGCACAGATCGCCTCGGCCGACCCCAACGGCTACACCCCCGCGCCGATGCCCAACTCCGAGGAGGTGGCGCCCGTGGCACCTCAGTCGGCGCAGCCGCAATGGTCGCCCAGCCTGTTCCGGGCGGGCCGCACCTATCGGGGCGAGGGTTTCGTGCCCGGCTCCTCCGTGCAGGCCAGCCAGAATCGGAACGTGCATCCGGCACCCGGCATCAGCCTGAACGTACCGCTGGAATAGGTTGTCCTGCGACGGTCGCGGCGATCGGCCCGGCCGCCTGGCGGGTGGACAAGTATGCCCTGCGAGTACAGCTTGGCTGTCCCAACCACCGAGACCAGCACATGACCCTGCCGCCTCGCCTGTCCCTGCGCGCTGCCGACGATCCTGATCCCGAAACTCCCGAGGTTCCCGAGCCGATCGGCCCGGAGCCCAAGGAGCCGGGCGACAACCGCGCCCTTGGCGCGCCGGTCAACGAGCTGGAAAGTCGGCTGCTGCGCCAGCGCAAGGTGCTGATCTTCGGCGCGATCGACGACAAGGTGGCGCGCGACGTATCCGGCCGGCTGCTGGCGTTGGCAGCCTCCAGCGAGCCGATCGACGTGTACGTGAACTCGCCAGGCGGCCATGTCGAGAGCGGCGATACCATGCACGATCTGATCCGCTTCGTGGACAGCGTGGCCCCGGTGCGAGTGATCGGCACCGGCTGGGTGGCGAGTGCCGGCGCCCTCATCTTCCTCGGCGCCCGCCGGGAGCGGCGGTTCTGCCTGCCCAATACCCGGTTCCTGCTGCACCAGCCGATGGGTGGCGTGCGTGGCCCCGCGACCGACATCGACATCGAGGCGCGCGAGATCCTCAAGATGCGCGAGCGGATCAACCAGATCATCGCCCGCGAGACCGGCCAGCCGCTGGCGCGGGTCGATCGCGACACCGACCGCAACTACTGGATGAGCGCCGAGGAGGCGATCGAGTACGGCATGGTCAGCCGCATCGTCACCAGCCTGCACGATCTGCGTGCCTGATCGGGCCAGACGGGGATCGGTGATCCTCGTCTGGGATCTGCCGATCCGGGCGTTCCACTGGCTGCTCGTGGCGGCCGTCGGGGCGGCCGCGGTCACGGGCTTCGTACTGGGCAATCCGGTGCTGGGCGCACATCTGATCGCCGGCGCCGCTGTGGCGGGACTGATCGGCGCGCGCGTGATCTGGGGGTTGCTAGGCCCGACGCATGCGCGTTTCGCCGACTTTGCCTATGGGCCGCAGGCGATCCTGGGCCATGTACGCGACATCCTGGCCGGGCGAGAGCATCGGCATCTCGGCCACAACCCGCTGGGCGCGCTCATGGTGTTCGCGCTGCTGCTGGTGCTGGCGGCAATGGTGGCGACCGGCACGGTGGCTCTGGGCGGCATGCTCAAGCAGGGGCCGCTGGCGCCGTTTGCCAGCTACAACACCGGCCGGGCCTGGTTCGCGCTGCATCAGCCCCTGGCATGGCTGCTGCTGGCCATGATCGCGGTGCATCTGGGTGGCGTCGCGTTCGAGAGCAGGCGGGGACGGGAAAACCTGACGCGCGCCATGCTGACCGGCCGCAAGCGGCCCGAGCCAGCGGCCGACGTGGTCCGCGCCCGACATTCCTGGCCGATCGCGGGGGCGGCCCTGGTGATCGTGCTCGTCGGCGCCGGCGCGGCCTCGGTGATGGCCCTGGCCGCGCTGTCCGTGCCCGGAGTGCCCCCCGCCGAACTGGACCCGGCCTATGACGGCGCCTGCGGGTCGTGCCACTTCGCGTTTTCGCCGAGTCTGAACCCGGCCTGGGTGTGGAACGACATCATGGGCCATCTGGACCATCATTTCGGCCTGCGCGTGACGCTCGATCCGCGTGAGGCGGTGCAGGTCCGCGCCTATCTCGACGCCAATTCGGCGGAGCACTGGGACACCCTGCCGGCGCATGTGTTCCGTGCCCGCGATCCGGCCGAACCGCTGCGCATCACCGCCACGCCCGTACTGGCGGCACAGGCACGCCGCCATCCCGGCCGAGGTGTTCCGGCAGCGGTCAGTCTCGGGCAAGCTCTCATGCAATGCCTGTCACGCCGATGCCGCGGGCGCCCTCTTCGCGCCCCAGGCCATCGCCATTCCCGAGCCGGGCGGCTGAACTGGTTCGCGCCGCCCGAGCCAAACCCTGGCCTCGCCGCTGCTCGTTCGTCGTGATATAGACTGCATGGAAACAAGCCGGATGAGTTCACTCGTGGGCAGCCGCCGCGGAAGCATGTGATGGAGCCGGCCGCTACGGATGCGGCGCCGGCGCCTGATTCGCCGGCGGCAAGCTCGCCTGGACGGACACAGCAATCGGTGCTCGCGCGGACCGCGACCGGCATGGGCTGGATCGTCGGCTGGCGCATGGTGACCCGGGTTCTGGGCCTGTGCAATACCCTGATCCTGGTGCGGCTGCTGCTGCCCTCGGATTTCGGCCTTGTCGCCCTGGGCACCGGCTTCGCCCTGGCCGTCGATATGCTGTCCGTCCTGGGCGTGGAGGACGCGCTGGTGCGCGAACGGGCACCCACGCGGGCGATGTATGACAGCGCGTTCACCATGAGTGCGCTGCGCAGCCTGGCAACCGCCGTGGTGATCGCCGCGGTCGCCGTGCCGATCGGCCGATTCTTCGGCGAGCCCCGACTGGCCAACGTGCTCTACGCGCTCGCCGCCGGTGCGCTGATCCAGGGCGCCGGCAATATCGGCGTCATCGATTTCCGGCGGGAGATGGAGTTCCACAAGGAGTTCGTGCTGCAAGTGCTGCCGCGCATCCTCAGCATCGTCGTCACCATCGCGTGCGCACTCATCTGGCACAGCTACTGGGCGCTGGTTGCTGGCATCCTCGCCAATCGCACCGGCCGGACGGTGTTCAGCTACCGCATGCATCCGTACCGCCCGAAGCTCACCCTGCGGGCCTGGCGCTCCCTGATCGGATTCTCGGTCTGGACCTGGGCGGTGTGCATGGTGACCCTGGTGCGCGACCGCATGGATACATTCGTGATCGGCCGCGTGCTGAACGCGGCACATGTCGGCATGTACTCTATTGGCGAGGAGGTGGCAGCCCTGCCCACCACCGAACTGGTGGCACCGCTCGGCCGCGCCTGCTTTTCCGGCTTCACCGCGGCGCGCTACTCCGGCGGCAGCGTCGCCGAGACCTATATGCGAGCCGTCTCCACCACCTTCCTGCTCACGCTGCCCGCCGGTCTCGGCGTCTCGCTGCTGGCCGATCCGCTGGTGCGGCTGGCCGTGGGGTCGCGCTGGGTCGAGGCGATCCCGGTGATCCAGGTTCTGGGGGTGATGGGGGCGTTGACCGTGTTCGGCAACGTGGCGGGGGTTCTGTTTTCCGTCTTCGGTGTGCTGCGGTTGCAGTTCCTGGTCGGCGCAGCATGCGTCGTGGCGCGGCTTCTGCTTCTGCTGCCGCTGGTCGCGCGCTACGGCATCGTGGGTGCCGCCATCGGCTCGCTCCTGGGTGCCGGCATCGAGCAGGCGGCGCTGGCGATGCTGGCCTTCCGGCGCTTCCATCTGGGCTATCGTGTGCTGTTGCGTCGGGTCTGGCGCATCTTGCTGGCGGCGGCGATCATGACGGCCGTACTGTGCTGGACCGGGTTCGGCTGGCATGCAACGGCGGGGTCGGGGCTGCGCTTGGCTGCTCAACTGCTCGCGGCGAGCGGTCTCGGCGCCCTGGTCTATGGACTGGCGCTGCTATTGCTCTGGCAGGCCTGCGGCCGGCCGCAGGGTGCGGAGGCCGATCTGCTGGGCGCCTTGCGCGGCCTGTTGGGCTACGCTGTGCGGCGGGCGGCGCAGGTGCGGTGGCGGGCCTCGGGACTGGCGGCGAAGGCCCGATGAGTGCCCAAGCGGGCGGCGGACCGGCGCCCCGGGTCAGCGTCATCATGGCGACCTTCAACGGCGCGCCGTTCATCCTCGACAGCGTCCGCAGCGTGCTGTCGCAGACCTGGATCGATTTCGAGCTGGTCATCGTCGATGACGGCTCGACCGACGGGACGCAGGAGATCCTCGCCGGCATCTCCGATCCGCGCATCCGGGTGATCCGCAACGCCACCAATCTGGGCGTGGTGGAGTTGCGCAACCGCTGCTTCGCCGCGGCGCGCGGCGAGTATGTCGCCATGCTGGACCACGACGATCTGAGCCGACCCACACGTCTTGCCAAGCAGGTCGCCTATCTGGACGCCCATCCGGGGACGGTTCTGGTCGGCACTGACGGGCATGTGCTGGATCGGGGCCGCCTCGCTCCCGACGGAATTCTGCGGCGGACCAGCCCGGCCGTGATCCACTGGCAGATGCTGCTGGTCAATCCGCTGATCTGCTCTTCGGTCATGTTCCGCGCCGAATCGGTGCGCCGGTTGGGCGCGTTCGTGCGCGACAGCTACGAATACGCGGACGATTTCGACTTGTATCACCGGCTGCGGTCACAGGGCGACATCGCCCGCCTGGACGAGAGCCTGACGATCTACCGCCTGCATACCGGCAACGCGTTCCGCGCGCATGAGCCGGTCATGGCGGTCAATGCGGCAAGGGTGCTGCTTCCGGCCTATGCGCGCGTGTTCGGGCCCGATGCCCAGGCAGCGGCCACGCTCATCGTCAATCATGTCGCTCTCGGCGCGCCGGTACCGGATGCGTCGTCTCTCGCGGCGGTGGCGCGCTGCCTGGAGCGGGTCACGGAGAGCTTTCTCGCCAACGAGGATGCGAGCGCCAGCGATCGCGCGATGATCGAGGCGAATGCCGGCGCGATGCGCCGGCGCGTCCTGCGCGTCGCGGCGCGGGGTGGGCATGTCGGCCTCGCCGATCTGCGCAGGCTGGGGCTGAGAGGCGTCGCGCCCTCGATCGGCGACTACGCACGTCTGTCGATCAACCGGCTGCCGGTGCCGAAGCCGGTGCACGAGGCGGCGCGCAGGATTTTGCGGCCGTCCGGCCAGAGGGTGCCTCGCTTGCGTCCATCGCGCCTGCAGGGGCGCGCGTGCGAGCCGCTGCCGGTCGATCCAGACCGGCCGCCCACCTTGTATGTCGTCGTCGATACCGAGGCCGAGTTCGACTGGAGCGGACCGTTCGCGCGCGAACACAATTCGGTTGCCGCGATCGACGCGATCGGGCGCGGGCAGGCGATCTTCGACGCGCACGGGTTGCGCCCGATCTATGTCGTCGACTACCCGATCGCCTCACAGCCGCACAGCATAAAGGCTTTGCGCAACATCCTGGACCGGGGCGGCTGCGAGATCGGCGTGCATCTGCACCCCTGGACAACTCCGCCCTTTGACGAGGATGTGTCGGCGCGCAACTCCTTCGCCGGAAACCTGCCGCCGGCGCTTGAGGAGCGCAAGCTCGCAACCCTGGTGGCGAAGATCCGCGAGAGCTTCGGCGTCAGCCCGGCATTCTACCGCGCCGGACGCCACGGTATCGGGGCGGAGACGACGGACATGCTGGGCCGGCTTGGCATCAAGGTCGATCTCAGCGTCCTGCCGGGCGCCGATCTGCGCCCGCGTTTCGGTCCAGATTTCCGCGGGCTGCGCGCGACGCCCTATCGCGTGGCCGGCGGGAACATCATCACCGTGCCGATGAGCCGTGCCCATGTGGGCCTGGCGGCACCGCTCGGCGGCGTGATGGAGACGGTGCTGCAACGGCCGGCCCTGACACCGCTGCGGCTGCGCTCGGTGCTGTCCCGTCTTGGCATACTGGACACGATCACGCTGACGCCCGAGGGTGTCACGATCGCCGAACAGAAGCGGCTGGTCCGCGCGATGCTTCGTCGCGGCGATCGGCTGTTCGTGCTGCACTATCACAGCCCATCCCTGGCGCCCGGCTTCACGCCTTACGTGCGCACACAAGCCGAGGCGGAGGATTTCGTGGCGCGATTGGGTGAGATTCTCCGGTTCTTCTTCGAGGAGATTGGCGGCATGCCGGGATACCCGAGAGACCTGCTGCCGAGCTGACCGGCCAGCCTGGATCAGGCTTGCGCAACCGACCCCTCCGGCTAGGAAAAAGCCCGACCTCCTTGGCAAACGGGTGCGTAGCTCGCCGGGAGAGCATCGCCTGCACGCGGCGGGTAGTTTGGGCAGGGCGGCCTTGCGGATCACGGTGGGCCGGGCGTGGGTGGGCCAGGCGGAGGAGCAGGTGCCCGCGTGCGCAGGCGATGCCGATGGTCCGCTCGTCGTGCATGGCGGGCCTCCTCGCCGATTGCAGCATCGACGGAGTGGTCGGCGAATGGAGGCGGGCGACCGCCACCCGAACCTCGTGCTGGGTAGCTTGACGTCCCCACAGGCCGCGGCTACTCGTTGCGAGGCAGGAAAAGTCTCGACATGTAAGGAACGCCGGCATGGCCGACACGATCACGACCGTCTACGACCCGAACAACGGCAAGCTGGAATACGAGTTCATCAAGCACGCCGACGGGTCCATGCAGATCTGGCAATGGGACACGGAAAATCAGTATAGCTGGAGCGTGCAGGTCTGGAATGGCACCGCGACTGACCAGGCCGTAAGTGTCGATATCCAGAACGACGACGGAAGCTTCCTCTATGAAACCTTCGATCTGGCGCACGGCGATGCGCTCGCGCAGTCGACACTGGTGCGTACGGACAAGAGCTACACCCAATGGGTGTACGACACCGCTGGCGTCCAGGGCTGGACCAAGACCGGTACCGACTATACTGCCGCGGGCCAGACAATCGACAGCACGAGTGCCAATCGTGACGGTTCGACCACGAATACCTACTATGATCTCGCACATGGGGACACCCGCTATGAGGTGGACAATATCGCGGTGGGTGGCGCAATCCGGCGCACCGTATATGACACGGCCGGGGTGCAGCCCTGGACCAGCTATGTGCTTGACCTGAGTGTCGCGGGCGTGCAGCTCGACCAGACGGTATACGACCGGAATGGCGATACCGAATTCAAGACGTGGGATGCAGCGCATGGGGACGCGCTGCAACAGGATACGCTGGTCCACGCGGACGGCACGGCCACCCAATGGACATATGACACCGCGAATGCCCATTCGTGGTATCAGGCGGTGACGGATTATCGCCCAGGCAACCTGCTGGCCGACCAGACCGTGTACAACCGCGATGGCTCGACGGAGGTGAAATCCTGGGACGCCGCGCATGGCGACGCATTGCAGGCGGACACGTTCCAGACACGGACGGGACGGTGACGCAGTGGATCTATGATACGGCAAACGCCAATCCGTGGGACTGGTCGAAGATCCACAAGGCCGGTGGGCAAATGACGGATCAACTGTTCCACATGCGCGATGGGACACAGCAGTTGAACCTGTTCGACACGGCGCACGGCGCGAATTCGAAGCTGATCTTCATGCGGAGAGCCAAACGGCGTAGAAGCAGCATCGCCGAGGCGGCGTAGAGGAAGGCCTCGGCGGAAGCAACTGTCCGCTCGAAGTCTTTTGCCAGCCTGCGATAGCGGTTGATCCAGGCGAGGAAACGTTCGACCACCCAGCGGCGGGCGATAACGACGAAGCCGACCTGGCGCTCGGCCTTGCGCACGATCTCGACCCGGATCGAGCTGCTGGCCGCTACGCGCGGACCCTGGTAGCCCGCATCGGCAAAA
Source organism: uncultured Pseudomonadota bacterium (assembly GCA_963838805.1). Taxonomy (GTDB): domain Bacteria; phylum Pseudomonadota; class Alphaproteobacteria; order Acetobacterales; family Acetobacteraceae; genus CAVRQM01. The sequence continues at coordinate 57,129 of CAWISK010000008.1, forward strand.
GCGATTTTCACGAATGGCCAACTCGGACGAGACGCCCGCAACAACGGCCCGGCCCCATCGCGGTCCTGCACGCTCGCCGCATGCACGTGCAGCTTAAGGGCGCGGCCGTTCGTGTCCACCAGAGCGTGCCGCTTGCGTCCCTTGATCTTCTTGCCGCTGTCGTAGCCCCGTACGCCGCCGCTTTCCGTCGTCTTGACGCTTTGGCTGTCGATCACGGCGGCCGTCGGGCTGGCCTCGCGCCGGCTCGTTCACGGTCGAGCATGACCAGATGATGGTTGATGCTCTCCCACACGCCATCATCGCGCAGCGGGATGAACCAGCCATAGACGGTGCGCCAGGGCGGAAAACGGCGGGGCAGCGGCCGCCACGCGATGCCACCTCGCAGGACGTAGAAGATGGCGTTGACGATCTCGCGCATCGGCCACGCCCGCACGGCCGCAGCCGGACTCGGCTGGCAGGAACGGCGCTATGATCCGCCACTCCGCGTCGGTGGTGTCGCTTCCATAGCGCAGCCCGCAGCGGCTATGCTGCCGCCGGGTGGTTGGGGTCCACATCGAGGCCTCGTCCAAGGTGTCGCAACCCCGACAAATCACGATTTGCCCCAACCATCCAGCGCCTCAGAGTGAGGTGACACACAACGAGCGAGACGCCGCAATAGGGGGATGACGGAGGCGGCTAGAGGAAGGCGGTGGCGGAAGAGAGGTGGCGTGAAGCCTTGGCCAGGCGCCGGAGGGTTGTCCGGGCAACGGAAGCGTGCACCGAGCAATTCCGGCGTTGGACGGCAAGCAGATTGACGGGTTGCTTGCGGACGTCTTGATGGCTGTCCGCCTTGGCCGAGGCGAGCGCAGCGACGCGTTGCAGGAATGGTCGAAGACACGGGCGATGACCGGGAAGCACCACGGTGCCGCCGGCAGCAGGGGCTCGACGTCATCGCGATCTTGCACCGAGCCGGCTGCAGTTGGTGGACCAGCACGCGTCCGTCGGTATCGACCAGCACTTGCGCTTGCGTCCTTTGAGGTTCTTCCGAGCGTCGTATCCTCGCGGACCGCCGGCGCAAGGGGGTCTTGACGCTTTGTCGATCCAGCAACCCGGCGCTGAGGCTGGCTTCCTGTCCGACGCGCTCGCGATCGCTGATGACGAGACGGTGGTTATCGACGTCCAGATCTCACCGTCGCGTGGATGGCGAACCAACGATAGAGCGTGCTCCACGGCGGAAAGCAGTCCGGCAGCAGCCGCCAGGGAGAGCCTGCTCCATGACGTAGAACACCGCCTTCACCGATTCGCGCTGGCCATGGCCGAGCGCGACATCGAGGACTCGCGTGGCAGCAACGCTCCAGCAGCCGACATTCGAGGTCTATGACAGCACTTCATAACGCTATCCGTCCGCCGATGCTGCGCGCGGGTGGCGAAGTCCAAATGAGGCGGTCCATCCAACTCGGTCTGAAAACCGGCCGGGATCACACCTCAACCGGCCATCCAACGCTGCGTTGCGGGGGCAGCGCTTGGTGTGCTGATGGCGCGTGATCATAATAGCCGGCGCGTGGCGACAACGATATGATCATACTGCAATGCAGCTTCCTCGGCTTCGACCATGCTCGGCCCACCATTCGTCAGTGCGCATCAGCTTTGATCCACGCAGCCTAATAGCGAAGGCTATATGTTCACATAATACCATATAGCGCGTATCCGATCCAACGACCTTGCGCAGGGTGATTCGGCCGTGCTGAACAGCTTTGGAGGAGAATGAAGAATACGAATTGACATCAGTAAGCCGACGGGTGGAGCAGCCCGCCGGCCCCTGAGGCTGGCTCCGCGCCGCCGCCCCTTGCGCCCGCCCCGCCCTCTCGCTAGGAAAAGCCAGACCTTCGAGGCATACGGGTGCGTAGCTCAGCGGGAGAGCATCGCCTTCACACGGCGGGGGTCACAGGTTCAATCCCTGTCGCACCCACCACCCTCGCCCCACCCCCTCCGGAGCCAGCATGAGTGACGACCTCGAACGTGCGCAGAAAGGCATGGAGGACGCGCACGAGGCCCACGTGGTCCACGGCGATACCGCTGCGCGCAACATCGCCATCGTGATCTCCATCCTGGCGGCGGGTCTGGCGATCGCCGAGATGCAGGAGAAGAGTTCCCAGAATCGCTATATGGCGGCGCACATCCAGGTCAGCGACGATTTCGCCTTCTACCAGGCCAAGACCGTGCGCATGAACCTGTACACGATGCACGCCGAGACGCTCGCGGCGCTGCCCAATGCCGCCGATCCGGCGATCCAGAAGGAAATCGCCGACGCGCGCGCTAACGCCAAGCGGATCGACACCGAGAAGGACACCGGCCGCAAGGACATCCTGGCGCAGGCCGCGTCGCACCGCGAGGAACGCGAGCACTTTTCGCACCGCTACGAATTGTTCGAGATCGTGGTCGGCGCCTTGCAGATCGCCATCGTGCTGGCCTCGGTCTCGGTGGTGACGCGGATGCGTCCGCTCGCCGTGGGAGCCGGCCTGATCGGTGCGGCGGCGATTGCCGCGGGGATTCTGGTCTATGCAGGGGTGATCTGATCGTGGCCACGCAGTCCGCGACCCGCCGCCCCAATATCCTGATGCTGATGGCCGACCAGCTCACGCCCTTCGTGCTGGGCGCCTACGGCGGCCGCGCGCGCACCCCCACGATGGATGCGCTGGCCGAACGCGGCGTGGTGTTCGAGCGTGCCTATTGCAACAGCCCGCTCTGCGCGCCGTCGCGCGCGGTGCTGCTGACCGGGCGACTGCCGTCGCGCATCGGCGCCTATGACAACGCCGCCGACTTTTCGGTACAGACGCCCACCTTCGCGCACTATCTGCGCCTGGCCGGCTACCGCACCATCCTGTCGGGCAAGATGCATCTGTGCGGTGCCGATCAGCTGCATGGGTTCGAGCAGCGGCTGACCACCGACATCTATCCCGCCGATCTCGGCTGGACGCCGGACTGGACGCGCCCGGCGAACGCCCGGAGTGGTACCACACGATGGAAAGCGTGACGCAGGCCGGACTCTGTGCGCGCACCAATCAGATCGACTTCGACGAGGAGGTCGTCTGGGCCGCGCGGCAATCGCTGTTCGATATCGCGCGCGGCAATGACGACCGCCCGTTCTGCATGGTGGTCTCGCTCACCCACCCGCACGACCCGTTCACCGTGCCGGAGCCGTGGTGGAGCCGCCATGCCGACGTGCCGGGGCCGAGCGTCACAGCCTCCGCCGCCGATCCGCATTCGCGCCGCCTGCGCCATGTCATCGGCCTCGATTTGCAGACCCCTACGCCGGAGCAGGAACGGGCGGCGCGGCGCGCCTATTACGGTGCCGTGTCGTTCGTCGATGACCAGTTCGGCCTTGTGCTGGGCGCGCTGCGCGACGCGCGGCTGGCCGACAACACGATCGTCGTCGTGCTGGCCGATCACGGCGAGATGTTGGGCGAGCACGGGCTGTGGTTCAAGATGTCGTTCCGTGAGGGTGCGGCCCGCATTCCGCTCATCGTCCACGCACCCGGCCGGTTCGCGCAGCGGCGGGTGGTGTCCTGCGTATCCAGCGTCGATCTGCTGCCCACGCTCGCGGCAATCGCCGGCGGCGGGGCCGAGCCGGATTATGCGACGGCACTCGACGGCCGCAGCCTGCTGCCGCATCTGTCCGGCACCGGCGGCCATGACGAGGTGATCGGTGAATATCTGGCCGAGGGCGTGACGGCGCCGATGGTCATGATCCGCCGCGGCGACGAGAAATACATCCACACGCCCTCGGACCCCGACCAGCTTTTCGACCTCGCGGCGGACCCGGACGAAACGCGCAACATCGCCGAGACACGGCCAGAACTGGCGCAGAGCTACGAGGCCGAAGTGGTGCAGCGCTGGGACATCGACGCCCTGCACGCCGAGGTGCTGGCGAGCCAGAGGCGCCGCGCACTCGTGGCCCGCGCACTGGCGACCGGCGAGCCCGAATCCTGGGATTGGCAGCCGAAGCGCGACGCCAGCCGGCTGTACGTGCGCAGCCACATGAAGCTTGAGGATATCGAGGCGATGGCGCGGTTCCCGAGAGTATGATCCCGCCTGGATCAGACCGTCTCATATCCGATCTGGACGGCTGATCCAGGCACGAGAGCCTCGCCCAGGCTCAGTATCCCGGCGCCCGTCAGCACGTGGCTGTCGCGATGCACGAGGATCTCCCCGCCGCCATCCGTGGCGACATAGGTGCCGTTGGCGCTCTGATCGGTCAGCACAAAGCGGCCGTTGCGGCAATCGATGCAGGCGTGCAGGCGCGAGACGACCGCGTGCGGCACCATCAGGTCGTTCTGCTCGGCCCGCCCGATGGTCAGCGTCGGGCAGCCCTCGTGCAGCGTGACCCGCCAGTCGCCACGGACGAGCAGCAGCCCCGTGCCGCTGTGCTGCTCCCGCGCCGAAGGCGCTTGCATCAGTGTCGCATCCGTCGCGTCCCAGACCAGCTCGTGGATGGCCGCCTGCTCGCGCCGGCCTCGCAGCGGTGCCAGATAGATCTCGCGGCATGCGTCGCGCAGGGCTTTGGGCAGGCGTGTGACCGCACCGTCCGTGATCAGAATCTGGCCGGGCTTCGCCTGCTCCGTGATGCGCGCGAGGAGGTTCACGGCGTCGCCGAAAATGTCGTGTCTCTCGATGAGGGCGTGCCCATAGTGCACGCCGATGTGGATCGCGATCGGCCTGCCCGCCGCGGTCATTTTGCCGGTGATCCGGTGCTGCATGGCGCGGGCGGCTTCGGCGGCGGCTTCCGGCGACGGAAAGCTCGACATCACGCCATCGCCCATGGTCTTGACGGCCGTGCCGCCGTGCCCGCGCGTCACGTCCCGCATGATCGCGAGGCACCGGGCGACGATCTCGCGCGCCTGCACATCCCCGAGCGACGTGTACAGCTGCGTCGAGCCGGATATGTCTGCAAGCAGAACCGCGATTTCCGCTTCCTGCGGCACCGTGCCCCCCTCACGCCTCCGCCGGCTCGATCCATTTCTGTACGTGCGGGGCCCGATACGCGCGCAGCTTCTCCAACAAATCCGTGGCACTCTGCGCAGCCAGCAGCATCGTCCGGTGCTCGGCGCGCATGAACCGCTCCGCCGCCGCGTGGTCGAGAAAGCCGATCAACCCGTCATAGAAGCCGGCCACGTTCAGCAGCGCGCACGGCTTGGCGTGATCGCCTAACTGGCCCCAGGTCCAGATCTCGAAGATCTCCTCCAGCGTGCCGGCGCCGCCGGGCAGCGCCACGAAGGCGTCGGACAGCTCGGCCATCATCGCCTTGCGCGCGTGCATCAACTCGACCACGCGCAGCTCCGAGAGCCCGCGATGGCCGATCTCGCGCTGCATCAGCGCGCGCGGGATCACCCCGATAACCTCGCCGCCGGCTTCCAGCGCCGCATCGGCCACGGCGCCCATCAGCCCCACCGAGGCGCCGCCATAGACGATCCCGATGCCGAGTTCCGCCAGGCTGCGCCCCAGCTCGGCGGCGGTGTCGCGATAGACTGGCAGGCGCCCCGGATTCGAGCCGCAGAACACGCAGATGCGCCGCATGGTCAGAAGCCGAACATGTGATCGAGGCTGAAGCCGCCGGCACTGTCCATCTGTCCATGATAGCCGAACAGCCGGCATGTCGTGTCGCGGATCAGCACGTAGCCGCCGTCGCCGCAGCCATCGAGCGCCTCCGCCCCGAACACCTCGTCGGGAAACACCAGCGCCGAACCGGAGCAGGCGATGGCGAGCGGTGCCTCCGCCACCACCTTTCCCGCCGCGTCGTGCAGCAGCAGCGTCGTGCTTGACCGCGGGTGCCACGGCGCGGAGGCGGCATAGATCAGATGCGCGAAGCTGCGCCTTCCGCCGTGGCCGAGCTTCAGGAACAGCCGCGTGGACAGTCCCGGCGGCGGCCCGGAATAGGATTGCGGCTCGTCGCGATAGGTCATTGCCGTGTTGTAGATATGCGCGCCGAAACTGCTTTCGGCGACATGGAGGCTGCGGCGCTGCTCGGCGCGCACCAGCGCGTGCAGCCAGCCATCCGCCTCGCCGCCGTCACGAAAATCATAGACCAGTTCGGCATGGCCGCCATCGGCGAGCGCGCCCTCCGGCAGCGCGTCGTCGAGATCGACGGCGATCGAATGATCGCGCTTCAGGCAGCCGAGGAAGCGCTCGGCGACGCGCTGGCCTTCGAGGTCGAACACATCGAGCCGCACCGGCAGCGTGCGCTGGCTCTCGGCCATTGGCGTCGGCTGGATCAGCGTGCGGAAATCCCGGCGCGGCAGCACCGGCACCGGCAACAGATAGCCGCGCCCGAGCAGCGGCGAGAGCGTGTTGATGCCCGGATCGGGTTGCAGCCCGGCGCGCTCGACATTAGCGTGGGCGATGCGGGTGCGCCCGTCCCGCGTCACCTCGTAGCGCGGCCGCGTCACGTGCCGGGCAGCACGCAGCTCGATCTGCTCCGGCCAGCGCAAATCCGGCAGCAATTCCGCAACGTCAAGCGGCAGCGTGGCATACGGCGCCACTTCCCGGTCGAGTGCCACCGGCCGCTCGGCTCCCATCCGGTCGAGCGCGATGCCGCCCGGCGGGATCGGTGCCGCATGGCTGTTCTGAACCCATAGCACCACCCGCTCGCCCGCGTCGGGTGCCGGGATGCCGGCATAGCGGTCGGACGGCCAGGCATTGGCATCGTGCGTCACCGACAGGCTGGCGTCGTTGCCTGATCCGTATGTGTCCAACGCATACTTGACCACGTCATGCCCGGCCGCGCCGATGACGTGGACGAACACTTGCCCGACGAATTGCGGCAGGCCGAAGCGCTGACGCAGTTCGGCACTGTCCAGCACGATGCCGGCGGCGCCCGCCGCCACCTCCTGCTCCCAGGTGGCCAGCACCTGCCCGTCGGAATCGAACAGCCGCAGCCACAGCCGCACCGCGCCCGCGCCATAGCCGGACCAGTAATTGGCGGTCACGAGCCGCGTGGACAGCCCGTCCGCGTCGCGGAAGAAGGCGTGGTTGGTGGCGAAGTTCTGCCGGTCCAGATAGCGACGCGGGTTGGTGAGCAGGGTCGCCGGCAGCCGCGCCTCGTCGAGTGTCGTGATCTCGACACCGGGCAGCATGGCGGCAAGCCGGTCGGCGGTGCGCCGTGCGTCGAAGGCCGCGATCAGCACGGTGCGCGCCCCCGCCTGCGCCAGATCGGTCACGGGCAGGCCGGTCAGACCGGCGCGCACGGTGCCAATCGCCGCCACGTCCTGCACGTACCGACCCGCGAATGGCGGCGCGTTCGGGTGCATGGCCAGCAGCGCCGCCGCCGTGTCGTCCGGGTCGAACAGCGCGACCGGCCCAGCACTCTCCAGGCGCGCATACAGAGTGGCGATCGCCTCGGCCGCCAACGGGTGGGCCAGCGCCTTGTAGAGCACATTGCCGCCCAGCCGCGCGTCAAAGGTCTGGATGTCGAGCATGTTCGGTCCTCAGAATCCCAGAAGCCGGCGCATCTCGGCCGCGGCCGCCGGCGTGTCGTCCAGCGGCTCGGCGTCCCACAGCTCCAGCCTGCCCTGATAGGCGCGGATTCGCCCGTCGCGGGCAAGCCCGTCAAGAAACCGGCCGATCCGGCGCGAGCGGCCGGGCAGGGGCTCGAGCAGCACCGGCGCCCGTGTCGCCACCGCCTCGGATACCATTGAGACGCTGTCCCCGGTGACGATGATGGCGTCCGCCAGGGCCAGTAGCCCGAAATACGGGTTCTCGCCCTCCAGATCCCAGACAAAGGCGCCGAGTGGCCGCAGCACCGCGGACAGGTGCGCCGCGACAAGGGGATCGGTGCGACGCGAGGGCGTAAGCGCCAGCCCGACGCCGTCCCGCCGCATCATCGTGGCGAGGCGAGCGGCCAGTCGCTCGCCTTCCGCGCGCCCGAGGCGGAAGCGGCCGTTGCTGCCGCCCACCAACACGGCCACGAGCGGCCGGGGCAGGGCGGCGAAGGCGGCGCGCCACGCTTGTGCCGCCTCGGCCAGTTTTTGCGGCGTGACCCGGTGCAGGGCGGTGCGGGTGACGATCACGTTCGGCCCGGTCAGCCGGTCGTGCCGGGCCGCCACCACAACGTCGAAGCGCCTCGGGTCCATGCGCGGGTGCTGCACGATGACCCGCCCGGAGCGGGGGCGCAGCGCGGCCAGCACGGCGGCCGCCTTGCCGCCGCAGCCGATCAGCACGTCCGGCAGCGGCTCCGCCAGGGCCGTCGCCTCGATCACGGACAGCGGCGCCGGCCACCAGTTGGGCGGCAGATGTCGCCACAAGCCGCGCGGTCGCAGCAGACGCAGCGATGGCATGAGCCCGGCCGCTTCCGCCAGCCCCAGCGCCTGCGCCTGCAAGCCCGCATAGGGCTCGGTGAGGACGGCGGCGCTCGGACTTATCGTTTTTCCTTGCCTATGCTGCACCGCACACCTATATCGGCCTCGCGTCTGATGTGTTTGTGTGCGCTGCCATCCCGGCTGTCTAATGGCCGGGATCGACCGCCGCCACCGGTAGCTCCCTTCCACTCAGTGCTTTGCGCCGGTTCGCGGTCCTGCAGATCGCTCAACGCGCACGCGCCCGGCTCTCGTGGCTCGGCCGCGCACGTGCGTACACGAAAGACCTACCTTGACGACATCATTCGACAGCCTCGGCCTCAGCCTGCCTTTGCTCAAGGCGCTGGCCACCGAGGGCTACACTACCCCCACGCCGATCCAGGCACAGGCGATCCCGCTGGTGCTGGCGGGGCGCGACGTGCAGGGCATCGCCCAGACCGGCACCGGCAAGACCGCGGCCTTCGCCCTGCCCATCCTGCAACGCCTGGCCGCCAATCCGCGGCCGCCGCAGCGTGGCACCACGCGCTGCCTTGTCCTCTCGCCCACGCGCGAGCTGGCCAGCCAGATCGCCGACAGCTTCCGCGCCTATGGCAAGCACATGCCGCTGCGCGTCGCCGTGATGTTCGGCGGCGTGCCGAAGCCGCGCCAGGCCAAGCAGATGGCCGGTGGCGTCGATGTGCTGGTGGCGACGCCCGGCCGGCTGATCGACCACATGCAGGACCGCGCCGTGCGGCTGGACCAGGTCGAGATCCTGGTGCTGGACGAGGCCGACCACATGCTCGATCTCGGCTTCATCGTGCCGATCCGCCGGATCGTTCGCGACGTGCCGGCGAAGCGGCAGACGCTGTTCTTCTCGGCCACCATGCCGAAGGAGATCGGCGACCTCGCCTCCGGCCTGCTGCGCGATCCGGCGCATGTCGCGGTCGCGCCCGTCGCCACCACCGTCGAACGTGTCGAACAGCGCGTCATCTTCGTCGATGGCGCGCGCAAGCGGCACGTGCTGGCCGACCTGCTGACAAGCGAGGCAAGCGAGCGGACCCTCGTGTTCACGCGCACCAAGCATGGGGCGGACCGCGTAGTGAAGCACCTGGAGGAGAGCGGCCTGGCGGCGGCGGCGATCCACGGCAACAAGAGCCAGGGCCAGCGCGAACGCGCCTTGGCTGATTTCCGCAGCGGCCGGGTGCGCGTGCTGATCGCGACCGACATCGCGGCACGCGGCATCGACGTGGATGCGGTGGGTCACGTCATCAATTTCGATCTGCCAAATGTTCCCGAGAGCTATGTGCATCGCATCGGCCGCACCGCGCGGGCCGGCGCCACGGGCATTGCCATCAGCCTGTGCGACAACAGCGAGCGGCCGTTCCTGCGCGGCATCGAAAAATTGATCCGCGCCCGCGTCCCGGTGATGCCGGCACCCGGCGCACCGGTGCAGGCCCGCGCCGCCTGACGCCCGGCTGCCCGTCATCGGGTTTCCCGTCCTCCGATTGATCGTGTCGGGGCGGGGCTGGCGTGCCGCCACGGGCTGCGTAGGATGGTCCGATGGCAGATGCGGCACGCGCCCCCGGTGCAACCGACCGGCTGACAACGACGGCGCTGCTCGAGCGGCTGGTCGGCTTCGACACGACCAGCCGCAACAGCAACATGGCGCTGATCGATTTCGTGCGCGGCGTATCTCGCGGGCCTCGGCGTGCCCGTGCGCGAGAGCCGCGATGCGTCGGGACAACGGGCCAATCTGCACGCGACGATCGGGCCGCAGGGGCCGGGCGGTCTCGCCTTGTCCGGGCACGTCGATACCGTGCCGGTGGACGGGCAGGCCTGGACCTCCGATCCGTTCCGGTTGCGTGCCGAAAGCGGCCGATTGTACGCGCGTGGTGCGGCCGACATGAAGGGCTTTGTCGCCAGCATGCTGGCCGCCGTGCCCGATCTTCTGGCGATGACGCTCGCGCGCCCGATCCACCTGTTCGTCACCTTCGACGAGGAGGTGTCGATGCAGGGCGCGCGCCTGCTGATCCGCGACATTGCGGCGAGCGGCCTTCGCCCCGATCTGTGCGTCGTGGGCGAGCCAAGCCTGATGCAGCCGATCCTGGGGCATAAGGGGCGGCTGGCCGCCGAGGTGGTGGTGCGCGGCCGCGCCGGGCACTCCGCCGATCCCGGGCGTGGCGTCAACGCCATCCACGCCGCCGGCGAGGCGATCGCCTGGCTTGCCGCCGAGGCGCGCCGCCGTGCCGCCGAGGGGCCGTTCGCGGCGGGGTTCCAGCCCGCCCATACGACCTCGCAGGTCGGCACGATGGCGGGCGGCAGCATCCTCAACATCATCCCCGAACAGGCCCGCTTCAGTGTCGAATGGCGGACCATTCCGGGCGACGACGCCGAGGCCGAACTGGCGCGGCTGCGCGACACCGTGGCGCGCGAAATCGAGCCGGCGATGCACACGGCCGATCCGGCCAGCGGGTTTTCTTTCGAGGTGCGCGATTGGGTGCCTGGCATGGCGCTGCCCCCCGATCACGCACTGGCCGCACTCGTGCGCCACGCCGCCGGCTCCAACGGGTCCGGCCATGTCAGCTACGCGACCGAGGGCGGGCTGTACCAGGAGGCCGGCATCCCCACCATCATCTGCGGTCCCGGCTCGATCGAGCAGGCGCATGTCGCCGATGAGTGGATCGCCCAGTCGCAGCTCGACGCGAGCGACGCCTTCATCCGTCGCCTGGTTGCCCAGTACGCCACCGGGTACGACACGGGCACGCCGCAGGGTACGCCGCCTGATGCAGCTCGAGCCGCTCCTCCAATCGCCACAAGCAACCCCCGGCCTGCCGCAATTCGTGGTCCGCGTCGCCACACCCGATCTGTCGCGCTGGCGCGCGGGCAATACCGGAGTGCCGGGATTCTACAGCTTCCGGACTGCGGAGCCGGGTCCGCATGTCGCCTTGGTGGCGCTGGTGCATGGTAATGAACTGGCCGGTGCCATCGTGTTGGACCGGCTGCTCGACGCCGGCCTGCGGCCGAAGCGCGGCACGCTCACGATGGGCTTCGCCAATCTGGACGCCTTCGACCGTTTCGATCCGGCACAGCCGACCGCCTCGCGATTCGTGGACGAGGATCTCAACCGGCTCTGGGATGCCTCGGTGCTGGACGGACCGCGCGAGAACGCCGAGCTGGTGCGCGCGCGGCAGATACGCCCGCTGATCGATACGGCCGATCTGCTGCTCGACTTGCACTCGATGCTGTGGGCGTCCGAGCCGCTGCTGCTGAGCGGCGAGACCGCCAAGGGGCGGACGCTCGCGCACGCGATCGGCACACCGTCGCTGGTGGTAGCCGATGGGGGGCATGTCAGCGGCCGGCGGCTGATCGACTACGGCGCGTTCGCCGATCCTCGGGCGAGACAAGCGGCCGTGCTGGTCGAGGCGGGCCAGCACTGGGAGCCCGATTCGGTCACGACCACCCTGCACGCGGTCGCCGGGCTGCTGCGCCAGGCCGGCGTGGCGGACCGTCATCCGCTGCTGCCGGAGGCGCCGAGAGTGCCGCGTCCACGCTTCGCCCGGGTCACCCGTGCCGTGACCGCCAGCACCGCGAGTTTCGCCTTCACGCAGCCGTTCCAGGGCGGCGAGGTGGTCGCCTGCGCCGACACGCTGATCGCGATCGACGGCGACACGCAGATCCGCACGCCGCATGACGATTGCCTGCTGGTGATGCCCAGCCTGCGTCCGAGCCGCGGGCATACGGCGGTGCGGCTGGCCCGCTTCGAGCCGTAGCGGCGGCCCTCGCGAAATCTCTGCTTGCACCGGGGGAGGTGCCGCCCTATGTGCGACCCCCACGCAGCAACGCACGTGCCTCTGGCCTCCAACCCGCCGCGTCTCTGGGGTTCGGTTACGCAACGACGTCAAGCGTTCTGGCACTTCGGGTTCCCGACCCGCCGCTCAGGGCACGGGACCAACACCCTCTGGTCGCTGGTTCGTTCGACCGTTTCGCAACTCCGCTCGTCGCCGAACACAGGCGGGCGTGTCATCCTGGAGGCCACGTGCGATGACTCCCAAAGTCGCCCGTTTCCTGTCCGTGCATCAGCCGGCGACGCCGTGCCTGGTGCTGGACGTCGATCGCGTCGCGGAGAACTTCGCGGCGCTGCGCCGGGCGCTGCCGCTCGCGCGCATCTTCTATGCCGTGAAGGCCAACCCGGCGGCGCCGGTGCTGGAGCGGCTGGTCTCGCTCGGCAGCTGCTTCGATGCCGCCGGCATCGAGGAGGTCGAGGCGTGCCTGGCGGCCGGTGCCGCGCCCGCGCGCATCAGCTTCGGCAACACCGTCAAGAAGGCGTCGGCGATTCGCCGCGCCCATGCGGCCGGCATCGCGCTGTTCGCCTTCGATTCGGCCGAGGAGCTGGAGAAGATCGCGCGCGAGGCGCCGGGTGCCCAGGTCTATTGCCGCATCGCCGTGGACAACACGGGTGCGGACTGGCCGCTGTCGCGCAAGTTCGGCACCGACCTGGAGACGGCCTGCGAGCTGATGATCCGCGCCGGCACGCTGGGCCTCGATGCCTGCGGGCTGTCGTTTCATGTCGGCAGCCAGCAGACGGAACGGCCGCCTATGCCGCGGCGATCGACCGGGTGGCGATGCTGTTCACCGATTTGCGCCGCGCCGGGGTCGAGGTGCGCATGGTCAATCTCGGCGGCGGTTTCCCGGTGCAGTATCGCGAGGCGGTGCCGGAGATCGGCGAGTTCGCGGATGCCATCATGGGCGCGATGACGCGGCATTTCGGCAATGCCCTGCCGGAGATGCTGATCGAGCCGGGCCGTTTCCTGGTGGCGGATGCCGGGGTCGTGGCGAGCGAGGTGGTGCTGGTCAGCCGCCGCAGCCGCGCGACCCGCTGCGCTGGGTCTATCTGGACATCGGCCGCTTCGGGGGCCTGGCCGAGACCGAGGGCGAGGCGATCCGTTATCGCATCACCACGCCGCATGACGGCGGCGAGACCGGGCCGGTGACGATCGCGGGGCCGACCTGCGACGGGGCGGATGTGCTGTACGAGCGCGCCAATTACCGGCTGCCGCTGGCGCTCGCCAGCGGCGATCGCGTCGAGCTGCTGGCGACGGGGGCGTATGTGAGCACCTATGCGAGCCAGGGGTTTAACGGCTTCGCGCCGCTGGCGGAGCACTATCTCTCAGGACGGCCGGCCAATGGGACAGTGAGCACGGCCGGCAGTTGCACGGGATCAGCAACTTGGAGTTTTCACGGCCGTTCCTGCCCGGCGCCCACTGAGGCGCGGGTATCAGGGGGAACGCGTTATGCCGAACACCAGCCATCGCGAGGCGGCCGAGCACCACGACAAGGCCGCCAAGTCCCACCGCAGCGCGGCCGAGCACCACGAGAAGGGCGAGCACGACACCGCTCACAAGGCCTCAGCGGAGGCACACGGGCACTCGACCAAGGCGCACGAAGCGTCAGGCAAGGCGCACGGCAAAAGCGGCGGAGCACGCTTCGAAGAAGGCATAGCCGGGCCGATTGGCGGCGGTTTGCACCCGCCGCCGCATCGGCTCCGTCGACGGTGAGGTCATATGCTTTCCTTGCTCGCCGCCGTGCTCGCTGTCGTCCTGCTCTGCGCCGTGTTGCAGGACGCGTTCGAGGTGATGCTGCTGCCGCGGCGCGTCCATCGGCGGACCCGGCTGACACGTTTTTCTTCGGGACGACCTGGACCGCGTGGTCGCGCTTGGCGCGACATCTGCCGCAAGGCCCCCGGCGCGAACGCTTCCTCAGCGTATTCGGGCCGCTGTCCATGGTGGTCCTGTTCGCCCTCTGGGCGGCCACCCTCATCACGGGATTCGGGCTGCTGGAGTGGGCCCTGCAAGGGGACCCGCTGAAAGCGGCCTCCCCGCTGTCGGAACAGGTCTACATGAGCGGGGTGACCTTTTTCACGCTTGGCTATGGCGACGTGGTTCCGCATTCCGGCCCCGACCGTGCCGTTGCTGTCATCGAGGCAGGCACCGGCATCGGCTTCATCGCCGTCGTGATCGGCTATCTGCCCGTGCTGTACCAGTTGTTCGCCCGGCGCGAGGCGCACGTCATCCAGCTCGACGCCCGGGCCGGCTCACCGCCGACCGCGACCACGATGCTGATCCGACACGCCGAAGGCCGGCGGCCTGGACTTGCTGAATGAGCTGCTGCGCGAATGGGAAATATGGGGCTCGGGCCTGCTCGAAAGCCACCTGTCCTACCCGATGCTCGTCTACTATCGCTCGCAACACGACAACCAATCCTGGCTTGCCGCCCTGACAGCGATCATGGACACCTGCGCATTGATTCTGGTGGGCGTCGATGACCTGCAACCGCTCCAGGCGCGCATGACGTTCACCATGGCTCGCCAGGTCGTCGTCGAGATGGCCCGGTCCTTCCGGGTGAGCCCCTCGCGCTACGACGGTGGCGATCGCCTGCCGCACCAGGACTATCTCCGGATGGAGGCAATTTTTGCCGAAGCTGGGCTGAAGTGGAATGCGGGACCAAATACCGAGGAGACACTGAACGCCCTGCGAGCCACCTACGAGCCGTTGCTCGATGGGCTCGCGTCCGCGCTGCTGCTGCCCTTGCCGGGCTGGATCGCGGCGGAGGATGCTGCCGATCATTGGCAGGGAGGGCATCGCGGCCTGATCGCCAGCCGTCTGATCGAGCAACTTTCGGATCGGGCTACCGGCGACACCGGGTCGGAACCGAAGCCGGGAAGACTTTCCCAGCGACTGCGCGTCCGCTTGAACCGCGATTGACATACCTCGCTGCGGGGCGTCTTTGGGCGGCTTTCGCAGGACGGGCCACGGATCATTTCTTCAGTGAGCAAGGTGGCGGGCGTGCTCGCGGTTGGCTAGTAGCGCCACGTCGCACTGGAGGACTTGCGTCGATCGATTCAACGAGCTGCTCGGGGAGAAGCCGTGTCAGTCACGTTCGACCGCAAGGCGGAGTGGGATAGCCGCTCTGGCAGCTATCTCATGTGGGCCCAGAGCGGGAGCGAGCCCGTTCTCTGCCTGATTCCCAAAGCGACGTTCGAGGCCTCGTTCGACAGGCCTCAACCGACGCTGGCCGACATCAAGGCCCTCTTCTCGCAGCATCGCCCCGACTTCGAGGCGGCGTTCCGGCGCATGATCGAGGCTCACAACACCGTTCTGTGGCCAGACCCTCTGGCGGAGAACTCGACCTGCCAAACGGTCTTGACTGCAGCCGATTTCGCCGGTTTCGTCCACGATCGCAAAGTGTTCGGCTCTTTCACGAAGAGGCCCAAGGACGCCAGGTAGAGCAGCGGAATTGTGGCCCGGGCTTCGTCTATTGCAGAATGATCTCGACCCTCCGGTTCTGCGGCTCGCGCACGCCTGCGGCTGTGGGCACCAGCGGATGGCTCTCGCCGAAGCCGCGCAAGGTGATGTCGCTGCGGGGCACGCCGTCGCGAACCAGCTCGGCGGCGACCGCCTCGGCACGGCGCACCGATAGGCGCTGGTTGTAGGCGGGTGAGCCCGAGCGGTCAGTGTAGCCGTTGACGGCGATCCGCGTCACCCGCACGCGGCTCGCGTTGGCCGCGGCCTCGGCGACGATCTGTCGCGCGCGGCTGGTGAGGTCGGCGCGATCCCAGTCGAAGAAGACCAGATAGGTGCGCGCCGGTGCGGCGATCGGTGCCGCGGCGACGGCGGGTGCCGACGCCGCGACGGGGGGCGCGAAGCCGAACGTGTAGCGCAGGCCGCCATTATACGCCCAGCCGCGGAATCCGCCGTCACCCACTTCGTGCTGCCACGCGACGTCGCCATAGATCGACAGGCTGCGGGTCAGGGCGCCGGTGATGCCGGCGCCGATTTGCAGGGCGGTGCCGAAATGCCCCGTGTCGAACGAGACGCCGCTCAGATGCACGCTGTTGCCGCCGCCCAGACCCTGCAGCACGTTCGCCTTCAGGTAGGGGGTCAGCAGGACGCCGTCGGCCACGAACTGCTTGGTCAGGCGCGCGCCGGCACGGAACACGCCCTGATCGGGACTGCCGAGATCGACCGCGATGCCGTCCACATCCGTGCGCCGGCTGAAGTCGAGATGCTGATAGACGATCTGCGCCTGCGGCTCGACCGCGAAGCCGTGGCCGAGTGCCACCGGGTAGCCGGCCTCCAGCGAGCCGGCGAGCGACGTGCCGTTCAGCCCGGTCGGTCCGGCCGCGCTGCGGCGTCGTGATCTGCCCGTCGAACAGCCCGCCCGAGACGATCGCATCGACATACCAGCCGGCGGTTGACTGCCAGGTGACGATGCCGGCGAGGGTCTGCGTGTTGAACAGGCCCTTGCTGGACCCGTCCACGCTGCTCGGCTCGAACCACAGCCGGCCCAGCGTTCCGGCGAGGCCCAGACGCAGCGTGCCGGCTTATCGTTGTCCAGCGCGAAACCGTTCGCCCCGAACTGCACCGCGCCATAATCGGTCGTTGGCGTTGAAGCCGTCCTGCGTGAAGCTGCGGTCGGTCGCGTAGTCGAGGTTGCTGCCATAGGCGCGCACGAACACCTCGCCGCGCCGCGGCTCCGGTTGCAACTGGTCGTCACGGATCTCGCCCAGGCGGCGATGCAGCGAATCGAGATCCTGGAAGCCCGCGCTGAACAATGCCGTGGGCACGGTGATATAGGCCGGGGCCTGCGGCGCCAGTTCGAGCCGGACATCCGGCGGCACCGTCGGCAGCGGCGGCTGTGGCGGGACGGGACCGGGCGGGGTCGGGCCGGGCGGACGTGGGTGGCACGGGCTCGGGCGGCACGCGGCCCCGGGCGGTGATACATAGGCGTTCTGTAGCCGATAGTCCCAGTGACCGGCGGGATTGCCGACCAGATCCTGCGGCGCGTAGGCGGGGCCGTTGGGCGAGCCTGGCCCGTAGGCGTTCAGGTGATACTGGTACGGCGTGCCGCCGGTGATATAGCCGCCGGGCAGGGTGAAGGCGCTGGCCGAGGACGCTCCCGCCACCTGGATGATCGAGATGCCGTCGGCCGCGTCCGGAAAGCCCGTGCTGGTGAAGGCGCCGCTGCCGGCCGGCTTCACCAGCACGGAGGTGGTGCCGGGGTCCGATCCGGCGATCAGCAGCCGATCGGTGAACTGGTTGGACAGCGGGCCGCCGGCGTTGAGCACCGTGGCGATCGCCAGCGTGGCGTTCGGCCCCGTCGCGGCATAGTTGCCGGTGATCGACAGCACGTTGCCGGGCGCGCCGCTGGCCGTGAGGTCCAGCAGGCCGGCGTTCTGCACATCGCCGTTGATGGTGAACGTGCCGACCGGCCCGCCCGCGAACAGCGGCAGCGCGTTGGCCACCGCGATCGTGCCCTGGTTGACAACGGCCCCGGTCACGCTGCCATAGCCCGCGAGCGTGGCCCCGGCCGCGACCGCGATCGGGCCGCCGCCGGACAGCGCGGCGCTGCCGTGGCTCGCATCGCCCACCGCCAGCGTGCCGGCCGAGACGGTGGTGCCGCCGGTATAGGTGCTGTCGGCGGTCAGGATGGTGGTCCCCGTGCCCGCCTGCGCGACCCTGCCGATACCGGAGATCACGCCGGGGAAGGTCAGGACGTCGCCGCGGTCGAAGGCGAGCGCGCCGTTGTCGGTCACGTCGCCCACGATGCTGCCGGAGGTGCCCCCGTTGCCGAGCTGCAAGGTGCCGGCGGAGATGGTCGTGCCGCCGGCATAGCTGCTGGCGGCGGTCAGGATCGTGGTGCCGCTGCCGATCTGCGTCACGCTGCCGGTGCCGGAGATCGCGCCGGGAAGATCACGACGTCGCTGCGGTCGAAAGCCAGCGCGCTGTCGTCGGTGACGTTGCCGACGATGCTGCCCGAGGCACCGCCGGCGCCGAGCTGCAGCGTGCCGGCGGCGATCGTGGTCCCGCCGGTGTAGGTGTTGTCGCCGGTCAGGATCTCGGTCCCGGTGCCGATCTGGGCGACGGCGCCGGTGCCCGGAGACCGCGCCCGGAAGGCTGGCGATGTCGCTGCGGTCGAAGACGAGCGTGCCGTCGTTGACGACGTTGCCGACGATCCTGCCGGAGGTGCCGCCATTGCCGAGTTGCAGGATGCCGGCACTGATCGTGGTCCCGCCGGTGTAGCTGTTATTGGCGGTCAGGATGGTCGTCCCGGTGCCGATCTGGGCGACCGCGCCGCTGCCGGAGATCACGACCGGAACCGTCGCCACGTCGCTGCGGTCGAAGGCGAGCGTGGCGTTATCGACGATATCGCTGGTAACGCTGCCGGACGTGCCGCCATCGCCCAGTTGCAGCGTGCCGGCGGCGATCGTCGTGCCGTTGGTGTAGGTGTTGCTGGCCGTGAGGATGGTCGTGCCGGTCCCGATCTGGACAACGCTGCCGCCGGCGCCCGAGATCACTCCCGGAAAGGTCACGATGTCGGAGCGGTCGAATATAAGCGTGCCGCTGGTGGCGGAGACGTTGCCGACGATGCTGCCGGTCGTGCCGCCGTCGCCCAATTGCAGGGAACCGGCGCCGATCCTGGTCCCGCCGGTGTAGGTGTTGTGCGCCGGTCAGGATTGTGGTCCCGCTCCCGTAATTGGCGAGAAGGCCGGTGCCGGAGACCACGCCGGGGAAGGTCACGATGTCGGCGCGATTGAAGGAGAGCGTTGCGTTGTCCAGCACGTTGCCGACGATGCTGCCGGAGGTGGCGCCGTCGCCGATCTGCAACGTGCCGGCGGTGATCGTGGTGCCGCCCGTGTAGGTATTGGTCGCGCTCAGGATCTCGGTGCCGGTGCCGATCTGGGCGACCGAGCCGGTGCCGGAGATCTGGCCGGGGTTGCTGGCGATGTCGGCGCGGTCGAACACCAGCGCGCTGTTGTTCAGGATGGGGCCGATGACCCGGCCAACCGTGCCGCCGCCGTTGCCGAGCTGCAGGGTGCCGGCGCTGATGACGGTCGGGCCGGTGAAGGCCTCGTTGGCGGTCAGGATCGTCGTGCCCGTCCCGACCTGTGCGAGTCCGCCAATGCCGGAGATCAGGCCGGGGAAGATGACGCTATCGGTCCGGTTGAAAGCGAGCGTGCCGTTATCGGCCACGTCGCCCACGATGCTGCCCGAGGTGCCGCCCGCGCCGAGCTGCAAGGTGCCGCCGGAAATCGTGGTGCCCCCGGCATAGATGTTGGCCCCGGCCAGGGCCAGCGTGCCCGCGCCCGCCTTGGTGAGGCCCCCGGCGCCGGTGATACCCTGGCCGATGGTGGTGATCTGGCCGTTGGTGTCGATCGTGCCTCCGCCGACAAGGCCGTTATTCGCGGCGTTCAGCGTGATCGCCCGCGTGGCGGAGAGGTCGAAGCTGCTGTCGAAGCGTAGCGTGCCGCCGTTGAAGGTGAGCGGCCCGGAGGCGGCGCCTAGCGCGGTATCTGCGCTGACGCCGATCGCCCCTTCGTCGAGGTTCGTGCCGCCGGCATAGGTATTGACCCCCGTCAGGGCGAGCGTGCCGACGCCGATCTTGGTCACGACCCCGGTGCCCTGGATCACCCCCGCATAGGTTCCGTCCGCCGGCTGGATGCCGTCCGGCGACACCTGGTTGATGAGCACGATGCCGTGGTCGGTGATGAGCGGCGGCAGGCTCTGCGCGCGTGCTTCCAGGGTCGCGGTGGGCTCGGGGCCGGGGGTGGCGAGGTTGGGACCGGGATTGACGACGATGCTGCCGTCGAAGCTGCTGTTGTTGCCGGTCAGCGCCAGCGTGCCGCCGATCACCTGGACCGCGAGCGGAATGGCGCCTCCCGCCGAGTTGGCGCCGATCGATCCGGTCAGGGTCCAGGTGCCGCTGCCAGTTTTGTTCAGCAACTGGAAGTTCTTGACCACTCCGGCGAACGTGTCCGACGAGGTGCCGGAAGCGTTCAGGGTCAGCGTGTTGAAGCCGCCTCCGCCATCGAAATTGCCGGTGATCTGCGAATGGGGATCGAGCGTGACGTTGTCGTTGCCCCCCTGGAAATCGAGATTGCCCCTGACGATCGCGCCGGTCTCGTTGATGAAGTCGATGCCGACACTGCCGCCGCTGCCGATGGCCTCGCCCGTCAGATTGGGATTGGACCCGTTTCCAGGAGCTAGATCGTGCCGAAATTGTCCACGACGTTGCGCGGGCTGGACGCGTTGGTGTCGACGTTCTGAAAATACAGGGCCGAGCTGGGGCCACCCTGGATCAGGCCGTAATTGATGATGTGGTTGCCCGGACCGTACGGGTTGATCGCCTCGGACTGCTGCTGGGTGCCGGTGGCGATCACCGAGGCGTTGGCGTTGATGGTGATGGTGCTGTTCGAGCCGACGTCGATGGTGTTGTCGCCGTCGCCGTACTGGCCGCCGGTCGAGCCGCTGTTGGTGGTGGTCTGCACCACCACCGCCGGGTTGCCGGTGCCGGTGCCGAGCGTGATCGAGGCGTTGTTGCCCAGACTGATTGAATTACTGTTCGTGACGAGAATGCTGGCACCGTTATTGACCGTTACGGTAACGTTGTCCGCGCCAGGCCCCTGGCCCACGCGGCTGGTCTGCGTGCCGCTGCATGTCACGACGCTGCCCGAAGCCAGGATGCCCGAGGCGCTGCATTGGGCGGCGGCGGGTGCAGGCAGGGCGACAATGGCGGCGAGCGCGGCGCCGAGAAGGCCCGAGGCCATGCGGGGGAAAGAGGGCTGCCACCGTCGGCGCGCTGATTGCCTCGACCATGTTGAACCTCCGCGGCGCTCTTCCCACAAGGCGCGAATAATGGCGAGCCCATTGTCGGCGGCGACAGGAAATTACTGTGTCGGATCATTCAAGCCGACGACGGCGCAGCGGAATGTTACATCTTGGCCACAGTGTCGGCGGCAGATCAGACGCCGGCGAGACTTGCGGATTTTATGCCAGACCAGCCAAGATGATTCCGGCGAGCACGACTGCGATGACTGCCAGATCGAAATTATGCATGACCGCGCGCAGCCGCGGATCGGTGGCCCAGCGTCGGCCGAGCTGGTCGCCGATATAGGCCAGGGCGTAGCACCAGACGAACGAGCCGACGAAGGTGTAGATCTGGAACGGGAGCTGCCGCATCCGTCCCATGCCGGCGGGCAAGGCGATGAAGGTGCGCACCACCGGCAGCAGTCGCGCGATCAGCACCGCGAGCGAGCCGAAGCGGTGAAAGAACCGCTCGGCGCGATCCAGATCGTCGCGATCCAGCAACACAAACCGGCCCCAGCGCTCGACGAAGCGCCGGCCGCCCCAGAAACCGACCGCATAGGCGACGGTCGAGCCGATATTGCAGCCGATCGCCCCGGCCAGCGCCACCGCCCACAGGCTGAACCGGCCCGAGGCGACCAGGGAGCCCGCGAACGGCATGATGACTTCCGACGGCAGCGGGATGCAGGCGGACTCGATCGCCATCAGCGCCGCGACCCCGCCATAGCCGGCGGCCGAGATCGCGGCCGTGATCCATGCCGCCAGGGTCGTGATCAAGTCAGGGCACCTCCGTCATGCCGCGTCCTTGTGGCATCGTCGCGCCGAAGCATCTAGCCTTGACGCGACCGCCACCGTTCCAGGACCGCCCATGCCACCGTCCGCCTCGCCGATCGAGCACGTCGTCGTGCTGATGATGGAGAACGCCGCCTTCGACCGGATGCTCGGCTGCATGACCGAGGTGCATCCGGGCCTGGAGGGGGTCGATCCTGCCCACCCGCACACCAACCCGGACCCCGATGACGGGGCGGTAGAACAGGCACCCACCACCTCGCGCAACATTGACCGAGACCCCAAGCACTACCTGCCGAACGGGCTGGCGCAACTCGCCGCCGGGTCCAATCAGGGCTTCGTGTCGGATTTCGCGAACACGCACCCGAACAGCACTGCTGCCGAGCGGCGCGAGATCATGGGCTACTACCCACGCGGCTTTCTGCCGGCGCTGCACACGCTGGCCGAGCATTTCGTGGTCTGCGACCATTGGTTCTCGTCGCTGCCGGGGCCGACCTGGATCAACCGGCTGTTCGCCCATTCCGGCACCTCGCTCGGCAAGATCAGCGAGCCAGGCAGCCTGTTCAGCCGGGGGCTGCACCTGTACGACGAGCGGACGCTGTACGACGAGCTGCACGACGCGAAGGTACCCTGGCGCATCTATTTCGGCGACGTGCCGCAATCGCTGGTGATGACCCACCAGTTCCTGCATCTGGGCAGCTACCGGCGCTACGCGCATTGGCACGACGATGTCGCCAAGGGCGACCTGCCGGCCTACACCTTCATCGAGCCGACCTATTTCGGACCGCACCAGAACGACCAGCATCCGCCGCATGACGTGATGCGCGGCGATGCGCTGATCGCCGACGTGTACAACACGCTGCGCGCCAACCCGAAGCTGTTCGCGCGCACCCTGCTGATCGTGATGTACGACGAGCACGGCGGGTTCTTCGACCATGTGGTGCCGCCGCATACCGTGGCACCGGACGGGCACACCGAGCACTACTCGTTCGACCGGCTCGGCTTCCGGGTGCCGGCGGTGCTCGTTTCGCCGCTGCTCGATCCGGGCGTCGTCTCGACGGTGTTCGACCACACCAGCCTGCTGCGCATGGCGAGCAATCTGTGGAAGGGCGTGCAGCCGCTGGGCCGGCGCGCGCAGCAGGCGAACGACCCGCTGGCCTCGCTCACCTGGCGCTCAGCGCCGCGCACCGACATGCCCGAGGCGCCCGTGGCCCCCGACATCCAGGACGCGCGCCGGACCGACAAGCTGGAGGGATTCAAGGAATCGCTGTTCGGCATGAGCCGCCACCTGGAAAGCATGATCGAGCATCCGGGCCGGCGCGGCGGGTTGATGGCCCGCGCGCACGAGGCGCTGGACGATGGCTGGAGCCAGGCCAGGCTCGCCACCGACCGGCTCGATGCGCTGTTCGAGGAGCGCGGCGCCGGCGGCCTTCTGCATCGGGTGGGCCATGCGCTGCACGAGGCGGGGCGACGCGTCGGGCTGTAGGCTCTTTGCGGCACGGCGCGGCTGTGGCGTTATGCCGGCATGGGAGCGGACGATACGAATGCGGGCGCACTTGCCGGGGTGAAGGTGATCGACCTGACCCGTGTGCTGGGCGGGCCGTATTGCACGATGATCCTGGCCGATCACGGTGCCGACGTGATCAAGGTCGAGCCGCCGCAGGGCGACGAGGTTCGCGACTGGGGGCCGCCCTTCGCGTCACACGACGACGGCACGCGCGATGCGAGCTATTTCCTCGGCGTCAACCGCAACAAGCGGTCGCTGTCGCTGGACATCGGCAAGCCGGCCGGCCGCGAGGTGCTGCTGCGGCTGCTGGATG
Source organism: uncultured Pseudomonadota bacterium (assembly GCA_963838805.1). Lineage (GTDB taxonomy): Bacteria > Pseudomonadota > Alphaproteobacteria > Acetobacterales > Acetobacteraceae > CAVRQM01. Next base: position 80,685 of record CAWISK010000008.1, read on the forward strand.
GTGCCGACGTGCTGGTGGAGAATTTCAAACCGGGCAGCCTGGAGCGCTGGGGTCTCGGCCACGCCACCGATCTCGCGCCGCGCTTTCCGGCGCTGATCCATTGCCGCGTCTCCGGTTTCGGGCAGGACGGTCCCTTGGGCGGCCTGCCCGGCTATGATGCGATCATCCAGGCGATGTGCGGGCTGATGAGCGTCAATGGCGAGCCGGAGAGCGGGCCGCTGCGCATCGCAACGCCGGTCGTCGATCTGGCGACCGGGCTGTATTCGGTCATCGCCATCCTGATGGCGCTGCACGAGCGGCAGCGTTCAGGGCTGGGCCAGTTCCTCGACATGACGCTGCACGATTGCGGACTGGCGCTGCTGCATCCGCACGGTGCCAACTACCTGCTGAACGGGAAGCGACCGATGCCTCTGGGCAACGCGCATCCGAACATCTCGCCCTATTCCAAGTTCGCGACCGCGAACGGCGACATCTTCCTGTGCATCGGCAATGACGGCCAGTTCCGCCGCTTCTGCGAGGCGATCGGCTGCCCTGACCTGGCGCTCGATTCGCGTTTCGCCAGCAACGGTGATCGGGTGACGAATCGGGCGGCATTGACGGCCGCACTGGAGACGGTGCTGGCGACGCAGGACGGGCCGGTACTGGCCGAGCGCCTGCTGCGCATGGGGCTGCCCGCCGGTGCGGTGCTGCCGATCGACGCCGCACTTACGGCGCCGCACGCCCTGGCGCGCTGGATGGTGACGGAGCGGGACGGCTATCGCGGCATCGCGACGCCGATCAAGCTGTCGCGCACGCCCGGCGGTATGCGCGCGCCGCCGCCGCGCTTCGCGCAGCACGCGCACGAGGTGCTGGCCGAGCATGGCTATTCGGCGGCCGAGATTGCCACACTGGAAACGGAGGGCGTGCTGTTCGGCGCGCGAAGGATATGAAGCGCAGCATCATCCTGCTTGCCTCGCTGCTCGCTGTACCGGCGCTCGCGGCCGCGGCGCCGCAATTCTGGAATCAGACGCAGCAGGAGTTCCATGGCGTCTATCTGGCGCCAGCCGGCACTACGCAATGGGGTCCGAACCAGGCGCTGAACGATCCGGACAAGTCGGTATCGGCCGACGAGCGCCTGGCGCTGAAGGGCATCAAGGCTGGAACCTACGATGTGAAGCTGGTGGACGGGCACGGACGCACCTGCATCGTGCATGGTGTGCAGGCGAAGGGGACCGGAAAGGTGGCGTTCGCGATCAGCCAGGGGCAGCTTACGGATTGCACAAATAGGGAGACGCTTCCATTGCCAAAAAGGAGTCCCGCCGACCTGCGTAGCGCCCGCTGGTACGGCCCCGCCGACCTGCGCAGCTTCGGCCATCGCAGCCGCACCAAGCAGATGGGCTACGCGCCCGAGGATTGGGCCGGCAAGCCCGTCATCGGCATCCTCAACACCTGGTCGGACATCAACCCGTGCCACCAGCATTTCCGCATCCGCGCCGAGGAGGTGAAGCGCGGCGTGTGGCAGGCCGGCGGATTCCCGCTGGAGATTCCGGCGCTCGCTTTGCCCGAGAACTTCATGAAGCCCACCACCATGCTGTACCGCAACCTGCTGGCAATGGAGGTGGAGGAGATCGCGCGCAGCCTGCCGCTCGACGGTCTCGTGCTGATGGGCGGCTGCGACAAGACCACGCCGGCCACCATCATGGGGGCCATCTCGGTCGATCTGCCGTCGATCTTCATGCCGGCGGGACCGATGCTGCGCGGCCATGCCGGCGGAAAGCGTGCTCGGCAGCGGCTCGGATAGCTGGAAATACTGGGCGGAGCTGCGCGCCGGCACGATCACGCAGGCCGACTGGCAGGAGGTCGAGGACGGCATCGCCCGCTCCTGGGGCACCTGCATGACGATGGGCACCGCCAGCACCATGACCAGCGCGGCCGAGGCGCTCGGCCTGGCACTTCCGGGCAGCTCGTCGATTCCCGCCGCCGATTCGAATCACGCGCGCATGGCCACTGCCTGCGGCCGCCGCATCGTCGATCTGGTGTGGCAGGATGCGCGGCCTTCGACCTTGCTCGATGCGCGCAGCTTCGAGAACGCGACGCGCGCCGTGCTGGCACTTGGCGGCTCGACCAATGCCGTGATCCATCTGGTGGCGCTGGCGCGGCGGGCTGGCGTGGAGTTTTCGCTCGACCGCTTCGACGCGCTGTCGCGCGAGACTCCGCTGCTGGCCGACATAAGGCCGGCGGGGCGGTTCCTGATGGAGGATTTCTACTACGCGGGCGGGCTGCGGGCGCTGCTGGCGCGGCTCGGCCACCGTTTGCACCTGGACGCGCCGACGGTGGCCGGCGCCACGCTGGGAGAGGGCATCGCTGGTGCCCGCGTGTTCGACGACGAGGTGATCCGGCCGCTGAACAACCCGGTGCAGCCGGATGGCGGTATCGCCGTGCTGCGCGGCAATCTGGCGCCGGAAGGGGCGGTCATCAAGCACAGCGCCGCCGAGCCCCACCTGTGGCGTCACACCGGCCCCGCGGTCGTATTCGATGACTACGCCGACATGGCCGCGCGCATTGATGATCCGGCGCTGGAGGTGACGCCGGATAGCGTGCTGGTGCTGCGCGGCGCCGGGCCGATCGGCGGCCCCGGGATGCCGGAATGGGGAATGCTGCCGATCCCCAGGAAGCTGTTGCAGCAGGGCGTGCGCGACATGGTGCGGATCAGCGACGCGCGAATGTCCGGCACCAGTTACGGCACCTGCGTCCTGCATGTCTCGCCCGAGAGCGCGGTGGGCGGCCCGCTCGCGCTGGCACGTAGCGGTGACCGCATCACGCTCGACGTGCCTGCGCGTGCTCTTTCGCTCGATGTGCCCGAAGGCGAGCTGGAGCGGCGCCGTGCCGCCTGGGCGGCGCCGCCTCCGCACTACGCGCGCGGCTACGGGAGGCTGAACGCCGAGCAGATCACGCAGGCGCATGAGGGGTGCGACTGGCGGGTGCTGGAGCGCGGGGCCGCCACGCCGGAGCCGGAGATCCACTGAACCAGAGCCGCGGCCCTGGCGTTGCCACTGGCAACAGCCGGGGAGTTTGCAATGCGCGCCATCGGCCTGACATTCGCCGCGGTTCTATGCAGCGCCGCCGCTTGGGGCCAGACGCCGCAAGCGGGCACCAAGGCCGGGGGGCAGGGGCCTGCCGCGACCACGCCAGCACCGGTTCCCGCGCCGGTGCCGGGCGCGCCGGCCAGCAGCGGGCCGGGCACTCTGCCCGAGCAGGTAGCACCACCCGGCGCCAGTGCCGGCCCGCCGAACGCGACCCCGTTCAGCGCCGCCCCGTCGGCGCAATTGCCGCCCAATTCCACGATCCTGCTCAAGCGCGGCCAGCCTGCTGGCGGCGAAGGCAGTCCGGTGCCGAACCTTTCCAAGTAGTCGGACGCTCAACCGTTCAGTAGTCGCAAGCCGGCGGCGATGGCGAGGCCGCCCGCCACCAGCGGCAGGCCGATCGGCTCGCCGAGCACGGCCGCCCCGGCGGCGATGCCGAAAACCGGGGTGAAGAAGGTGAACCCGGCCACTCGCCCCGCCGGATAGCGCAGCACGAGCCAGAACCAGGCGAGATAGCTGGCAAAGGCCACCACCACCGACTGGTACACCAGGCACGTCCAGGCGAGTGTCGTGGCGTGCGGCCAGGCGGCCGGCTCGCCGGCGGCGAGGCTCGCCAGCAGCAGGAACGGGACGGACCCCGTGAGCTGGAACATCAGCACGGTCGCGGCGCTGGCCTGGCGCAGCGCGGGAAGCGTCTTGACCAGCAGCGTATTGGCGGACCACAGCACGGCCCCCGCGATGCACAGCGCATCGCCCGCCAGATGGGCCTGCCCGCCGCCACCCGACCCGCCGGCAAAGGCAATGCCCACGCCCGCGAAGGCGATGGCCAGCCCCACCGCCGGCAACAGGCGCAGCCGCTCGCCCGGAATGAACAGATGCGCACCGAGCGCCGTGAAGAATGGCGAGGTATACAGGAATAGCACCCCGCGCGACGCTGAGGTGAGATGCAGGCCGGGGTAGAGCGTCACGAACTCGCCTGCGAACACCGCTCCGGTCAGCACCGCCGGCCAGAAAAGGCGGCCACGCGGCAACAGGCGGCGGAGCGCCCAGCGTCCCTGGGTGATCCCGGCCCACAGGCAGAGGCAGAGGGCGGCGATCAGGGACCGGGCGAAGGCCTGCTGCACCGGCGGCAACCCGCCGGACACGGCCAGCTTCACCGTGACCTGCTGCAGGCCCCACAATGCGCAGAGAAAGACCAGCAGCGCCACCGCGGCTGGATCCAGCCGATCGTGCCGGGGGTTCGGCGGTCTCGCCGCATCCATGACGCGAGATTCAACCCCTCGGGCTGCCCGCGCAACGTGACCCCGATGCATGGCTGCCGCCCTCCGGGCCAATTCAGCGGGATGGCCTGCCTGCCCATGTCGCCGACCAGGTGCCCTGCAAAACCGGGGCGCCGGACGGCCCTCGATGCCGGCCTGACGGTACGATATGAGGTTGGCATGCGGAAGCTGGTCGCTGGAATGAAGATTTCTGTCTACGGAAGGTCCAGCAGCTTCCAGATGGGCGCGTGAGCCTGATTACTCTTACGGAATCGGCTGACGGAGCAGGCAAGGTTCCGCCGAAGCGTCAGGATGGGTTCGGCTGTCCGGCGCGCCACGGGCGCGGCGGCTCCGGACGGTCTGCGGCAGCAAGCTCAGGATTGCGCGTCGGGCGACAATACGATGCAGCCCTTGTGCGACAGCCTCTCGCACGCAGCGACCGCGGAGTTGCGGGAGAGGCCGGTGAGGCGGGCGCGATACAGCACCGCATGGCCCTGATGCACGGTTCCCACTGTCGAGTGGGCGCTGGCCAGCACCACGCCGGCATGGCCGCGCGCGGCGGCAGTTGCGGCGCGGGCCTGTTCCGGGTTGCCGAAGGCGCCGACCTGGATCGCCCAGCCGCCGCTGGCGGGACCGCCCGCGCGCACTGGCAGGGTGTCGGCCATCGCGTGCGGAATCAGGTGGAAGCCGTGCCGTGCCGGCGGCTGCCAACGGTTCTCGGCGTATTGCGGCGCGTGCGCGGACTGGCCGAGATAGCCCGGCGGCGGCGACATCGTCGTCCGTGGCGGTTCCGGCAGCGAGGCCGTCATGACCGGCTCGCGCACATAGGTCTTCCCGCCGCGCTGGCGGTTGTGCGCCAGAGCGTAACGCGTGCCGTAGCGGGATGGGGCGGGGTAGCGCTGACCCGCGGGAATGTCGATCGGGATCTGGTTCATCGCCACCATCTGCGCGCCGGAGATGCGCTGCGGCTGGATCCCCATGATTCCGGGCGCAATCGCCGCCACGTAGTGTCGCGTCTCGGCCGGCAGCGGCGCCTTGTTGGTCAGGTATTGGTCGAGCCGCCCCGGACCGGCATTGTACGCAGCCAGGAAGGCCGGAGAGCCATAGGCGTCATACAGCTCGCGGATATAGGCGGTGCCGGCCAGGATGTTGCTGTGCGGATCGTACGGATCGTCGCCCAGCGCGTAGCTGGCGCGCAGCTCGTCATAGGTATACGGCTCGACCTGCATCAGTCCCATCGCCCCCGTGGGGGAGGTGATGAGCTGGCCGTCCTCGTACTCACGGCCGCCGGACTCCTGCCGCATGACACCGCGAATCCACTCCTGCGGCACGTCAAAGCGGCTGGAGGCTTCGCTGATGTACGGACCCCAGGGATCTTCCGGCGGGCCGGGCGGGGTATAGTTGGGCCTGGCCCGGGCGGCGTATTGCGCCGCCTCGATCGTGGCACTCTCACGCGTGGTATGGCCTGCGCAGGCCGAGAGCAGTGCCAGCAACGCGAATGCGACGGCGCCGCGGAGCGGGCGAGGAGACCGGAGGGGCATAGGCGGAGCCTCTGTCGTGGCGCGGCCGAAGGGCAACAGCCGCAGGGCACGACGGTCGCACCGACCGCCGCTGAGAATCGTCTTGAGCGTCACCGTCTAAGTGGCTAGCGGATCACGCGCTTCGCTGCAAGACATCTCGTAGCCGGGCACATTTTCACGCCTGCGTGGTGGCATGGATGCCACGCAAGCTTTACCGATCCGTTAATGTGCCGAAAGGACCGGTTCAGCCCGGCGCCTTGTGGATCGGATCGACCCAGGCCACCGATTGCGGCTTCTCCACCGGCTCGATGTCCAGGTTCACCACGACGGCCTCGCCGCCGCTGCGCACAAGGACGCATTCCAGCTCCTGGTCCGGGCTGGCGTTGATCTCCTGGTGCGGGACGAAGGGCGGGATGAAGATGAAATCGCCGGGGCCGGCCTCGGCCACGAACTCCAGCCTGGCGCCCCAGCGCATCCGCGCCCGGCCACGCACCACATAGATCACGCTTTCAAGCTCGCCGTGATGGTGCGCGCCGGTCTTCGCGTCGGGGTGGATATGCACGGTGCCGGCCCACAATTTCTGGGCGCCGACGCGGGCGAAATTGATCGCGGCGGCGCGGCTCATGCCCGGTGTCTGCGCGGTGTTCGGGTCCAGGCTGTGGCCCGGTACCACGCGCACCCCGTCATTCTTCCAGTCGGTGTCATGGCTCATGCGGCCATGCTAGCGTGGCTCCCGGCGGCAGGCGAGGCCCTCGGGTGCGGCGGAAGTTGCGGCGGCCTGGCGAATACGATACTTCGCGCGCGGTCATGACCGTTGCATTGCAGACCGACGCAGGGCGTGCCGTCTCCCTGGAGCGCCCTGCCGCGCGCCATATCCGCTTTCGGCTGGCCGGGCGCGATCTGCGCGAGGCGCTGGCGCTCTGGCGGCTGTGCTGGACGCTCTCGTGGCTCGACATCAAGCTGCGCTATCGCGGCTCGCTGCTGGGGCCGTTCTGGCTGACCCTGTCCACCGGCGTCATGGTCGCGGCCATGGGCGTGATCTATGCCGGCCTGTTCAAGATGGATCTGCACCAGTACCTGCCGTTCCTGGCGCTGTCGCTGGTACTGTGGGGGTTCCTGGGCGCCCTGGTGAGCGACGCCTGCGCCGGCTACACGCAAAACGAGGGCATGATCCGGTCGATCCGCATGCCGTTCTCGCTGTATGCCGCGCGTGTCGTGCTGCGCAACATCCTGGTGCTTGCACATAATCTCGTGGTGATCGTCGTCGTCTATGCCGTCCTGCTGATCTGGCCGGGTGACACGATGCTGCTCAGCCTGCCGGGCGTCGTGCTGTGGCTGCTCGACGGTCTGGCCGCCTCGATGGTGCTGGGCGCGTTGTGCGCCCGCTTCCGCGACATTCCGCCGATCGTGCAGAGCGTCATGCAGATCGCCTTCTTCGTGACGCCGGTGATCTGGAAGCCGGAACTGATCGGCCCGGCACGGCAGGCGCTGCTGCCGCTCAACCCGTTCTACTGCCTGCTCGAAGTGGTGCGCGCGCCGCTGCTCGGGCAGATTCCCTCGCTCGCCACCTATGCCGGCGCGTTCGGCTATTCGCTCGTGCTGTGCGCAGGGGCGTGGCTGCTGTTCGCGCGCGTGCGCGGACGCATCGCGTTCTGGGTGTGACCGGCATGGGCGAGGCGGTGCGTGCGCAAATCGAGGCGTCAGGCCTCAACGTCGATTTCCCGCTGTACCACGGCACGGCACGCAGCCTGAAGAAGACCGTGTTCTCCACACTGTCGGGGCGAATGGGCGCGGATTCGCACAATCGCGTGGTGGTGCAGGCGCTGCGCGACATCAACTTCCATCTGCGTCCCGGCGACCGGCTGGGCCTCGTCGGCGGCAACGGTGCGGGCAAGACCACGCTGCTGCGCACGCTGGCGGGCATCTACGAGCCGGTAGTCGGGCGGGTGCGGGTGCAGGGCACGCTGGGCGCCTTGCTCGATCCGAATCTCGGCATGAACCCGGAGCTGACCGGGCGCGAGAACATCATGCTGCGCGGCCTGTATGCCGGCCTGTCCGGCGGTGCCATCGCCAGGCTCGAGGAGGATGTCAGCGCCTTTGCCGAGCTGGACCAGTTCATGGACCTGCCGGTGCGCATCTTCAGCTCCGGCATGGTGGTCCGGCTCGGCTTCGCGCTGGCGACCGCGATCCGCCCGCAGGTGCTGCTGATGGACGAATGGTTCCTCGCCGGCGATGCCGCGTTCATGGAAAAGGCGCGGGCGCGGTTGGAGGACATGGTGCGCGGGGCGGAGATCCTGGTGCTGTCCACGCACCAGCCGCAGGTGGTGCTGGAGTGGTGTACCCGGGTGATCCGCATGGATCAGGGCCGCGTGGTCGATGACGGGCCGGCCGACGAGGTGATGCGGCGCTACCTGGGACCGGGAGCGTTCGAGGCGGCGACGCATGTGCCCGCCGCACGAGGTGGGCGAGGTCGCGGCCTGAGTCTCCAGCTATACAGCGCCTCTCTGATTTCCGCCACGGCCTCGTCGAACTTCTGCGGCAGGGGTCGAATTTCGGCGCGTCCTCTTTCTCGACGGCCTTGATGAAGCCTTTGATGCGGGCCTCAGGCAACACGCAACCCCGCCGCGATGATTGCGTTGCCGGTTCCATGACCAGCGCCAAACGCCGGACCGCCGCGGCTGGGCACTCGATCGAGACCTATCGCGCCCGCCGCGACTTCGCCCGCACCGCCGAGCCGGCGCCCGCCGAGGCGCCCGCGCCGCGCGCGAGCCAGCCGATCTTCGTGGTGCAGAAGCACGACGCCACGCGGCTACACTGGGATTTCCGCCTGGAGCATGGCGGGGTGCTGTGGAGCTGGGCGGTGCCGCGCGGCCCCTCGCTCGATCCTCACGACAAGCGCCTCGCGGTGCATGTGGAGGATCATCCGATCGACTATGCCGATTTCCACGGCACCATCCCGGAGGGCCAGTACGGCGCGGGCACGGTGGAGACGTGGGATCGCGGCACCTGGGAGCCGCAGCCGGACCGCGATCCGGACGCCGACATGACGCGAGGCGAAATCAAGTTCGTGCTGCACGGCAAGCGCCTACAGGGCCGCTTCGTGCTGGTGCGGCTAAAGCCCCGGCCGAAGGAGCGGGCCGATAATTGGCTGCTGATCAAGGAACACGACGAGCACGAGCGCGAAGGTAGGGACGCGGCGGCGATTGAGGCCGCGGTCAAGCCGCCGGCGCCGAAGGGCCGCAAGCGCATCTGGAACAGCAAAGCGGTCGCCGGCCCGGATGAGCCTTCACCCACGGCACGGGGCGACGCGCCGCCGGCGCCCGGTGCCAGGCGGGGCGCCCTGCCGCAAACGCAGGCGCCTCAGCTCGCCGAGCTGACCGACGAGGCGCCGCTCGGCCGCGACTGGCTGAGCGAGGTGAAGTTCGACGGCTACCGCATTCTCGCCTTCGTCGAAGGGGGCACGGTGCGGCTGATGACACGCAACGGACTCGACTGGACGCGCCGGCTGCCCCGCCTTGCGGGCAGCGTGGCCAGCCTCGGGCTGCGCGACGCTCTGCTCGACGGCGAGATGGTGGCGCTCGACGATGAGGGCCGCTCCGATTTCTCCCGCTTGCAGGCGGCGCTGTCCGACGGAAAGGACGGAGCGCTGTTCTACTACGTCTTCGACCTGCTGCACCTGGACGGCTGGGATCTGCGCCCTTGCCGTCTGCTGGACCGCAAGGAGACGCTGCGCACGCTATCCGACTGGCGAGGCGGGGTGCGCTACAGCGATCACATGACCGGCCAGGCTGCGGCGCTGCACCAGCAGGCCTGTGCCCGCAAGCTGGAAGGCATCATCTGCAAGCAGGCTGACGCGCCCTATCGCGCCGGCCGCTCGCGGGCCTGGGTGAAGGTGAAATGCGAGGGCCGCGAAGAGTTCGTGGTGCTCGGCTGGACACCGCCGCAGGGCAGCCGCACCGGCCTCGGCTCATTGCATCTCGGCTATTACGAGGCCTCCGGCGCGTTGCACTACGCGGGTGGGGTGGGCACCGGTTTCTCGGAGCGGGTGCTCGCGGATTTGCGCAAGCGTCTGGACGCGCTCGCAGCGGAGCCGCCGAAGAGCCTGCGTTTTCAGGGCGAGAAGCCGGACCGTTCCATCCATTGGGTGCGGCCGGAGCTGGTGGCGGAGGTGCGGTTCCTGGGCTGGACCGGTGACGGCCGCATCCGCCACTCCGCTTTCCTGGGCCTGCGCGACGACAAGCCGGCCGCCGATGTCGTGCGCGAGCCGCCGCACGAGGCGGCAGAACCGCCGCCCGAGCCGCCGGCACGGCGATCCTCGGTGACCGTCGCGAAAGCGCCGGCCAAGGCTGCGGAGTTGCTGCTGGGTGTGCGGCTGACGCATCCCGACAAGGAATTGTGGCCCGGCATCAGCAAGCGCGATCTGGCCGAGTACTGGCAATCCGTGGCGGATCACGCCCTGCCGGAGATCGCGCACCGGCCGCTCGCCATCGTCCGCTGCCCGGACGGGATCGCGCACGAGCATTTCTTCCAGAAACACGCCTCGCTGGGATTTCCCAAGCAGATGCACGCGGGTGAGGCGGACGGGGCGCCGTACATTGCACTCGACGATGCCTCGGGGCTGGTCGCGGCGGCGCAGATGGCGGCGATCGAGCTGCACGCCTGGGGTTCGACGGAAGCCGACCCGCTCCATCCCGACCGGCTGGTGTTCGACCTCGATCCCGGCGAGGGCGTCGGCATGGGGGAGCTGGCGGCGGCGGCGAAGGACGTGCGCGACCGGTTGCAACGCCTGGGCCTTGGCGCCTTCTGCCGCACCTCGGGTGGGAAGGGATTGCATGTCGTGAGCCCTCTCGTGCCGCGCGCCGGTTGGGACGAGGCGCGTGCCTGGTGTCGCGCCTTTGCCGAGCTGATGGTGGCCGACCAGCCGGACCGCTATGTGGCGGCGGTGAAGAAATCCATTCGCACCAACAAGATCCTTGTCGATTGGCTGCGCAACGGGCTGGGTTCGACGGCGATCGCCTCGTTCTCGCCGCGCGCGCGCGCGGGTGCCGGCGTCGCGACCAGGCTCGCGTGGCGGGAGGTGAACGAGAAGCTTGATCCGGCGCAGTTCAACCTGCGGACCATTCCCTCCCGTCTGAAACGTCAGCGATCCGATCCGTGGGCCGGCTTTGCCGAAGCGGCGCGGCCATTGCCGCAGACGGGAAAACGCTGATGGCGGAACGCCCGATCTGGCGCGGGCATCTGCGCCTCGCCCTCGTCTCCTGTCCGGTGGCGCTGTACTCGGCGCATCACGAGCGCGCCAATCTGCATTTCCACTTCATCAATCCGGACACCGGCAATCGGGTGCGCATGATGACGCTGGACGCCGAGAGTGACCGGCCGGTATCCCGGCGCGACCTGGTACGCGGCTATGAGTTCAAGAAGGATCACTACCTGCTGCTGACGGACGAAGAATTCGAAAGCGTGCGGGTGGAAAGCAGCACGACGCTTGTCATAGGCAAGTTCGTGCCGCGCGAGGCGCTCGACCCGGTGTATTTCGAGGCCAGCTACTATGTCGCGCCCGATGGAGAGGAGGGCCGCGACGTGTACGTGGTGCTGCGCGATGCCATCGCAACGACCGGGCGCATGGCGTTGAGCCGCGTCGTGATCGCGCGCCGCGAGCGCGCCGTCTGCATCCTGCCGATGGGCCGGGGACTGGTGGCGCACACGTTATATGAGCCGCGCGACGTGCATGACCCCGCCGATCTATGGGCCGAGATTCCGCCACAGAAGCCTGATCCCGACATGGTGGGGCTGGCCACGCAATTGATCGACCGGCAAACCGGAACCTATGACCAGTCCGATGCCGAGGACCGCTATGAGGCGCGGCTGCGCGAACTGATCGCGGCCAAGCTGAAGGGCGAGGGCTTGTCGCCGGAACCCGAGCCGGAAACGGATCGCGGCAATGTCATCGACCTGATGGCGGCATTGAAGCAGAGCCTGGCGGGGGCGAAAGGGGGCACGGCCAAGCCTGCCAAGCCGAAGCCGGCGCAGTCCCGCGCGGCGAAGCGTCCGGCCTCGGGCGGTTCGCGCCGCCGCGCGCGCTGACACGCCGGCCTCTTGCACCGCATGACCACGAAGGGTAGCCGAGGCGGTACTCTTGGCTTGCGCAATGACCCGACAAGGAGGACGCCCGATGAAGCTCCATGCTCCGCTGCTGGCCGCCTGCGCCGCGGTTATGCTGGCTGCCCCGGCCCGCGCCCAGGATACCGCGCCCACGGATATTCCGGCGGGTGCCCACGTGCCGATCGAGGTCGTCGTCGTCACCACGTTCCAGAGCGGCAAGGATACCGGCCCAATGTCGGCGGGCGAGTTCACGCATTGGGTGGCGGATCTGCCGCTGCCCGACACGCTGCCGTTCCCGCAGGGCTATCGCGCGCTGCGCTATAATCCGGATTTGCACGTGCTGGGCATCGTCTCGGGCGAGGGGCCGACGCACATGGCGGCCTCGATCACGGCACTCGCCAATGACAGCCGGTTCGATTTCAGCCACGCCTACTGGCTGCTCGCGGGCATTGCCGGAATCGATCCGAACGCTGGGCCGGCGGGTTCGGCGGCCTGGGCCAGCTACGTGGTCGATGGCGATCTCGCCTATGAGATCGACGCGCGCGAGATTCCGAAGGACTGGTCCACCGGCTATGTGCCGCTCGGCCGCTCCATGCCGTACCAGCAGCCGCGGCCGAAGGCGAATTCGCTGAATGGCGTCAATCTGTTCATCCTGAACGCGAAGCTCGCCAACTGGGCGTATCTGGTCAGCCGCGCCAAGGCGGTTCTGGTCGATGACACGAACCTGCAAAAGCTCCGCGCGGAATACACGAGCTTTCCCAAGACGCAATCGCCGCCGCAGGTGCTGCGCGGCGATACGCTGGCGGCCGGCACGTTCTGGCTTGGGGCGTTGCTCAACACCTGGGCCGAGAATTGGGTGAGCTACTGGAGCCAGGGCCGCGCCACCTTCACCATGACGGCGGAGGAGGACGCGGGCTACATGCAGGCGCTGAGCTTTCTGGCACAGGCGCACAAGATCGATCTGAACCGGGTGATGGATTTGCGCGGCGCCAGCGACTTCACCGTGCCGCCGCCCGGCGAGACGGCGGCGCAATTGCTGGCGGGCGAGGTCAAGCCACGGGACTGTCGGCCTTCATCGAAAGCCTCGACAACGTGTACCGCACCGGCAGCCCGGTGGTGCGCGCGCTGACCAGCGATTGGAGCTATTACCGCGATCACGTGCCGGGCGGCGCGCCCTGATCTTCACCGCCGACGATTTCGGGCTCTGCGAGGCGGTCAACGAGGCGGTCGAGCGCGCCCATCTCCAGGGTGCGCTCACCCATGCCAGCCTGATGGTGGCCGGTGCCGCCGCCGCCGATGCGGCGGCGCGCGCGCGGCGCCTGCCGGGGCTGCGCGTGGGGTTGCATCTGGTGGCGGTCGAAGGTCCGGCGGTGCTGCCGCCCTCGGCGATCCCCGATCTGGTCGATACGCTCCGGCTGGTTCCCGTCGGACCAGGTCCGGCTCGGTCTGCGCTACGCCTTTTCGCCGCGCGCGCGGAGGCAGTTGGCGCGCGAGGTGGCCGCACAGTTCGAGGCTTTCGCGGCGACCGGGCTGCCTTTGTCGCACGCGGACGCGCACAAGCACATGCATCTGCATCCCTATGTCGGACGCCTGCTGGTCGATATCGGCCGGCGCCACGGATTGCCGCGCGTGCGCGTGCCCGCCGAGCCGCCGTCGATGATGCGCCGCCTGGGCGAGCGGCCGGGTTTTGGCGCACGGGCGATGTACGCCTGGACGCGGGTCTTGCGCCGGCGGGTGCGCGCGGCGGGCATGAGTGCGCCGGACGCGGTGTTCGGTCTCGCCTGGAGCGGGCACATGACGGAGGAGCGGCTGACGCGGCTGATCGATGAAGTGCGGCCCCCTCACCCCGGCCCTCTCCCCGGAGGGGAGAGGGAGAAGAAAGCCCTCTCCCCTCCGGGGAGAGGGTTGGGTGAGGGGACGGCCCCGGATATCGAACTCTACTTCCACCCCGCCGCCTATCATGACCCTCTGCTCGACCGGCTGATGCCGGCATACGAGCACGAGGCGGAGCTCGCGGCGCTGCTCAGTCCCGCCGCACGCGCAGCCCGACCAGCAGCGTCGGAGCAAAGACGAGGCTGCTGACCAGCGTGCAGCCCAGGCTGATCAGCAGCAGTTTGCCCATGCTGGACGTGCCGGGATGCTGGCTCAGTGCCAGCGAACTGAACGCGGTGCCCGTTGTCAGCGCCGAGAACACCACCGCCCGCGCCGTGGGCGAGCCCAGGAAATCGGTGCGTCCGGCACGCCAGTTCATCACGAAATAGATGTTGAACGACACGCCGACGCCCAGCAGCAGCGGCAGGGCGATGATGTTGGCGAAATTCAGCGGCATCGGCGTCAGCACCACGACGATGACGGTGAGCAACGCCGACAGCAGCATCGGCATCATCACCAGCACCACGTCCAGCGGCCGGCGCAGTGCGGCGAACAGGATCACGGCAATGGCCGCGAGCGCCGCGAGCGCCGCGATGCGAAAGGCGCTCACGATGGTCGCGGCGGTCTCGACGATGAGGACCGCCGAGCCGCCCGCCCCCGGAGCGATGCCGCGGACCTGCGCCACGAATTCGTGCAGGCCGCGGCTGTCGCGCGCCGCGGGCTTCGCTTTCACCTCGACCCGGGCGCGGCCGTCCGGCAGCACCCAGTCGCGCGCGATGTCCGGCGGCACGTCGGATGCGGTGACGGGCCTGGTCGGCGACAGCGCCGTGCGCAGCCGGTCGATCTGTACCGGCAGGAAGCGCACCAACGCATCGTTGGCGGCCATCACCGTGGCATCGGGCGCCATCTGGAAGCCGGCCAGATCGTCGGCCAGCGGACGTAGCGGATCGTCCGGGGGCAGTTTCGGCAGCACCGCCACGATGGCGTCGTGGGCAATTCGGGCGGCTGCCCGGACCTCCTTGGGCGTCACCGGCGCGGCCGAGGCGGGTGCGGTGAGCGTGGGCCCCAGGATGTTCTCGGCATCGGCGATGGCGGCCAGCTTCTCCGGCTGATCGACCGGCACGAAGCTCGACAGGGTCATCACGTCGGCGGCCAGCGGCAGCGCGCGCAGCCGCGGCGCCAGCGCATCGGCTGCGGCCAGGTTCGGCGCCAGCATATCGGCGCTGTACGGATTGGTGAGCGGAGAGTCCATGAGGTCGTGCAGCGTCCGCATCGCCTCGGTGTTCGGGTTCTTGGTGTGCAGCGGGTCGCTGTCGAACTGGATGCGCGGCAGCAGCACGAGGCCGAGCACGGCCAGCGCCGCGAACCCCGCCAGCAGCGGCGTGCGCACCCGGCCCAGCCGCTGCTCCAATCGTCCGGCCACCGCGGAGCCCACGTAGCCGCGCTCGGCTCGCGGCCGGCACAGCCAGAGCACCGCCGGCAGGAAGACCATGGTGCAGGCGAACGCGACCAGCATGCCCACGCCGGCGATCAGGCCAAGCTCGGCTACGCCAGCGAAATCCGTCGGCACGAAGGCCAGGAAGCCTGCGGCGGTGGCGGCGGCAGCCACCAGGATCTGCGGGCCGACGCGCCGCGCCGTGCCGGACAGGGCCGCCACCGGGTCGGGGTGGCGCCAGCGTTCGCCGCGGTAGCGGACGCTGAACTGGATGGCGAAATCCACGGCGATGCCGATGAACAGCACCGCGAACGCGACGGACACCAGATTGAGCGTGCCGACGGCGATCGCCGCGAAGCCGGTGGTGCAGGCCAGGCCCAGCAGCAGCGTGGCCAGGATCGGCAGCACCAGCCGCCAGCTTCCCACCGCCAGGAACAGCCACAACGCCACCAGCAGCAGGCTGCCGATCAGCCCGGCCAGCGCGCCCTGTGCCACCGTCGCGAATTCCTCGTCGGCCAGGGCAACGTCGCCGGTGATCCGTACCCGTGCCTCGCCTGAGCGCACGAAGGGCAGTTGTGCGATCACCTCGCGCATCGCCTGCGTGGCCTGGCCGCCCGGCTCCAGAGCCGTGAAATCCAGGCGCGGGTGGACCAGCACGAAGCGATACTGCCCCGCCTGATCGGCAAGCGATCCGGCAAGCAGCCGCTCCCACGACAGCGGCCGCGGATGGCCGGCCAGGGCGTCGGCGAGGGCCGTGTGAAACGCGCCGAAAGCCGGGGCGAAGGGCGCCAGATCGGCCTGCCCGTGCTGCACGCCCATCGCCACCAGTGTCAGCGCGGCGAACAGGCCGCGCGCCGACGGGTCGGCCACGAGCTGTCCCAGGAAAGGCTGCGCGTCGATGGTCTGGTCGAGCAGCGATTGCAGCGGCTTGGGATCGAGGAACAGCAGGCCGTTCTTGGCGAACCAGGGCGACGCATCCGGTCGCGTGACGCTCGAGAAGGTCGCGGGGTCGGCTGCCAGTGCCTTGGCCAGCGATGCGGCGGTGGCGTCGGCCTCCTCCGGTTCGCGCGCATCGACCACCGCGATCAGCAATCCGCTGAACTGCGGAAACAGGCGATTATGCTCGATCTGCCGCTGCCGCCAGGGCAGGCTGGCCGAGAACAGCTTGTCGGTATTGGTCGAGACGCCCAGACGCTGCTCGGCGGCCCAGAAGCACAGGCCGGCCAGCACCACCCCGAGGATCAGGACCAGCGGGGCGTGGCGGCGGCTGCGCTCGGCGATGCCGGAAAGCAGGTCGGAAAGCGACATGGGCGGAGGGCAGTTCCCGTCTGGGCAGAGGACCGGAGGGGGATAGTCACTTCGTGCCCGCCGGTCCATGGCCCCGGCGTTGTGGCCGGGGTGGCCGGGCCAGCGGCACGCGGCCGTCGCGGGTTGTGCCCTATCGCTTCGGAGGTGGCGGCAGATCGCTGTGCGCCGCTCCCCTGCCGCCGAAATGGCCGTGCATCTGCTGATGCTCGGCGCGCAACTGGGCCCGTGCGGCACCGGCGGTGCGGCCGTTTCCGGTACCGGATCATCTTGGCCTGTAGCGGTGCCACAGAGGCCGCCAGCACCACGCTCGCCAGTGTCAGCCGAAGGATGTTGCGGATCATGTCCGTTGCTCCGGTATCACCTGTTCCCCGAGAGCTACCCGCCTCGCCGCGTCGCGTCCACCTCAGATCAGTCGCAGTACCCTCAATTCGCGACGCATCGCCTCGGGCAGGCTCGCCTCGCCCTCGGCGAGATGCGGGGTGGCAAGATCCGGTGGTGCCGCCTCCGGCCGGAGATAGCGCCAACCTTGGAAGGCGCGGGTCGGCCTGCCCTCGACCTCGACCAGCAGCGGATCGAGCACCAGTGCCGCGCAGGCCGTGCCGTCGGCCATGCGGTCGGGCCGGATGGCTGTCACGCGCTGGCGTACCACCATGCTGCCCTGCACGACCCAGTACAGCGAGCCGCCATCGGTGATCTCGGCCGCGCGGCGCGGCATCTGCCGGGTGAGGTGGCGCAGCGGCGGCGCCTCCATCGCTCGCCGCGCCTGCCAGCTTCGGAGGTCGGCGATGTCGCGGGTACCCACGGCGAGCTTGGCCAGATGCAGCATTGGCGCCGGTCTGGCCCGGACTCGCGGCGTCCGCAAGCCGCCCATTGCGAAGGCGGGCGGCCGGTCGCTATGTGGGCCGCAGGCGGGGGACCACCCCGCGCAACCGGGAGAAGAGACGATGCTGCGACAGACTTTGTCCATCGCCGCCGGCGCCGTGGCCGCGACGCTCGCGGTCGGCTCCGCCGCGCACGCCCAGGGCAGCGGCTCGCCCACGCTCGACGCGGTGCGCGCGCGCGGCCAGGTCGCCTGCGGTGTTTCCGGCGTGGTGGCCGGGTTCTCGCTGCCCGATAGCAAGGGCGTCATGCGCGGCATCGACGCCGATGGCTGCCGCACCCTCGCCGCCGCCGTGCTGGGCGACGCGAACAAGGTGAAGTTCGTCAACCTGGACACGGAGAACCGCTTCACCGCCCTGCAATCCGGCGAGATCGACGTGCTGATGCGCAGCACCACCTGGACGCTCGGGCGCGAGGCCAATCTCGGCACGCTGTTCGCGGGCGTGAACTACTATGACGGCACCGGCTTCCTGGTGAAGAAGAGCAGCGGCGTGAAGTCGGCCAAGGAGATGGACGGCGCCACCATCTGCGTGCAGCCGGGCACCAGCACCGAACTGGCGATCGCCGATTACTTCCGCAACAACAAGATGAAGTTCACCCCGGTCCTGGTCCAGGACAAGACCGAGCTTGAGCGGACGTTCGTGGCCGGCCGCTGCGATGCCTATTCCACCGACAGCTCGGCGCTGGCGACCTTCCGCGCGACCCAGCCGAACAAGGACGACTACGTGCTGCTGCCTGAGATCATCAGCAAGGAGCCGCTGGCCTATGAGGTGCGCAAGGGCGACGACAAATGGTTCGATATCGTCCGCTGGACCTTTTTCGCGGGCCTGACCGCCGAGGAGGAAGGCGTGACCCAGGCCAATGTCGATCAGATGCTGACGAGTACCGATCCCAACATCCGCCGCCTGCTGGGGCTGGAGGGCGACATGGGCAAGGCGCTCGGGCTCGACAACAAATGGGCCTATAACATTATCAAGCAGGTCGGCAATTACGGCGAGATCTGGGATCGCAACATCACGCCGCTGGGCGTGCCGCGCGGTATCAACAATCTGTGGACCAAGGGCGGGCTGCAATACGCGCCGCCGATTCGGTAGGCTCCCCGGCTCTTTCCCTGACGGTCATGGCCGGGCTCGACCCGGCCATCCACCGGCCCCCGGCTGCGGCGCGTCGATGCCCGGCTCAAGTCTGGGCATGACGATGAGGTGGGGTGCTCCCGACCCGCGCATTGCGCCGCTGCCCGAAACGCTTGCATGCTACCGTTGATGAGCAGCCATGCATCCGACCCTCGGCTGACGACCGCCGACATGCCTCCGCGTCGCCGGATAAGGCTGTCCTGGTCGGATCCGACCTTGCGCGGCATCGTCTGGCAGGTGCTCGTTCTGGCTGCCGTGGCCGCCGTTCTCTGGTACGTGATCGGCAACACGGCGCGCAATCTTGCCGTCCGTCACATCGCCACCGGGTTCGGCTTCCTCGGCCAGACCTCCGGCGTGCCGATCGGCGAGACGCTGCTTCCCTATACGCCCGGAGTCAGCACCTATGCCTGGGCGCTGCTGATCGGCGTGCTCAACACGGCGAAGGTCGCCGTCGTGGGCGTGGTACTGGCGACAATCCTCGGGACCGTCGTGGGCGTGCTGCGCCTGTCGCCCAACTGGCTCGCCGCCCGTCTGGCCGCCGCCTATGTCGAGCTGATCCGCGACATTCCAGTTCTGCTGCAATTGCTGTTCTGGTACGGGGTGTTGCTGGGACTGCCGGCGCCACGGCAGGCGATCCATGTGGGGTCGGCCTTCCTGTCCAATCGCGGCATCAGGCTCCCGGCGCTGGTCTGGCAGCCTGCATACTCCTGGGCGCTGCTGGCCTGCGCCGCCGGGATTGCCGCGACCCTGGCCTGGTCGGCCCGGTCGCGCCGGCTGCAGGCGGCCACCGGGCGGCCGCCGGTAGTTTGGCCGGTTGGCCTCGTGCTGATCGTGGGCTTGCCGCTGCTGGTCTGGGCGGCGCTCGGCGCGCCGGCCAGGCTGGACCGCCCGGCGTTGCACGGGTTCAACTTCTCCGGCGGTCTCACCATCAGCCCCGAATACGGCGCGCTGCTGATCGGCCTTGTCGTCTATACCGCCGCCTATATCGCCGAGATCGTGCGTTCCGGCATCCAGGCGGTGCCGACGGGCCAGTGGGAGGCAGCCGGCGCGCTCGGCCTGCATCGCGGGCGCGTGCTGCGGCTGATCGTTCTGCCGCAGGCGCTGCGCGTCATCATCCCGCCGCTCACCAGCGAGTATCTGAACCTCACCAAGAACAGCTCGCTGGCGGTGGCGATCGGCTACCCCGATATCGTTTCGATTGCCGACACAACGCTGAACCAGACCGGGCAGGCGATCGAGGGAGTGGCGATCATCATGGCGGTGTATCTCGCCATTAGCCTGTCCATTAGCGGGCTGATGAACTGGTACAACGCGCGCGTGGCGCTGGTGGAGCGCTGACGCCGATGACCGCGGACAACCTGCAATTGCCGATCGCCGGCGAGCCGGTGCCGTCGCTCGCGGGGACCACCGCAGCGCCGCTGCCGCCGCCGCGGGTGCTGCGCGGGCCGGTCGGCTGGGCACGTGCGCGACTGTTCAATGGCTGGGTTTCCAGCGTGGTCACGCTGCTGCTTGCCTATATTTTGCTGCGCTGGGCCTGGGCGCTGTTCGATTGGGGCGTGCTGCGCGCCGTCTGGAGCGTGCCGCAGGTCTCCGGGCGGCCAGACGCCACTACCTGCCGCGCATTGCAAGGTGCGGGCGCCTGCTGGGCCGTCATCACCGACAAATACCGCTTCATCCTGTTCGGCCGCTTTCCCTATGCCGAGCAGTGGCGCCCGCTGATCTGCATCCTGCTGTTCGTGGGCCTTTACGTGGTCTCGGGAATGCGCCGCTTCTGGCGGCGTGAACTGGCGCTCATCTGGGTCGTGACACTCGCGGTGATCTTCGGCCTGATGTGGGGCGGCTTCGCCGGCATGACGTTCGTGCCGACCGACGAGTGGGGCGGCCTGCCGGTCACGCTGATCCTGTCCACCTTCGGCATCGCCGCGGCGTTCCCGCTGGCGGTGGCGGTGGCGCTCGGCCGGCGCGCGCGCGGCCTGCCCGCGCTGCGGATGCTGTGCGTGGTCTATGTCGAGCTGATCCGTGGCGTGCCGCTGATCGCGGTGCTGTTCATGGCCAGCGTGATGTTCCCGCTGTTCATGCCCGAGGGCATCAACCCCAACAATCTGCTGCGCGCACAGGTCGCCATCATCCTGTTCGCGGCCGCCTATCTGGCCGAGGTGGTGCGCGGCGGCTTGCAGGCGCTGCCGAAGGGGCAGTACGAGGCGGCGGACGCGCTCGGCCTGTCCTACTGGCGCAAGAACCGGCTGGTCGTGCTGCCACAGGCGCTGATGCTGGTCATACCGCCACTGGTCAACACCTTCATCGGGCTGTTCAAGGACACATCGCTGGTGACGATCATCGGCATCTACGACCTGCTGCTGGCCGGGCGCACGGCGATCCAGGATCCCACCTGGACCGGGTTCTCCACCGAGGTCTATCTGCTGCTGGCCGCGATCTATTTCGTGTTCTGCTACGCCATGTCGCGCTACAGCCGAGGCCTGGAGACGGAGATGTCCGCCGGGCGCCGACGTTGAACAAGGAACCTGCCGCATGAGCGACGACGCCGCCGCGATCGAGATGGATCAGGTCAACAAGTGGTACGGTGCGATGCACGTGCTGCGCGACGTGTCCCTGACGGTCGCACAGAAGGAGCGGGTGGTGGTGTGCGGCCCGTCCGGCTCCGGCAAGTCCACCATGATCCGCTGCATCAACCGGCTGGAGGCACACCAGAAGGGCCGCATCGTCGTGGACGGCACCGAGCTGACCGACGACACGCGGGCGCTGGACACGATCCGGCGCGAGGTCGGCATGGTGTTCCAGAGCTTCAACCTGTTCCCGCATCTGACGGTTCTCGAGAATTGCACGCTCGCACCGATCTGGGTACGCAAGATGCCGAAGCGCGAGGCCGAGGCTTTGGGAATGGAATATCTCACTCGCGTCAAGATCCCGGAGCAGGCGAAGAAATATCCCGGCCAGTTGTCCGGCGGCCAGCAGCAGCGCGTGGCGATCGCGCGGGCGCTGTGCATGCGGCCGAAGATCATGCTGTTCGACGAGCCGACCTCGGCCCTCGATCCGGAGATGATCAAGGAGGTGCTGGACACGATGATCGGCCTCGCCGAGAGCGGCATGACGATGGTGTGCGTCACGCACGAGATGGGGTTTGCGCGCCAGGTGGCGGACCGCGTGGTGTTCATGGATCGCGGCGAGATCGTCGAAAGCGGACCGCCCAAGGAACTGTTCGCGAGCCCGAAGACGGATCGGCTTAAGCTGTTTCTCAGTCAGATTCTCCGGGGGCACTGAGAGACAGTAGGGCAGGGGTCGCATCCTGCCCCACCGTCTCGCCAGCGAGGCGCCCGGCTATCGGCGCACGATCGCGTCCGGGACCGCGCCGACCGCGAACAGGTCGGACAGGCTCTGCGCCCGGCAGGCATCCCGCAGGCAGGGGCCGACTCCGAACACTTCCTGCCAGGTCAGCAGATCGGAGGAGTGGCTGTAGTTCGCGGCCACGGCGTCGTACGGCTTGCCGCCGACATTCGGATGCGCGAGCGGGGAGATGACGATCTCCGGGATCGAATAGGCGTAGGTGTCCGGGCTCGCGTTCGTCACCTGCTCCGACTCGTCCCACCACAGCACGATCGCGCCGTGATCCTGATACGCCTTCGATGCCATGATCATGGGCACGATCTGCCGCAGGAAGTTGTCGCCCTGGGCGATCTGCGCGTCGTCGCCGCGCAGCACGGTGCTGCCGCCTGGCGGCGCGAAGCCGTGATTCAGCGGCGTGTGCATGTCGTTGTATTCGTCGGGCGTGATCCAATTGAAGCGCGCGACGGTGTTGTTGTTCAGATCGTCATGCAATTGCTGCAACGGAGCGTAGTAGACCGATGCCGCGTTGGTGGGCGTCGTGTTGTTGCCGCCGTTCGTATCGGTGAAGAACACCGGCGGATTGTGCTTTGCCGCATAGGAAAACTGGTTGCTGCCGTTATATGCGTTGGTGATGCCGTCCACGAAGAAGCCGGAACGGCTGACCAGCGGCACGGTCCAGTAGGCGCGTGGCCGAACCGCGTTGATCGTCTTGCCATCGGCGTTCTTTGCGAGGTCGATGTCCTCCTGATACGACTTCCACGGGATGCCGGCCTCGATCAGATAGGCGGCGAGGTGCTGGTGCGTGGACTGGTTCGGGCTGGGGTTCGCGTACGGATCATTGTCGTCCAACACGCCGAGATTGGAACCCGCCTCTGCCCAGATGTAGTTCGGCTCCGAGGGATGGATATGGCGGTTGTGCCCGGAGGGGGTCGCCAGGACATTGTGATAGGTGTCGGTATAGGCGACCGACTGGCTGATATCGACCACGACGCCGTTGATCGTGGCCGTCGCCGTGCCGTTCACGAGGCTGTTGATGAAGGGGGCGTTGGGGTTTCCCTTGATCTGCTGTTCCTGCCCGCGATAGCGGTCGAGCGGCTGGATCCAGTTGTGGTTTTCCATGGCGATGACGAACACCGTCTTGATCCGCTGCGCATGCGCGCTCGTCGCGGCGGCGGTGAGCGCGATCCCCGCGATTGTGGCGAGCGCCGTGTGCCGCAGCGTGGTCCTGCATTGGGGCATCATGAGTCTCCCGTAGATGAATGGCGGCGGGGTGGTGTGCCGCCGTCCCGCGAGATCGACGATAGTTTGGCGTCCGAAGGGCCGCGTTGCACCTTCGTTGACAGTGTCGTGACGGTTTTGCGGCAAAGCGGGGCCACAGCACCGCCCGCTAAGCCCGACCACAACCCATCGCCGTCGACACCGGCAGGCGGCAGCAGTCGGCGCGGTCACCGAGCCAAGGCGTTCGCCGGCGCGGGTGTCAGCCGGATCGTGGCACGCGGCTCTGCGCCCGCCTGTTCGGGGCCGAGCGTGACCGTCTCGCCCTTGGCCCAGCGATCGACGAAAATGCGCGACGTGGCACTCAGCACGTTGCCGGACTGCCCGGGCACCGCCATGAACCGGCTGCTGGTCCAGATCGGCGAGGTCGTAGTCGCCGCGATAGGCGGCGCCATGCACACTCTCGAAGCCGCCGAACAGCGCCTCCTGCCGGTTGATCGTCGTCGTGTCGCCGGGGACCGGCACGCGCGCGCCGACCCAGCCCCCGATCACCGGCACGAAACGCAGCACCGGGTGATCGAACACCGCGTCATGCACGGCGCCCCAGCGCCACGCAGCGGGATCGGAGCCGAGACGGGAGACGAGATCGGCGCTTGCCTCCGTCAGTGCGGTGGCCAGCATCGGGCCGCACTCGCCGCTGCACCACCACGCTCGCGCCGCGGCATCCGTGCCGGGCGCCAGCAGCCAGGCCACGAAGCCGAGCCGCGACACCGCAATCGAGCGCGCCGGCACGCCGGCGCGGCGCAGCACGTCCTCGCGGAACCGCGCGAGCCAGGCGTTGAACACCAGCGGGGCCGCGCTGTCCTTGGCCATCGTGCCGTCCCAGCCGCGCAACTGCGCCGCGGCGCGGCGAGCCAGCCCGTCCGACAGCGGCACCGCAAGCAGTGCCGGCAGCAATTGGCGCGCGTATTCGCTGCCGGCATCGCCCTGCATCCGCGCGAAATCCTGCACCGTGTGCCGGTCGGAGGCGGCGAGCAGCGCATCGATCCGCTGCGCCCGCCACGCTCCCTGCGGATCGCTGCCGATGAAGATCGGGAAATCCGGCGGCGCCACCGGCTCGTTGGCGTTGACCAGACGGCCGCTCGGCGGATCGACCGCGTGCGGGAGTTGCTCGCCCGCGGCGAAGCCCAGCCAGTCATGCGCGCCATCGGCGCCATCGACCGGCATCCTGCCAGTCGCCCGCGCGGCGGATCGGCACGCGTCCGGTGACGAACAGGCCGATATGCGCGCGGTCGGCCACGATCATGTTCTGCACCGGTGCGGTGATCAGCTTCGCCGCCGTCGCCGCCTCGGCCATGTCGCGGGCGCGGTTGAGCGCCAGGAAGCCGGACGCCGCGGTATCGCCATAGGCGAGGCTCGCCATCGCCACCGCCAGCAATGGGCCGCCGTGCTGCGGGCGGATGTCGCTGATCAGCGGCCCGTGCCGTGTCTCGCGCACGGTCAGCACCTCGTCAGGCGCGCCGCGCACGCGGATCCGCTCGGTGCGCGTCGCGAACGGACGCGGCCCGTCCGGAGTCGCGTACATCCCCGCGCCAGCCGGCTGTTCCACGAACAGATCCTGCGTATCGGCCCCGGTGGTGGTGAAGGCCCAGGCGATGTTCGCGTTGCGACCCATGATCACGCCGGGGACGCCCGGCGCGGTGGCGCCGGCCCATACGCCGTCCGGGCGCTCGATGCGCGCCAGGTACCACATGCCCGGCAGCATGTAGAGCAGGTGCGGATCGCCCGCGAGCAGCGGCGCGCCGGTGGCACTGTGTGACCCGCTCACCGCCCAGGCGTTCGACCCGCCGGCCGGCAGGTCGGGCACGCCCGGAGCGTGCGGCAGCGCCTGCATCACCGCATCGGCCGCATCGGCCAGATGCGCATCGGGCGGCGCACCGATCATCGCCGGATGCGCGGGATCGGGCCAGAGTTCGGCGATGCGTGCGAGCGGCAGGGTCTTGGTGAGCGCCAGCCGCGCCAGCTCGCGTTCCCAATTGCCGGACAGGTACAGGCCGATCATCTTCGCCCACAGCATCGTGTCGATCACCGTCCACTTCTCGGGTCGGCCGAGCACGATGAACTCGGGCGCGCTGAACCGCCCGCGCGCCGCAATCCACGCGTTGACGCCCCGCGCATAGCTTTCCAGCACGGCACGGTCGGCGGCGGGCAGCGATGCCGCGTCGTGCTCGGCACGGGCGCGCAGGCCGAGCACCCGCATCTCCCGATCGAAGGGCAGCGCGCGGGCGCCGGCGAGTTCGGCCAGCCGGCCGGAGCCGGCGCGGCGCATCAGGTCCATCTGGAACATCCGGTCGCGCGCGTGGACGAAACCGAGCGCCGCCGCGGCGTCGCGTTCGTTCCGGGCGCGTATGCGCGGCACGCCATCGCGATCGAACGCGATCGACACCGGCGCCGACAGGCCCGGAATGGCGACGTGCTGCGCCGACGGCGGGAGGCTCCGCCACAGCAAGCCGCCGATCGATGCCGCCAGGACGACGACAAGCCCCAGCACTCCGGCGATGAGCCAACGAAGGGCGCGCATCCGGCTTCCTCAAACCGGCGGACCACGCTCGCGACCGCCGTGGGCCGTGCTATGCCAGAACACCTTGCAACCGGCGATAGCCCCACCGGGACGCCCCTCGGACGATGCCCGCGCCGACAGGCTTGTTGCCGCCGCCCCGGCTGTGCTCACTCGTGCAATGAAGGTGATCGGCCTCACCGGCGGGATCGCGATGGGCAAGAGCACGGCGGCTGCCGCCTTCCGCCGCGCGCGCATCCCGGTCTTCGACGCGGACGCCGCTGTGCATGCGTTGCAGGCGCCAGGAGGCGCTGCACTCGGGCCGATCGCGGCCGGCTTTCCCGGCACGGTGCGCCGCGACGAAACCGGCCGCCTGCTGCTCGACCGCGCGGCGCTGCGCCGGATCGTGCTGCATGATCCGGCCGCACTCGACCGGCTGGAGGCGATCATGCACCCGCTGGTTGCTCACGCCGAACGGCGCTTCCTTGCGGCTGCGCGCCGGCGCGGCGCACGGGCGGCGGTGCTCGACATTCCGCTGCTGTTCGAGAAGCGCGGCCGGGCGGGCATGGACGCCGTCATCACCGTCTCGGCACCCGCCGCTGTGCAGGAAGCCCGGGTGCGCCGGCGCGGCACGCTGGATCCGGGCCAGTTTGCGGCGATCCTGGCGCGGCAACTGCCGGATGCCGAGCGCCGCCGGCGCGCGGACGCTGTGGTGCAAACCGGGCTTTCCCGCCAATATGCCCAGCGAACCCTGTCCCGGCTGATCCGCACCCTCATAGGATGACACCTCGTCAATGACCCGCGCCGTTCTCTTCGATACGGAGACGACGGGCCTCGACCCGCTGACCGGCCACCGGGTGATCGAGGTCGCCGCGCTGGAGCTGCTGGGCGACCTGCCCACGGGCCGGCATTTCCACGCCCTGATGCACCCCGAGCGCGACATCCCGGACGACGCGGCACGGGTGCACGGCATCACGCTCGACCGGCTGCTGGACAAGCCGCGCTTCGCCGAGATTGCCGACGCGCTGCTCGACTTCCTGGGCGACGGCAGCCTGATCGCGCACAACGCGCCATTCGATTTCGCCTTCCTCGATGCCGAACTGGCGCGCATCGCCCGCCCGGCGCTCGCGCGCGGGCGCATGATCGACACGCTGGCGCTGGCGAAGCAGCGTTTCCCTGGCCTGCCGAACAGTCTGGACGCGCTGTGCCGCCGCTTCGGCATCGACCTCTCGGAGCGCACCACGCACAACGCGCTGCTCGATTGCCGGCTCCTGGCCGAGGTCTATGTGGAGCTGACCGGCGGCCGTCAGCGGGCCTTGTGGACCGGCGAGGCGGCCGGGCCGGCCCCCCGTCTGCCGTCGGTGGCCTATGCCCCGGCTGGACCGCGCGTGCCCCGGCCTATTCTCCCGAGTGGCCCCGAGCTTGCTGCCCACGCGGCCTTCGTGGCGCGGCTCGTCGAACCGGTGTGGGGCCGGACATGACGCAGATCACCGGGACGCTCCCGCACTCGGACCTGCCGCCGCTCACTCCGCCGCCGGATCTGGAACGCGACGAAGCGCGGTCGTCGGCGTGGTGGGGGCGCGGCATGGTGTTCCAGGTGCTGCTGGCCGTTGCCGTGGTGCTGCTGGTGCTGCTGGCGGCGTACCTGCTGAACGGCGTGACCCTGCGCTCCATCGAAGAAGCGCAGCGCCTCACTGTGGAGGCGCGGGCGCAGACCCAGGCGGCCGAGGATCTGCTGATCGCGCTGACCGATGCGGAAACCGGGCAGCGCGGCTATCTGCTGACGATGCAGCGCGACTACCTCGCCCCGTACGCAAGCGGCGAGGCGCGCGTGCAGACGGCGCTCGCCAATCTGGAGAAGCTGGCCGCGACCACGCCCTGGATGCAGCAGGATTTGGCGTCGCTGCACCAGAGCGTCACGCGCAAGATGGCCGAACTGGCCGAAACGGTCAGCCTCGCCCAGCAGCAAGGGCAGCCGGCGGCGCTACAAATCGTGCGCACCGACGCCGGCAAGGCCGATATGGACGCCGCCCGTGCAGTGCTGGCGCGCATCCTGGCCCGTTCGTACGCCGAGCGTGATCATGCCGCCGACCTGCTGCGGGCGCGCGAGCAGGAAGCGATCCGCGCACTCGCCCTGGCGGCGGTGGCGGGCGCGCTGCTGCTGGGTGCCGCGCTTATCGTCCTGCTGGTAAACCGCGCGCGCAGCCAGCGGGCGCGGGCGGCCGAGCGGGTGCAGGCGGCGCGACTGGCTGGCACCGTCGAACACATGCGCGACGGTGTCGCGGTGTTCGATGCCGCGGGCCGGCTGCTGCTGGCCAACGGGCATCTATCCGCCAATACCGGCTGGGATGCGGCGCTGCTCCGCCCCGGTGCTGCGATGGCCGATATTGTCGCGGCGGCTTCTGGCTGGCCCAATGCCCCGCTCCAGCGGCTGCATCCGGGCGCTCCCGCACGGGGTGTCGAGACACAGGTGGATGGCCGCGTGCTGGATGTCTTGCACAGCCCGATGCCGGATGGCGGCCAGATGCTGAGCGTGGCCGACATCACCCGCCGCACGGAGGCGGAAACGGTCGCGCGCCAGGCGCAGAAGATGGAGGTGATGGGCCAGCTCACCGGCGGGGTCGCGCACGATTTCAACAATCTGCTGCAGGTGATCTCGGCCAATCTCGAATTGCTCGGCGGCCGGGTCGCCTCCGACGAATGGTTGCAGGCCCGGCTGGCCGCGGCACAATCGGGGGTCGAGCGCGCCGCGCGGCTGACGCGGCATCTGCTGGCCTTCGCCCGCCGTCAGCCGCTGGCACCGCAATCGGTCGATACGCGGTCGCTCCTGAACGGGCTGGAGGACATGCTGCGCCGGACCCTGGGCGAGCGGGTTGCGATCGAAATGGTGCTGGGCGGCGGGTTGTGGCCGCTGCGTGCCGATCCGCAGCAGCTCGAGAGCGCCCTGCTCAATCTCGCCATCAACGCGCGCGACGCCATGCCCGATGGCGGGAAGCTCACGGTCGAGGCCACCAATGCCTCGCTGGACGACGAATACGCCGCCCGCAACGCGGAAGTCACTCCCGGGCAATACGTGGTGATCGCCGTCAGCGACACGGGGTTCGGCATGACGCAGGAAGAACTCGTGCGCGCGATCGAGCCCTTCTACACCACCAAGCCGGAGGGCCAGGGAACCGGCCTCGGCCTGCCGATGGTGTACGGCTTCGCCAGACAATCGGGCGGTCACTTCAAGCTGTACAGCGAGAAGGGCCACGGTACCACGGCACGGCTGTATGTTCCGCGCGGCCACGGCGACGCCCGCGTGCTTGCCGAACCGCCGCTGCCGATGCAGACGGAGGGCGCCTTGGTTCTGCTGGTCGAGGACGATGCCGCGGTGCGCGCGGCCTCGATGCAGGCGGTCCGCGGCTTCGGCTATCGCGTGATCGAGGCGAGCGACGCGAAATCGGCGCTGGCGCTGATCGAGGGCGGCGCGCGTCCCGATCTGCTGTTTACCGACGTGGTGATGCCCGGCAAGCCGAGTGCGCGCGAGATGGTCGAGCGCGCGAAGGCGCTGCTGCCGGATTTGGCCGTGGTGTTCACGTCCGGCTACACCGAGAATGCGGTCGTCCATAACGGCCAGCTCGATCCGGGCGTGATCCTGGTGAGCAAGCCCTGGCGTGCGGCCGAGTTGGGCCGCAAGCTGCAGCAGGCGCTGCGGGAAGCGCAGCGTCCCGCCACGAAGGAGCGTACGCTGCGAATCCTGCTGGTCGAGGACGAGCTGTTGGTGCGCATGACCACCGCCGACCTGCTCGCCGATCTCGGGCACGAGGTGGTACAGGCCGGCAGTGCCGCCGAGGCGCTGGCGGCGCTGGATCGCGGCGTCGATCTGCTGATGACCGATCTCGGATTGCCGGACATGGATGGCCTGGCGCTGGCGGCACAGGCCCGTGCCCGGCTGCCGGGCCTGCGGGTCATCGTCGCCTCGGGTGGCGAGGCGGGCGCGGAGAGCGGCTACACGGTGCTGGACAAGCCCTATGACGAGGCTGGGTTGCGCGCGGCATTGGAGCAGGCGATGGGCGCCACTCCGGATCGGGGTTCAATGCCGGGCTGACCAGATCGCGGCCGCGTCGCCATCGGCTGCGTCGGGGGTGGACCGGCCGGTGGCCAGCAGGCCGAGTGCGATGGTGGCCTGGACGGTGGCCAGCACGCCGGGCGGCGCCCAGATGTTGCTCTGCCAGATCGAGCCGATCTGCTCCGGCGTGTTCGATGTCGCATTCGGCGCTGGCCCCGCCTCCGGATAGGCGGGCAGCTCGATCACCGACCGCCCCGTCCCCTGCCGCCAGACATGCAGCGTGGCTGCCTTTGCCGGGTTGCGCTCGGCCTCGCCCCCGCCGCCCTTCAGCACCAGCAGGCTGGGCCGCGCCATCCGCTCGGCCACGCCCAGATGCACCTCCAGGTAGGCCGGGTGGAACACCCCATCCACGCCGGAGGGGGCGCCGCCCGGGTTGAGCAGGCGGGCCACCGTGTTGACCGGGGAGCGCAGGCCGAACAGGCGCCGCGTGTCGAGCAGGCGTTGCAGGGGCGGCGCCATGGCCCGCGCCGGCAGATAGGCGAAGCGGTCGCGCCGCAGCGCCCGTTCCGCTTCCGCGAGGCTCGCGGATGGCGTGACGCAAAGCTGGTCCAACGCCGCGCGCACCGGCATCCCGGAGGAGAAATCGTTGGAGCCGTGCATCAGTACGCGAACCCCGGCGCGGGAAAGGGCCAGCGCCGAGAGCACGAACCACGGCGCTGCCCTAGTGCGTCCGGCGCCGTACCGAGGGCCAGTCGAGATCGGCCACCTCCTCGCGCGACGGCAGCCCGGCGGCGTCGCGCGCGGCTTCCACCAGCCCGGTGATCTCCTCGGCGTCCTCTCCACGATAGCGCAGCAGCATCAGGAACGCGCCGATCTGCATCGGATCGGCGCGGCCGGCCAACACCAGGGCGAAGGCCTCGCGCGCCTCGTCGCGAGTGAGCGCGCGCGACCTGCCGGGACCGCGCCCCAAGGTCGCAACGAACGGCGCGAACCGTTCGGTATCGGCCTCCGTCACGCCGCCTGGCGGCACGCCTCGGCGACCTCCGCCGCCAGATCGACGACGCGGCCGATCAGCACCAGAGTCGGCCCGTCATAGCCGCACGCCTCCAGCGCCGCGGGCAGGGTCGCGAGCGTCGCATGAACGTGGCGCTGCTCTGGCAGGCTCGCGTTCTCGACCGCCACGGCGGGCGTCGATCCGGGCAGGCCGGCCTCCAGCAGCCGCCGCGCCAGTTCGGGCAGGGTGCGCTTGGCCATGTAGGCGGCGATCGTGCCGGTGCCTGTGGCCAGCACGCGCCAGTCCAGGTCGGGCAGTGCGCCGTTGCTGGCGTGACCGGTGACGACGTGCAGGCTGCGCGCCATGTCGCGATGGGTGAGCGGAATGGCCAGTTCGGCGGCGGCGGCAAAGGCGGCGGTGACGCCCGGCACGATATCCACTGCGATGCCGGCCGCGCGTAGGAACGCCAGTTCCTCGCCGCCGCGTCCGAAGACGAACGGGTCGCCGCCCTTCAGCCGCACCACATGCGCGCCGCCGCGCGCGAGGTTGAGCATCAGCCGGTTGATCGCCGGCTGCTTCATCGCGTGCCGGCCGCAACGCTTGCCCACGTCGATGCGCCGCGCCTCCCTCCGTGCCAGATCGAGGATGGCCGGGCCGATCAGCGCGTCGTGCAGCACCACATCGGCCTCGCCCAGCCGGCGGAGCGCACGCACCGTCAACAGCTCCGGATCGCCGGGGCCGGCGCCGACCAGGCTGACACGTCCCACGCTGGGGCCGCTAGGCGGCGGGGGCACGGATCTCACGCAGGATCTCCTCCAGTTCGGGGATGCACGAGCCGCAATTCGTGCCGGCCTGCAAATGCGCGCCGATCTCGGCCGCGCTGCGCAGCCGGTGGGTCGCGACGGCATGGCGGATCGCCGTCCGTCCGACGCCGAAGCATGCACATATCTGTTGCCCGTCATCGGCTGCAACCCCGCCTGGCGACCGGCCAGCCAGAAGCGTCGCGCGCAGCGAATCAGGCAGCACGACGCCCAGCAACGGCGCCAGCATCTCCGCACGGGGCAGCGCCGCCGTCTGCGCGGCCAGGAACAGGCAACCCGCCAGCCTGCCGTCGCGCAGGGCCGCGAGGCGCACTGTCTGGCGGCGCGGGTCGGAGACTTCCAGCCACTCGGCATCGTCCGGTGCCGCGACCAACGAGCGGGCCAGCGCGGACAGCGCCGGACCGCGCGGCATGGCGACCAGGCCGGCCACCCGATAGAGATGGCCGTTCCGCAACGGCACTCGGATCCAGTGCAGGCCGCGTGTCGGGAGCGCGCCCCCGCTCTCGCGCAGCAGCAGCCCGGCATAGGTCTGGGGGAATGGGACCACGGCCGCCAGTGTCGCCTTCAACGCCGGCTGGCCGGAGAGGGGATCGACCGTGGCATCGACCACCCGTGCCACTGGCCCCGCGCCGCAGAACTCGTCGGTCCAGTGCATCGGTGCCCACACCTCGCCGCGCCGCTGGCTGTGCCGCAGATCGGCGCGCAGCAGCAGCGTGCCGTGTTCGGTGCGGATCTGCGCGAGCTGGTCCTGGACCAGTCCGGCGCGCGCGGCGTCCGCGGGATGGATCGTGAGCAGCGGTTCGGGCGCGTGTGTCATCAGCGTCGGCACCCGGCCGGTGCGGGTCATGCTGTGCCATTGGTCGCGCACCCGGCCGGTGTTGAGTCGCAGGGCGATTTCGCGTGTAGCGCCCTCACCCCGGCCCTCTCCCGCTGGGAGAGGGTTGGGTGAGGGGCTTCCGTGCGCCGGGGCCGGTTGTATCGGCACGATCCGCGCCCGTCCGTCCGACGTCGGAAACCCGCCCTCGGCGAACAGGCGCCCGCCGGATGCAGCACCCGTCGCGGGTAGCGGCCAACTGACCGGGTGCAGCGCATCATAGGCGGCATCATCCAGACCGGCCAGGCGCGAGATGTCGAACAGCCGCGTGCTGCCGCCGGCCACGCCGGACAGGCGCGCGTGCTCGCGAAACACCGCAGCCGGGGATTCCCAGGCGAAATGCGGCGTCCAGCCCATCCGCCGGCCGATATGCGCCAGCATCCACCAATCCGGCCGCGCCTCGCCGGGCGCTGCGCGAAACGCGCGCTGGCGCGAAATGCGGCGCTCGGAATTGGTCACTGTGCCGTTCTTTTCGCCCCAAGCTGCCGCCGGCAGCACGACATGCGCGAGCCGCGTGGTGTCGGTGGGCCAGCAATCGGAGACAACGACGAATGGACAGGCGGCCAGCGCCGCACGCACGCGCCCCGCGCGTGGGAAGCTCGCCGCCGGGTTGGTGGCGATGATCCAGATGGCCTTGATCCGGCCATCCGCCACCGCGTCGAACATCTCCACCGCCTTTAGCCCCGGCCGCGCCGGCAGGCCGGGCGAGTCCCAGAAGCGCCGCAACATTTCCCGCTCCGCCGCATCGTCCACACGCAGATGCGTTGCGAGCTGGTTGGCAAGTGCCCCCACCTCGCGGCCGCCCATCGCGTTCGGCTGGCCGGTGAGCGAGAACGGCCCCATGCCGGGCCGGCCGATCCGCCCCGTGGCCAGATGGCAGTTGAGTATGGCGGAGACCTTGTCGGTGCCGCTGGCCGACTGGTTCACGCCCTGCGAGTACACCGTCAGCACCCGCTCGGTGTGGGCGAACCAGTCGAACAGAGTCTCGAGACTTTCCGGGTCGATGCCGCAGGTCGCCGCCACCGTTTCGGGATCGGCGAACGGCCGGGCCGCCTCCAGAGCCTGTTCCAGCCCGGTCGTGTGTCGCGCGGTCCAGGCGCGGTCGATCGCACCGGTCTCATGCAGATACGCCAGCAGGCCCGCGAACAGCGCCACGTCGGTATCGCCGGCCAGCGGCAGGTGCAGGTCGGCGCCCTCGGCCGTCGCGGTGCGGCGCGGGTCGATCACGACGATCTTCGTGCCGCGCGCGGTGCGGGCGGCCAGCAGGCGCTGGTGCAGCACCGGATGGCACCAGGCGGTGTTGCTGCCGACCAGCAGCACCAGATCGGCCTCGTCGAAATCCTCGTAGGTGCCGGGGACGATGTCCTCGCCGAAGGCGCGGATATGCCCCGCGACCGACGAGGCCATGCAGAGCCGTGAATTGCTGTCGATATTGGCGCTGCCGATGAAACCCTTCATCAGCTTGTTGGCCACGTAGTAGTCCTCCGTCAGACACTGGCCGGAGACGTAGAAGGCGACGCTATCCGGCCCGTGCGCTGCCATGGTGTCGTGAAAGCGCGCGGCGATCAGATCGAGCGCCGCGTCCCAGCTTGCGACGCGCCCGTTGGCGGTGGGACGCAGCAGGCGTTCGGAATCATCCAGCGTCTGACCGAGTGCGGCACCCTTTGAGCACAGACGGCCATGATTGGCGGGATGCGCCGGATCGCCGCGCACCCGCCCATCGTCGCCGGCGAGCACGCCGCAGCCGACACCGCAATAGCAGCAGGTGGTACGGACGGAGGTCACGGCATCTCGCAGCCGAGCAGGATGCGACCCGCTTCCAGACGGACCGGCACGCGCCGCGCACAGCCCTCGTCGGGTGCCTGCGCCCGGCCATCCGCCAGGCCGATGATCCAGCCATGCAGCGGGCAGGTCACGCGCTGGTCATGCACGATACCTTGCGACAGCTTGCCGCGCTTGTGCGGGCACTCGTCATACAGCGCGAACACGCGATCGTCCTCGGTGCGGAACACCGCGATGTCGCCGGCCTCGGTCGCGACCGTGCGCGCGCGCAGGCGCGGGATGTCGTCCAGCACGCCCACGTCGCGCCACATCACGCGGACTCCAAATGGGCGAATTCGTGCGCTTCCGCACCCGCCGCGCGTGCCTCCCACGGGTCGGATTGTGCGTGCGCCTGCGAAAGCAGGAACCGCTCGTGCAGCGCCGCCCGCGACACCGCATCCTGCGCCACGCGCTGGCGGACGAAGTCGATGCCGACGCGCTCGATCCAATGCGCGGTACGCTCCAGATAGCGCGCTTCCTCGCGAAAGAGTTGCAGGAAGGCGCCTGCATGTTCCAGCACCTCGGTATCCGTCGTGACCTTGCACAGCAATTCGGTGCCGCGCAGCTTCACGCCGCCATTGCCGCCGACATGCAGCTCCCAGCCGCTCTCCACCGCGATCACCCCGAAATCCTTGATGGTGGACTCGGCGCAGTTGCGCGGACAGCCTGAGACGGCCATCTTCACCTTCGCGGGCGTCCAGGTTCCCCAGCACATGCGTTCGAGCGCCACCCCCATCGACGTGGAATCCTGTGTACCAAAGCGGCACCATTCGGAACCGACGCAGGTCTTGACTGTGCGCAGTGCCTTGGCATAGGCGTGGCCCGAGACCATGCCGGCTGCATTGAGGTCGCGCCAGACATGCGGCAGTTGCTCGCGCCGCACGCCCAGCAGGTCGATGCGCTGCCCGCCCGTGATCTTCACGGTGGGGATCGCGTATTTGTCTACTACGTCGGCGATGGTGCGCAACTCGGCGGCGCTGGTCAGCCCGCCCCACATGCGCGGCACCACCGAAAACGTGCCGTCCTTCTGGATGTTGGCGTGCATCCGCTCGTTGGCGATCCGCGAGCGCGTGTCGTCGGTGTAGCCGCCCGGCCAGGCGCAGATCAGGTAGAAGTTCAGCGCCGGCCGGCACGCGGCGCACCCATCCGGCGTGGTCCAGCCCATCGCGCGCAGCACGGCGTGGACGCTGCGCAGTCGCTGCCGCACGATGGCCTGGCGCACCGCATCATGTCCGTGCGTCGTGCATCCGCACATCGGCTTGACCGCGGGTGCCGTGCTGTAGGCGTCCCCGGCGGCGTGCGCCAGAAGCGCCTCGACCTGGCCGGTGCAGCTGCCGCATGATCCCGACGCTTTTGTGCGCGCCCGCACCGCGTCTAGGGTAGTGAGGCCGTGCTCGGCGATGGCTGCAAGAATCGCCCTTTTCGACACGCCGTTGCAGCCGCAAATCTCGGCGCCGTCGGGCAGGGCGGCCACCGCGTCGCCTTCCGGCGTTGCCGTCGCGATGGCGGGGCCGAACACCAGCAGGTCGCGCATCGCCGAGACGTCGGTGCCGTGCCGCAGCAGGTCGAAATACCAGGCGCTGTCGCGTGCGTCGCCATATAGGACCACGCCGATCAGCGTCTCACCGCGCAGCACCAGGCGCTTATGAATGCCGCGTGCCGCGTCGCGGAACACCAGTTCCTCGTCGTCGGGGTGTTTGGCGGAGAAGTCGCCGGCCGAGAACATGTCGATGCCGGTGACTTTCAAGCGCGCGCCCGTCACCGACGGTTCGTATGCCGGTTCGGCCACGCCGGCGATGTGGTCGGCGCAGACCCGCGCCATGTCGTACAGCGGTGCCACCAGCCCGAACACCTGCCCGCGATGCTCGACGCACTCGCCCACGGCGAAGATGTCGGGATCGCTGGTGCGCATGGAATCATCGACGCGCACGCCGCGCCCGCAGATCAATCCTGAGTCGCGCGCCAGCGCCATGTTGGGCCAGATGCCTACTGCCATCACCACCAGATCGGCCGGCAACTCCCGCCCGTCCGCGAGGCCCACCGCGCGCACCCGGTCGCCACCGAGCAGCGCCTGCGTGCTGGCCTCGGTCAGCACGGCGATGCCGCGCGCGCGCAGGTCGTCGGCCAGCAGCTCGCCGGACAGCGAATCGAGCTGGCGCTCCATGAGCGTGGGCGCCAGATGCACGACCGTCACCTCCATGCCGCGCCGCGACAGGCCGTGTGCTGCTTCCAGCCCCAGCAGGCCGCCGCCGATCACCACCGCGCGCCCACCCTCGCGCGCGGCACGCTGCATGATTTCGACATCGGCGATGTCGCGAAAGCCCACGACTCCGGCAAGATCGCGCCCGGGAACAGGCAGCATCACCGGGTTCGAGCCGGTGGCCAGCAACAGCACATCATAGTGACGTGTCGTGCCGCGTTCGCCCGTGACGGTGCGCGCGCGGCGGTCGATGCCGACCGCCGCTTCGCCCGCGACCAGATCGATGTCATGCCGCGCGTACCAGGTGAGATCATGTGTGACAATGTCGGCAAACTGCTTCTCGCCCGCCAGCACCGGCGAGAGCATGATGCGGTTGTAGGTGCCGTGCGGCTCGGCGCCGAACACGGTGATGTCGAAGGCGCCGGTGGAGCGCGCGAGGATCTCCTCCAGCGCGCGGATGCCGGCCATGCCGTTGCCCACCAGAACGAGGCGGCGGCGGCGCGGAGTGATGGCGTTCATGTCCCGCCCCCTCAGACGCGCGCCGCGCCGTGCAGCGCCGCCCAGTCGGTGCGCCAGCGCCGCCGCACGCCGGACAGGCAGACCAGCGCCGTCGTCGCCAAGGCCGCGAACAGCAGGAAGCCCGCGCCGTAGCCGCCGGTGAGCTGCCGCGACCAGCCGAGGCTGGAGGCGAGATAGAAGCCGCCGACGCCGCCCGCCATGCCGACCAGGCCGGTCACGACGCCGATCTCGCGTCCGAAACGCTGCGGCACGAGTTGGAACACCGAGCCGTTGCCCATGCCGAGCGCCAGCATGCCCACCACGAATACCGGCACCGCGAGGCGGATGTCGGACAGCCCCGTGGCGATCGCGGCAAAGGCGCAGGCGGCAACGGCATAAAGCGCGGTGAGCGCGCGCGCGCCGCCGATGCGGTCGGCGACCGCGCCGCCCAGCGGCCGCACCAGCGAGCCCGCGAACACCACGGCAGCGGTGCAGTAGCCGGCGGTCACGGATGGCAGGCCGTACTGGTCGTTGAAGTAGATGGTGAGCGACGAGGCGAGGCCCACGAAACCGCCGAAGGTTACGGCGTAGAACGCCATCAGCCACCACGCATCGCCGCTGCGCAGCAGCCGCGCATAGGCGCCAAGCGGTCGTGGCGGCGGTGCCGCAGGGCTGTCCTTGGCGAGCACCGCGAACAGGATCAGGACCACCGCGAGCGGAATGGAGGCAAGCCCGATCACGCCCCGCCAGCCGACCGAAGCGGCGAGGCCGGGCGCGAACAATGCGGCGAGCACGGTGCCGGAATTGCCGGCGCCGGCGATCCCCAGCGCCATGCCCTGATGTTCGGGCGGGTACCAGGAGGAGGCGAGCGGCAGGGCCACCGCGAACGACGCGCCCGCGAGGCCGAGCACCACCCCCAGCAGCAGGAGGCCGGGCAGGCTGTCCACCCGCCACGCCCAGGCCGCGAGCAAGCCGGCGATCACCACGGCCTGCGCGCCGATGCCCACGCGCCGAGCGCGAAACCGCTCCACGAGTGCCCCAAGCGACCACTCGCAACACCGCCCCGGCCAGCACCGGGACCGCCACCATCAAGCCCTTCTGCGCCGCATCCAGGTGCAGGTCGCGGGCGATGGCGACGCCGAGCGGCCCCAGCAGCACCCAGACCATGAAGCTCGCATCGAAATACAGCAGCGACGCGACAAGCGTGGGGAGATGCCCCGCGCGGAGGAACGACTTCATCATGGCGCGCTCCCGCCGGGCCGTTTCGGCCGGCATGGCGGGGCAGCGCTGGCCCGCCAGAAAACACACGGGCGGACGCCCGGAGAGACGCTGACCTCCTCATTGAGGCCGGCGGATGGAGATTACGCAATGCACGTGCCAGCACTAGGATGCCGGATGAGGCTACTTGCCGCTCTGGCCTAGCTGGCTAAGTGGGCAATTCACTGATGTAAGAATTGTCAACTTGCCTACAATGCGGCCTTTTGTGGTCCTTACCGCCCGGAGAACGCCGTCAAAGTAGGCACATTGCGAGGTCCCCTCCGGGCGGGCCTGCGCTCATCAGTGGCGCAGGGCTGAGCCAGTGGGGTGAAGTGGCGGACAGCGGTGACACGGGGATACGCCTGCGAACCGATACCGGTTACCGGCCTCTATCCGTTTGCTCGCCCATCAGCGAGCGCGCCACTTCGACCATTCGCACCCGCCTTCGCATGGCCTGGCGTTGCAGCCACCGGTGCGCCTCCGCCTCGCTGACCCGCCGGTCTCGGATCAGGACAGCCTTTGCGCGGTCGATGATGCTGCGCTCCTCGATCCGCCGCTCGGAGCGACGCAGCGCCTCGCGCTGCTGCTCCTGCTGCCGGAACAGGGCGATGGCGGCGCGCAGGGTCGGCCTGAGATCGAGGGGCGC
Organism: uncultured Pseudomonadota bacterium; assembly: GCA_963838805.1. Taxonomy (GTDB): domain Bacteria; phylum Pseudomonadota; class Alphaproteobacteria; order Acetobacterales; family Acetobacteraceae; genus CAVRQM01. Next base: position 119,531 of record CAWISK010000008.1, read on the forward strand.
GGCGCCTGTAACGAAGTAGGACAGCACGCCGGCGCGGATTGCTTCTTCCATGAATGCCGGGTCGTCGGCCTCCGCCAACAGCACCACCGGGCGCGGCTCGATCTGCCGTATGCGCTCCAGCGCGCCACGATCGGGGCACGCCAAGCTCACGAGCACCACGTCGGGGCGGTGCGCCGCGGCGGTGCCGTGCGTCGGCGCACCCGATGCGATGCGGGTAATCGTCAGCGCCGGATCGCGCTGCAATGTGGCGGCGAGATCGCGCGCACCTACGGAATTGTCGTCAACCAGCAGGATCTTCACGCAACCAGCCAGCACCTGTCCGAGATCGTGTGCTGCGGTGCAATATGCGGGCCATCGGGCTCGCGCCCGCCTGGGCGGCTCAGTGGTTGCCGCTCATCTCCAGGTCCGGGCCGGCGCCCTGGGTGACGATCCCGAGCCCGCCGGCGCCCACGGCGTTGTTCGTGATGTGGACGCTGCGCGCGCGGTGCAGGATCAGAATGGCTGCCTGGCCTGGCGTCGGCGCGATGCTGTTGTCACTGAGCAGGATATCCGTAGGCCGGCCGCTATGCGCCGTCGGGCCGGTGTCCCTGACCTCGATGCCGCTGTGGCTGGCGCCGCTGATCGTATTGCCGCGCACGACGCCATGAACCACCGGACCGTTCACCGCGATGCCGTTGCCGATCACGGTGCGGATCGTGTTGCCGGTCACCTGGAAATTCGCCTGCGGCCCGGCCACGTCGATGCCGGCGCCGCCCTGGGTCACGTTCTGGATCGTGTTGCCGATGATCCGGTGGCCGCTGGAATAGGGCACGATTTTCGCGTTTTCATAGAGGATGATGTCGTTGCCGGTCACGAGATTGCCCTGGATCAGGCAGTCGCGCGTGGTCGGGTCGATGTCGATGCCGTCCCAGCCATGTTTCATCTCGGGCCGGCGGCCGCGCGAGTTGCTGGCCACGTCGTTGTCCAGGATCTGCACGCGACTGGCCGGAACCGCGTCGTTGCGGCCGGGATGGCCCTTGCCTATGACGTAGATGCCGTTGGCTTCGTTGTCGTGGACCCGGTCATGCGACACCGTCACGTCCGAGCCGCGCACGTCGATGCCGTTGCCGCCGGCCGCATACACCTCCAGGTCGTGGATGCTGACGTGCGAGCTGCTCCACCTCACGCTGATGCCGTCGGTGCCCTTGCCGCCGAACGAGGTCGGATTGCCGGCGTCCAGGCTGAACCCGGAGAGGTCCACGTTGCTCGCCCCGGTCACCTGACGATCGCCGCCGACCTGGATAATCGGGAAATTTGGCACGGTCGCTGCCCGCAGCACGGTCCGGCCGATGCCGGCGCCGCGCAGCACCGTATCGGAGCCGACGGCAAGGGTTCCCGAGATCAGGCAGGTGCCGGCCGAGAGCTGCACCGTGCCGCCGCTTGCAAGCGCCGCCTGGATCGCGCTGGTCGCGTCGTCGCCAGCGCAGGCGACCCGCCCGGCGGCACGGGCTGAGCCTGGATTGAACAGGGCCAGGCCGAGCAGGAGCGGCAAGCCACGGAACGGTGGCCTTCATGCGCGAGCGGATCAGACGAGGCCGCGCCGTCATCGCGTCCGCACTCAGGCGATCGTCGGCGCCTGTGCGGCGCCATTGCCCGCGGCAGCGGCCTGCGCGCGCCGGCTCTGCCACAGCGCCACGAAGTCGATCGGCTGCAACAGCACCGGCGGAAAGCCGCCATCGCGGGTCACGTCGGCCAGGATGTTGCGCGCGAAGGGAAACAGGATGCGCGGGCATTCGACCAGCAGCACCGGCTCCACCGCATTGTCCGGCACCCCGGTCAGCGTGAAGATGCCGCCATAGGACAGCTCGGCCAGAAAGACCCGCTTGGCGGGATCGGCGGGCGCCGCCTCGGCGTTGGCCGTGGGTTCGCTCGCCTCGGTGCGGATTTCCAGCACGACTTCATAGACGTTCTGGCCGTCCTGGATGCGCCGGGCCTGCACGTCCAGATTGATGTCCACCCGAGGTGCGGAGCGCAGCGTCGTGTAGATCGCCGGGGCGTTGGGCACCTCGAAGGACAGATCCTTCACATACTGGATGTTCACCACCAGCGGCGGCACGGGCTGGGCCTGCTGCGGCTGCGGCGCGGAGGCGGTCTCGGACATCGGCTTTCTCCAGTGGGCGCGCGGCGGTAGCACAGGCAGGGAGGAAGCGGAAGCGGCCCCCGGGGTGGCCGCCTCAGGCCCGCCAGACCAGCGATTGTGGGGCGGCGGCCGTCGGGTCGCAGCGCAGGAACTCGCCGTTCTGCAGGCTGGTGCCGGTCAGGCTGAGGATGAACCCCCAATGGCTCACGACAACCGTGTGCTCCCAGTCCGGCAGCGCCGCCATCTCGGCGCGGAACAGCGCCGCGCGGCCGATCACGTCCTGCGCCGGCTCCTCGATAGCCGGCCACCAGACCTCGTCGAGCCGGGAGAAATCCAGCTCCGGCCAGGCGCGCGCCAGGGCCGCGCGGGGCGAGCCGACATCGCAGGAGAAAGCATAGCGCTCCCGCACCACCGGGTTGACCCGCACCGGCAGGCCAAGGCGGCGCGCCAGCGGGGATGCGGTCTGCAGCGCCCTGGTGTAGGGGGAGGCGATGATGTGGCGCACATCCTCGTCCGCCAGGGCCGCGGCCGCACGCTCGGCCTGCTGTTGCCCAAGCTCGGTCAGCCCCGGATCGGGAATGCCCGGATCGCGCCGGGTCGCGGTGAAGGCGGCATTGAAGGCACTCTGGCCGTGGCGCAGCAGAATCATTTGGCCGGATTAGCGGCCGGGCGGGCGGCAGGCAACGCGGCTTGGTTGTGCGCGACCGCGCTGCTGCTTATGTGAAGCGCCTTCAAGGAGTCACGGGCATGGAGTCCGGTTTCCCCATCGACCTGATCCTGTTCGGCATGATCGCGGGTTTCCTGGTGCTGCGGCTGCGCAGCATCCTGGGCCGGCGGACAGGGTTCGAGCGGTCGCAGGACGCGCGCATCCGGCCCAATGCCGGCCTGGGCGGGCGGGTGATCGATGTCGTGCCCGAGCCGGTGCCGCCGGCGCCGACCCGACCGCTGCCGGACGCGGCCTCCCCGGCTGGGCAGGCGTTGGCACGGATGCACCGGATCGACGGCAATTTCTCCGCCGTGCGTTTCCTGGACGGCGCCGAGCAGGCGTTCCGCATCATCGTCGGCGCGTTCACCAGCGGCGATCGGCGCGACGCTTGCGGCCGCTGCTGACGGAGGAGACGCTGCACGCCTTCGAGGCGGCGATCGCGGCCCACGAGGAGCGCGGCGAGACGCAGCGCACGGAGATCCGCGACGATCCAGTCCGCCACGATCGAGCAGGCGGCGCTGGCCGGCACTATCGCCGACATCACAGTGCGGTTCGTCTCCGATCAGGTGAACATGACCCTGGGCGCCGACGGGCAGGTGCTGTCCGGGACCGATGCCGTGACCGAGATCGTCGATGTCTGGACCTTCCAGCGCGAGCTGTCGGTGGCCGATCCGGCCTGGCGCCTGGCCCGTACTGCTTGACGAAGCCGGGCTGATGCGGCTGCGATCCTGGCTGGCGCTGCTGGCGCCGGCGCTGCTCTCCATCTCCGCCTGCACCACGCCACAAGCCACCTGGCGCCAAGGCGCGAGCTGCGCTGACGCTGCGCCCGGTGGCCTTCGCCGCGCTGCCCGGCTGGGCCGAGGACAATCCGGCGCAGGCCCTGCCACCGTTTCTGGCGTCCTGTGCCAGCATCGAGGCGATGGCGCCCGACCAGTCGCTCGGCGGTGCGGGTACGGCCGCGGCACTCGGCGGCAAGCCCTCCGCATGGCGGCCGGCCTGCGACGCCGCGCGGACGGTCCCCGCTGGCGACAGTGCCGCGGCGCGCCGCTTCTTCGAGACCTGGTTCCAGCCCTACGCCATCTCCAACGCGACAGACGGCAGCGCGCAGGGCCTGTTCACCGGCTACTACGAGCCGGAAGTGGCGGGCAGCCGCTCGCCGGGGGGCGGCTATACCGTGCCGCTGCTGCGCACCCCCGACGATCTGGTGCGGGTCGATCTCGGCCAGTTCGCCGACGATCTGAAGGGCCGCAGCATCACCGGGCGGATCAGCGGCAGCCGGTTCGTGCCGTACTACGATCGCGCGCAGATCGAGGCGGGTGCTTTGGCCAGCGAGCGCCTGGGCCTGCTCTGGCTGGCCGACCCGATCGACGCCTTCGTATTGCAGATCCAGGGCTCGGGGCGGGTGCGCCTGCCGGACGGGCATGTGGTGCGCGTGTCTTATGCGGGCCAGAACGGGCGGCCTTATGTGCCGATCGGCCGGGTGCTGGCGGACCGCGGCGACATCCCGCTGTCGCAGGTGTCGATGCAGTCGATCCGCGCGTGGCTGGCGGCGCATCCGGAGCAGGCGGCGCAGATCATGGATCAGAACCCGTCCTTCGTGTTCTTCCGCGAAATCGACGGCCTGCCCGACGATGAGGGGCCGCCGGGCGCGCTGGGTGCGGCTCTGACGCCGGGGCGGTCGATCGCGGTCGATCGCCACTTCCTGCCTCTCGGTGCCCCCGTGTTCGTGGTCACGACCGATCCGCTGACCCATGCGCCGTTCCGCCGGCTGATGCAGGCGCAGGATCTGGGTGGTGCGATCCGTGGCCCGGTGCGCGCCGACATCTTCTGGGGATGGGGCAGGGATGCCGAGGCGCGGGGCGGGCTGATGAAGGAACAGGGCAGCGACTACGTTCTGCTGCCGCGCGCGACCGGGGCCGCGACCACGACCGCCTCGCTGCCATGAGCCACCGGGTCGGGCTGTTCGTCACTTGTCTGGTCGATCTGCACCGGCCGAGCGTGGGCTTTGCCGCGATCCGGCTGCTGGAGCAGGCCGGCTGCCTGGTCGAGGTGCCCCGCGCGCAGACCTGTTGCGGGCAGCCCGCCTATAACAGCGGCGACCGCGCGACCGCGCGCGATCTGGCGGTTGGCATTCTCGATGCGTTCGGCGGCTTCGACTACGTGGTGGTGCCGTCGGGAAGCTGTGCCGGCATGATCGCCCGCCACCTGCCGCTGCTGGTGGAGGACGACCCGCCGCTTGCCGCGCGGGCGCGGGCGCTGGCGGACAAGACCTACGAGCTGGTGGCGTTCCTGACCGACGTGCTGGGCGTGACCGATACGGATGCCGCCTATGCCGGCACCGCGACATATCACGATTCCTGTTCCGGATTACGCGAACTGGGCATCAAGGCGCAGCCGCGCCGGCTGCTGGCGGAGGTGGAGGGCCTGCGGCTGCTGGAGATGCGCGACCCGGAAGTGTGCTGCGGCTTTGGCGGCACGTTCTGCGTCAAATACCCGGAGATTTCGACGCGCATGGTCGCGGAGAAATCCGCTGATGTGGTGGCGACCGGGGCGGAGCTGCTGCTGGCCGGCGACCTCGGCTGCCTGCTCAACATGGCCGGGCGCCTGTCGCGCGAGGGGAGCGCCGTGCAGGTGCGCCACGTGGCCGAGGTGCTGGCCGGGATGACCGGCGAGGTGCCGCCAATCGGCGCACCCCGCCGGCGTGGATAGGGCTGTCAGGCAGCGGCGCGGGCAGGGCGCGGAAGGCGGCGCCAGGCGAGGCGGCGCCCCGGCTGTTCGATGAAGCGATAGGTCAGGCCGGAGAGCGGCAGGAGCAGCCCCAGCAGCACCAGGCCGCGCACCCAGGCGATGTGCGGCACCGGCAGATGGTGGTCGATCGCCCCGATCAGGGCTGCGTGCAGGAGGTAGATCGAGAAGGACACCGCCCCCAGCCAGACGCACCAGCGTAGCGAAAGAAGGCGGGCCAGCGGGCCGGACCGCGCCGACAGCGCGACGATCAAGAGGGCCGCACTGAGCGCGATCAAAGGGGGGCTGAGCCAGACAATCCCCGCGCAGATGCCGGCCGACGCGAGGGCCTCGCCAGCGCCGGCGCGGCTGGCGGAGAGCGGTGCCGCCATGCGGCTGAGCACTGCTCCGAGCGCGAACCCCGCCAGTCCGCGCAATATGGCGCCACGTCCCACGATGGCCCCGTCATAGGCGGCCAGGACGTGCCATTCGGCAAAACCGAGCAGCAGCACCAGCGGCACCAGCGCCCAGCGCGGCACGCGCCGCAGCAGCGGCATGGTGAACGGGAACAGCGCGTAGCAGGCGAGTTCCACCCCCACCGACCAGGTCGGCGGATTCCAGGAGGAGTTCGGCAGCAGATATGACTGCAACAGCAGCAGCACGTCCGGGTATTCGTGCCAGGGATGCGGCGGCAAGGCGGGGTTGCGCATGGCGGCGATCACCGCCTGGAGGGCCAGCACCGCCATGACGCAGACATGCAGCGGATAGACCCGCAGCACCCGGCGCCACCAGTAGCGCCCCGCGCCTCTGGGCGCGATCCCACCATAGACCTCGGCCATGATGAAGCCGCTGAGGATGAAGAAGACGTCGACCGCTACATAGCCGAGCCGCATCGCGTCCCCGGCGAGCCCCGCGAGGCCGGGCGCCCAGTCCGGCTGGGCGTGGTGGGCGACCACCCAGAGGGCGGCCACGCCGCGGATCGCGGTCAGCGGCCGGTTTTCCTGTTGCATCCGGCCGGGTTTAGGCCCCGGCCGGCAAGTGCCGCAACCCTGGCGGAAATCCTATTCGTCGCCCAGGAAATGCAGGATCGCGAAGTTGAACATGTCCGGGTCCTGCAGAAACGCGAAATGGCTGACATTCGGCAGGATCAACAGGCCCGCGCCGGGAATGGTCCTGGCGATGTATTCGGTATGCGGACGATTGATCGCTTCGTCATGATCGCCGTCCACCACGAGCACCGGGTTGCGGATCGCCTTAAGCTGGGCGTCTGTCCAGTTCGGCTGATCGGCCCACATCTTGCTGATCTGGTCCACAAAGGCATCGTACTGCTTGGGGGTCGCCGACAGTCGCTCGTATTCATGCCCGGCGCGCTCGATATAGGCGGCGAAGGTCGGGTTCTTCTCCACACCGGGCGTGACCCCGGAGGTCACGGTGTTCGCTGCGAAGGCGAAGATGCGGCCGACCCGGTCGGGGTGGCGCATGGCGAGGTCGAGGCCCAGATATGCCGCCATCGCTCCAGCCCACCACGTCGGCGCGCGGGATCTTCAGGTAGTCGAGCAGGCCTACCACGTCGTCCGCCATCAGATCGTAGCCGTACGGCCTTGCATCGCGGGTGCTGCGGCCGTGGCCGCGGCTGTCCATGACGATGACCGTGTGGTGCGGCATCAGCGCCCGCACCTGGTTGCCCCAGTAATCGGAGTTGGCGAGTCCGCCATGCAGCAGGATGACCGGGGAGCCCTGGCCGTACTCCGCATAGTAGATGCTGATGCCATCGACCGGCGCGTGGCCGCTGCGCTCGGTGGGGATCGGCGCCGGGGTCGGCGGCAAGCGTCTGCCAGCGTTCGGCGGCGCAGCCGGAAGCACAAAGGCGGCGAACAGAAGGGCGAGGAACACGCGACGCATGGATTGCCTCCGTAAACCGGCCTAAATCAGCGAGGACGCCTGCACGGAGCCATCATGCTTGCCACCAGCCGCACCTTCAAGCGCAACGCCGCCGCGGCGATGGCCGATCCGGGCTTGCAGCAGGCATTGGCACGAACCCGCCCGCACTTCCCGGCGCGTCGGGCGGAAGCGGTCGCCCGCCTGCCGGAGTTCGAGGCGCTGCGCGAGATCGGGCGCGAGATCAAGAACCACGCATTGGCGCATCTCGATTTCTACCTCGAGACGTTCGAGGCGAACGTGCGGCGCGCCGGCGGCCAGGTGCATTGGTGCAGCGACGCCGCCGAGGCACGCGAGGCGGTGCTTGCCATCTGCCGTGCCGCGAATGCCCGGACCGCCACCAAGGGCAAGTCGATGCTGAGCGAGGAAATCGCCCTCAACGACCACCTGGAGGCGAACGGCGTCACCCCGGTCGAGACCGATCTCGGCGAATACATCCTGCAACTCCGCCACGAATCGCCGAGCCACATCATCGCCCCGGCCTTTCATCTGAACCGGGCGGACTGGGAGACCTCGTTCCGCGCCGCCCACACCGACCTGCCGCGCGAACGGGTGTTCGCCGAACGCCGCGATCTGATGGCCGAGGCGCGCGCCGAGTTGCGCCAGCAATTCCTGGCCGCCGATGTCGGCATCACCGGTGCCAATTTCCTGATCGCCGAGACCGGCAGCAGCGTCATCGTCACCAACGAGGGCAACGGCGACCTGACGCAGACGCTGCCGCGCGTGCATGTGGTGCTGGCCAGCATCGAGAAGGTGGTGCCGACGCTGGAGGACGCGACCTCGCTGCTGCGCCTGCTGGCACGCTCGGCCACCGGCCAGGAATGTTCCGTGTACACCACATTCTCGACCGGCGTGCGCCGTCCCGGCGATCTGGACGGGCCGGCAGAATATCACGTCGTGCTGATCGACAACGGCCGCTCCAACATGCTGGGCACCGAGTTCCAGGACATGCTGCGCTGCATCCGCTGTGCGGCCTGCATGAACCATTGCCCGGTCTACGGCACGGTGGGCGGGCACGCCTATGGCTGGGTGTATCCGGGGCCGATGGGCGCGGTCCTCACGCCGGCGCTGATCGGCGTCGATCAGGCCGGGCATCTGCCTAACGCCAGCACGTTCTGCGGCAAGTGCGAGAGCGTGTGCCCGGTGAAGATCCCGCTGCCGAAGATGATGCGCCACTGGCGCGAGCGCGAGTTCGAGCGGCATCTCTCGCCCGCTTCGGTACGCAGCAATCTCGCGGCATGGGCATGGTTCGCGCGGCGCCCTGGCGCCTATCGGCTGGCGACGCGGCTCGCGGCCTCGGTGCTGGTGCTGCTGGGTCGCCGTCGCGGCCGGCTGCGCCGCCTGCCGCTGGCCGGCGGCTGGACCGAGGGCCGCGACCTGCCGGTGCCGGAGGGCGACACGTTCTTTGCCCGCTACGCACGCCAGCAGCGCGCCGCGCGCAAGGCCGCAGCATGAGTCGCGAGGCGGTGCTGGCGGGCATCCGCCGCGGCCTGCGCCGGGGCGCTCTGCCGGATGATCTGGCGATGGCGCTGCGCGCGCGGATGCAGGCGCATCCGCGGCATCTGGTACCGGCGCGCTCGCGCGTGCCCCATCCGGAGCAGGTGGCGCTGTTCGTCGCCAATCTGGAGGCGCAGTTCGCGACCGTCGCCCGCGTGGCCGCCGCCGCCCTCGTGCCGGCCAGCGTCGCCGATTATCTTGCCGCGCAAAACCTGCCGAGCGAGCTGGTGATGGCGCCGCACCCGGCGCTGCGCGCGATGCCCTGGTCCGACCGGCCGCTGCTGCGGCTGCGCGAGGGGCGGGCCGAGGCCACCGATCCCGTCAGCCTGCAATACGGCTTCGCGGGAGTCGCGGAAACCGGCGCATTGATGCTTCCGGGCACTGCCGAGCGCCCAGTGACGCTGAACCTGCTGCCCGATACCGCCATCGTGATACTGCCGCAGGCGTGCGTCGTGGGCTCGGACGAGGACGCCTGGGACCGGCTGCGGGCCGGGCACCGCGATGCCGCGACCGGCGGGTTCATGCCGCGCAACGTCATGTTCATCGCCGGCCCCTCGCGTTCGGCCGATATCGAGAGCGTGCTGGAACTGGGCGCGCACGGCCCGCGACGCCTGCATGTGGTCCTGCTGGAGCAGCCGGACGGCCAACAGGCCGAAGGTTACGCCGTTACGATGAAATAATTCGCGTTGCGCGGCAGTAACGGCCCGCATTCCCCGGCGAACTTCCCGATGCGGAATCACCCGCAGACACAGGGACCAATCGCCATGAAAAAGACCATCGCCCTCGCGCTGCTCACTGTCGCATTTGCCGCCCCCGCCTTCGCCGCGCCGGGCGACAACCCACGGCGGCGGGTGGACTACTATGACAACGCCGGGACGTTGCAGGAAATGGACAATTTCGGCAACTCGGCCAAGTTCGCGGAGCTGATCGCCCACGCGACCCCGCTGAAGCCCGGCACCATCGTCGTGACCGCCAACGGGCAGATGTTCATCCTGCAGGATTTCAGGATGGCCGACGGCAAGATGGCGTCCGACTCTCTGATGCATTGACCGGGATGCATTGACTGGCGGGGCCCTCCCGGCCATCCGGGGCATGGACGAAGCCGGCGCGGCTTTGCCACAAGGGATGCCGTGCAACCGTCATCCCGCCGCCGCCCGCTGAGCGACGCCGATCGTGCCGAATGGGCCGCCTTCGCACGACACATCCGGCTGCTGCCCGGCCGCGCCCTGCCGCCGCCTGGCCCCGAGCCGGCGGCAGTGTCGGCCGGGCCGCCGGTGCCGCCGGCCTCCCCGCTTCGGGCAGCCCCGCGAGCGTCCCCGCCGCTCGCGGTCGGGCAGGAACCGGGCGGCCTCGATCACGCGAGCTGGAACCGGCTCGCGCGCGGCAAGCTGGCGCCTGAGCGCACGCTCGATCTGCACGGTCGCACCGCCCACGCGGCGTTTCATGCGCTGGACGCGTTCCTGCGTGCCGCGCACGCGGATCGGCTACGCTGTGTCGAGATCATCACCGGCCGCGGCGCGGGCGAGCGAGGGGGGGTGATTCGGCGCGAGCTGCCGATGTGGCTCAACCTGCCGGCGCTGCGGCCGCTGATCCTGGCGGCGAGCCATCCGCACCCGGCCAATCAAGGCGCGGTGCGCCTGCTGTTGCGCCGCCTGCGATGAGCCGGTCGCCCCGCGTGCGCGAGGTGGAGATCCAGGTCGGTCGCGCGCGCCTGACCAAGCTCGGCATGGCGCGGTTCGACTGGCGCGATCCGTACCACCTTGCCGTCGGCCTGCGCTGGCCGCACTTCATCCTGGGCGTGCTGGCGGCGGAGCTGCTGCTGAACCTGTTCTTCGGCGCGCTGTATGCGTTGCGTCCGGGATCGGTCATGAACCTGCCTGCGGGCTCGTTCGCCCATGCGTTCTTTTTCAGCATCGAGACGCTGGCGACGGTCGGCTACGGCGTGATGGCGCCACTGACCATGTATGGCCACGTCGTCTCGAGCATCGAGATCGTGGTCGGCATGGGTTTCACCGCGATCACCACGGGCCTGCTGTTCGTACGCATTTCGCGTCCCCGGCATCCGATGGTGTTCGCGCGCAACGCCGTGGTGACGAGCTACAACGGCAAGCCGGCCCTGATGCTGCGGGTGGGGAATGCGCGCGCGACGCCGCTCACCAATGCGAGGGCCGAACTCTCGGCGCTTGTGACAGAACATACCGAGGAAGGGCAGATCTACCGAGGCATCCGACAATTGCGCTTGCAGCGCGCCGGCACGCCGATCTTTGCCATGACCTGGACACTGATCCACGTCCTGGACGAGACCAGTCCGTTCTCCGGCTATGATGCCGAGCGGATGATAGGTGAGCAGGTTCGACTGTTCCTGTCGGTGGAGGGCCGCGATCCGGTGCTGGCCGCCTCGGTGTCGGCGATGCAGGACTACGACGCGGACGACATCGCATTCGGCAGGCGTTTCGCCCAATCGGTAACCACCGGTGCCGACGGGCGCATCACCGCCGATCTGCGGCGCTTGCACGACCTGGAGCCGGAGGACGGCGCGGCGTAGCGGCGTGCTGCCGAGAGATCGGCGGTCGTCAGACTCCGGCTATGGTCAGACCCCGGCTATGGTCAAACTCCGGCTATCGCGCGCTCACCGGTCAGCCGTGCTACGAACTCGTCCGGGATCGGCCGCGACGTCATCGCGTCGCCATCGACGAAGACCTGCACGAACCGGCCTTCGAACGCGACGCGCCCATCCGCCAGCCGGCCGATGACGCGGGTCGCCAGCGAACTGCGGCCGAGCCGGTCCAGCAGCACCGTGGTCTCCACCTCGTCGTCCGGGCGCAGCGGAGAGCGGAAATCGAGGCTCATATGCACGAACGGCATGATCGTGCCGCCGCTATGCGACGCGTACCACGTGATACCCAGCCGGTGGGCCGACCACGCCTCGATCGCTTCCAGCGCGAAGGCCGCGAGCCGGCCGGTATAGGCGATGCCGGCCGGATCGCTGTCGGACCAGACGACGCGGCGGCGATGGACGAAGGGTTCGTTCGTCGCGGGTGCGGCGGCGTTCAGGCGGCGGCCTGGTGTGGTATGTTCTTCTCCGCCAGCAGCGTGGCCAACTCGCCCGACTGGTACATCTCGGTCACGATGTCGCAGCCGCCGACGAACTCGCCGTTGATGTAGAGCTGCGGAATCGTCGGCCAGTTGGAGAATTGCTTGATGCCGTCGCGCAGTTGCGGGTCTTCGAGCACGTCCGCCGTCTGGAACGTGACGCCCATATGCGTGAGAATCTGCACCACGCGCGCGGAAAAGCCGCATTGCGGGAACATCGCCGTGCCCTTCATGTAGAGCATCACGGGATTGGCCGCGACGTCGGACTGGATACGCTCGAACACCGGATTGGTCATGGAGTGTGGTCCTTACTCGGGGGCGGAGGTTTGCAGGGCCAGCGCGTGCAGCTCGCCGCCCATCCGGCCGTGCAACGCGGCATAGACGAGCTGGTGCTGCTGCACGCGCGACTTGCCGCGAAAGCTGTCGCTGACGACGGTGGCCGCGTAGTGGTCGCCGTCGCCCACCAGATCCTCGACCGTTACGTGCGCATCGGGCAGGGCGCTGCGGATCAGCGCTTCGATCTCGCTGGCAGGCATCGCCATCCGGGACTCTCCTCGCTCGCCGCGTCCATCCAGCTCGGGAAAAAGGCTTCGTGCGCCGCGCGCAGCGCCTGTAGCGATATGGTCGTGCCGTCCGGCAGTGTCAAACCGTGACCGGCGCCGCTGCGCCCCAGCAGCAGGGCTGGGATGCAAGCCGCCTCGGCCCCGGCCAGCAATGCGGCGCCATCGGCTGTGGCCAGGATATAGCGGCCCTGGTCCTCGCCGAACCAGAACGCGTGGTCACCGCGGGGTAACAGCGAGATCCCGGTGCTGCCCGCCAGCGCCATCTCCGCCATGGCCACCAGAAGCCCTCCGTCGGACACGTCATGACAGGCTCGCACCCTGCCCGCCAGAATATGTCCGCGCACGAAATCGCCGTGCCGGCGTTCGGCCCCCAGATCGACGGGTGGCGGCGGCCCGTCCTCGCGCCCCACGATTTCGCGCAGCCAGAGCGATTGGCCCAGGCAGCCGTGCGTCTCCCCGATCAGCACCAGATCGAGCCCGGGAGCCAGGGCCATACCCACCGCCTGCGCCGCGTCGTCCAGCACGCCAAGGCCGCCGATCGCCGGGGTGGGCAGGATCGCCGTTCCTTCGGTCTCGTTGTACAGGCTGACATTGCCGCTCACGACCGGGAAATCGAGTGCCGTGCAGGCGGCCGCCATGCCCCTGATCGCCGCGGCGAACTGGCCCATCACCTCGGGCTTTTCAGGGTTGCCGAAATTGAGGTTGTCGGTGATGGCGAGCGGCCGCGCCCCGGTGGCGGTGAGATTGCGCCAAGCCTCGGCCACCGCCTGCGCGCCGCCCGTCTCGGCGTCGGCGGCGCAGTACCGGGGCGTGCAGTCGGTGGTCAGCGCCAGCGCCCGCCGCGTGCCCTCGATGCGCACGATCGCGGCATCCGCTGCACCGGGACGCTTGACCGTCTGGCCGCCCACCGTGCTGTCGTACTGGTCCCAGATCCAGGCCCGCGAACACAGGTCGGGACAGCCCACCAGCTTCAGAAGGGCAGCGGCGAGGCCGAGCGGGTCGGCAACCGGCCCGAGCGCGGCGGGTCGCGGGGGCTCGACGGTCGGACGATGATACAGCGGCGCCTGGTCGGCGAGCGGGGCCAGCGGAATATCCGCCTCGGTGCGGCCCCGGTGCGTGACCACGATGCGGCCGGTATCGGTCAGGTGGCCGACCACGGCGAAGTCCAGATCCCATTTCTCGAAGATCGCGCGCGCCATGTCCTGCCCATCGGGACGCAGCACCATCAGCATGCGCTCCTGGCTTTCGGACAGCATCATCTCGTAGGCGGACATCTCCGCCTCGCGCTGCGGCACCGCATCCAGGTCGAGCGCGATGCCGACGCCGCCGCGCCCGGCCATTTCGACCGAGGAGCTGGTCAGGCCTGCCGCGCCCATGTCCTGGATCGCTACGATCGCGTCGGTCTGCATCAATTCCAGGCAGGCCTCGATCAGCAGCTTTTCGGTGAACGGGTCGCCCACCTGCACCGTCGGCCGCTTCTCCTCGCTGTCGGCGGCGAACTCGGCCGAGGCCATCGTCGCGCCGTGGATGCCGTCGCGCCCGGTCTTGCTGCCGACATAGATGACCGGGTTGCCCACGCCTGCGGCGGCGGAAAGGAAGATGCGGTCGGCGGGCGCGATACCCACGGTCATCGCGTTGACCAGCGGGTTGCCGTTATAGGCGGGGTGGAAATTGACCTCGCCGCCCACCGTCGGCACGCCCACGCAATTGCCGTAGCCGCCCACGCCGCGCACCACGCCATCGACGACGCGCTTCGTGCGCGGGTCGGCGGGGTCGCCGAAGCGCAGCGCGTTGAGATTGGCGATCGGGCGGGCACCCATCGTGAACACGTCGCGCAGGATGCCGCCGACGCCGGTCGCGGCCCCCTGGTACGGCTCGATGAAGCTCGGGTGGTTGTGGCTCTCCATCTTGAAGATGGCGGCGAGCCCGTCGCCGATTGCCACGACCCCCGCGTTCTCGCCAGGGCCGTGGATCACCCACGGCGCCTTGGTGGGCAAGGTGCGCAGCCAGACGCGGGAGGATTTGTACGAGCAATGCTCGGACCACATGACCGAGAATATGCCGAGTTCGGTCAGCGTCGGTGTCCGGTCCATGATCGCGCGGACGCGACCGTACTCGTCGCTGCTCAGCCCGAAGCTGCGGGCGAGGCTTTCGTCCACCCGCATGTCAGGCCGCCGCGAGCGCGTCGAACAGCGGCTTGCCGTCGATGCCGCCCATCAGCGGATCGACCAGATCCTCCGGGTGCGGCATCAGCCCCAGCACGCGCAGATTGGGCGAGAAGATGCCGGCGATATTGCGGGCGCTGCCGTTGCGGTTGGCGTCCTGCGTGGTCTCGCCGAGCGGTGTCACGTAGCGGAAGGCGACCAGCCCCTCGCCTTCCAGCCGGTCGAGCGTCGCGCCATCGGCGAAATAGTTGCCGTCGCCGTGCGCGAGCGGCGCGCGGAACACTGCATCCCGCTGCCAGTGGCGGGTGAAGTCGGTATCCGCGCGTTCGACGCGCAGATGACAGTCGGACGACAGGAAGCGCAGCCCGGCGTTGCGCAGCAGCGCACCGGGCAGCAACCCCGCTTCGGTCAGGATCTGGAAACCGTTGCAGACGCCTAGCACCAGCCCGCCGCGCGCGGCATGGTCGCGCACCGCGCGCATCACCGGCGACTGCGCCGCCATCGCCCCGCAGCGCAGATAGTCGCCATAGCTGAAGCCGCCGGGCAGCACGATCAGGTCCAGGCCGGACAGGTCCGTCTCCTTGTGCCAGATCATGCGCGGCGCGCGGCCAAAGCTCGCTTCGAGCGCGATCGCCATGTCGCGCTCCCGGTTGATGCCGGGAAAGACCACGAGGCCGGCGCGCATCAGGCCAAATCCACCCGGAAGCTCTCGATGACCGTGTTGGCGAGCAGCTTGCGCGCCATCGCCTCGGCACTCGCGCGGGCGCGCGTGGCGTCGGTCTCGGCCAGTTCCAGCTCGATCACCTTGCCGGCGCGCACCTCTCCGACGCCGTCGAAACCCAGGCCGTGCAGAGCGTGGCCGATGGCGCGGCCTTGCGGGTCCAGCACGCCGGGTTTGAGCATGACGGTGATGACGGCTTTCAATGCAGTGCCTCCGCCCAGAGAACGGGCACCCCAAAGGCGGCAAACTCTCCATCCGCTGACACGATTGTAAAAGCCTCGACCAGGGCTTGCGCGGCGAGCAGGCGATCGAACGGGATCGCGATGCGGCCCGGGAAGGCTGCCTGCCAGCAAGGCGTGGCTGGTGCCGACCGGCAGCGCTTCAAATCCCGATTCGGTGATCAATGTGTCGAACCCGCTGACCATGCCGGCGACCTCTGGCCACTTACCGATCCGGTATTTGTTGGCGATCTCCCATGCACTGGCGGCGCTGACAGCCACTTCGTTGTCAGCGGACGCGATCTCTTCCAGGGCGTTGGGGGGCAGCCGTCCATCCTCGCGCCACCACCATACCAGCGCGTGCGTATCGAGCAGAAGCCTCACTCCCAAGCTTCCTGCTCCTCGGGTGGCAGTGGATCGAAGAACGCTTCGGGGATGTTCACATGCTTCAACAGTCCCGGTTTGCGTCGGGGCTTAGCCGCAACCGGCACCAGCCGCACCATCGGCTGACCGGCGCGCGCAATCACGATGTCCTCACCGCCCGCGGCCCGCTCCACCAGCCGGGAGAGCTGGGTCTTGGCGTCATAGATGTTGACGATCTCGGTCATCCCGTCAGACTAGACCATCAGACCTGACCAATGCAAGCTTATTGCATCATCTCCGGCCCCTTCATGTCCCGCACCCCCGCCTCGGGAAGGATGCCGAGACGCTTGGCGACCTCCTGATACGCCTCCTCGACCTTGCCCAGATCGCGGCGGAAGCGGTCCTTGTCCATTTTCTCGTTGGTCTTGCTGTCCCATAGGCGACAGTTGTCGGGCGAGATCTCGTCGGCCAGGACGATGCGCATGTCCTCGTTCTCCCACAGCCGGCCGAATTCGACCTTGAAATCGACCAGCGTGATGCCGACGCCCAGGAACAGGCCGGTGAGGAAGTCGTTGATGCGCAAGGTCAGGGAAACGATGTCGTCCATGTCCTGCGTGTGCGCCCAGCCGAAGGCCGTGATGTGCTCCTCGGCCACCATAGGGTCGCCGAGCTGGTCGTTCTTGTAGTAGTACTCGATGATGCTGCGGGGCAGGCGGGTGCCCTCGGGAATGCCCAGGCGGGTGGACAGGCTGCCGGCGGCGACGTTGCGGACCACCACCTCGATCGGGATGATCTCCACCTCGCGGATAAGCTGCTCGCGCATGTTGAGCCGGCGGACGAAATGCGTGGGAATGCCGATCTCGCCCAGGCGCGTCATCAGGTATTCGCTGATGCGATTATTCAGCACGCCCTTGCCGGTGATGATGCCCTTCTTCTGCGCGTTGAAGGCGGTGGCGTCGTCCTTGAAGTACTGGACGAGGGTGCCGGGCTCCGGCCCCTCGAACAGGATTTTCGCTTTGCCTTCATAGAGCTGCCGGCGGCGGGCCATGATGGGGGTTCCTCTCGACGCAGGCCCGCGGGAATCGGGTCATGCTGCGCTGCGGCAGAGCGCGGCGCCTCCGGGTATAGCAGCCGCGCCGCCGGCTGGCCACGCCCGGTCAGAAGCCGTCAGACCCCGGCCAGCAGCGCGTCCGGCCGGCGGTGAGGTCGCAGTGAACCTCCCAGCCGCGCAAACAGAGCGACGTGGCTGAAGGCGAGCAGGGGGACCAGGAAACCGGGAACCAGCAGCCAGGGAAGTTCGCCGATGATGGCACTTGAGGGATCGCCTGCAAAGATGCGAAGCGGGCCGGGCGCCGACGCAACGCCAAGGCCGACCGCAGCAATCAGGTCCAGAAGGCCGAGTGCATTCCAGGCCAGGGCAGCGTGACGGCTTCGCGGGTCGCGGCGAAGGACCATCCATGCGAGGAGTGGCGCAGTCGCGCCCACCGGCATGTCGCCCCATCCTGCGACCGGGGCGAGCGGCCCGGAAGCCGCCGCGCCGCATACAGCAACACGAAGATCGCGCCGGCGGCAATCCGGACCGCGTGGAGGCCGATCAGCGCTGGCACCGGGGCGCCCGCGACAGCCTGCCGCCCGCGCGCGGTGGCGAAGGCGAGGGCGGTCAAGATCAGGATGGGCAGCATCACCGCCAGCTCCTATCCCCGGAGCGCCGAGGACCCCGTCATAGGACAGCGCGCGGCTTGCGCCCAGCGCCACGACAGCCACGAACCAGATAGCCAGGACTGCCGCGAGAGCGGAGTCGCCGGTCCGGCGTTCCTGCCATCGCCAGGGCAATCATGGCGATCGCGATCGCAGCGCTGGCCGTCAACCAGATGGCGGAAAGAAGATCGAAGGTCATGGCGCTCTCCATGTATATACACTTATTTGCATAGCAGTATCAGCTTGCGAGATCTCGCCGCTGCTTGCGGCAGCGGCACTCGCTTCAGAGCGGCGGCGACGCTCGCCTGGGCGCGCTGCCACGCCGGCAGGAGTTCGAGCGCAAGGCGCTCTCCCTCCGCGGTGACGGCGACACGACGGATCCGGCCGTCCTCCTCGCCCTCGGAACGGATCAGCCCCGCTTCTCCAGCGGCCGGAGATTGCGCGTGAGCGTCGTTCGCTCCAGCCCCGTCATCTCGGCAAGGCGGCCGAGCGGAATCGGACCGGTCTGGATGAGCGTCGCCAGCAGCGTGAACTGCGTCGCCCGTAGGCCCGTGCCCCGGAACGCCCGTTCATAGTGCTGCGTCACTGCGCGACTTGTCCGGCGCAGTGCCGAACAGGTGCATGCACGGCAAGGCTCGAAGAGCACGGCTGCACTGTCCATGAACGTGCATATGCACCTTTATGCCGCGGAATGTCAATCGCCCGATGGCTGGCGCCATGGCTGGGCTCTATCGCGGCCTCCCCGAACACCCGCGCGAACACCTCGTCCACCGCCTTCAGATGCGCCCGGCTGTCCATCGCCTGGTCCAGCACCGAGGAAGGCACCCGGCCGGCGATCTCCGGATCGGCCTCCAGGTTCTCGCGGAAGCTGCGCCCGTCCGCTTGGCCGAGCCGGGTCCAGGTCGCCATGGCGTTGCGCTGCACGATCGCATAGGCCGCCTCGCGCGACAGGCCGGCGCGGGCCAAGGCCAGCAGCACCTCGCCGGAATGCACGACGCCGCCCAGCGACTCCAGATTGGCCGCCATGCGCTCGGGATAGATCACCAGCCGCTCGATCATGCCGGCCAGACGAGCCAGCGCGAAATCGAGTGCCACCGTGGCATCCGGGGCGATCACCCGCTCGACCGAGGAATGGCTGATGTCGCGCTCGTGCCACAGCGCCACGTCCTCCAGCGCCGGGACCACGGCGGCGCGCACCACGCGCGCGAGGCCGGTCAGGTTCTCGCTCAGCACCGGGTTGCGCTTGTGCGGCATGGCCGAGCTGCCCTTCTGCCCGGCATGGAAGAACTCCTCCGCCTCGCGCACCTCGGAGCGTTGCAGGTGGCGCACCTCCGTGGCCAGCCGCTCGATGCCCGAGGCGATCACCGCGAGCGTGCAGAAATAGGCGGCGTGGCGGTCGCGCGGGATCACCTGGGTCGAGACGGTCTCGACCGCGAGGCCCAGCCGCTCCGCCACCTGCGACTCCACCCGCGGATCGACATGGGCGAAGGTGCCGACCGCGCCGGAGAGGGCTGCCACCGCGATCTCGGCGCGTGCGGCTACCAGCCGGGCGCGGTTGCGGGCGAACTCGGCGTAGTGGCCGGCGAGTTTGAGGCCGAAGCTGGTCGGCTCGGCGTGGATGCCGTGGCTGCGGCCGATGGTGAGCGTGTGCCGGTGCTCCAGCGCCCGTGCCTTGAGTGCCGCCAGCACGGCATCGAGGTCGGCCAGCAGCAGGTCGGTCGCCTGCGCCAGTTGCAGGGACAGGCAGGTATCCAGCACGTCGCTGCTGGTCAGGCCCAGATGCACGAAGCGGCTGTCCGCGCCGATCTTCTCGGCGAGCCAGGTGAGGAAGGCGATCACGTCATGCCGGGTCTCGGCCTCGATCGCTTCGATCCGCGCCAGATCCGCCGCATCGAACATGGCCATCGCCGCATCGCCCCGCGCGCGGATGGTGCGGGCCGCTTCCTCCGGGATCTGGCCGAGCCCGGCCATTGCCTCGGACGCCAGGGCCTCGATCTCAAACCAGATGCGGTAGCGGTTCTCCGGCGCCCAGATGGCAGCCATGGGGGGGCGGGAGTAGCGGGGAACCATGCCGGCGGTCTAGGGCTTGGCACCGACCGCCCTGCAACCGTCGCCAGCCTGCGCCCCGCGCCTCCGAAGGACACTCGATGCCCGACGCCACGCTGCTCAACGAACTCGTGGCGCTCGGGCAGGTCGTGCTGATCGACCTGACCCTGGCCGGCGACAATGCCGTAGTGGTGGGCCTGGCGGTCGCCGGATTGCCGCCACGGCAGCAGCGTCCGGCCATATTGGGCGGCATCGCCGCGGCCACGCTGATCCGCGTGGCATTGGGCGCAGTGACCCTGCAATTGCTGGAGATCGTGGGGCTGCTGCTGGCCGGCGGGCTGCTGCTGCTCTGGGTCTGCTGGCGCATGTATCGCGAGCTGCGGCACAGCACCCACCCGACGACCGGTGCGCGGCGTACCAAGACCCTGCGCCAGGCGATGCTGCAGATCGTGCTGGCCGATTTGTCGATGAGCCTGGACAACGTGCTGGCCGTGGCCGGCGCGGCGGAGGGGCATGTCTGGGTTCTGGTGACAGGCATCGCCCTGTCGGTCGTGCTGATGGGCCTCGCCGCGAGCCTGGTCGCGCGCCTGCTGCACCGCTATCGCTGGATCGCCTGGGCGGGGCTGCTGCTGGTGCTCTATATCGCGCTGAAGCTAATCTGGGAGGGCGGCCACGAAGTGTGGTCGCGCCTGGTGCCCGGCTAGCCACCGGCTCAGCCGCAAGCGGCAGGGTCAGTGATACCCGATATCCCCGCGCACCTTGCCGCGGAACACCCAGTACGACCATCCCGTGTACATGATGATGATCGGCAGCAGGAACAGCGTGCCGATCAGCAGGAAGGCTTGCGTGCTGGGAGCCGACGCCGATTCCCAGATCGTGTAGTGGTGCGGCACCAGCATCGGCCAAAGGCTGATGGCGATTCCCACATATGACATCAGGAACAGCCCCATCGCGCCCACGAACGGCCCCGCGTGGCCGTCGCGGTTCAGCGTGCGCCACTCGGCCCACGCGATCGCCAGCGTGATCAGCGGCACGGGTGCCAGGAACAGGATGTTGGGCCAGGAGAACCAGCGGCTGGCGATGTCGCGATCCATGATCGGCGTCCAGATGCTGACGACAGCGATGGCGACCAGCACGGCCACGAAGCAGAGCTTGCCCATGCGCCGCGCCCAGGCCTGCAGCTCGCCCTCGGTCTTGACGATCAGCCAGCCCGCGCCCAGCAGCCCGTAGCCGAACATCAGCGCGATCCCGGTCAGCACGGAAAACGGCGTCAGCCAGTCGAACGAGCCGCCGGCGAAATTGCGGCCGTCCACCTTGAACCCCTGGATGAAGGCGCCGAGCACGGCACCCTGCGCGAAGGTCGCGATGGCGGAGCCGACGCAGAACCCGCCCGCCCAGAACCTGCGAATGCGCGGCTGCTTGAAGCGGAACTCGAAGGCGACGCCGCGAAACACCAGGCCCAGCAGCATCGCCAGGATCGGGAAATACACCGCCGGGATGATGATGGCGAAGGCCAGCGGAAACACCGCGAGCAGCCCCACGCCGCCCAGGATCAGCCAGGTCTCGTTGCCATCCCAGACCGGCGCCACCGAGTTCATCACCAGATCCTTCTCGTGTTCCGGTGCGAAGCCGTACAGCATGCCGACGCCGAGATCGAAGCCGTCGAGCAGCACGTAGAGGAACACGCCCAGGCCCAGGATCAGCGTCCAGATCGGAATGAGGTCGAGCACGGTTTCGGCCATCGCCTTCACTCCGCCGGTGTGTCGAGCGAATGCTGCGGCTGGAAGCCCTCGACCGGTTCGCGCCGCTGCGCCTCGCCCTGCACTCCGCCGCGCACCATGCCCGCCATGAAAATGATGCCGGTCGGGAACATGATGAGATACACCGCCATATAGAGGATCAGCGAGCCCAGCACGTCACCGCCGGACAGCGACGGTGATACCGAATTGGCGGTGCGCATCAGGCCGTAGATGGTCCAGGGCTGGCGGCCCACCTCGGTCGTGGTCCAGCCGGCCAGCACGGCGATGAAGCCCAGCGGTGCCGCCCACTGGCACAGGCGCAGGTACCATGCGCGGTCAAAGAGGGTGCGGCGCAGGCGCAGCACCCAGCCCGCAATGGCGATGGCCAGCATGATGAGGCCGATGCCCACCATGATGCGGAAGCCGAAGAAGGGGGGCCAGACCGGCGGGCGGTCCGCCGGCGGCCATTCCTTCAGTCCGCGCACGCCGCCGCTCCAGGAATGCGTCAGGATCAGGCTGCCCAGATGCGGGATCTCGATCGAATAGCGCATCCGTGCGTTGCGGTCGTCCGGGATGCCGAACAGGATCAGCGGGTCCGGCGCCTCGCTGTCATACAGGCCCTCGATCGCGGCGAGCTTGGTCGGCTGGTACTCGCGCGTGTTCTGGCCGTGCATGTCGCCCAGCCAGATCTGCAATGGCACGAGCACGATCAGCAGGTTCAGCGCCATGCGCACCATGAGCCGCCCTTCCTCGGGCGACTTCCTGCTGCGGAACAGATAGGCGCCGACACCCAGCACCACGAAGCCGGTGGTGATGTAGAAAGCGGTGACGTTGTGGGTCAGACGGTACGGGAAGGACGGATTGAAGACGATGGCCAGCCAGCTCGTCGGGAAGAACCGTCCGTCGATGATCTTGTAGCCGGCCGGCGTCTGCATCCAACTGTTGACGGACAGAATCCAGAACGACGACATCAGCGTGCCGCCCGCCACCATCAGGGCGGCGAAGAAATGCACCCAGCGCGGCACCAGGCTGCGGCCGAACAGCAGCACGCCCAGGAACGAGGCCTCCAGAAAGAACGCCATCAGGTCCTCGTAGGCCAGCATCGGCGAGAGCACGTTGGCCGAGGCATCGGAGAAACGTGCCCAGTTGGTGCCGAACTGGAACGGCATGATGATCCCCGAGACCACGCCCATGCCGAACGAGACGGCGAAGATCTTGGTCCAGAAACCGGAGATGCGGAACCAGACCTCGCGGCCGGTGAAGAAGTGCAGGCCTTCGAGAACGGCGATGAAGGAGGCGAGCCCGACGGTGAAGGCCGGCAGCAGGATGTGCCAGGCGATCACCCACGCCCATTGCAGGCGCGAGAGAAAAACCGGGTCGAGCGTCATGCCGTGAAGGCTCCCCCTTTTTTCAATCCGGCCGCAGTGTGACTCTCCGGCGGGTCCGCGTCTGCACATTTCGCCGCAAGTCGTGCTCCGCGCCCATTTCGGCAATTGGAGGCCCGACTGCCAGCCCGGGCGTCCGCATCAGTGCCGGATGTGGGCGGCCACTGACAGCCGTTCGGCGACCGACGCGAGGCGCTTGTCGCGCGTCCAGAGCGAGGCATCCCGCGTCAGCCGGACCGCTGCGAGAAGATGCGCGTCCACATAGCCGATCCCAAGCCCCGCCAGCCCTTCGCGTTCGATGAACCCCCTCATCTCCTGCTCCCTCACGATTTCTGCCCGAGGCAGGCCGAGCATCGAGCGAAGCACCAGATCACGCTGGCGGAGATTGCCGAGAGCGATTTCGCCGATGACGAACGGGTGCGCAAGCACTCGCCCTTCCTTCAGCAGGCCGTCTAGGATCGCATCGGCAACGCGCAGGTGATCGATCCAGATCGATGTATCGACCAGGATCACGCCGTGCCGGGCCGCCGGCGCGGGATGTGCACCGCGTCAGGCTCGGTGCCCCCGAGCCGCGCCAGACGGCGGGCTGATTCACGCTCGATCAGCGCCTCCAGCGCGGCTCGAATCAAGGCTGAACGCTCCTCGATCCCGCTGATGTCCTTCGCTTCAGCCAGCAGGTCGTCATCGAGAGCAATGGTCGTGCGCATCACGAAACCCTTCTTCGTCCCGGCGCATCAAAGATGGCATCGATTGATGCCGAAAACAATGCCACGCCGGTCAGTCAGCCGGCGGCCAGCGCCGGTGCAGCCACAGCCATTGCTCCGGCCGGGCGCGGATCCAGGCTTCCAGCCGGTCGTTCACGGCCTGGGTGAGTGCCGCGATGTCGGCGCCGCGATCGCCGGTGGCGGGCAGTGCAAGCGGCGGTTCGCACACGATGCGGAAGCGCGCGGGTCCGAGGCGCTCGGTATGCGCCGGGATCAGCGGACAGCGGAAGCGCAGGGCGAAGGCGGCCATCGCCGGGGCGGTCATCGCCGGAAGGCCGAACAGCCGCGCCTCGATGCCGTCGTTCAGCTTCTGATCGCCCAGCATCGCCAATATCCCGTTCGCACGCAGATGCGCGACCGCGGCGCGGGCACCGGCAGCCCCTTTGTTGAAGCTGGGGGAATCCTCGCCCGTCGCCTCGCGCCGCAACCGCAGGAGCAGGGCATCGACATACGGGTTTGCCGCCGCGCGATAGAAGCTCGCGAACGCGACACCCGCCTGTGCCGCCACGCGCGGCAGCACCTCCCAATTGCCGATATGCGCCGAGACGAACAGCGCCGGGCCGCCGCGCGCGGCCACGGCGCGCACGATCTCCTCCCCCTCGAGCGTCCAGCCCGGCCCGCTCTCGGTGGGCCGCAGTCCGCCCACATGCGGCAGCTCGGCCACGGTTCGGCCCAGATTCTCCCACACCCCGCGCACCACGCGCCGCCGCGCCGCCTCGTCCAGCTCCGGCAGGGCACGCCGCAGATTGGCATGGGCAACGCGTGAGACCGGCAGCTTCGGCCCGATCCAGCGCGCCACGCGCCCGCCGAGATTGGAGGCGGTGATTGGTCCCAGCGTCCGCAGCAATGCCATAGCCGCCGTCGCCAGCGCCGCCTCGGCGCGCCAGGCGAACTCGCGGCCGGTCATCCCAGCTCGTCCAGCAGCCGCTCCATTTGCTCCGGCGCCTCCCAGGCGAGTCGCACCCGCAGCACCTGTACGCGCGGGCGAAGCGGCAGCGGCAGGCGCACGGCATCCTTGGCCGTGGTGATCGGGATCGCCCGCACGGCCTCGGCCTCGGCCAGCAGGCGGTCGAGCTGGCGCGCGGTGAACGGATGGTGGTCCGCGAAGCCGCGCGCGGCGACGATCTCCGCACCCGCCTCGCGTAGCGTGGCGAAGAACTTGTCCGGTCGGGCGATGCCGGCGAAAGCGAGCACGCGGACGCCGCGCAGCGACGGCATCAGGCTCGGGTTCCAGGCGAGCGCGCAGCATGGGGAAGCCTGGCGGCAGCCCGGTCGGCCAGTCGCGCGCCGCCGCCGACCAGCACGGCCGTCCGGCAGCGGGCGGCGGCGGCGGCGGCGGGCTCGCGCAGCGGTCCGGCCGGGATCACCCGTCCGTTGCCGAACCCTGCGCCGCCGTCGATCACCAGCAGCGCCAGATCCTTCTGCAATCCCGGATTTTGCAGCCCGTCATCCATGACCAGCACGTCGGCCCCGGAAGCCACGGCGGCGCGCGCCGCGGCCGCGCGATCGGCGGAAACGAAGGTAGGGGCCAACTCGGCCAGCAGCAGCGCCTCGTCGCCGACCCTGGCTGCGTCATGCGCCGCCGGATCGACCCGCACCATCTCCCCCGCCGCGCCGCCGTAACCGCGCGTGAGAAAGGCCACCCGCCGGCCGCGCTTCAGCAGCCGCGCACCCAAATCGAGCGCCACCGGCGTCTTGCCGGCCCCGCCGGCGGTCACGCCGCCGCAGCAGATCACCGGCACCGGCGCCCGCCACCCAACCCGCCGCACGCGCGATGCTGTGGCCGCCGCGTACACCCAGGACACAGGCGTCAGCAGCAACGGCAGCACCCCACCGCTCTGCCAAAATTCGGGAGCACGCATCAGCCCTGCCGTGGGCCGAGCAGAGCGAGCAGGGCGGCCGCCGTCTGACGAGGCAATTCGGCATGACGGCGCGAGGCGGCAATGCCGGAATCGCCCATCGCGGCCCTTGCCGCCGGGTCGCCCAGCATCCGGTCGAGCCAGACGGTCAGGGCCGCCGCGTCGGCGATTTCCGCCAGCGCCCCGGCGTCGCGCAGCGCCGTCACGATCTCGGCGAAATTGCCGGTGTGCGGGCCGGTGGCGACAGCACAGCCCAGCCGCGCCGCCTCCAGCGGGTTCTGGCCGCCATGTGCCACCAGGCTGCCGCCGATGAAGGCAAGACCGGCGATCCGGTAGAGCAATCCCAGCTCCCCCAGCGTATCGGCCAGCCAGATGCCCGCCCGCGCCGGCGGCTCCTCGCCCGCCGAACGGCGCGCAACGATGAGCGGTCCTGCCAGCCGCGCGATCTCCGCACCTCGATCAGGATGGCGCGGGGCGATGATCGTCAGCAGCCCGGGATGCGCCTCGACCAGCCGGCAATGCGCCTCCAGCGCCACGACTTCCTCGCCCGGGTGGGTGCTGGCGGCGAGCCAGACCGGCCGGCCACGCAGCGCCTCGCGCAGCCGCTCGACCTCGGCCGGGGCGGCGGGCAGGGCGGCGGCTGCGAATTTCAGGTTTCCCGGTGCGGAGACATGGCGCGCGCCCAATGCCGTGAAGCGTTCGGCATCCGCCGGGCTCTGCGCCTGGATGCGCGCGAATCCGGCGAACAGCCGGCGGGTGAAGCCGCCGAGCAGCCGCCAGCGCGCGGCGCTGCGCGCCGACAGCCTTGCGTTCAGCAGCATCACCGGCACGCCGCGGCGGGCGCAGCCGGCCAGCAGGTTGGGCCAGATCTCCTGCTCGACGAAGCCGGCCGCGTCCGGGCGCCAATGTGCCAGGAAGCGTTCGCCCCATTCCGGCACATCGAGCGGCACGAACCGGTGCAGCACACATTGATCCAGCCCCAGTTCCGGCAGGCGGCGGGCCAGCAGGGCGGCCGAGGTCACCGTGCCCGTGGTCAGCAGCACGAACAGATCCGGCGCCTGACGCGCCAGGACGGGCAGCACCGGCAGCACCGAGACCGCCTCGCCCACGCTGGCGGCGTGCAGCCAGAGCAGCCTTCCATCCGGGCGCGGCGTTGCGTCCTCGCCCCAGCGTTCGCGCAGGCGCGTCGCGATTTCCTTCCCGCGCCGCAGGCGGCGGCGCAGCATCGCTCGCAGCGCCGGGGCCGCGAGCGTCGCCAGTCCCGCGTAGAGTCGGGCGATCACGTGATGGAGCAGCCGGTCGGCGCGATCGGCGGCCGCGGACAGCGCCGCTTCGATACCGGGCAGTGCCGCCTCATCAGCGTCGCGCGCGACCTGGATCGGTGGCAGGCAGACGATCACGCCGCGGCCCCAGGGCAGCGGCAGCACCATGCGGTCCCAGCTCCGCAGAACACGGCATCGGCTGGTTTGCGCGCTGCACGGCAGCACCGCTACCCCCGACAGCGCCGCCAGGCTGGCGACACCCGGGGCGGCCACGCGGCGCGGCCCGCGCGGCCCGTCCGGCGTGATGCCGACGAACGCGCCGCTGGCGAGCGCGTCCAGCAGTTTGCGCATGCCGGCGGCACCGCCCCGGCTGCTCGATCCATGCACGATCTCCATTCCGAAGCCTTGCAGCAGCGCGCCGATGAACCGCCCGTCGGCGTGCCGACTGACCAGCACGCGCGCGGGTGGCAGGGGCAGGTGCGAACGGCGGCGCACCAGCGCCCATCCGGCGGGCATCAGCGGCAGCCGCTCGTGCCAGAACGCGATGATCGCAGGCGCGCCCGCGAGATACGGTGCCAGGTGCTCCGCCCCGTCCAGGGTCCAGCGCGTGGTCGCCAGCGCCAGGCGCAGGTAGCGGCCGAGCAGCACGGCCAGCAGCGCCTGCGCGGCCGGACGTCGCAGCAGCCGTTTCAACATGCAGGCGCGGTAGCATGGGCCTTGGCCGGCGGCAAATGCCCCATGCCACGCGCGCGGGAGCCTCGCTCAGTGGCCGCCCAGCGGCACCAGATGCGACAGAAAGGTCTCCGCACAGGCCCGCCAGCTGAACCGTTCGGCATGGGCGCGACAGGCGGCGCGGTCGGCGAGGAGGGCCGCGAGTGCTGCCGCGCGCAGGTCGGTGTGCAACGCGCCGATCCGGCCCGCGGCATCCGCCAGCACGTCGCGCGGGCCGGTCACGGGGAACGCCGCGACCGGCGTGCCGCAGGCCAGTGCCTCCAGCACCACCAGGCCGAACGTATCGGTGAGCGAAGGGAACACGAACACATCGGCCGCCGCATAGGCGCGCGCCAGGGCCTCGCCGTGCCGCTCGCCCGGAAAATGCGCGTTCGGAAAATTTCGCCGCAACGCCTCGAGCTGCGGCCCATCGCCGATCACCACGCGCGAGCCGGGCAGGTCAAGCGAAAGGAAGGCGGCGATGTTCTTCTCGACTGCGACCCGGCCGACATAGAGGAAGACGGGACGCGGCAGATTGCCGAACGGATCGGGTCGGCGATCGCGCAGCACCGGGTCGAACGCTTGCAGATCGACGCCCCGCGACCACGGCCGGATGTTGCGGAAACCGCGCGACTCCAGCTCGTGGCGCAGGCTCGGGGTGGCGACCATGATGCCTTGTCCAGCACCGTGAAAGTGGCGCAGCCAGGCATAGAGCAGTCCCGGCGGCAGTCCGGTGCGGGCCTGCACGTATTCGGGGAAGCGTGTGTGGAACGCAGTGGTGAAAGCGCAGCCGCGCCGCACCGCCCAGCCGCGCGCGGCGATGCCCAGCGGACCTTCGGTGGCGATGTGCAGCGCATCCGGCGCGAACGCCTCGATCATGCCGCCCAGCCTGCGCCGAGGCAGCAGGGACAGGCGGATATCGGGGTAGGTCGGCAACGGCAGGGTGCGGAAGCGGTCCGGCCCGATCACGTCCACGCAGTGGCCGAGATCCGAAAGATCGTCGGCCACTGTCTGCAAGGTGCGCACCACCCCGTTCACCTGCGGCCGCCATGCGTCGGAGATGATGAGAATGCGCGCCCGCGACGGCCCGACCGCCAGCAGGCGCGCCCGTCGATCCGACATCTCCGCTATCGCTGCGGCGGTCCCGATGGCGACGTCCCGCGGCACGCGCTCAGCCCGCGGTCTCGATCACTCCGGCTGCGTGTCCGGTAGCAGCGCGTGGCGCATGGAACGACAGCCGGTTCACCGCCGCCCAGTCCAGCAGCTCCAATCTGCCATCGTCGTGCTCGACGAGGGCGGTGCAGCTTTCCACCCAGTCGCCGTCGTTCAGGTACAGCACGCCGCCCACCTCGCGCATTTCGGCATGATGGATATGGCCGCACACCACGCCGTCCAGACCACGGCGCCGCGCCTCTCCGGCGAGTGCGGTCTCGAAACGGTCGATCGCCTTGACCGCCTCCTTCACCCGGCGTTTCAGCCAGGCGGACAATGACCAATAGGGATAGCCAAGATGCCGGCGGCCGGCATTGAACCAGGTGTTGATCACGAGCGCTGCCGTGTAGGCCCAATCGCCCAGCAGGGCCAGGAAACGGGCATAGCGCACCACGCTGTCGAACTCGTCGCCGTGGATGACCAGCAGCTTGCGGCCATCGGCGGTTCGGTGCTCGGCATCGCGCATCAGGCGCACGCCGGCGATCTCGAGTCCCAGCGGCAGCCAGCCGCGGAACATCTCGTCGTGATTGCCGGGGATATAGATGACCTCGGTCCCGGTGCGGGCATGGCGCAGGATGAGCCGCAACACCTCGTCGTGCGCCTCGTCCCAGTACCAGGACTTGCGCAGCCGCCAGCCATCGATGATGTCGCCCACCAGGAACAGCTTCTCGCAGCGGACGCGCCGCAGGAAATCGGCCAGGAAGTCGATGCGGCAGCCGCGCGTGCCCAGATGCGTGTCGGAGATGAACACGGTCCGGTAGCTGTGTTCGGCCTGAGGCGGATGGGTCAGGGCGTTCATGCGACCGACATTCCGTTGCGCGAGTGACCTGTGATTCCGACCCGCACCCGAGCACCGGGATCGAGGCCAGGGGTTTGCGGCGCAGCACATACGACCCGGGCCGCGTCGCGCACGTTAAGTTTGCGCGACACCTTGCAACACCACTCCATTGAAGAACATCGCTGCGGCGACGCGCAAGTGTCATCCGACGGGGACATGAAAACAGCGCATGATAGCCGATCAACAACGGGCGGATCGAGCAGGTCCCGATGCTTGTCGTGTTCAACCCCGCCGCCGGACGCCGCCGTGCCGAACGGCTCTGGCGCGTGCTCGACATCATGGCCACGAACGGCGTGCGGGTCGAGCTGGCCGAGACGCGTTGTGCCGGGCACGCCACCGAACTGGCGCGTGAGGCGGCCATGTCCGGCCGGCGCCTGGTGGTGGCCGCCGGCGGCGACGGCACGATCGCCGAGGTCGCGCGCGGCCTGATCGGCTCGGCTTGCGCCCTTGGAGTGATCCCGCTGGGCACCGCCAACGTACTGGCGCACGAGCTTGCGCTGCCCTTTGCGCCAAAGGCCCTGGCGGCGGCCCTGGCCTTCGGTCGGACGCAACGCCTGTGGCCCGGGGTGATGCGCTGTCTTGGCCCTTCGGCGCCAGAGGAGGAGCGGCTGTTCGTTCAGATGCTGGGCGCCGGCTTCGATGCGCAGGTGGTGCATCGGATTCCGCGAGCGCTGAAGCACGCGCTGGGCGGCACCGCCTACCTGCTCCAGGGCTTGCGCGAGCTGGGCCGCTATCGCTTCGCGCGGATCCGCCTGCTGGTGGACGGGACGGCGATGGAGGTGGGCAGCGTGATCGTGACCAAAGGGCATCTCTATGGCGGGACGTACAGCCTGGCTCCTGGCGCCTCGCCCGCGCAGCGCGGCTTCACGGTGGCGCTGTTCGACCGGTCCGGGCCGTGGTCGGCGATGCTGTACGGCGCGGCCCTGCCGTTCGATCTGCTGCCGCGGATGCCGGGGCTGCGGCTGCTGCGGGCCCGCGAGGTGACGATCACGAGCGAGCACGTTCCGGCCCAGGCCGATGGCGATCCGGCCGGACAGGCGCCGCTCGTCATCCAGGAATCGCCGCACCCGATCGAGGTGGTGGTGGGGTAGGGGCGCGGGGGCACCATCCCCGTTGCTCTCTCGGTCGGGAGGCAATCAGGCAGCACGGGTGCGAGCCAGGCCTGCATCGCGGAATGCCCGTCGCCGCTGTAGTCTCAGCGCACCACCTCGCGCCGCCGGTTGACGGGACAAGCCGCGCCGCCGCATGAGGGTCGGATGCTGCTTGCCGCGACGTGCCTGCTCGGGGTGGCGCTGCTGGCCGGTTTGGGGCTGGCGGTCCGGCTGTCCCTGGTTCCGGTCGGCCGCAGGCTCTGGCCGGCGATCGGTCACGGGCTGCTTGGTGTGGCGGGCTTCGCCGTCCTGCTGCTGGGGCTGCGCGGGCCACCGCGCGGGGTGCAGATGGGCGCCGGGTCATTCGGGCTCATTGCCGCGGTCATGCTGGCGCTGGCGCTGCTGGCGGCACTCGCGATCATCGCGGCACAGTTGCGACGTCGGCCGCCCGCGACGCTGGTGGTCGCGGTCCATGCGACTTTCGCGATCGCGGGGTTCGTGGTGCTGGCCGCCTATGTGTCGATGCCGTTTTGATACGCCCGCAGGCTGAAGCGTGAGCGCTACTCCATCCCGTAATTCGGCCACAGCTTCGGCGTCGCCAGTTCGATCGAATGCCCGTCCGGATCGCGGAAATACAGCGCGGTCGAACCGCTGCCCCAACTGATCCGGCTCTCGACCGCGATGCCTTCGCGGGCCAGTGCGGTCTCCCACTCGGGCAGCGCCGCATCGGTGATGGCGAAGGCCATGTGCTGCACCCCGCGCCCGTCATGCGGCGGGATGGTGCCGAACGGCGTGTGGCTCGGCTCGGTCGAGGCGCCGCGCAGGAACAGCAGCAGCACACAGCGCCCCGGCACGCCGAGGGCGGCCATGCGATGGTCGCGGATGAAGGCGGGCCAGCCGAACAGGCGCTGATAAAAGCCCTGCGCGCGGTCCAGATCGGCCACGTACAGCGCAGATTCCAGAATGTGGGTCACGTCGGGCATGGAGCGGCCCACATTGCGCCATTCGCGCGCTTCGCCATAGCTTCCGGGAACGCACGAAAAGGATCGACCATGCCCGACATGACAGGCCGTCTCGCCTCGGCACTTCCCGATGACGCGGCGGCTGCCTGCCTGGCCGGCCGGGTCTGGCGCCCGGAACTGGGCGGCCCTTCGGTGATCGCGGTACGCGACGGCATGGCGGTCGATGTGACGCGCAGCTTTCCCACCATCCGCGACCTGTGCGAGGCGCCGGACCCGGCCGTGGCGCTGCGCGCGGCACAGGGCGAGCCGCTGGGACCGATCGCCGCGATGCTCGCCAACACCCCTCCCGAAACCCGAGATGCGGGTCGGCCCTGGTTGCTTGCGCCAATCGACCTGCAAGCCATCAAGGCGGCCGGCGTCACCTTCCCCATCTCCATGCTTGAACGGGTGATCGAGGAGCGGGCGGGCGGCGATCTGAGTGCCGCCTCGGCGATCCGTGAGAGCGTGCAATCCCTCGTGGGAGGCGATCTCGCGACCCTGGTTCCCGGCTCGCCCGAGGCGGCACGGTTGAAGCAGGTGCTGGTCGAGCAGGGGGCCTGGAGCCAGTATCTGGAGGTTGGCATCGGCCCGGACGCCGAGATCTTCACCAAGGCGCAGCCGATGAGCGCCGTCGGCACCGGCATGGATGCCGGGCTGCATCCCAGCAGCGAATGGAACAATCCGGAACCGGAAGTGGTGCTGGTCGTGGCCTCCGACGGGCGCATCGTGGGCGTGACACTCGGCAACGACGTGAATCTGCGCGACATCGAGGGCCGCTCCGCCCTGCTGCTGCCCAAGGCGAAGGACAACAACGCCTCCTGCGCCGTGGGGCCGTTCCTGCGCCTGTTCGATGCCGGTTTCGATCTCGACGACGTGCGGGCGATGACAGTGACGCTGGAGGTCGTGGGCGAGGACGGGTTCCGCCTGGAGGGGAGCAGCAGCATGAGCCAGATCAGCCGCGATCCGACCGATCTGGCCGCACAGATGCTGGGGCCGAACCACGGCTATCCGGATGGTGCCGCGCTGTTCCTGGGCACCATGTTCGCGCCGATCGAAGACCGCGACGCGCCGGGCCAGGGTTTTACGCATAAGCGGGGCGACATTGTCACAGTGGCAACGCCAAAGCTGGGGCGGCTGGTCAACCGGATGCGCCGAGCAACGAGTGCGAGCGCTGGAGTTTTGGCGCGGCGGCGCTGATGCGCAACCTGGCGGGCAGGGGATTGCTGGCGTAGCGCCGGCCGGCGCGCCCCACCCGGCGCTCCGCGCCACCCTCCCCGTTTCCGGGGAGGGGTTTGGCGGGCAGGGACGGATATGCCCGCGTCCGCCTGCGCATCCTCAGTCCGCCGCCTGTGACTGCGGCGGCCGCACCCCGGCCGACGCCGCTACCGGATCGGATTGCGCCGGCACCGAAACCCGCTTCAGCGCCTCCGCCACTCCTGCCGCATAGGCCGGATCCGCCCTGCGGAAATGCTCGAGCTGGCGGTCGATGATCTCCCGCGGCACGCCCTGCATCGCCGCCGCGATATTGGCGAACAGGCGCTTCTGCTGCGCCTCGCCCAGCAGCCGGAACAGATTGCCGGGCTGGGTGTAGTCGTCGTTGCCCTTCCGGTGATCGTAGCGGGTAGCGTCGCCGCTGATGCGCAGCGGCGGCTCCTGTGCGGACTTGTCCTGCACCGGCCCGTTGAACGAGTTGGGCTCGTAATACGCATCGGTGCCGCGCGGCGCGTCGAAGCGCATGGGACCGTCGGCGTGGTAGCTGTGGACCTGGTTTTTCGGCCGGTTCACCGGCAGCGCCTCGTAATGCGTGCCGACGCGGTAGCGGTGCGCGTCGGCATAGGCGAAGATCCGCCCTTGCAACATCTTGTCCGGCGAGAAGCCGATGCCGGGCACGATATTGGACGGCGAGAAGCCGGACTGCTCGATCTCGGCGAAATAGTGCTCGGGATTGCGGTTCAGCTCGACCGTGCCGACCTCGATCAGCGGATAGTCCTTGTGCGGCCAGACCTTGGTGACGTCGAACGGGTGGTACGGGGTCTTCTCCGCGTCCATCTCCGGCATGATCTGCACGCAGAAGCGCCATTTCGGACACTCGCCGCGCTCGATCGCCTCGAACAGGTCGCGCTGCGCGCTCTCGCGGTCGGTGGCGATGACCGCGTTGCCTTCTTCGTTGGTCCAGTGCCGGTGGCCCTGCAGGGTCTTGAGGTGGAACTTCACCCAGTAGCGTTCGCCGGCATCGTTCCACAGGCTGTAGGTGTGGCTGCCGTAGCCGTTCATGTAGCGGTAGCCCTGCGGCAGGCCGCGATCGCTGAACAGGATCGTCACCTGGTGCAGGCTCTCCGGCGACAGCGACCAGAAATCCCACATCGCCGTCGCCGAGCGCATGTTGGTCTTCGGATGGCGCTTCTGCGTGCGGATGAAGTCCGGGAACTTCACCGGATCGCGCAGGAAGAAGACCGGCGTGTTGTTGCCCACCAGATCCCAGTTGCCGTCCTCGGTATAGTATTTCATCGCAAAGCCGCGCACGTCGCGCTCGGCATCCGCCGCCCCGCGCTCGCCGGCCACGGTGGAGAAGCGGAACAGGCATTCGGTCTTGCTGCCCGGCCGGAACACCTTGGCTTTGGTGTATTTCGTGATGTCGCCGGTGACGGTGAAGGTGCCATAGGCGCCCGACCCCTTGGCGTGGACCACGCGCTCGGGGATGCGCTCGCGGTTCTGGTGCGCCAGCTTCTCGATCAACTGATAGTCCTGCAACAGCACGGGGCCGCGCGGACCGGCGGTGATGCTGTTCTGGTTGTCGGGAACCGGCGCGCCGGCCGTGGTCGTGAGCGTGGGACGCTCTTGGTTCGACATGGTTGCTCCTCCCGCCTTGGGTGGGGGCAGCATAGGGTCGGCAGGGTTGAAAGGGACAATCGATTGTCCCTACCGTCCCGTTCGGGATCGCCTATGCCCGTATTCGGGAGACCTGTCTCGTGCCCACGAGTTTTGCCGGCCTGTCGCTGCGTGACCTCGAATACGCGGTGGCAGTGGCCGAGACCCGGCATTTCGGCCGGGCCGCGCGGCGCTGCGCGGTGAGCCAGCCGGCGCTGAGCGAGCAGATCCGCAAGTTGGAGGCGCTGCTCGGCGTCACCCTGTTCGAGCGCGGCGGGCGCGGCGTGCAGGTGACGGCGCGCGGGGCGACCCTGCTGCGCCAGGCCGAGCGGGTGCTGTCCGAGGCGCACGGCCTGCTCGATGTCGCCCGTGACGCCACGGAGCCGCTGTGCGGCGCGCTGCATCTGGGGGCGATCCAGACGCTCGGCCCCTACTACCTGCCCTTCCTGCTGCGCCAGGCGCGCGTCGCCCATCCGCGCCTGGCGCTGCGCCTGATCGAGGGTCAGACGGATGGGCTGATCGCCGATCTGCGCGCGGGCGCAATCGACGCGGTGCTGCTGGCCGAGCCGGTGCCGGCCGACGGGCTGGCCCGGACCACGCTGTTCTTCGAGCCGTTCCGGCTGGTCTGCCCGGTGGGGCATCGCCTGGCCGGCCTGCCGCGCCTGCGGCTGCCCGATCTGGTGGCCGACGACCTGATCCTGCTGGAGGAAGGGCACTGTCTGCGCGATCAGGCGCTGTCGCTGTGCGAGGGGGCCGCGCCGCAGGTGCGCCATGCCACGAGCATCGAGACGCTGTGGCATATGATCGCGGCGGGCGAGGGCTATTCACTGCTGCCGGCACTCAGTCTCGACGGGCGCCAGGGCTTCGCCGAACTGGTGCGGGTGCGGGCGCTGCCCGAGCCGGAGGCGGGCCGGACCATCGCGCTGGCCTGGCGCCGCACCAATCCGCGCGCGGCGGAATTCGAGATGCTGGCGAGTTTACTGCGCGAGGAGATGCCCGCGACGGTGGAGAGTCGATCGGCCGCAGCCCCACCCGGCCCTTCGGGCCTGGTGGGGTGAGGCGCTACGCCGCCAGCTTCAGTTCCTCGCCGCCGGTCTCGCTCCCCGCCTGCTGCTTGCGCAGCAGGTCGCGGTACGGGCCCGGCCGGTGCGCCAGCTCCATCGGCGTGCCGTCGTCGATGACCTGGCCGTTCGCCATCACCACGATGCGGTCGAAATTGCGCAAGGTGGACAGGCGGTGGGCGATGGCGATGACCGTCCGCCCCTCCATCAGCGTGTCCAGCGCCTGCTGGATCGCCGCCTCGCTCTCGGTATCGAGTGCCGAAGTCGCCTCGTCCAGCAGCAGGATCGGCGCGTCTTTCAGCAGCGCGCGGGCGATGGCGAGGCGCTGGCGCTGGCCGCCCGACAGCTTGGTGCCGCGGTCGCCCACCACCGTATCATAGCCCTCGGGCAGCGCCTCGATGAAGTCACAGCGCGCCATGCTGGCGGCCTGACGCACCTCGCGCTCGCTCGCCTCGGGCTTGGCGTAGCGGATATTCTCCAGCACCGAGCGGTGGAACATCGAGATGTCCTGCGGCACCACGGCCACCATCTCGCGCAGGCTCTCCTGGGTGATGCTACGGATGTCCTGCTCGTCGATCACCACGCGGCCGTCCGTCACGTCGTAGAACCGTTGCAGCAGCGCCAGCACCGTCGACTTGCCGGCACCCGAGGCGCCCACCAGTCCGACGCGCTGCCCCGGACGGATCACCAGATCGAGCCCGTTCAGCACGGACTGGCGGCCCGGATAGGCGAAGCTGACGTTCTGGAACGCGACCTCGCCCGGGCCTGGCATCAGCGGCCGCGCGCCCTCGCGGTCGGTCATCTGGTGCGGCACCAGCAGCGCGCCGATCGCCTCTTCCAGCCGCGCCACGTGCTGCGTCAGATCGACCAGTGCTACGGCCAGATCCCGCGTGCTGTTCAGGATCAGGAAGCCCAGCGAGCAGATCAGCACCAGATCGCCGGGCGAGGCATGGCCGTGCTGCCACATGGTCACACCCCAGGCCAGCAGGCCGGCGCACAGCAACGCTGACAGCACCGCATGCGTCAGCCGCAGCTTCTCCATGTAATACAGGCTGCGGCGGCGGGCGCCCATCTCGACGCCGATGCTCTCGCCCACGCGAGAATGCTCGCGGAAGGTCGCGCCGAACGCGCGGACCACGCCGATATTGCTGATGACATCCATCAATTCGCCATCTACGGCTGCGGCGTGCTGCGCGTACTCGCGATGCAGCGGCGTGCCGCGCTGCGCCAGCTTGTAGATGACCAGCGCCATCACCGCGCTCACGCTGACCAGGAACGCCGCCATCAGCGGGTTGACGGTCGTGATCATGGCGATGGCGATGGTCACGGCGAGACAGGGCGGCAGCACGTTCCAGGTGGTGGTGGTTTCCACCTGGAAGCTCGCGTTGGAGGTGGCACTCACCCGCCCGGCCAGCGTGCCGGGCAGCCGGTCGGCGAAGTAGCTGGGTGCATGGCCGGTCAGATGCGCGAACAGGTCGCGCCGCACGTCGCCGGTCACGGCCACGAAGGCGCGCGCGGCCATCCAGCCGCCGATGCGCCAGGTCAGATTGTCGGCGGCGATCATGGCGCAAAGCAGCGCGAACGCCGCCCATACCGCGGCACCGGGCGCGCCCGGCCCGTGCGAGACGGCGTCGATCAGCCGCTTGATGCCGTACTGGGTCGAGACCGAAGCCAGCACCGCGCCGGTGATCGAGGCGAGCACGATCAGGTGCTGCACGGGATGCTGCCGGACATAGTGCAACAGGAAGCCGATCGGCCGCGTGCGATAGGCAAGCACCCCCGCCTGCGGCTTGTCGGCGGAACGGCGAATGCGGGAGATGGTGGCGGATCGGGCGGGCATCAGCAGGCACCCCTGTACTTTCGAGAGCGATGCAGCCTCTACGCGCGCAATGCGGCCGGATTTTGGCGGGAGTGCCATCTCACGAAAAAAAGAGGGGAACGAAGCTTCCCTGAAGACGTCATTGCACCGCCTATCTTTCGCCATCATTGGGGCCATACATCCGGCTCGGCCGGCCTTGGCCCCTCTGCGGCGCCGGGTCGGCGACCGTTACTTGTCCGTATCATGAGGTCATCCATGCGCATCGCTCAGATCGCTCCGCTGTTCGAGGCGGTGCCGCCGAAGCTGTACGGCGGAACCGAACGTGTGGTCTCGGCCTTGACCGAAGAGCTGGTGGCGATGGGACATGACGTGACGCTGTTCGCGAGTGGCGACAGCGTGACCGAGGCCAAGCTGGACGCCATCCGGCCGCAGGCGCTGCGGCTCGATCCGGAGATCAAGGACTGGGTATCCTGCGTCAACCGTCAGGTCGAGCTGGTGCGCCGCCGCGCGCATGAGTTCGACGTGCTGCATTTCCACATCGACTACTTCCCGAATTCGGTGATGACGCGGCAATCGACGCCGTTCCTGACCACGATCCACGGCCGTCTTGACTTGCCGGAGTTTGGCGACATCTATCGGCTGTTCCCGGAAGTGCCGATGATTTCGATCAGCGACAACCAGCGCACGCCGCTGCCCGATCTGAATTGGGTCCGCACCGTGCTGCACGGCATGCCCGAGCAGAAGCTGCGCCCGCTGCCCGGTTCGACGGATCCCGGCGCCGCGCACGACTACTTCGCCTTCCTCGGCCGCATCTCGCCCGAGAAGGGGATCGAGAGCGCCATCCGCATCGCCACCGCCTGCGGCGTCACGCTGAAGGTCGCGGCCAAGGTCGATGTCGCCGACAAGAAGTATTACGAGGCATCGGTCGCGCCATTGCTGGAGGCGGCCGGCGCCAATGTCGAGTTCATCGGCGAGATCAACGACGCGCAGAAGCCGGCCTTTCTCTCAGGCGCCAAGGCGCTGCTGTTCCCGATCGACTGGCCGGAGCCGTTCGGCCTCGTGATGATTGAGGCGATGGCCTGCGGCTGCCCGGTCATCGCCCGCCGCCGTGGCTCGGTGCCCGAGGTGATGGATGACGGGCTGACCGGCTTCGTCATCGAGAACGAGGCCGAGGCGATCGCGGCATGCGGCCAGCTCCACACGCTGGATCGCGCCGCGATCCGCCGCCAGTTCGAGCGCCGCTGGACGGCGCGGCGCATGGCCGAGGACTACGTGGACGTGTACGAGGAACTGATCGACGCTCGCCAGCCGCGGCTGCGCGCCGTGGGGGACTGACGGCCCATTTCGGAACGGATGATTGGAGAAGGGGCCGAAAGGCCCCTTTCTTCGTTGCCCTCGTTGTCGCAACGAAATTTCTCGCCAGGGCGTGCAGAAAACTACTGTCTCCGACCCATTACACATGTCATAATCGCGTGAGCCGCCGGAGAAGCGGCTGATATCGCATCATGTGGGAGCAGGAGACGCCATGAAGAAGCTTTTGCTGGCCGGGGTCGGCGCGATCGCGCTGGCGCTC
Source organism: uncultured Pseudomonadota bacterium (assembly GCA_963838805.1). Taxonomy (GTDB): domain Bacteria; phylum Pseudomonadota; class Alphaproteobacteria; order Acetobacterales; family Acetobacteraceae; genus CAVRQM01. Next base: position 158,565 of record CAWISK010000008.1, read on the forward strand.
GTGAGCGCCGCGGCTGCACCGGCCGCGCACGCGGATTGGCTCGCCACCGCCGCCGCCCCGTACAAGGGCACCCAGCTCAACGTGATCTTCCTCGACCGGCCCGGCTATCGCGCAATCGAGAAGCTGCTGCCCGATTTCGAGAAACGCACCGGCATCAAGGTGAACTACGAGGTCGTGCCGTACGAGAACACGCGCGAGAAGGAAGTGCTGAACTTCACCAGCCAGGGCGAGCTGACGATCGCACTGGTCGATCTGGTGTGGCTCGGCGAGTTCGCCGAGAACGGCTGGATCCTGCCGATCGACAAGTTCGCGGCCGATCCGAAGATCACCGATCCGAACCTGAACCTGAAGGGCTTCTTCCCGCTGCTGCTGAATGCCTTCGGCACCTGGGGCGGCAAGGTGTACGGCTTGCCCTTCGACAATTATTCCGGCCTGCTGTTCTACAACAAATGTCAGCTCAAGGCCGCCGGCTTCGACAAGCCGCCGGCGACCTGGGCGGAGCTGCGCGACACCTACGCGCCGAAGCTGACGGACAAGGCGAAGAACCATTACGGCTATGCGTTGCAGTCGCTGCGCGGGGAGACGCAGTCGGCGGACAGCTTCATGCGCGTGCTGTGGCCGTTCGGCGGCTCGCTGCTGGACAAGACCTTCCACAGCAACCTGGAGAGCAAGGACAGCCAGGCCGGCTTGCAATTCCGCCAGTCGCTGCTGCCGTACATGCCGCCGGGCGTCGTCTCCTATGACCACGCCGAGGCGGTGAACGCGCTGGCGCAGGGCAACGTGTCGATGATCACCGAATGGTCGGCGTTCTATTCCACGCTGACCGATCCCAAGACGTCGAAGATCGTCGATTGCCTGGGCGTGGCGCCCGAGCCTGCCGGTCCGGCCGGGCGGCTGCCGGCGCTGGGCGGATTCTCGCTCGCGGTCGGCGGGACAGGGGAGCGAGGCGCAGCAGAAGGCCTCCTGGCTGTTCATCCAGTGGGCGACGAGCGAGGACATCGCCCGCGCCTATGTCGAGGCGGGCGGCGTCTCGGGCCGCACGTCGATCTACGAGCAGCCGGACATCAAGGCCAAGTATTCGTTCGTCGAGCCGATGGTCGCGAGCTGGCAGAAAGGCGTGCCCGAGTTCCGCCCGCGCTTCCCGGCCTGGCCGGCGATCTCCGAGGTCATCGCCGAGTGGGGCAGCAAGATGGAGCTGGGCCAGGTCAGCACCGAGGCGGGTGCCAAGGAGATCGGCACGCGCATGGAGGCGATCCTCAAGAAGGAAGGCTATTACGACGGCAAGAAGGCGCTGTTGCAGTAGCCGCGCGGAGCCATGGCGCGCACACCCTCACCCAGCCCTCTCCCTGAAGGAGAGGGCTTTCTTCTCCCTCTCCCCCTTGGGGAGAGGGCCGGGGTGGGGGGAGCCGCGGCACGCCGTCACCGCCTGCGCGCACGCTGGACCCCGTTCTGGTTTCTCGCCCCGTCCGTGCTGGTCCTGCTCGCGGTCGGCATCTATCCCACGATCTTCGCGATCGTCACCTCGTTCCGGCAATACAACCTCACCCGGCTGCGCGAAGGCACGCCGTTCGTGGGCCTCGCCAACTATGTCGCCGTGCTGTCCGACGACACGTTCCGCGCGGCGATGCTGCGCACCTTTGCCTTCTTCTGCACGGTGATGCCGTTCGAAGTGGGGCTCGGCCTGTTGGCGGCATTGCTGCTGAACCGTCCCGGCTGGGGATTCATGCGCAGCCTCGCGCGCGTCTCGCTGGTGGTGCCGCTGGCGACCACCTATGCCGTGGTGGGGTTGCTCGGGCGGCTGATCTTCAACCGCGATTTCGGCGTCGCCAACTGGTTCCTCTCGCTGGTGGGCGTCGGGCCGGTGGACTGGCTCGGCAGCCCGGCCGGCGCGTTCGCCGCCATCGCCATCATGGACATCTGGCAATGGACGCCGTTCTGCGCGCTGATCTTTCTCTCCGGCCTGTCGATGGTCCCGCAGGAAGTCGAGGAAGCGGCGCGGCTGGAGACCCGCAGCTTCGTCTCGATGGTGCGCTATGTGCAGTTGCCCGTATCTGCTGCCGGGCTTCACCGCCATGCTGATCCTGCGCTCCGCGGACGTGCTGAAGCTGTTCGACATGGTGTTCACCATGACGCGCGGCGGCCCGGGCAGCGCCGACCGATCTGATCTCGATCTACATCCAGCGCGTGGGCTTCCGCGTGTTCGATCTCGGCACCGCCTCGGCGCAGGCGATCCTGCTGCTGATCCTCACGATCATCCTGAGCCGGATGTACATCCGCGTCTTCTATCGGGAGATCGAGTGATGCGCGGCGCTCGCGCCTCGGCGGCCGGATGCGAGGGGCGCCATGACCCCCTCCCGCCGCCCCGCGCGCGCCCTGCACCTGCTCGGCCTGATCGCGGTGTTCCTGTTCGCTGCCTTTCCGTTCTACTGGATGGTCTCCAGCAGCTTCAAGGAACAGACCGCACTCCTGGCCAATCCGCCGGTCTGGCTGTTCCGGCCCACCATCGCGCATTATCTTAGCGCTTTCGCCGACGACCAGGTGATCCTGGGCGTGTACAATTCGCTGATCGTGGCCGTCAGCACGACGGCGATCGCGGTGGCGCTCGGCACGCCGGCCGCCTATGCGCTGGCACGCTTCGAGTTTCGCGGAAAGGCCGATCTGTGGTTCTGGTTCATCAGCAACCGCATGATCAGCCCGATCGTGCTCGCTTTGCCGGTCTACCTGCTGGCGCGGCAGGCGCACTTGCTCGACACGCATATCGTGCTGATCCTGATCTATCTGACCTTCAACCTGCCGATCGTGGTGTGGATCTGCACCGACCAGTTCCGCGGCATTCCCACCGAGCTGGAACAGGCGGCACGGCTCGACCATGCCAACGAGTGGCAGATCTTCTCGCGCATCTATCTGCCGCTCGCCCTGCCCGGCATCGCAGTCTCCGCGATCTTCAGCTTCATCTTCTCCTGGAACGAGCTGCTCTACGCGCTGGTGCTGACGCGGCGCGACGTGCAGACGGCGCCGGTGGTCGCGACCAGCTTCATGTCCGGCTACGAGCTGCCCTGGGGCAAGATCATGGCGACCGGCACGGTGATCGTGCTGCCGGTGACGCTGTTCGCGCTGCTGGTGTCGCGGCACATGATCCGTGGCCTGACGATGGGGGCCACGAAGTAGCGGCGATGGGAACCAGCACGCGCGCCGAGGCCGAGACCGACCAGACCATCGCCCGCGTGGTCTGGTACTATTACGTGGGCAACCTGACGCAGCAGGAGATCGCCGACCGGCTCGGCCTGACACGGCTGCGCGTCAACCGCATCATCGGCCAGGCCCGCGCCGACGGCTCGGTGCGCGTCGATGTGCGCCTGCCACTGGCCGATTGCGTGGCACTCGGCGCCGCGCTGGCGGAGCGGTTCGGCTTGCAGGCGGCGAGTGTAGTTCCCGCCCTGGCCGATCCGGCCGAGCAGCGCCGGGTGATCGGCGAGGAAGTAGGGCAGGTGCTGGAGCCGCTGCTGCGCGACCGCCGCTCGCTGGGCGTAGGCTGGGGGCGCACGTTGCGCGCTTCGATCGCGCGCCTGCCGCCACGCGCCTTGCAACATGGCTGGGTGGTGTCGCTGATGGGCGGCCTCACGCACGGCTCGGGCATCAACACCTTCGAGGTGTCCACGCAATTCGCCGAGCGGCTGGGGGCGGATTGCTGGTACCTGGCCGCACCCCTGTATTGCCCGAACCCGGAGAACCGGCGCGTGCTGCTGTCGCACCGGGATCTGGCCGACGTGATGCGCCGCGCGCGCGAGGTGGATGTGGCGCTGCTGACTTGCGGCGACCTGTCCGACCAGTCGCTGATCGCGCGGATGCAGGCCGTGCATGACCAGCGCGACGCCTTGCTGGAGCTGGGCGGGGTGGGCGACGTGCTGGGCAGCATCATCGACGAGACCGGGCGCATCGTGGACCATCCGCTGAACGAGCGCGTGGTGGCGCTGTCGCCGGCCGAATTGCGGGCGGTTCCGGTCTCGATCCTGGCCTCGGGCGGCTTGAACAAGGTGGGCATCATTCGCGGCATCCTGGCCGGCCGCTACGCCAACCGGGTGGTGACGGACGAGGCCTGCGCCCGCGCCCTGCTGGCGCTGCCCGGCCCTACAGCCAGGCGAGTGCCGCAACACCCAAGTGCCGCCGTGAGGGCCGTCGCCGTCAGGACCAGGCCCAGCCGCCGTTCGATCAGGGAAGCGGCCGGCGGGCCGAAGCGGCGCAGCAGCCAAGCGAGCAGGAAGAACCGCCCGCCACGCGTGACCAGGCTCGCGGCCATGAACAGCGCGAAGTTGAAATGCGCGGCACCCGAAGCGATGGTGACGAGCTTGTAGGGGATCGGCGTCACCCCTTTCAGCAGGATCACCCACACGCCGTAGGTTGCGTAGGCGTTGCGGAAACGTACCAGGCCGGCCTCGTAATGATAGGTACGCAGCAAGGGTGCGGCGATGCTGTCGAACAGAGCGTAACCGATCAGGTAGCCCAGCGCCCCGCCCGCGACCGACCCCAGCGTGCAGATCGCAGCGAGCCGCCACGCACGCCCCGGCCGGGCCAGCACCATCGGCACCAGCAGCGCGTCCGGCGGCAGCGGAAACACGCTCGCCTCGGCGAAGGCGACCGCCGCCAGCCAGAGCGGTGCGCGCCGGCTCGCGGCCAGCCGCAGCAGGCGCGGGTAGAGATCCTTCAGCATGGCGGGGTGGCCTCGCATGCCCGGCCGCCGCGCGCAAATCCGCCCCTGGTCAGATGCCGGCCCGAAAAATAGGATTGCGCCGCGCCCGCTTCACGGAGGTTCCATGCGCCGCACGTCGCTGCTCGCCGCCGCCTGCCTGTGTGCCGCGCTGGCGCTGGCTCCGCCTTCGCGTCCGGCCGAGGCGCAGGCCCTGCCGCCGCATGCCTGGCTGTTCGGCTCGTGGACCGGAGGGCTGTTTCCGGTGCCCGACAACCTGCCGGCGAAGGCCTGCCTGGCGCAGCCGGTGGTGATCTTCACCCGCGACGTCGTGCTGCGGGCGACCCTGACCGATGCCACCTATATCCAGCGCGTCATCGAAACGGCACGGACCAACCCCGGCGTCACCGAGTTCCGCTTCGCGCCTGTGCCCGGGGGCGGCGGCGATTTGCTGGGCATGGGAGCATCTCCGGCAGCGGCGGGATTTGGCTGCCCCGATCCCGACGCACTGCATGTGCAGCGCCGCAGCGACAACGAGATCACCTTTCCCGGCTGCGCGGATTTTCCGTACCCCTGGTGCGGTGCCACTGAGCGATGACACCCGAGGCATTCCGCGCGAGCCTGAGCGAGCCGGCGCCGCCGCCCGGCCTGTCGCTCGCCTTGCAGGCGCTGTGGTGGGACGCGCGAGGAGACTGGGATCGCGCGCATGATTGCGCGCAGGAGGGCGAGGATGCCGCCTCGTCCGCCGTACACGCCTATCTGCACCGGCGCGAGGGCGATCTTGGCAATGCCAGCGTACTGGTATCGGCGAGCCGGCCGCCCCGTTGCGCGGGGCGATCTCGCGGATGAGTGGGCGGCATTGGCGGACGAATTGCTGGCAGTCTGATTTGATCAGCCGCGTTCTCATCAGCGCAGAAGCACTTTCGGCGCCGCTTCCGTATTGAGACAGGCGCACACGATCACCGCGGTCCACAGCAGCAGCGACACTCCTCCCGCAAGCCGGGCACCCACAGGCATTCGTCCGGTCTCGATCAATGCGGCATCATAGCCCGTGCGGTGGAACCAGGCGGCGTTCAGCAGCCCGAGCAGGATGAAGCCCAGCTTCGGCGTGAAATAGGCGTGGCTGCCGACCCGCACCGGATCGTACGCGAACAGGGCGACGCCGCTTGCGAAGGCAACCGCGAATGCCGCGTAGATCCAGGGCAGCGCGTGCTGCGCCAGCGATAGCAAGGGCACGACAGCCCGCGTGCCGATCAGGCGCAGATCGAGCAGCAGGATGCCGCCAAAAAACGCCGACATCGACAGGATGTGGGCGAGCCGGATCAGATGATGGAAAGGCTGCATCTGAAAATGCAGCGGGCGATCCGAGAGCGCGATCAGCACCTCGTAGGGAATGCGCAGGAAGGCGAGCACATGATGATCCGGCACGGCGAGGGAACTCCGTCGAGGCAATGCCGCCATGAGCGGCGGCAGAGGGCTTGCTATTGCGAATGCTTCGCATTAACAAATTGCAGCGAAGGAGATGGTCGATGCAATGGAGAGGGCTCATGCTGCTTGCCGGGTTTGGGTTGGCCTGCGCACCGGCGCCCGCGGCGGAGCCGCTGCACCTGACGCTGAAGGACCACCGCTTCACGCCGCCCCATCTCGACGTGCCGGCCGGCCAGCGCTTCCGCATCGCGGTCACGAACCAGGACACGACGGCGGCGGAGTTCGAGAGCTATGATCTGAAGGTGGAAAAGATCGCCGCACCGGCCAGCACGATCGTCGTCTGGGCCGGACCGCTGCATCCGGGCACCTACACATTCTTCGACGACTATCACCCGGACCTGGCGAAGGGCACGATCACCGCCGCGGCGAAGCCGTAATCCCATGCTCGCGAGCCTCGTCATCGTCTTCCGGGAAGTGCTGGAGGCCGGACTCATCATCGGCGTCGTCCTGGCTGCGACCCAGCGCATCCGCAGCCGGGCGGGCTGGATCGCGGGCGGCATCGGCGCCGGCGTGCTGGGCGCGGCGCTGCTTGCCGCCTTCGCCGGCAGGCTGTCGGCCGCACTCTCGGGCAATGGCCAGGAGGTCTTCAACGCCTCGGTGCTGATCGCAGCAGTGCTGATGCTGGGCTGGCACGCGATCTGGATGTCGCGTCACGGCCGGGCGATGGCGCGGGAGATGCGGGCGATGGGCCAGGCGGTGACGGCGGGCGAGACCTCGCTCGTGGCGATGGCGGTGGTCGTCGCGGTGGCCGTGCTGCGCGAGGGATCGGAGGTCGTGCTGTTCCTGTACGGCATCGCCGCTTCGACCCAGGGCGGACCCGTGCCGCTGCTGGTCGGCGGAGCACTCGGCGTGCTGGGGGGAGCGGCCGTGTCCTGGCTGCTCTATCGCGGCCTGGTGGTGATCCCGCTGCGGCACCTGTTCGCGGTGATGAACGTGCTGATCGCGCTGCTGGCCGCCGGCATGGCGGGGCGGGCCGTGGCGATTCTCGCCGGCGCCGATCTGATCCCGGCCTGGGGCTACCAGATCTGGGACACGTCCTGGCTGCTGTCCGACGCAAGTCTGCCCGGCCGCGCGTTGCAGGCGCTGATCGGCTACTCGGATCGGCCGATGGGTGTCCAGCTTGCCGCCTATCTGGCCACACTGTGCGTGCTGCTGGGCGCCGGCCACCTGCCGCACCGGCCTTCCGCGCGGCAGTCCGCCACGCAGCACTGATCCCGCCACACAGGAGACAGACGATGAGGAATCTGGCGATCGCCGCGGCGGTCACGGGGGCACTTGCGCTGACGCAAGCGGCGCAGGCCCGCGAGTATCCGATCGGCGGCCCGGTCCACGCGCACGACATGGAGATCGCCGCCAACTATCTCGTGGGCGTCAGGATGCAACCGATGTCGCCTGACATGCCGATGGGGCCGGACGTGGTCCATCTGGAAACCGATATCCATGCCACCGCCGACAACACCTACGGCTTTGCCGATGGCGCGTGGATTCCGTATCTCTCGATCACCTATGCGCTGGAGAAGCAGGGCTCCGGGTGGCACAGCGCCGGGCGGATGCTGCCGATGACCGCGAAGGACGGCCCGCATTATGCGAACGACGTGAAGATGGAGGGGCCGGGCAGCTACACGGTGACGCTGCGCTACGAATCGCCCGAGACCAACGGCTTCCGCCGCCACGTGGATCAGGAGACCGGGGTCCCGGGCTGGTGGCAGCCCTTCACCGAGCGTTTCACCTTCAAATACCCGCAGCAGTGACGCGGTTTCCATCGGGCCGAGCGCCCGGCTAGGCTCCGCCTCATGCCCGACGCCGACCTGCCGATCACCACCGACCCCGCCGGCAGCCGCCCGCTTTATGCGGTGCGGCCCGGCGACCTCGCGGCGTTCCTGGCCGGCTTGCCGCCGCCGCAGGCGGCGTTTCTCCAGGCCGGCGGCTTCACCGCGGCGGCTCAGCAACTGGTTTTGCTGCCGGATGCCGGGGGGCTCGGCGAGCGCGGCGCTGGGTCTGGGCGATGACCGGTCGCCGTTTGCCTTCGGCGATCTGGCGATGCGCCTGCCCAACGACGGCGCGTGGCGGCTGCAAGCCGGCGATTTCGACCGAGCCGATGCGGTTCTGGGCTTTTGTCTTGGCGCCTATGCGTTTCGCGCTTTCCGAACCCCGAAGCGCGAGCCGGCGCGGCTGGTCGATGGCGCGGAGGGCGCCGGCGCCCGTGATCTGGCTGCCGCGATCTGGATGGTGCGCGACCTGATCAACCAGCCGGCGAATGTTCTGGGGCCGGCGGCGCTGGCGGACGCGGCCGGGCGACTGGCCGCAGCGCACGGCGCGGAGGCATTCCGCTACGAGGGCGCGGCGCTGGATACGGGGTATCCGGCGGTGGCCAGCGTGGGGCGCGGCTCGGCGCGCGCGCCGGTCGTCGCCGGGTTCCGCTGGCGGGGCAGCCGTGCCGCCGCGGATGCGACGCTGGTCAGCCTGTGCGGCAAGGGTGTCGTGTTCGATACCGGCGGCTACGACATCAAGCCCTCGGCCGGCATGCTGCGCATGAAGAAGGACATGGGCGGGGCGGCGACCGTGCTGGGCTTGGCGCGCGTGCTGATGCAGGCCGACCTGCCGATCCGGCTGGTGGTGCGGATCGGCTGCGTCGAGAACAGCGTCTCCGGCACTGCCATGCGCCCGTCGGACGTGATCGCGACAAGGCGGGGCCTGTCGGTCGAGATCGGCAACACCGATGCCGAGGGACGATTGGTGCTGGCCGATTTGCTGGCCGAGGCATCCGACGAGAACGGCCCGACCTGCTGGTGGATTGCGCGACCCTGACCGGGGCGGCGCGGGTGGCGCTGGGTCCCGACCTGCCGGCGCTGTTCTGCGATGATGAAGATTTCGCAACCCGCCTGGCCGAGACCGGACGCCGTCTGCACGACCCGGTGTGGCGCCTGCCGCTCTGGGACGGCTACGCGAACTGGCTCGACAGCACGGTGGCCGACCTCAACAACGTCTCGAGCAGGCCGCTGGCGGGGGCGGTGACCGCAGCGCTGTTCCTGCGGCGCTTCGTGGCGCCCGGCGTGCCGTGGGCGCACCTCGATCTATATGCCTGGAACGACCAGACGCGGCCCGGCCGGCCCGAGGGCGGGGAGGCGCAGGCCCTGCGGGCGCTGGCCGCCATGATCGAAGAGAGGTGCGCAAGATAACCGGTGCGTAATGTCGCGGACACCGGAACAGGCCGGTAACGTAATCGAGATTCCCCTGCAACCTTTTCTGCGTCTAGACCTAAGTAACGAACGCAGTGTCCGGCGAGTCGGAACACAAATGTTCCCGTGGCGGTTGCAGCCACTTCGTCCGGACCGCGAACCGGTAGAAAGGATTTGCGACATGGCGACCTCTCCGACTGCCGACAACCTGGTCGGCATCCTGCGCGACACCACGGTGGCGCTGGTTCGGCGTGACGGTCCCGATCTCTCGGCCCGCCAGCTCGGCGTGTTCCTGACCTGCTATCTGCAGGACGGGGCGCACACCGTGCGCGGTTTGGCCGCGGAGCTGAACGTCAGCAAGCCGGCCATCACCCGCGCACTTGACCGCCTGGGCGAACTGGATCTGGCGCGCCGCAAGGTGGACCCGATGGACCGCCGCAGTGTGCTCGTGCAGCGCACGCTGAAGGGCACGGCGTTCCTGCGAGACCTGCGGTCGATCATGAGCGATGCGTCCTCGACCAGCCGGCGGTCTTCCAGCTCTGGCCAGGAGCCCACGCCGCGCCGGGCGCATGGCTGAGCGACTGAACGCCTCGACCGACTGCACCGACTATTGCACCGGCAGGTCGGTGAGCCGGCAGAGGTCGGTGCGGTGCCGCTCGCGCGCGGTGTGATCGGCGAACACCACCCGCAGGTCGAACAGGCAGGAGCCGCCGGGCTGCTTCTGGATCGCCACGAGCCGCGACCCTTGTGCCGGGATCGGGCCAGAAGTCAGGCGGTTCTGGCCCCAATTGCCCAGTCCCGCGGGGGTGGCGAATAGCTCCTCCACCGGCTGGGCGGCGCGATTGACCAGCCGGAACGAGGGATCATCGGCGGCCTTGGCGCCGGTGCGGGCGCCGGCGGGTTGACCCATCGCGACATCCTCCAGATTGCACGTGTTGACGTCGCGGCGGTCTTCGGTGCGGCGGTCGGCGAATACGGCGCGGATATCGAAAATGCAGTTGCCGTCGATGCGCCGGCGCACGGCGAAACTGCCGCCGGGCGGGATCGGGTGCGCGTCGAGCCGGTTCTGGCCCCACCGCGTGTCGCCGGCGGGCGTGACGTACAGTTCGCGGATCGCCACGCTGCTGCGGTTCAGCAGGTTGAACGACGGGTTCTGCGAGTCCTGCGCCCGCGCCTGAAGCGCGAAGGAGGCGGCGAGAAGCGCCGCTGAGGCGAACATCGTGCGAGCAAGAGACATTCCGGGCTCCTCGAAGACAGGCAGCGCCATGGTGTAGCGTGCCCGAAGGGGCAGCAGGAAGCGTCGCGCGATGGATGGTGAGTGCGACGTCGTGCCGCTTCGGGCGGTCGGGGCCTGGGTACTCTACGACTGGGCTTATGGCGCGTTCACCACCGTCGTTTCCACCTTTGTCGTGGCGACCTATGTCACGCAGGCCGTCGCCCGCGACGCGGCGAGCGGCACCGCCGCGTGGGCCGCGGCGCAGGCGGTGGCCGGTGTGCTGGTCGCGCTGCTCGCGGTGCCGCTGGGGGCCGTGGCCGATCGCGGCGGACGGCGCCGGGCGATGCTGGCCGCGGCGACCTGCGTGATGGTGGCGGGGACGCTCGGGCTGTGGTTCGTGCGGCCGCACGCCGGCGATCTGGCGCTGGCGCTGGCGCTGGTCGTGGTGGCGACCGTTGCGTTCGAGATCGCGACCGTGTTCTACAACGCCATGCTGCCGGGACTGGCCCGGCCCGGACGAGCTCGGGCGCCTGTCGATGCTGGCCTGGGGCGCGGGCTATGCCGGTGGCCTGTGCTGCCTCGCGCTGTGCCTGCTGCTGCTGACCCGTCCGGCGTTGCTGCCGGCGCGGCTGGCTGGGGTGCCGGCGGGCCCCGTGCGCGCCTGCGCGCTGCTGGCCGGCATCTGGATCGCAGCGTTCGCCTGGCCGGCCGCGGTGTTCGTGCCGGAGCCGCGCTCCCGGCTCGGCTGGATGGCGGCAGTACGGGACGGCATGGCTTCGGTACGTGAGATCTGGCGCGACACAGCGAGCGTGCCGGCGCTGCGCCGTTTCGTGCTGGCGCGCGCGCTCTACACCGACGGGCTGATCACGCTGTTCGCCTTCGGCGGCATCTACGCGGCTGGTCGCTTCGGCCTCGATGCGCGCGCCGTGCTCGGCTTCGGCATTCGGATGCTGGTGGCAGCCGGTCTCGGCACGTTGGGCTGCGCCTTCATCGAGGACCGGATCGGCGCCAAGGCGACGGCGCTGGCGAGCGTGCTGGCCCTGGCCGGGTTCGGGGCGGCGGTGTTGCTGGCCCCCGATCGCGGCAGTTTCATGCTGCTGGCGACTGGCCTCGGCCTGTTCGTCGGGCCGGCGCAGGCGGCCAGCCGCAGCCTGATGGCGCAGATCGCCCCGCCCGCGCAGCGCGCAGCGTGGTTCGGCCTGTTCGCGCTGTCCGGCCGGGTAACGGGTTTCCTGGGGCCGCTCACCGTGAGCGTCATCACGGCGGCGGGGCTGGGCCTGCGCGTGGGCATGGCGGCGATCGTGCTGTTCCTGCTGGGGGGTGCCGTGCTGCTGGCGCGCGTGCCCTACCAGGCGCCGATCCGCGCGCGCCGGGCACGCAACGCCACATAGCCGAGCCAGGCCAGTTGCGGCGGCAGCACCGCGAACGGCAGCACCACCTTCCAGATGCCGGGTGCGGCCTCGAACGCCAGGCTCACCAGGCCGCCGAACGCGGCGAAGCCCCAATGCAGCATGGCGATGCGGCGCGGGTCCATGCCGGCGCGGTGGGCGACATGGAACAGGAAGCTGCGATGCGGGCGGGTGATCGTCTGGCCGGCCAGCACCCGCCGCGCGAGGGTGAACGCCGACATCGAACAGCACGCCCGACAGCAGCATCGGCACCAGCAGGAACGACAGCGCCACGCCCTCGAACCTCGCCGCCGCGACCCCCAGCACCGCCAGCATGAAGCCGCAGAACTGGCTGCCGACATCGCCCAGGAAGATGCGGGCACGGGGAAAGTTGAACGGCAGAAAGCCCGCCAGGCCCGAGGCCAGCAGCAGCGAGGCGAAATACACGAACCAGCCGCCCTGCCGCTCGCCGATCAGGGCGAGGAACAGGCTTGCCACCAGGGCGGTGCCGGCGGCCAGCCCATCCAGCCCGTCGATGAAGTTCATGGCGTTGGTGGCGAACAGGATCCAGCCGAGTGTGGTCGCCGCGCCGCCCGCCCAGCCGAGATCGACCGCGCCGACATAGGGCACGTGGAACACCTGCACGAACAGGCCGCTGCCCACCGCCGTCATCGCCGCCGCGATCTGGGCGGCGAGCTTGATCGTGAACGGCCAGGAGTACAGGTCGTCGAGATAGGAGACGAGGGCGATGCTGCTGGCGGCCAGGATCACGCCGCGGAAATACGGATCGGCGAGGCGCGAGAACTCGGAATAGCCATACAGGATGGTGATGCCGAGCAGGAACGCCGCCACCACGCCGACGCCGCCGCCCTTGGGGGTGGTGCGGGTATGCGCCTTGCGCGCATCGGGCCGGTCGGCGATGCCCGCGAACAGCATGGCCAGCACGACCAGCGCCGAGACCCCGGCGAGGCCCGCGCAGAACACGAGATGGCGCAGGAAGGCGACGAGGGTCATGGCGGAGGATTAGCGAGGCGGGGAGGGCGGGCATAGGGGATTGTCCACGGCCGCTCAAACCCCTGAGCCACGTCGCGCCCGATTGACGGCCTCTCCGCGCCGTCAGCTATTCGAGGTTGCTCCCGCGGCAGTCACCACCTCCGGCACCCGCTCCGCCGGCGGGGTGTTGCGGCTGCGGCGGCAGCGTACGATGCCATCGACGATGACCATGCCGATGCCGGGCAGGTCGCCGCCGCGCACGCTGGCGAGCAGATCGGCACCGGCGGAGTGCTGTGCCCTGTCCATCAGCACGAAATCGGCCGCTCGACCCGTTTCGATGATGCCGCAATCGAGCTTGCGCAGCCGCGCCGTATTGCCCGTGGCGCAGGCGAAAACCTGTTCGGCCGGCGTGTCGCCCACCGAAGACAGCAGCGCCACCATGCGCAATATGCCGAGCGGCTGCGCGCCCGATCCGGCCGGGCTGTCGGTGCCCAGCACGACGCGATGCAACTGGTTCAGTTCGTGCGCAAAGCGCAGCGCCGACAGCCCGGCAAGCTCGTTGCCGTTATGCACGATCTCGATGCCGCGGGCGCAGCTTTCGCAGAGGCAGCGGATCTGGCGCGGCGGGAGTGCCGTGTGACCGCCGTTGATGTGGCCGATAATGTCGGCATCGGCCTCCAGCACGGTATCCGCGTCGATGTAACCCGAGCCGGGAACGCTGGGGCCGCCGGTATGGATCGTGCTCTGGATGCCGTGCGCACGCGCCCAGGCCACCATCTGCTTCGCCTCATAGCCGGCCTTGACGCTGCCAAGGCCGACCTCGCCCAGCAGGGTGACACCGGCGGCCGCGAGTTCGGCGAAATCGCTCTCCACCATGCCGTGCTCGATCAGCGGTGCGCCGGCCAGCATCTTGACGCCGCCGGGTCGCGCATTGCTGAAGGCGCGCTGGGCGGTGATGGCCAGCGCCTTCACCCCCACCACGTCACGTGGGCGGCCAGGCAGATGCACCTCGCCCGCCGAGATCATGGTGGTGACCCCGCCGTTCAGCGCGCTGTCGATCCAGCCAATCTGGTTCTGTCGCGGCGTCCAGTCGCCGAATACGGGATGGACGTGGCTGTCGATCAGCCCCGGCGAGAGCGCGGTGCCGTGCGCGTCGATGGTGACGCGGGCGTTGTCGGTGTCGCAATCGGCGGCGCGTCCGACCGCGCTGATGCGGCCGTCCTCCGCCACGATCGTATCCGCCTCCAGGATCGGCTGCTCCAGCCGCCCGGACAGCATCAGGCCGATGTTGCGGATCACCAGCTTGCCGGCCTGCCGCTCAACTCCCGTCGCGAGTGCCATGATCGTCCCTCTCGCTGCACATGTGATCGGCGGCGGCGCGCACCGCCCGGACGATGCCGCCATAGCCGGTGCAGCGGCAAAGATTGGCCGAGACCAGCGCGCGCACACCCTCATCGTCGATGGCCGGGTCGCGCTCCAGCCGGGCTGCGGCCAGCATCAGGAAACCCGGCGTGCAGAAGCCGCATTGCAACCCGTGATGCTCGATAAACGCTTCCTGCAAAGGATGCAGCGTGTCGCCCCGGGCAAGCCCCTCGACGGTGCGGATCGCGTGCCCATCCGCCTGCACCGCGAACATCAGGCAGGCGCGGACCGCCTCGCCATCGAAAACCACGGTGCAGGCGCCGCACACGCCGTGTTCGCAGCCGATATGCGTGCCGGTGAGACGGCAATCCTCGCGCAGCGCGTCGGCCAGGGTGCGGCGCGGCTCGACACGCAGAGGATAGGGTGTGCCATTGACGTGCAGCACGATGTCTATCCGGTCGCTCATTGTCGTGCGGCGCGCAATGCCTGGTGGATGCGCAGGGGCGTCGCGGGCATTGTGTCGATAACGGCACAGAGCGGCGACAGCGCGTCGTTGATCGCGTTCAGCACGGCTGCCGGTGCGCCGATGGCGCCGCCTTCGCCCAGTCCCTTGGCCCGTGTCACGGATGCTTCCGCCAGGCTTTGCCGGTGATGCACTTCGATGGGCGGGATTTCATGCGCGGTCGGGACGAGGAAATCGGCGAGGGTGGTGCTGAGGATGTCGCCCTCGGGTGTATAGACGATCTCCTCCAGCAGCGCATTGGCGATGCCCTGCGCCACGCCACCCTGCACCTGGCCATCGACGATCATGGGATTGATCAATCGCCCGGCATCCTCCGCGACGATGAACCGTTCGACGCGCACCGCACAGGTCTCAATATCTACTTCAACGATCGCCAGGTGGCAGGCGTTGGAAAACGTGCCCTCGGGATCGTAGCTGGCGGTCTCGGCCAATCCCGGCCCGATGTCGAACAGGTGCGCCTGATGATAGGCGGCGCGTGCCAGCTCTGCCACGCTCAGCGTCCGGTCGGTGCCCGCAATGCGTGCCTCGCCGTCGCGGATCACGATGTCGGTCGCGTCCGCCTCCATCAGCCGTGCCGCGACCCGCAAGAGCTTCTTGTGCACCTTGCGCGCGGCAAGCAGGCAGGCACCGCCGGAGATCACCAGCGAGCGGCTGGCGAAAGTCCCCCAGCCATAGGGCGTGCTATCGGTATCGCCGTGAATGACGCGGATCCGATCCGGCGTCACGCCCAGCGCGTCGGCCGCGATCTGCGCCAGCGTGGTACGCAACCCCTGGCCGTGCGGGCTGGCGCCGATGCGAATCTCCACATGCCCCGAGGGGTCCATCGAAAGCTGCGCCGTCTCCCATCCCGGCGTGATCTCCATGCCGCGCGCGGCGAAGGCGGGCGAGCCGTACCCGGTGCGTTCGCAGAAGCTCGACAGACCAAGTCCGAGATAGCGGCCCTGTGCGCGTGCCTCGCGTTGCCGGCGGCGGAAGGAGGGCACGTCCGCCACCTGCAACGCCAGCTCCAGCGTCTCGCGATAGCTGCCCTGGTCGTACACCAGACCGGTTGGCGAGACATGCGGGAAATGCCGCACCAGATTGCGCCGGCGGATGTCCTCCGGGGCGATGTCGAAGGCGGCGGCCGCCTTGTCCATCAGCCGCTCGATCGCGAGCGTCAGCGCCGGGCGCGCGACACCGCGATACGGGGCGCTGCAACAGGTGTTGGTCACCACACCGCGCGCACGGCAGGCGTATTCCGGCACCACGTACGGTCCCGGCAGTTCCGCGAAGGCCATCAGCGGCTCGACCGCCGCCGTGTTCGGGAACGGTGCATAGGCGCCGACATTGGCCAGCACGTCACCGGCGAGCGCCAGCAGCCGTGCCTCGGCGTCGAACGCACCCTCGACATGCAGGATCATGTCACGGCTATGGAAGCTCGCCATCAGGTTCTCTCGCCGGTCCTCGACCCAGGCAAGCGTGCTGCGCAGCCGCCGCGCCAGCCACACCAGCACCACGTATTCCGGGGCGAGCGACATCTTCTGCCCGAAACCGCCACCGACATCAGGTGCAATCACGCGCAGATCGGCTTCGGCGATGCCCAGCAGATCGGCGATCGCCGTGCGCGTCAGATGCGGCATCTGCGTCGTGCAATGCAGCGTGACGCGACCCGATGCGTCGTCCCAGGCGGCGTGCGCCGCGCGCGGCTCGATGGGCAGCGCGCTTTGCCGGTGCGAGCGGATGGTGCAGACCACGGTACGATGGGCCGCGACGCGAGCAGCCGCGTGCCCCGGCGTCTCCATCTCCGCGAGCACCACGACATTGTCCGCCATCTCGCCATGGATGCGGGGCGCCGCGGCCGAAAGCGCCGCCTCGACATCGGTCACGCACGGAGTCCGGTCGATCGACAGCGCGACCGCTTCGGCGATGTCCTCCGCTTCGGCGTTGCTGTCTGCGACGACGGCCGCGATCAGGTCGCCGACATAGCGCACGACACCGTGCGCCAGGATCGGTTGCGCGATCGGCACGTAGCCGAAGCGGTGCAGCATCGGACGGATCGGCCGCACTCCGGCCAGATCGGCGCCGGTGAAGAGGCGCGCGCTCTCGGGTGCCTTGATGCCGCGCAGGACTCCGCTCGCGATCGGGCTGCGCACGAAGCGGACGAAATGCCGTGCCGGCAAATCCGCCGTGAAACGCCCTTGGCCGCGCACCAGCGCCGGATCCTCGAAGCGTCGGATCGCGCGCCCCACCCAGTCCCGGTGCAGGTCGGCGCCGGCGATCTCCTGCATCAGGCGAATGCCCGCAGCAGCGCGCGTCGCGTGGTCGCGCGCACGATGTCGCGCCGCAACGAGGCGCAGACCTGCGCGTCTTCCATCGCATCCACGGCCTCGGCCGCCGCGTCGGCGGCGCGCGCGGCTGTCGCTGCGCTGCAACCCGCGCCGTCCAGCATCATCTCGACCGCACGCAACCGGCGCGGACGGCTCTCGGCGCCCCCGATCGCGATCCGCGGATCGACGACGATCCCATCCACCACGCGCAGTGCCACGAGCGTCATCGACAGGGCGTAGTCGCCGGCACGCCGGCTGTGCTCGTCAAAGCCGTAGCGGGTGTCCGGCGGAGGCACGGCGAGCTGCACCTCGGCCAGCAGTTCGTCGTCGCGCAACGCCGTGGTCATGGCACCGAGGAAGAACCCCGCGGCACCCAGCCTGCGTTCCCCGCGCGTGCTGCAGGCGATGATCTTGGCATCCAGGGTCGCCGCCACGAGGCACCACTCCGAAGCCGGATCGGCGTGGGCGAGGCTGCCACAGAACGTGCCGCGCGTGCGGATCGGATGGTGCGCGATATGCGCCGCTGCATCCGCGAGCATGGCACCGAGCGGACCTGGTACTACCGGCCGCTCGAACGCGGCGTGGCGGACGCGGGCCGGGATGCGCAACGTGCCATTGTCGAGCCCGATGCGATCGAGTCCGGAAACGGGGTTGATGTCGATCAGGTGTGGCGGCTGTGCCAGGCGAAACGCCATCAGCGGCAGCAGGCTCTGTCCGCCGGCGAGAACCCGGCCGCCTTCTGGCGCCCAGCGCTCCAGGGCTAGCGTCGCCTCCTCGACCGAACGGACGGGATGGTAGGCGAAGCGCGCCGGTTTCAACGCACGACCCTCCTATCGCCACGGGGGATCGTTGGTATACTCATGATCGGGGCCGGCCCGTCAACAACGCGGCCGCCCCGCCAGTGCGGAGTGCCTGCGATGCAAGCTGACACGCCGATCCGCTGCGATGCCTGCCCGGTGCTGTGCTACATCCGCCCTGGGATGACCGGCGCCTGCGACCGCTATGCGAACCATGACGGGCGGCTCGTGCGCGTCGATCCGCATGTCATCCTCGACCGCAACATGGCCGGCCGGGGCTCGATCGTGCCGTTCCTGGAACGCGCGCCCGATTGGGATGGCGACATCGTGGGCGGCCCGCCGGTGGTCACGGCCATCGGCGCCGGCACCACATATCCCGACTACAAGCCCGCACCCTTCATCATTGCCTCCGAGGTCGAGGGCGTCGATGTCGTGACCGTGGTGACGGAGGGCATCTTCAGCTATTGCGGTGTCAAGGTGAAGATCGACACCGACCGGCACATCGGCCCGGAGCGCAGCCTGGTGCGCGCCGAGGGCGAGCCGATCGGCCATGTGATGACCGGCGAATATGGCTCGCAGATGCTGTCGCTGGGTGGCGTCACGCACCTGACCGGCGGCGGCAGGAAACAGGGACGGGCGACCTGCGACGCGCTGCTCGATCTCAGCAACGGCCACGCGGTGGAACTGGCCGTCGATGACGGTGCGCGACTGGTCGTGCAGGCGAACCGCGCGCCGGTGATCGACGGTCATGCCGAGAAGCGGATGCGCGTCGGCTGCGGGTCGGCCACGATCGGGATGTTCGCGCGGCAATGGCGCGGGCACGTGGACGAGGTGGTGGTGGTGGACGATCACATCACCGGCGTCCTGTCGGAACATCAGGCCGGCAAGCTGCTCGACATTCCGCCCACCGGCATCAGGCTGCGCGGACGCCGCTCGACACCCGGCCGCTATTTCGAGGTCGCCAATCCCGGCATCGGCTGGGGCGGCACCGACATCGCCGATCCGCTGGCAATCCTGCTGCCGTTCGACGCGAAGGTCGCACGCTCTCGGCCTCAGCCTGCTGATGGTCAGCACCACCGGCGAGCACGCCGCCTATTACCGTCTGGACGAGGCGCTGCGTCCGGTGGAGCAGGACTTGCCCGACGACCTGGCATTCTCGGTCGCGCGCATCCGCGAGAATTGCGAGCCGGCGCTGGCGAGCGTGCTGTTCATGGGCGGTGCCGGCGGCTCGCTGCGCGCGGGTGTCACGGAAAATCCCGTGCGTCTGACGCGCTCCGTGCGCGACGCGCTGACGCGCGTCACCTGCGGTGGTGCGCCGGTTTATCTGTGGCCCGGTGGGGGCATCACCTTCATGGTCGATGTTTCGTTGCTGCCGGCCAATGCGTTCGGCGCGGTGCCGACGCCGGCGCTGGTGGCGCCGATCGAGTTCACCATGCGGCATGACGACTACGCGGCGCTGGGCGGCCATCTGGACCAGTTGCGCCCGCTCGCCGACGTGCTGCGCGGGGCGGGACACGTTCGAGAGATGCGCGATGCATGAGGCTGACATCCGCAAGCGTGTGCTGGTGGTGGAGGAGATCCGTCACGAGGGCGGACCGCCGGCAGCGATTCCCTTGCTGCGCGCGGCCGCACTGGTGGTGATCGCCAACCCGTTCGCCGGGCGCTACGTGGCCGAGATCGCACCCTTCATGGAGACGCTGAAGCCGCTCGGTGTGGAGATGGCGCGGACGCTGCTGCACGCCCTGGGCGACGATCCGCGCGGCGTCGAGAGTTACGGCAAGGGGGCCATCGTGGGCAGCGCGGGCGAACTGGAGCACGGGGCGCTGTGGCATGTGCCCGGCGGCTATGCGATGCGCGAGGTGCTCGGCGGCGCCCGCGCGATCGTGCCCTCGGCAAAGAAGGTGGGCGCGCCGGGCACGCGGCTCGACGTGCCGATCACGCACGTCAACGCCTCGTACGTGCGCAGCCATTTCGACGCGATGGAGGTGGGCATCGCCGATGCCCCGCGTGCGGGCGAGCTGCTGCTGGCGCTGGTGATGACCAGCGGGCCGCGCGTGCATGCGCGGGTCGGCGGCCTGGCGGCGGCCGACATCAAGGGCGAGGACGGGCTGCGGTGACTCCGCCGCGCGTCGCCGTACGGATGCTGCCGGACGGGCACCGTCTGCATCTGTCGGACGGGCCGATCGACCTGATCGTGTGCGCCTGGGGCGGCGCGGCGGCGATCCGCGCCGCCTACGCCGCCGCGACGTGGCGTGCCGCTACCATCCTCGATGAGCTGTGCGCCGAACTGGCGTTGCTGCGCTCTCCAGCGGGGGCCGCGATCCAGCCGGCGCGGGGAGCGGTGGCGCGGCGGATGCAGGCAGCGGTGCTGCCCCATGCGCAGGGCTTCATCACGCCGATGGCGGCGGTGGCGGGGTCGGTGGCCGAGGCGGTGCTCCTGGGCATGACCGGGGCTGCGCGCCTGGACCGCGCGTTCGTCAATAACGGCGGCGATATCGCGCTGCATCTGCGGCCGGGCCGGTCGCTGTCGGTGGGTCTGGTGGATCGGCCCGATCGTCCGTCGCTGTTTGCCACCACACGCATCGACGCCGCCGACCGGGTCGGCGGCATCGCTACCAGCGGCTGGCGTGGGCGCAGCTTCTCGCTTGGCATCGCCGACGCGGTGACGATCCTGGCGGAGACGGCGCCGGAGGCGGATGCCGCGGCCACGGTGATCGCCAACGCGGTCGATCTGCCGGGCCATGCCGGGATCACCCGCATTCCGGCTTGCGCTCTCGACCCCGCCAGCGATCTCGGCCGGCGTCCGGTCACGCGTGCGGTCGCACCATTGAGTGCCACGGAGATCGAGGCCGCGCTGGCGCGCGGCGCCGCCGCGGCACGTGACCTGCTGGATCGGGGGTTGATCCGCGCCGCGTCCCTTCACCTGCAAGGGATGACGCGGATCGAGGCGCCACTGGCGCTGGCCGGGCTTTGTCGCGCGGCGTGAGCGGGGCGACATCCGCAGAAGCCTAGATGTTCGAGCCGCTTCCGGGCGCCGGGCAGAGCATGCCGCTGCGGCTGTTGCACCGGCTCCGCTAGACCGGGTCACCCGGTCTGTCTTGCCAGCTCCAGCACGCGGTCGATCGTGGGCAAGGCTCGTTCCTGGCCCTTGCCGCGCCGGCTGTGGACGGTCGCCACCGCCACGATGACCCAGCTCGCATGGAAGGCCAGGCCCGCGAGCAGGACCACCTCTCCCGGCACCGGGCCGATTGTGGCGCGCGACCACAGATCGTGCAGCGAGCCGAGCGGCTCCGGGTGGATCAGCAGCTTGCCCACATACGCGGCCACCTGGATCGTGAAGATCCAGCCATAGTTCTTCCGCAAGCGCCGCCCCATCGCGTCCCAGAGCGTGATGTGGAGTCGCGGCCGGTGGTAGTCCTGATACAGGATTTCGTTCCAGCCATTGTCGGTTTGCGGACCGCGCCCGAGCAGGATCGGGCCGAAGAACTGCGTCTCCAGGATGTGCGCGCGCACCCGCCAGAAATCGAAGAAGCGGTAGCGCCGCGCCTCGATGAACAGGAACACCGCGACCAGCAGCCCCACCAGGACCAGCGGCAGCGGCGAGGCGTAGGCGGAGCTGAAGGTGAGCGACAGGGCGAGGCCGGTGGACACCACCGCCCAGTTGGTCGTGGCATCGAGCCGCGTTCGCCACACCGTGCTGCGGTACAGTTCGCCGCGGTAGAGATGCGCGATCGCGCCGATCTCGGCGGCCCCGAAGGCCGGCGCGCCGGCGTGGCTGGTGCTCTCGGTCATGATGCGTCTCCGCTGCCTTGCGGCCGCATCCTCTCCCGACGGAGCATGGCGCAGCCAGATCCCCTGCGTCCGCCGGAGCCTGTGCGTCCGCTAGAAATCCGTGCATCGCCCCTTGTGTTCCCAATCGCCATAGCGGGTCGGTTCCGGGCCGGGCGGCCCGCCGATCTCCTTGGGCGGCGGCGGAGCGGCCTGAGAGGGCGGCGTCGCCGCCGCATCGGGTGCTACTTCCGGGGTATCGGCCATGACTGGCATGTGGCGAGCCGAGACGATGACGGCAACCCACTTGCTTCCGTACCGGCAACGGCCCTAAGCGGACTTCGTTCCTCGGATTGGCGCAGCGTGCTGCGCATCGAATGGTGGCGCATGGATCGCTCGCGTGGCAGGCTGATCGCCCCAATGCTGGTGTTGGCGCTGGCGGTGCTGCGCGCTCCGCAGGCCCTGGCGGATCCCGGCCACCCCACCGGCGGCGGCGAGCGCGAGGTGAGCGTCGTCAACCACGCCAAACGGACGATCAACGAACTCTACATCTCGCCCGTCACCAGCGGCGAGTGGGGTGCCGACCGGCTGGGTGACGGCACGATCGCGCCCGGCGGCGCGAGACGCGTGCGGCTCGCGCCTGGCAGCGACTGCAAGGTGGACGTGCAGGTGGTCTACGACGACGCCAGCCGCGAAGAGCGGCACGGCGCCGATATCTGCCGCGAGCGGCAACTGGCGTTCGACGGCAGCCAGGCCGTGCTGCCGGCGGGCCTGAATGCCGGGGCGCATCCCGTGGTGATCGTCAACGAGGCCGCGCGGCCGATCCAGCAGGTGCTGATCTCGCCGGCCGATTCCGGCGACTGGGGCGACGACCTGCTAGGCCAGCACAGCCTGTCCACCGGCGAACGGACCACGCTCACCTATCACGGCAGTTGTCTGGCCGATGTGCGGATCGTCTACGACAACCGCAGTGCCGAGGAACGGCGCAACGTCGATGTCTGCACCCTGCACGGTGTCGACATAAGGCCCGGCTGGACGACGCTCGATTTGCTGGCGCCGCTGCCATCCTCGCGGCGGGGGCCACTCCCCTCGCCGGGAAGCGCCCCGCCCGGGTGATCGCTACAGCGTGAACGCCGCCCCGCCCGGCTGCGGCAGCATCGAGAGCAGTTCGCGCCGCGTGTCCGGGTTGGTGCGGAATGCACCCAGCATCTTGCTCGTCACCATCGACACGCCCGGCTTGTGCACGCCGCGCGTGGTCATGCACTGGTGCCCGGCCTCGATCACGACCGCCGTGCCCAGCGGTTGCAGCACCTCGTCTATGGTGCCGGCGATCTGCGCCGTCAGCTTCTCCTGGATCTGCAAGCGCTTGGCATAGGCATCGACCAGCCGCGCCAGCTTGCTGATGCCGACCACGCGGCGGTGCGGCAGATAGGCGACGTGGGCGCGGCCGATGATCGGCACCATGTGGTGCTCGCAATAGCTCTCGACGCGAATGTCGCGCAGCAGCACGATCTCGTCGTAGCCCTCGACCTCCTCGAACGTGCGGGCGAGCAGCGCCACCGGATCGGTCTCGTAGCCGGCGAAGAACTCCTCGTAGCTGCGCACCACGCGGGCCGGGGTGTCGCGCAGCCCTTCGCGGCCCGGATCGTCGCCGGCCCAGCGAAGCAATGTGCGTACCGCTTCCTCCGCTTCGGCCCGGCTTGGGCGCGATGTCGTTGCCTGTTCAGGAAGCCCGGCTGCAATGTCCACGCGGTATCCTCGGATCGGTCTAGTCACGGCATATGGGCAGGAGGCGATCCCTGCCAATGCCGGGCACGGGTACAGTGCTCAGTGGACCCGGCCGGATTGGTGCGGGCTGTCGAGACTGAAGGCCGGGATCGCCACGTCGAACATCTCCCCCGAGCCGCGCGCCACCATGTGGTAGGTGCCGACCATGAACCCCGAAGGCGTGTCGAGCGGCGTGCCGGACGTGTATTCGAACGCCTCCCCCGGCTCCAGCAGCGGCTGCTGGCCGATCACGCCCTCGCCATGCACGCGCTGCTCGCGACCGCGCGCGTCCGTAATCGACCAGGTGCGCCGCAGCAACTGCACCGGCTCGGGGCCGAGATTCTCGATGGTGATGCGGTAGGCCCAGACGAAGCGGCCCTCCTCGGGCTTGGATTGGTCGTCCAGGTAGAACGAGCGCACCGTCACGCGCACCCCGCGCGTGGTCGCCGCGTAGCCTGCCGCCGTGTCCCGCTCCGCCATCCGCCGCCGCACCTCCGGGTCGCGATCACACTCCCGCGCCCCCCCGCCTGTCCAGCGGGTCGAGTGCTGCGTGCAGATCGGCGATGATGTCCCGCGGGTCTTCCAGACCCACCGATAGCCGGATGGCGCCATCGGTGATGCCGAGGCGCGCCCGCTCCTCGGCGCCGATGCGCATATGCGTCGTGGTGGCCGGATGCGTGGCCAGCGACTTGCTGTCGCCCAGATTGTTCGACACCGCGATCAGCCGCAGCCCGTTCAGCATGGTGAATGCCGCCTCCTTGCCGCCCGCCACCTCGAAGGTGACGACGGTGCCGCCCTGCGACATCTGCGCCATCGCCAGCCGATGTTGTGGGTGATCGGCCCGCGCCGGATACCAGACGCGCGAGATCTCCGGCCGCGCCGCCAGCGCATCGGCCACCAGTGCGGCCGAACGTCCGGCGGCCTCGATGCGCACCGCCAGCGTCTCCAGACCCTTGAGCAGCAGCCAGGCGTTGAACGGCGACAGGGCGGGGCCGGTGTTGCGGACGAATTGCTGCAACGGTCCCTCGATCCATTCGCGGCTGCCCAGCACCGCCCCGCCCAGCACGCGCCCCTGGCCGTCGATGTGCTTGGTCGCGGAATACACGACGATATCGGCGCCTAGCTGCAGCGGCTTTTGCAGCAGCGGCGTTGCGAATACGTTGTCCATGATGACCAGCGCGCCGGCCGCGTGCGCCAGGTCGCAGACCGCGCGCAGATCGACGATGTCCAGCATCGGGTTGGACGGCGTCTCCAGCAGCACCACCGTAGCCGGACGGGCGAAGGCGGCACGCCATGCGTCGAGATCGGCGCCATCGACGAACTCGGTCTCGATGCCGAAGCGCGGCAGCAGGGTCGAGACGATCCAGTGGCACGAGCCGAACAGCGCCCGCGCCGCCACGACCCGGTCACCGGCCTTGAGGCTCGCCATGAGCGCCGCATGGACGGCGGCCATGCCGGTCGCGGTGGCGCGACATGCCTCCGCCCCCTCCAGCAGCGCCAGCCGCTGTTCCAGCATCTGCACGGTGGGATTGCCGAAGCGCGAATACTGGTAGTGCGCCTCGGTGCCGTTGAAGGTGCCCTCGGCCTGCTCGGCGCTGTCGTAGACAAAGCCCGAGGTCAGGAACATCGCCTCGGCGGTCTCGCCCCAGTGCGAGCGCATGGTGCCGCCATGCACGGCGATGGTGGCGGGATGCAGGGCGGGATGGGGAAGGGTCTGGTCCATACGTCTCTCCGGTCGCGAGGACCGGCCGTATGAGGGTCGCCTACGCCGGCCGGGGATCGGACGGTATGGGCTGGCCTCTTTAGCGCGCTTGTTTCACCTCGCCGCAATCCGGCCGGACAAATCGCGAGGGCCGGCCCGGCAGGACGGGTCGACGCGGGCGACGCTAGGCGCCGGCGATTGCGCGGTCAATGCCGGCTTCCTATGATGCGCCCGCCGCCGTGCCGCGGGTGTAGTTCAATGGTAGAACGGCAGCTTCCCAAGCTGCATACGAGGGTTCGATTCCCTTCACCCGCTCCAGCCGCGCCATCGCACGGCGCTTGCGCCGCGGACGCCGGAGGGCTTCCATCAGGAAGATGGCGGGCGAGCAAGTGGCAGGGGATTGCGGGTGAGCGCCAGCAGCCAGGACGACGTGGACCGGGCGCTGGCCGCGTTCGACGCCTGGCCGATCCTCTATCATAACTTCCGTAACGGTCCCGCCTACAGGCTCTCCGCTGCCGCGCTGCCGTCTGAGCCCGAGCCGTCACACCCGGCCGCCGAGACCCGAGAGCACGGCGCGCGGCCGCCGGAAGAAAAGCCGGAGCCGGTGCATGAGCCGCTCGTTGAGACGGCGCCGCCTCCGCTGCCCGAGAAGGCACCTCCCGAGTCGGTCGCAGAGGCGCCATCGGCGGCGGGCGACATGTTTCGCCGCCTCGCCGATACGGCGGGACGCGACGATGCCGGCGTGCCCGGCGATGAGGTGCCTGGCGAAGACCGGCACTTCCATCCGGCAGCGCCGCGCGCTGCGCGCGCGCCGCCGTCGCCGTCGCTGCCCGGCCTGCGCGACCTGTTCCGCAATCCGTGAGCATCCTCTCGCTGCTGGCGGGGGGCGTGCTGGCTCTGCTGGGTGCCTGCGCCATGCTGGCAGTGGCGACATTGCCGCTGCCCACCGAGGCGCAGGCGGAGTTCGCTGCCGCCGGTTTGCTGGCCTGCCTGCTGATGGGCCTGCTGCGCGGGCGGGCGGCGTCGTTGATCCTGGTGGCGCTGTCGGCCGCGATGTCGCTGCGCTACCTGTTCTGGCGCGCCACCGACACGCTTGATTTCGCCACCTGGCCGGAACTGGCGCTGGGCGCGGGACTGCTCGCCGCCGAGGTCTACGCCGTCGCCACCCTGCTGCTCGGCTACGCGCAGACCGTGTGGCCGCTGCGGCGACAGCCGCTGCCGCTCCCCGGCAATCCGGCCGAGTGGCCCAGCGTGGACGTGCTGATCCCCACGATCGACGAGCCGCTCGCGGTGGTGCGGGCGACCATGCTGGCGGCGCTCGCGATGGACTGGCCGCCCGACCGGCTGCGCGTCTGGCTGCTGGACGACGGCGACCGTCCCGAGTTCCGCGATTTTGCACAGGCGGCCGGCTGCGAGTATCTGGCGCGCGCGGACCGGCGCCACGCCAAGGCCGGCAATCTCAACCACGCGCTGGACCATGCGGATGGCGAGTTCGTCGCCGTGTTCGACTGCGACCACGTGCCGACCCGCGCCTTCCTGCAATTGACGATGGGCTGGCTCGTGGCCGAGCCGAACCTGGCGCTGGTGCAGACGCCGCAGCATTTCCGCACGCAAGACCCGTTCCAGCGCAACCTGGCTCCATCGCGCCCCATCCCGGCCGAGAGTGCGCTGTTCCATGCCCTGATCCAGGACGGCAACGACACCTGGAACGCCGCGATGTTCTCCGGCTCCTGCGCCGTGCTGCGCCGCACGGCTCTCGACGAAGTCGGCGGCTTTGCCACCCAGTCGCTGACCGAGGATGCGCAGACCTCGCTGCGGCTGCACCGGCGGCGCTGGGACAGCGCCTTCCTGCGCCTGCCGCTGGCTGCCGGACTGGCTCCCGTGTCGCTCGCCGACTGCATCCGCCAGCGCCGGCGCTGGACGCGGGGCATGCTGCAGATCCTGCGCCGCGATTGCCCGCTGCTCGGGCCGGGACTGAGCCTGGGACAACGTCTGTGCTATACGCAAGCGACCCTGCACTTCCTGTTCGCCTTGCCGCGCCTGGCCTTCCTGACCGCGCCGCTGGTCTTCCTGCTGGCAGGGCGCAGCGTGATCGCCGCGGCGCCGCTCGATCTGCTCGCCTATGCGGTGCCGCATCTGGTCCTGGCGGCGGGCGTCAGCGCACGGCTGCAAGGGCGCTGGCGTCTGGCGTTCTGGGGCACGCTGTACGAGACGACGCTGGCGCTGCGCGTGCTGCGCACCACGCTCGCCACGCTGTTGCGGCCGCGCGGCGGACGCTTCGCAGTGACGCGCAAGGCCGGGGGGCCGTCCCGGTCATTCGACCTCGTCTCGGTCCTGCCCAATCTCGTGCTGGCGATCCTGCTCGCGACGGGGATCGGCTCCGCGGCGGCTGGCTACCTGCGGGCGCCCGTGCCGGCGCTGCTGCCGGCGTTGCTGCTGAACGCGCTGTGGGCGGTGTCGAGCCTGATCCTGCTGCTGGCGGCGGTTGCGGCCGGGCGCGAGCGGCGCCCCGCCGCGGTGGCAGGGGCGGCGCTGGCAGCGGCGGTGGTGCTGCCCGATGGCCGGGCGCTCGCTTGTGTGGCCGAGCGCATCGGCGCGAACGGCGCCGTCCTGCGCCTCGAGTTCGCGGGAGTCGATCACGGCGGGGGCGGAATTGCAGGCGGGCTTCCTGCTGGGCGGCGAAGCGGTGCTCTTGCCCGCCCGCGTGCTGGCCTGCGACGGGAGCGACTTGCTTGTCGCCTGGAGCGCGCAAACGCTGGAGGAGGAGGCGCGTGTGGTGCGGGTGGTGTTCGGCCGCGCCGATGCCTGGGTTGGCTGGCAGCCGGCGGGCGGACACGCGGTGTCGCGCGGCGCCTGGCGGCTGCTGGCGGCGCTCGGCATGCTGGTCCGGCGCCGAGCCGCCGCTTGCGTGCTGGCCGGGGCGATCCTGCTCGCCGCCTCGCTGGCGCATGCCCAGACGGTGCCGGGCAGTTCGGATCTCACGGTCCGCCCGATTCCGGGTGTTGCCGAAGAGCTGCCGGCGCCGACGCCGGCCTCGCCGCCGCAGGCCATCCCCGCGCCCGCTGCCCCCACACGACCCGCCCCAGCGGCACCGCAGCCCGGAACCCGGACAATCGTCTATACGCTGCGCCAGCTCGGCGCGCCGGGACCGTTGTCGCTGCGCGGCACGACACCGGCGCTCGGCGTCTCCTTCGGCATCCGCGCCGACGAGGTGGTGACCGCGGCCACGCTCAGCCTCGCCGGCGCGGTCTCGCCGGGGCTGATGCCCGAACTCAGCAACGTCACCGTCACGCTCAACGGCGAGTATCTGGCCACCATCCCGGCCGACCGCCGCACGCCGGCCTTTACCGCGGACCTGCCGGTCACGCCGGCGCTGTTCCGGGACGAGAACCGCCTGGAGTTCCGCCTGACCGGGCGTAGCGAGAAGGATTGCGACGACGTGCTCTCCGGCCTGCTCTGGGCCACCGTTGCCGACAGCTCGACGCTCACGCTCACCCTGGCCAGATTGCCGCCGCAACGCGATCTGTCCCGCCTGCCGCTGCCGTTCCTCGACTCCCATGAGCGCGACACGCTGACCTTGCCTTTCGTGGTCCCCGATGCCGCGCCAGACGACACGCTGCGCGCGGCCGGCATCGCCGCATCGTGGTTCGGCCAGTTGGCGGGCGACCGCGGCGCCACCTTCCCGGTGCTGCACGGCGTGCCGGCGAAGGGCGATGCGGTCGTGGTGCTGGGCGGCACCGAGGGCGCCGCAATTCCCGGTCTGCCGGCGATCGACGGGCCGACGCTCGCGGTGCTGCCAAATCCGCGTGACCCGCAATCCTCGCTGCTGCTGGTGGCCGGCCGGACCGGCGCGGAGGCGGCGGCGGCGGCGCAGGCCCTGGCGATGGGCATTCGCGCCTTGAGCGGTGCCGTCGCCCCGTGCAGGCGCCCGATATCGCCGCGCGGAGCGCCCTATGACGCGCCCGCCTGGATCCCCTCCGATCGCCCGGTACGGCTGGGCGAGCTGGTGCCGCCGGCGGGCTTGCAGAGTTCCGGCTATGCCGGCCTGTCGCGTGTGCCGTTCCGCACCGCGCCCGATTTCTACACCTGGCGCGATCGTCCCTTCATGCTCGACCTGCGGTGGCGAGCGCCTCCTGGTCCGGTGGTCGATCTGGCGGCCTCGCGGCTGGATGTGGGCCTCAACGGCGCCTATCTCGATAGCCTGCCGCTGAGCACGGCGGAGCCGCCCCACCCCTGGCTCGACCGGCTGCTGGGACCGGCGGCGCGGCCGGCCTCCGACGCTCGGGTGGCTTTGCCGCTGGCCGATCTGTCCGGTGCCAACGACCTGCAATTCTACTTCGACGCGCGCCCGCTGCGGCGCGATCGGTGTGCCGCGGTTCCGGGCGATTTGCGCATGGCGGTCGATCCGGACAGCACGCTCGATCTCTCGCGCGGCTATCATTTTGCCGAGATGCCGAACCTGGGCGATTTCGCCACCTCCGGTTTTCCGTTCACTCGCATGGCCGATCTGTCGCAGACCGCCATCGTGCTGCCCGACAGGCCCGCACCCGAGGAGATCGGCGCGTTCCTGGATCTGATGGGCCGCTTCGGTGCGATGACCGGACTGCCGGGCGTGCGCGTGGCGGTGACGCGGCCGGACGAGGTGGGCGGCTATGGCGACCGCGACCTGCTGGTGATCGGCACGATGGCGCGCTTGCAGGCGGCAGACCCGCTGCTCGCCTCCTCGCCGCTGCGCCTCTCCGGCGATCGGCTGCAACTGACCCTGGGTGCTGCCGCCGATCGCTGGCACCGTCTGTTTGGCGATGGATCACGGCCGGACCGGGCGGCGGCGGGGGCGGGCGCGAGCGCCGCCCTGTCCGCCGCGATTGCGCCGGGCATTTCGGTCATGGTCGGCGCGGAAAGCCCGCTCGGCGATGACCGTTCGGTGGTGGCGATCCTGGCCGGCGGCCCGGCCGGGCTGGACGAGGCGCTGCGCGACCTGCGCGATGCCGCCCAGGCGAGGCTGATCCACGGCGACCTGGCGCTGCTGTCCGGCGGTACGGTGACGTCGTATCGGGTGGGGCCGACCTACACCGTGGGCAGCCTGCCGTTCTGGCTGTGGCCGAGCTGGTATCTGCGCGACCAGCCGCTGGCCGCCTTCGGCGTGCTGATCGGCGGCTGTCTGGTGCTGGGTCTGGCGCTGTTCTGGATGATGCGCCGCCGTGTCGCGGGGCGCCTGCCGCCGCCGCGCGAGCGGCGCGACTGAGCGTTCGTGCCGCTCCCCGCCCTGGACCTGCCGGTTGCCGACGCCCTGCCGGAGCTGCTCGGCCATCTTGCGCGCCGGCCGAACGCGCTGCTGGTGGCACCGCCCGGAGCCGGCAAGACGACCCTGGTGCCGCTCGCCCTGCTCGACGCAGCGTGGCGGGGCGACGGCCGCATCGTCGTGCTGGAGCCGCGCCGCCTGGCGGCCCGCGCCGCCGCGAGCCGGATGGCGGGCCTGCTGGGCGAGGCGGTGGGCCAGCGTGTCGGCTACCGCACCCGGCTGGACAGTGCCGTCTCGGCCGCGACCCGAATCGAGGTCGTGACCGAGGGCCTGCTGGTGCGCCGCCTGCAAGCCGATCCGGGACTGGAGGGCGTCGCCGCCGTGCTGTTCGACGAGGCGCATGAGCGGTCGCTCGACGCTGACCTCGCGCTCGCCTTCTGCCTCGACCTGCAACGGGCGCTGCGGCCGGAGCTGCGGCTGCTGGCCATGTCGGCCACCGCTGATGCGGCACGGCTCGCGCCGCTGATGGACGCCGCCGTGATCGAGAGCGCCGGGCGCGCGCATCCGGTTTCGGTGCGCCACGCCGCGCGCGACCTGGCCGATCCGCGCGACCTGCCGCAGGCCGTGGCGCGGGCGGTGCGCGCGGCGCTGGCCCAGGAGGACGGCGATATCCTGGCCTTCCTGCCGGGCATGGGCGAGATCCGGCGTGCCGAGGCGGAACTCCGCGGCTGCGGCGCGCTGCTGCTGCCGCTGCATGGCGAACTGCCGCCGGCCGAGCAGGACCGGGCGCTGCGCCCCGATCCGGAGGGATTGCGGCGGGTGGTGCTGGCGACCTCGATCGCCGAGACCTCGCTCACCGTCCCCGGCGTGCGCGTGGTGGTCGATGGCGGCTTCCGGCGCGCGCCGCGGATGGACGCGTCGAGCGGCCTGACCCGGCTGGCCACCTTGCGCATCAGCCGCGCCGCCGCGCTCCAGCGAGCCGGGCGCGCCGGACGGGAGGCGCCGGGGGTGGCGATCCGGCTCTGGACAGAGTCGCTGCATCGCGGCCTGCCGGCGTTCGACCGGCCGGAGATCCTGGAGGCGGATCTCGCGGGCCTGGCGCTGGACTGCGCGGCCTGGGGCGCCGCCCCGGCCGGTCTCGCCTTCGCCGACCCGCCGCCTTC
Organism: uncultured Pseudomonadota bacterium; assembly: GCA_963838805.1. Classification (GTDB taxonomy): domain Bacteria; phylum Pseudomonadota; class Alphaproteobacteria; order Acetobacterales; family Acetobacteraceae; genus CAVRQM01. The sequence goes on from CAWISK010000008.1 coordinate 190,143, forward strand.
CGGTGCGCTGGCGGCGGCGGGGGCACTTCTGACCGGGCTTGGGGCGCTCGATGCCGAGGGGCGCATCACCGAGACGGGCCGCCGCATGGCGCGGCTCGGCGCGCATCCGCGCCTCGCTGCCATGATGCTGGCAGCGGGGAGCCAAGGCGAGGCCGCACTGGCCTGCCAGATCGCGGCATTGCTGGAGGAGCGCGACCCGCTGCGCGGCAGGGACGCTCCGGCCGATATCGGACACCGGCTGGCGGCGATCGCGGGCGAGGCGTCCGGTGCGGATCGCGGCGCGCTGCACCGCATCCGTGCCGCCGCCGCGCAGTATAGGCGCCGCCTCGGCCTGGACGCGCGCGTGGCGCCGGACGGTGATCCCGGCAAGCTGCTGGCGGCCGGTTTTCCGGACCGGATCGCGCAGCGGCGCGGCGAGCCGGGCAGCTTCCGGCTGGCGGGTGGTGGCGGGGCGCGGCTCTCGCAGGCCGACCCGCTGGCCCGCGCGGGGCTGCTGGCGGTGGCGGGCCTGGAGATGCGAACCTCGCCGCGCATCACCCTGGCCGCCGTACTCGACCCGGAACGGCTGCCGGAGTCGCTGCAGGCGCGGATCACCGAGACCGTGGAATCCGCCTTCGATCCCGTCTCCGGCGCTGTGCTGACCCGAAGGCGCCGGCGCCTCGACGCGCTGGTGCTGGAGGATCGCACCGAAACCGCGACCGACGACGTGCGGGCTGAGCAGTTGGCAGCGGCGCTGCCGATCGCCGATCTGCCCTGGGGCGTGCTCTCCCGCCAGTTCCAGGCGCGGGTGGCGATCATGCGCGGGCTGGAGGGCGAAGCGGCATGGCCCGATTTGTCGGATGCGGCCCTGGACGCAAACCGGGACTGGCTGGCCGGGCATGTGCGCGGGATGCGCGGGCGGGCGGACATGGCGCGGCTCGACCTGCCGGCCGTGCTGCGCGGCCTGCTGTCGTACCGGCAGGCGCAGGTGCTGGATGCCGCACTTCCCACGCACCTGACCTTGCCGGGCGGACGCGCGGCCGTGGACTATACGCAGCCGGTGCCGGTGGCCGAGGCGCGCGCACAGCACTTCTTCGGTCTGGCCGCGAACTCCGGTGCTGGCGGGCGGGCGCGTTCCCCTGCGTCTGGCGTTGCTCTCGCCCGCCGGGCGGCCGGCGGCGGTCACGGGCGATCTCGCCGGCTTCTGGCGAGGCGGCTGGGCCGAGATGCGCCGCGAGATGCGCGGCCGCTATCCGAAGCACGATTGGCCCGAGCAGCCCGCGACGACGCCGGCGCGGCCGCCACGCGCCCGCCGATGATGGCCCGCGCATGAGCGCATTGAAATCTTGTGAACGTTGCGTCCCGCAGCGATTTCGCGCGTCATGTTCCCGATCAACGCACGTCTCACATGAAGGCCAAGCCGCCATGAATGCCCTGCCGCGCCGTCTCGTCGTGCTGGGCGTGCTGCTCGCCGCCCCGCTCGGCGCCTGCGCCACCGCCACGACCCGCGCCGATGCCCGCAGCGGGCCGGACAGCTTCGCGCCGATCGTGCGCCGCGTGCTGCCGGCGGTCGTCAATATCTCGGTGACCGAGCCGGTGGCCCCCAGCGACGACCCGTTCGCGACACTGCCGCCGCAACTGCAACGCCAGTTCCGCGACCAGTTGCGCCATCGGGAGATGCAGGGCGCGGGGTCCGGGTTCATCATCGACCCGTCCGGCTACGTCGTGACCAACGACCACGTGGTGGCCAACGCCGATCACATCGTGGTCACGCTGACCGACGGCACCGATCTGCCGGCGACCGTGGTTGGTGCCGATGCGTTGACCGACGTGGCGCTGCTGCGGGTCCACGCATCCAAGCCGCTGCCCTTCGTGACCTTTGGCGACAGCCGCGGCGTCTCGGTCGGCGATTGGGTGGTGGCCGCCGGCAATCCGTTCGGGCTCGGCGGCTCGATCACCGCCGGCATCGTCTCGGCACGCGGCCGCAATATCGGGGAGGGACCGTTTGACGACTTCATCCAGATCGACGCACCGATCAATCCGGGCAATTCCGGGGGACCGGTGTTCGACGAGAGCGGCCAGGTGGTCGGCATGAACACCGCCATCGTCTCGCCCACCGGCGGCTCGGTGGGCATCGGCTTCGCCATCCCCTCGGAGATCGTCAGCCGCGTCGTGGGCGAGCTGCGCAGCAGCGGCCGCGTCGAGCGCGGCTGGCTGGGTGTGGCCATCCGCGAGGAGAGCGATCCGCAGGGCGGCGTCGGCATCGAATCGGTGGACCGCGCCGGCCCGGCCGCACGCGCCGGCGTGCGGCCGGGCGACGTGGTGTTGGCCGTGGATGGCGCGTCCGTGGACAGCGCCAACGGTCTGATCAAGGCGATCTCCGCGCTGCCGCCCGGGCACGAGGTGCGGTTGCGCCTGCGCCGGGGCGGGCACGTGATGGAGGTGCTGGTCGCGGTCGGGCCAGCGTCCGGCCGACGGGCAGGGTTAGGTCATCATGCGCATCCTGGTGGTGGAAGACGATCGCGACGTGGCCGGCTTCGTGATCAAGGGCCTGCGCGAGGCCGGGCATGTCGTGGAGCACGCCGATAACGGGCGGGACGGGCTGTTCATGGCGGCGAGCGAGAATTTCGACGCGATCGTGCTGGACCGGATGCTGCCGGGCGGCATCGACGGGCTGCGCCTGCTGGAGACGTTGCGGGCACAAAGCAACGCGACCCCGGTGCTGTTCCTGTCGGCGATGGCCGGGGTGGACGAGCGGGTGCGGGGCTTGCAGGCCGGCGGCGACGACTACCTGACCAAGCCGTTCGCCTTCGCCGAGCTGCTGGCCCGCGTCGAGGCCCTGGCGCGGCGGCACAAGGGCGACGGCCCGGTGACGAAGCTCGTCGCGGGCGATCTGGAGCTGGATCTGCTCTCGCGCGGGGTGAAGCGGGCGGGACAGAAGATCGACCTGCAGCCGCGCGAGTTCCGCCTGCTGGAATATCTGATGCGCCACGCGGGCCAGGTGGTGACGCGCACCATGCTGCTGGAGGGCGTATGGGATTATCATTTCGACCCGCAGACCAACGTGATCGACGTGCATGTGTCGCGGCTGCGGCAGAAGATCGACAAGCCGTTTCCAACCGCGCTGATCCACACCGTCCGCAACGCCGGCTACATGCTGCGCGCCGAAGGCTGAGGCATGCCGCGGCCGCCCTCACCCCAGCCCTCTACCGGAGGGAGAGGGAGCGGAAAGCCTTCTCCCTTTGGGAGAGGGTTGGGTGAGGGGTGTTGCCCGGGTCGCTCCTAGCATGAAACCGGGCGGCCGGATGCTGGTGCGTTCGGCGGGCGTGCGATTTGCGCTGCTCTACGCCGGCCTGTTCGGCCTCTCGGCGCTGGCGCTGGCTATGTTCTTGTGGTGGTCCACCGCCGGATTGCTGGGACGCGAGACCGACGCGGCCATCAACGCCGACACGCAGGGGCTGCACGAGCGCTACACGGAGAGCGGCCTGCTGGCGCTGGGCAAGACGATCGAGCAGCGTATCGACCAGAACGTGGACGACGACGCGATCTACCTGCTGGCAACGCCGGAATTGCAGCCGATCGCCGGCAATCTGGACCACTGGCCGGCGCGCATCGCGCCCGATGCGAGCTGGGCGATGCTGCCGATCGACCGGGCGGGCATTCGCGGCATGGCGCGGGTGCATCAATTCGTGCTGGAGGGTGGATTCCGCCTGCTGGTCGGCCGCGACGTGCAGGTGGCCGAGCAGATGGCGCGGCTGCTGACGGATGCGATGCTGTGGGCGGCGGCGGTGGTGATGGTGCTGGGCATCGCCGGCGCGCTGACCGTGCGCAGCCTGTTCCGCCTCACGCTCGCCGATGTCTCGGCGGTCACGGCGGCGATCGGCGCAGGCGACCTCACGCGCCGGGTGCGCGCGAGCGGGCGCGGCGACGAGTTCGACGTGCTGGCCACCACGATCAACGATATGCTGGAGCGCATCGGGCGGTTGATGGACGGCGTCCGGCAGGTGTCCAACGCCATCGCGCATGATCTGCGCACGCCGATCGCCCGCGCTCGCGCGCGGCTGGAGGATGCGGCCCGCCCCGGTGCCAGCGAAGCGGAGCTGCGCGCTGCGATCGAGCGCGCCCAGGCCGATCTCGACGGGGTGGTGCGGGTGTTCGAGGCGCTGCTTCGCATCGCCGAGATCGAGACGGGCGCCCGGCGGTCCGCTTTCGCACCGCTCGATCTGGCACCGCTGCTGCTCGATCTGGCGGAGCTGTACGAGGCGGCGGCCGAGGAGGCGCATCTGCTGCTTGAGCGCGACATCCCGCCGCATCTGCCGGCCTATGGCGATCGCGAGATGATCCAGCAGGCGGTGGTGAACCTGCTCGACAACGCAATCAAGTTCTCGCCCCCTGGTGGCTACGTGCGGCTCGCGGCCGCGAGCGACGCGGCGGGGCCGCTTGTGATCGTCGCCGATCAGGGGCCGGGCATTCCCGAGGCGGACCGCGCGCGTGCCGCCGAGCGATTCTTCCGTGGCGAAGGTGCGCGCAGCACGCCCGGCTCGGGGCTGGGCCTGGCCCTGGTGCAGGCCGTGGCCGGGCTGCACGGCGGCAGCCTGCGGCTGGAGGACAATGCGCCCGGGCTGCGCGCCGTGCTGTCCCTGGCGCCAGCGCCGCCGGTCTCCGGGCGTCCGCCGCCGGACGTGACGCAATCTTCACCTGAGTCTCAGGCGCCGGCGAGGCTCACGGCCGCATGATCCGGCGCATGAACGCTTCGCTGCGCGCCGGCACGCTCGGTCTCGGACTGCTGCTGCTGGCCTCGACTGCGGCGGTGTCGCAGGCACCCTCCGGCGCCTCGGACGATAGCAACATGGAGGTGATGTCGGACACGCCGGAATGGTGCGTCCACTTGCAGGGCGAGGTGGCGGCGCTGCGCCAGGCGGTGACCAAGCCGCACGCGGAGGCCGACATGCTGGCCCGCGAGGGCCGGCGTCTGTGCTCCTTGGGACGCATCCGGCTCGGCATCATGCGCCTGCGCTATGCGCTGATGCATCTGCAGGAGATACAGAACGGCCAGCAGGTCCAGACCGGACCCTGATCGGCATCTGCGCCGGCGGCCACGACCCGGCGTTTTTTGTTGTGCGGCCGCACCGGAAGGCTCAAACATCGAGTTGACCAGCCTCCGGCCGCTCGTTCGGACAACGCTGGTCCTGTCTATTCCGCCTGTCGGGCGGTAAGCCGTGCCGTCCGTACCGAAAATATCCGACGAGATATGAGGGGGGACAATGGTAAAGACCGCATTTAAAGTTGAGCTCAACAAGTCACCTGACCAACAGGCAGTAAAAACTCACAATCGCTGGCATCCGGACATTCCGTTCGTGGAAACGTTCAAGCCGGGCGACGAGTTTCGCGTCGAGTGCTATGACTGGACCGGTGGGCAGATCGGCAACAACGACAGCGCCAACGACGTGCGCGACGTCGAACTCAGACGGGTCCACTACCTGAGCGGGCCGTTTGGTGTGGAAGGTGCCGAGCCCGGAGACCTTCTTGTCGTGGACATCCTGGATATCGGCCCGTTGCCCGGCTCGGAATGGGGGTTCAACGGGATTTTTGCCAAGGAGAACGGCGGCGGCTTCCTTGTCGAGCACTACCCTGAAGCACGCAAATCCTGTTGGGATATCAGTGGTATCTATGCCAAGTCCCGCCACGTTCCCCGCGTGCGCTATCCGGGCCAGGTCCACCCCGGACTGATCGGCTGTCTGCCGGACCACAAGCTGCTTGCCGAAGCGAACCGCCGCGAGCGCGCGCTGATCGCGACCAACCCCGATCGCGTCCCACCATTGGCGGCGCCACCCACCTCGGATTTTGCCCTCATGGGCCAGATGTCCGCCTCCGCCGGGGCAGAGGCGTCCAAGGATGCGTGGCGGACGGTTCCTCCGCGCGAGCACGGCGGCAACTGCGACATCAAGAACCTCTCGCGCGGCTCCAGGGTCTACTTCCCGGTCTATGTCAGGGGCGCCGGCCTTTCGATGGGCGATATCCATTGGTCCCAGGGGGATGGCGAAATCACCTTCTGCGGCGCCATCGAGATGGCGGGCTGGCTTCATCTCGGCGTCGGGCTGATCAAGGGCGGGGTCGCCAAATACGGCATGATCAATCCGATCTTCCAGCCGAGCCCGGTCGATCCGCATTTCTCCAACTATCTGATCTTCGAGGGGATATCGGTCGACGAGCATACCGGCGAGCAATACTATCTCGATGCCCATGTCGCCTATCGGCGCGCCTGTCTCAACGCCATCGAATATCTCAAGAAGTTCGGCTATAGCGGCGACCAGGCCTACATGATCCTGGGCACCGCCCCGGTGGAGGGACGGATCAGCGGGATCGTGGACATTCCCAATGTCTGCGCCACGCTGGCGATCCCGACCGAGATCTTCGACTTCGATATCCGCCCCAATGCCAACGGTCCGACGGTTCAGGTCTCTGGGGCGAGCGTCGCCAAGACCAGTTGAGGCAGCGGATCAACGCTGCCCGACCCCCATCGGGAGCGCGATCGCGTTCCCGATGGGACGGCAGCACGGATGGGAGAGGCCGTCATGTTGCTTGGACTGCTGCTTTTCTGGGTGGGAGCTGTCCTCTGCCTCAATGGGATCTGGATCCTCGGCAAGATCGGCGATCGCGAAATCCCCGTCATCGACGTCTTTGTCGGCACTGTTGCGCTTGCGGCAGCAATCTATTGGGCGGTCGGGCCGGGCGCCGATGCCGCCTCCATCAAGGGTGCGGCCCTGACGCTGCTCTTCGCCTTTACGTATTACTGGGTCGCCTGGAACCGGTGGAACAACGCCGACGGGCGCGGGTTGGGGTGGTTCTGCCTGTTCGTTGCCATCACCACCATACCAGTGTTCATCCAGGGATTTGCCACTGCCCACACCACCTGGGATTACTGGTTTGCCATTTGCTGGCTATCCTGGGGAGTTCTCTGGTTTTTCTTCTTCCTGGTCCTCGCGATGGGGCGTCAGGATTTGGCGAAGTTCACCGGTGGTCTTTGCGCGCTCCAGGGCGTCTACACCGGCTGGATCCCGGGCTATCTCCTGCTCGCCGGAGCCATGCCAGGGGTGGCGGTCGCCGCTGGACACTGATCCCCGTCTGGAATCCTCACTGCGAAGTGGAGAAAGCAAGCGATGCCTCTCTATGAATATGCCTGCGAGGATTGCGGTCCGTTCGAGGCGTGGTCACCGATGGACAGGGCGGCCGAGCCTTGCCTCTGCCCGGGGTGCCACCGCATGGGTAGCCGACAAATCGCCGCACCCATGCTGGCTCTGATGAATGGAAGCCTGCGCAAGGCGCTGGAACGATCGGACAAGAGTGCGTCAGAGCCTCGCGTCGTGCCTCGAAAGCATCTGAACACGTGCGGGTGCAGGATGTGCAATCCGGCAGCGAGGGCGGCGGGCTCCGGACGCTGGGCGCTCGGACATTAGGGATTGCCGCGCGGAGACGAGGAGCGAGCCGGCCCGGACCCCTCCGCCCGCGTCTCCGGCATCAGCAGCCAGACCGCGCCGACGGCGGCGAGGCCGGCCAGCGCCAGCGCCGCGAAGCCGGCCGAAAAGCCGAGGGCGGAGGCGATCCGCCCGCCCACCATGCTGCTGACGGTGGCCCCCAGCCCGGCGGCCAGGCCCAGCACGCCCAGGCTCAGATTGAACCGGTTGGTGCCGCGCGTGATGTCGGCCGCGACCAGCGGCTGCAGCACGCCGAACATGGCGCCGCCCATCCCGTCGAGAAGCTGTGCCGCGATCACCGCGTAGGCGCCGCCCACCAGCGCCAGTACGCCCGCGTGCAGCGGCACCATGGCAAAGCCCAGCAGCAGCACCGGGCCGCCGTCCCCAGCTCTCGGCGTGCGTGCCGAACCAGGGCGAGATCAGCGCCACCATCGCCTGCGACACCAGCAATGAGCCGGCCAGCGTCATGTTCGAATTGCCCGATCCGGTCCGCACTTCGAGCCGATTCATCGCCAGCGGCAGGATGAAGCTGTTGGCGGTGTGGAACAGCACCACGCAGACCACGAAGGCCAGCAGCCGGCGGTCCAGCACGACCCGCCAGCCTTCGGACGCGGCCTTGCGGGCACCGAGGCGCGGCGGCGGCGGCTCGGTCTCGTGGCGCGGCGGCAGTGCCAGCAGCGCCAGGATCGCCGGCACGGTGGAGAGTGCGGCCAGCCAGAACGGTGCCGAGGCGGCGATATGCGCCCCGGCCAGGCCCATCAGCACGGCGCCGATGCCGTTGCCCAGTGCCATGAACCGGGTGTTGCGGGCAAACCGCGTGGCGATGGCGGCGCGCCCGACCCGGCTCAGCGTGACCGCGGCGACCGCCGGGACCAGCATGCAACTGGCGACGCCGTGCAGCACCTCGGCCCCGATCACCGGCACGAGCGAGGGAAACAGCGCCAGCAGCACGGCGCTGCCCATGACCGCGAGCAGCGCCACAAGCGTCGCCCCGCGCTTCCAGGGGCTTGCGTCGATCGCGGCGCCGGCCGGGATCTGGCAGGCCATCGTCACGATCGAGCCCACGCCGAGCGCCATGCCGATCTGGGCGGCCGACCATTTGTTGGCGCTGAGATAGACGGCGATGAACGGGCCGAAGCCGGTCTGCACGTCGGCCAGGAAGAAGGTGAGCACGTCCAGCCCGCGATCGGCCGAGAGATTGCCCAGCCGGCGGGTCTCGACCGCGCGATGCACCGTCTGCCGTACCGGCTTGACGACCGCGAGCGGGGCGGCGACGAGCTTGCTCACAGTGTAGTCTCCTGCACGATCAGCACCGACGGCGGCCGGTCCGATGCAACGCGAGGGCAGAGCCTCCGATGCCTGAGTGCCCGGGGCAAGCCCAATGGGAGGTGTTCGCATGAGGCGTGTCGTGCTGGCCCACGCGGTGGACTGGGACGGATTTCGCGCGGCGGTGCGCCGGCTGGCGCGGGAAGGCGCGGCACCGGAGCAGGTCGACTGGAGCGTGAGCGAGCCGCCCGACCTGTTCACCGCGTCGCACGACGATGCGGACGCGCGTCCGGACGGCGACGGGTTCAAATTGCCGCGTGCGCTGGTCGAACTGGCGCAAACGGTGATCCAGGCGCGCGACGCCGAGCGGTTCGCGCTGCTCTACGGCCTGATCTGGCGCGCCCACGCGGGCGAGCGGCGGCTGCTGGAGGCGGTGGGCGATCCCCCCGTCGCACGCGCTACCGGCCTGGCGCTGGCGGTGCGTCGCGACACGCACCGGATGCGGGCCTTCGTGCGGTTCCGCGACGCGGGCCAGGGCGCGTTGCCGCGCTATGTGGCGTGGTACGAGCCGGAGCATTTCATCGCCGAGGCCAATGCCGGGTTTTTCGCGCGGCGCTTCGCCGGGGTCGGCTGGTCGATCCTGACGCCGTATCGCGGGGTGTATTGCGACGGATCGGCGTTGAGATTTGGCCCGGGCGCGGACCAGGCCCGGTTGCCCGATCCGCCGGTCGCCGCGACGTCCGGCGAAAAATACTGGCGCAACCTGCCCCCGGCCGCAGCGCTACCGGAGATCATCGGCACGCCGAATCCTGGTGCCGAGGAGGGACAGGAACCGCCCCTGATGCCGCCGCCTCGATCACCTCGCCAGAGCAGGAGCGGAGCGGCGACGCAGCTCGCCCACGCCGCCGCCGAGGCGGCGGACTGCCGGCGCTGCGCACTGTGGAAGCCGGCGACGCAGACGGTCTGGGGCGAGGGGCCGGCGGACGCCGCGATCATGTTCGTGGGCGAGCAGCCGGGCGATCAGGAGGATCTGGTCGGCCGTCCCTTCGTCGGACCGGCCGGACAATTGTTCGACCGCGCAATGGACGAGGCGGGGCTGGACCGCGCTACGGTCTACGTCACCAATGCCGTCAAGCACTTCAAGTTCGAGCCGCGCGGCAAGCGGCGCATCCACGCCAAGCCCGACACGACGGAGATCGCGGCCTGCGCACCGTGGCTCGAGATCGAACGAGCCGAAATCATGCCGCGCCTGATCGTATTGATGGGGGCGACCGCCGCGCGCGCGGTGCTGGGCCGGGTCGTGGGCATCACCCGCGAGCGCGGCCGACCGCTGCCGCTGGGGAACGGCCAGGGATTGGTGACGGTGCATCCGTCCTACCTGCTGCGCCTGCCCGACGAGGCGGCCAAGGCACGCGAATACGCGGCCTTCGTGGCCGATCTTCGGCTCGCCGCAAGGCTCGCGGCGTAACGGCCCGCCAAGTCTGGCGTCAGCCGGTCAGCAGCTTCACCAGCAGGCCCGCTGCTTCCTCGATGTCGCCCTCTATCGCGGCGCGGGCGGCCGCGCCGTCGCCGCGGGACAGGGCATCGCGGAGCGCCTGGTGCTGGCGGTTGGCGTGCCGCCAGTTTCCTGAGCCGCGGAGCAGGCTGAGATAGGGGCCGATCTGCAACCAGAGATTCTCGATGATGGCGAGCAGCGTCTCCGACCCGGACGCGGCATAGACGGCGAAGTGGAACTCGCGATTGGCGGGCATGAAACTCTCGCCGGCCGGAATCGAGCGCGACATGATGCCGATGAGCTGATCGAGCCGCGTCAGCATGGCGGGCGTCACCTGCCGCGAGGCCCATTCGGCTGCCAGCCCCTCGACGTCCAGACGCACGCGCTTGAGATCGAGCAGCCGCTCGACCGAGAGCGGCGGGATGCCGACGGAGCGTCCGGCGACGATGGTCAGGGCACCGGCGGCCGTCAACCGCTGCAGCGCCTCGCGCACCGGCATGGCGCTGACGCCAAATGATTCGGCGAGTGCGGTGATCGTCACGGTCTGTCCTGGCTCGATCTCGCCATCCAGGATCATCGCGGCCAGTTGCCGATAGACCAGTTCCTGCACCGTTTCCCGCGGCACCGGCCGGGGCGGCAGGCTTTTGAGGCGCATCGCAGTCGCCATCTATCCTCTCTCTCGAGCCCCTTGCTCCGAACCGGGGCTTCGCATCCAGAGAATCCGGTTGTCAAGATCGCAGATATCTGATCAAAAATCACGCGAAAGCGTCGCTGAACGGCGCCGATCGCACGAGGGAGGGAATGATGAAGCTGAAAGCCGCGCTGCTATCCTCGCTTTACGCCGCGACCGCGCTCGCCTGCGGCGCGGCCCTGGCGCCGCCCGCCCAGGCCGCGGGCAAGCACAAGATCTTCCTGTCGATGAGCTATATCGGCAATGACTGGCAGGCGGAGGCGGCGAACATGGTGAAGGCCATGGCCGCCTCGGCGGACATGAAGGACAAGGTCGATCTGCAGGTGCAGGTCGCGGGACCCAACGCGCAGCGCCAGATCCAGCAGATCAGCTCGATGGTGCAGGCGGGGGCGGAGGCGATCATCGTCTATCCCATCTCGCCCACGGCGCTGAACCAGGTGGTGCGCGCGGCCTGCCGCAAGGGCGTGCTGATCTTCGCCTATGATTCGGTGATCACCGAACCCTGCGCCTACAACACGACGATCGACCAGAGTGCGGCCGGCGGAAAGCCCGCGGAATGGCTGGTCAAGCAACTGCACGGCAAGGGCAACATCGTCGTCGTCACCGGCGTTCCTGGCACCTCGGTCGATACCGAGCGCACCAAGGCGGCGAAGGACGTGTTCGCGAAAAACCCAGGCATCCACATCATCGCCGAGGCGAACGGCATGTGGAGCCAGGCCGTCGCGCGCACCGAATTGTCGAAGATCCTGGCGACGCATCCGTGGAAGGACATCGACGGGCTGTGGATGCAGGCGGGCTGCTACACCGCCGCGTCCATGCAGGACGAGGCAGGCATTGCCGACAAGGACAAGAAGCCCTGCGCCGGCGAGGGATCGAATGGCCACCGCATCCAGATGCTGCACAGCGCGGACGGCGTGGAGGGCGCCAATGGCAGCTATCGGCCGATGGCCTATCCCAGCATCTCCTATGCATCGCCACCCTATTCAGGGGCGCTGGCGCTGAAGAACGCCGTGGCCAAGCTGGAGGGCAAGGATGTGCCCAAGCTCACCACCTTGCCGCTGCCGCTCTACACGAACGACCAGATCAAGCTGTGCCGCGAAGGCACCTGGCAGGAGATGGCCTCGGGCTGCAACGTGTTCCAGCCGCAGATCATCTCAAACCCCGGCTGGTTCGCCTCCATCTACTCGCCCGACACGCCGGAAGTGGGTTTGCAGGCCGCACTGGTCGGTCAGCCGGAGAAGTGAGGCGGCGTTGAGGACGGGCGCGGAGGGATCGGCCGGCTCGCCGCCGCCGCCGGGCGCCGCCGTGACCACCCCCGAGCACGCGTTGCGCGTGCAGGGTGTCGTCAAGGCGTTCGGTGCCACCGTGGCGCTGGATGGCGTGTCGTTCTCGGTACGTCCCGCCGAGGTACATGCGCTGCTGGGCGAGAACGGCGCCGGCAAGTCCACGACCGTCAAGCTGCTCGCCGGACTGGTGCGGCCCGATAGCGGCACGCTCGAATTGTCCGGTGGCCGCGTGCATCTGACGGGACCGCTGGACGCGCAGCGGCACGGCGTGCAGACCGCGTTCCAGGAGATGACCCTGGTGCGCGATCTGACCGTCGCGGACAACATGCTGCTGCCGCGCGCGCCGGCCGGACCGTTCGGCCAGCGCCGGCAGCTTCAGGGTGAGCGCCTGGTGGCGGAGCATCTGGCGAGCCTCGACCTCTCGGAGATCGACCCGCGCGTGGAGATTCGCGACCTCGATCTGCCGCTGCGGCAAAAGATCGAGATCGCGCGTGCGGTGTTCCGGAGGCCGCGCATCCTGCTGCTGGACGAGCCGACCTCGGCCCTCTCGGGCCGCGACATCGACTGGCTCGGCGCGCTGATCGCGCGGCTGGCGCGGGACGGTGTCACGATCGTCTTCATTTCGCATCGGTTGCAGGAAGTGCGGCGGTTCTGCGACCGGCTGACCGTGCTGCGCAACGGGCGCGATGTCGGCACCGCGGATGTCGCCGGGGTCGGCGATGACGAGGTGGTGCGCATGATCATCGGCCGGTCGTTGGCAGCGACGTTTCCGCCGCGCCCGGCGACAGCTTCGCGTGTCGCGCCGGTTCCCGTCCTTGAAGCGCGCGGGATCGCGACCGAGGAGCGGCTGGCGGATGCGAGCTTCAGCCTGTCTCCCGGCGAGATCCTGGGCGTTGCCGCGTTGCAGGGAATGGGCCAGCAGCAGCTCTTTCTGGCCTGCTTCGGGATGCTGCCGCTGCGGCGCGGCGAAATCCGGGTCGATGGCCGCCGGGTCACGTTGGCCACGCCGCGCGATGCGATCCGCGCCGATATCGGCATCAGCCTGGTGCCGGAGGATCGCAAGACCGAGGGCCTGTTCCTGCACCTCGACGGCCGCGGAAATGTCAGCCTGCCGGTGATCGGACGATTCGCCCGCTTCGGCCTGATCGATGTCGCCGCCGAGGAAGCTGCGGTGGCACGGGTGCTCGATCAGGTCGAGGTGGCGCGCCGTGCGATCCATACCCCGGCCGGCGAGTTCTCCGGCGGCAACCAGCAGAAGCTCGCCATCGCCAAATGGCTGCTGGCCGGCAGCCGCACGCTGCTGATGTTCGATCCAACACGTGGGGTGGATATCGGCACCAAGCATCAGCTCTATCTGCTGATGCGCGCCTTCGCCGATGCCGGCGGTGCCATCCTGTTCCATTCCACCGAGATCGCCGAGCTGGTCAATCTGTGCGACCGGGTGCTGGTGATGTACGGCGGTCGCATCGTCGAGGAACTGGCGGGCGACGCCATCGCCGAGGAACGGATCATGCGTCCGGCGCTGGGCGAGGCGGCTGCCGAGCGGCAGGTAGCCCAATGAGTGCCGGGACGAGTGCCATGCCGGCACTGCGCGAGCGGCGACGGGGAAGGCGGCCCGCGCTCGCGCGACATCGCGGGCTGCTGGTGGCAGCCTGTGTGCTGCTGGCGCTGTTCCTCATCGTGGCCGCGATCACTCCCGGCGCGTTCAGCTATTTCGAGTTCATGACACTGTCGACCGGCGGCGCCACATTGGCGCTGGCCGCGATGGGTCAGACCTTCGTCATCCTGACCGGCGGGTTCGATCTTTCGACGGGTGCGGCCGTCTCGCTCGTGAACGTGGTGCTGGCCGGCACGATGCAGCCGGACCTTGGCTCGCAGGTGGCGACGGGTCTGGCGGGTCTGGCGATCGGCGGTGCGATCGGCGCGTTCAACGGCTTCTTCGTGGCTTTCGTGCGACTGCAATCGATCGTCGTGACGCTGTCCTCGATGTTCATCGTGCAGGGCATCACGCTGCTGATCCGCGACAAGCCTGGCGGTACGATTCCGCCGAGCTTCTCCGCCTTTCTCACCGGCGACGCGTGGCCCGGAGTGCTGCCGGCGCCGGCCGTGGTGCTGGCGGTCGCGGTGCTGGTCTGGCTGCTGGTGAAGAACTCGCGCCTCGGCATCGGCATCTACGCGGTGGGCAGCGACCGCGAGGCGGCGCACGCGGCGGGTCTGGCGACGCGGTGGGTCGAGTTCCGCGCCTATGTGCTGGCCGGGATCTTCTACGGCGCGGCAGGCGCCTTCATCTCGGCACAGACCAGTTCCTCGGATCCGCTGGTCGGCCGGCCGATGCTGCTGCAGGTGTTCACCGCCGTCGTGCTGGGGGGCACCCTGCTCGGCGGTGGTCGCGGCGGCGCGGTCGGTTCGCTAGTCGGCGCCTTCATCCTGATGATCGTCGTCAACATCCTGCTCGTGCTGAACGTCTCCGCGTACTACAGCTCGGTCGCGGAGGGCACGATCCTGATTCTGGCCGTGCTGGCTGGCTCGCTCAATCGCCGCTCTCCTGTGGCCGACACGGTCCGGCTGCTGCTGCTGCGCCTGCGCGCGCGCGCGGACGGGACGCTGCCTTGGGCGCGGGAGGCGGCGGCCCGGCCGGTGCTGCCGGCGGCCGCCGCTCGTGAGGCGACGCCTGCATCCTGGCTGGAGCGGCACCGCCGGACTTTGCGAACGCTGCTGCCGGCCTATGCCGGTCTTGTCGTGGTGCTGATCGCCACACAGCTCGTCTATCCGGGTGCCTTGGGTCATTTTCGCTATTTTGATTCGCTGCTCGTGCTGTCCTCATTTTCCGCGATCCTGGTACTCGGCCAGGGTGCGGCCATCCTGACTGGCGGGCTCGACTTGTCGCTGCCGTGGATGATCGGGCTGATCGGCATCGTCACGGCGGGACTGATTCATGGATCCGACGCTGCGACGCTCTGGGCGGTGCCGCTCGGACTGGCGCTCGGCACCGCACTCGGCGCGGTGAACGGCGTCGGCATAGTCGTGCTCGGGTTGCCGCCGATCGTGATGACGCTCGCGATGAACGGCATCCTGCAAGGTGCCGCGCTGGTGTACAGCGGCGGCACGCCGGCCGGCTTCGCGTCTCCCGCCGAACGCTGGTTCATGACTGGCAGCCTCGGCGGCGTCACACCGGTCATCTGGCTGCTCATCGTATTCGTGGTGTTCGCGGTGCTGCTGCTGACCCGCACGCCGTTCGGGCGGCGCGTCTATGCGATCGGCAACTCGCCGCTGGTGGCGCGGCTCTCCGGGGTTGCCGTCGGTGGCACGCTGATCGGCGTCTATGCGCTGTCCGGGTTCTGCGCCGCGCTGGTCGGGATCCTGCTCTCGGGCTTCTCGGGTCAGGCGAGCCTCGGCATGGGGGACGAATATCTGCTGCCCTCCATCGCCGCCGTCGTCGTGGGCGGTACGCTGATCACGGGCGGCCGCGGCCAGTATCTCGGGATGCTGGGCGGTGTGCTGATCCTGACGGCACTCTCGACCCTGCTGGCCGGCACGACGCTGCCGAACGCCGTCCGCGACATCATTTTCGGCCTGGTCGTGCTCAGCGCCATGCTGGCGCTGCGCGAGCGCGGTACGTGAAGGAGGTTCCCATGCCGGATCGGGTCGCCATCGTCGGCAGTGGCTTTATCGGCCGGGCCTGGGCCATCGCGTTTGCCCGTGCCGGGCGGGAGGTGGCCCTGTGGGATCCGCGGGACGGTGTGGTCGAGACGTGCCTCGCAACCGTCGAAGGGCTGCTCGACGATCTTGCCGCACAGGATCTGCTGGGGCATGCCAGCGTTGCCGCGGTGCGGGAGAAGATGCGCGCGGCCGGAAGCCTCGCTGCGGCGCTGGATGGCGCCGCCTGGGTGCAGGAGAACGCCCCGGAGCGGATCGAGGTGAAACAGGAACTTTGGGCCGAGCTCGACAAACTGGCGCCGGATGGCGCTATCCTCGCCAGTTCCAGTTCGGCAATCGTCCCCTCGCGTTTCACCGAAAGCCTGTGCGGCCGTCATCGGTGTCTGGTCGCGCATCCGCTCAATCCGCCGTACGTGATCCCGGCGGTGGAATTGGTTCCCGCACCCTGGACCTCGCCCGAGACGATGCAGCGGGCCGAAGCAGTGATGCGCGGCATCGGTCAGTCGCCGATCGTCATGCGGCGCGAGCTGGAAGGGTTCGTGATGAACCGCCTGCAAGGCGCGCTGCTTGAAGAAGCGTTTCGCCTGGTCGCGGACGGCTTTTGCTCGATCGAGGATGTCGATGTCGGGCTGCGCGAGGGGTTGGCGCTGCGCTGGTCGTTCATGGGTCCGTTCGAGACGATCGACCTCAATGCGCCGGGCGGCGTCGGCGACTACGTACGCCGCTACCAGGGTATCTACGAGCGGCTGTTCGCCTCCATGCAGCGCCGCGTCGATTGGGCCGGGCCGGTGCTGCGGACGGTGGAAGACGAGCGGCGGCAACGCCTGCCTGAGCCGGACTTGGCCGAGCGGCAACGCTGGCGCGATCGCAACCTCATGGCGCTGGCCGCGCATAAGCGGCGCGCGCTGCGCGAATTCGGGACGTGAAGGGAAAATCTATGGCGGAAGCTCGCAAGGTCATCATCAGCTGCGCGATCACGGGGGCGATTCATACGCCGTCCATGTCGCCCTATCTGCCGGTCACTCCCGAGCAGATCGCCGAGTCCGCTATCGGGGCCGCCGAGGCGGGAGCAGCCATCGTGCATCTGCACGCGCGCGACCCACAGAACGGGCGGCCCGATCAGTCCCCGGAGGCGTTCGGGCGCTTCCTGTCGGTAGTCCGCCAGCGCGTCGATTGCGTAGTCAACATCACGACCGGCGGGGCGCCGTGGATGACCGTGCAGGAGCGCGTGAAACCCGCCGCGACATTCCGGCCGGAACTCGCCTCGCTCAACATGGGGTCGATGAATTTCGGCCTGTATCCGATGCTCGATCGCTACAAGCAGTTCCGCCACGAGTGGGAGCGGGAGGCGCTGGAGGCAAGCCGCGACCGCATCTTCCGCAACACCTTCCAGGATATCGAATTCGTGCTGTCCACGCTGGCCGAGAGCGGCACGCGCTTCGAGTTCGAGTGCTACGACGTTGGCCACCTTTATACGCTGGCACACTTCCTCGACCGCAAGCTGGTACGTCCGCCGCTGTTCGTGCAGACCGTGTTCGGCATCCTGGGCGGAATCGGCCCGCATCCGGAGGACGTGATGGCGATGCGCCGCACCGCCGACCGGCTGTTCGGCGACGCCTATCGCTGGTCGGTGCTGGGTGCGGGGCGCAACCAGATGCCGATCGCGGCGATGGCCGCCGCGATCGGCGGCAACGTGCGCGTGGGGCTGGAGGATAATCTGTGGATCGCCCCCGGCCGGCAGGCGGAGAGCAACGCCGCCCAGGTGCGGCAGGTGCGCGGCATCCTGGAGGGGCTGGGGTTGCAGATCGCCAGCCCCGCCGATGCCCGCCGCATCCTGGATCTGAAGGGCGGCGATCAGGTCGCGTTCTGAGGGGGCGGCGATGCGCATCGAGGTTCTGATCGACGTCAAGACCACGCTGGGCGAGGGACCGCTCTGGGACGTGGACGAGCAGCGTCTCTACTGGATCGACAGCTTCGACGGGCGGGTGTTCCGTTGCACGGCCGACGGGCACGAGGTGCGCGCATGGGACGTGCCGCAGAAGATCGGCTCGATGTGCCTGCGTCGCGGCGGCGGGGCCGTCGTCTCGCTCCAGCGCGGATTCCATTTCCTGGATCTCGACACGGGAGAGGTGGCACCGATCCACGATCCGGAGCCGGACCGGCCGAACAATCGCATCAACGACGGCAAGGTGGACCGACAGGGCCGCTTCGTCGCCGGCTCGATGGATACGATGGAGGAAGGGCCGAACGGCGCGCTGTATCGGCTCGATCCGGACCTGAGCGTGACCCGGCTGGATAGCGGCATCATCGTGAGCAACGGCCCGTGCTGGAGCCCGAACGGCCGCATCTTCTATTTCACCGATTCCTGGTCCGGGCAGATCTCCGCCTATGACTACGATCCGGCATCGGGTGTCGTCGCCAACAAGCGTGCGTTCGCGACAATGCAGTGGGACGGGGGAGCATTCGATGGCGCCACCGTCGATGCGGAGGGCGGCGTGTGGAGCGCCATCGTCTATGTCGGCAAGCTGGTCCGCTACGCGCCGGACGGGCGCATCGACCGGGTGATCGACATGCCGGTGAAGAAGGTCACGAGCGTCATGTTCGGCGGCCCGAACCTCGACATCCTCTACGTCACCTCGATGGCGAAACCGCCCTTGCCGCGCTTCCCGGCCGACCCCGCGCTGCGCGGTGCGCTATTCGCGATTCACGACCTCGGCGTCAGGGGACTTCCGGAGCCGAGGTTCGCGGGATAGGGACCGATCCTGCGCCGAGGATCAATTCGGCGCAGCGGCTCCCGAGCATCATGGCCGGCGCCGCCGTGTTGCCCGCGTTGATGTTGGGCATCGCCGAAAGATCGCAAATGCGCAGCTTCTCCATGCCGCGAACACGCAGCCGCGAATCGAGCACCGAAAGGGGATCGGGTGCGGCGCCCATCCGGCAGGTTCCGCTCGGGTGATAGTTGGTCTTCACGAAGCGCCGGCAGTGATTCATGATCGCCTCATCGCCGAGGTCGCCGGGATCGGGAATGGCGATGCGGGCGATGTGGTCAGCCAGGGGTTTTGTCTGCATGGCGCGCAGGAAGAAGCGCTGGCCGTCGATCATCGCCCTTGCGTCGGCGGGGTGTTTCAGCAGATGCGGCGAGACCAGCGGCATGTCGGCGGGATCGGCGGAGCGCAGCCGAACAAAGCCGCGCGATTTCGGCTTGACGACGACCGTGGTGATGGTCAGGCCGTAGGTATCCTCGACCAGCGTGAGCGTATCGCGGTCCAGATAGACGGCCGGCACGCAGAACGCCTGGATGGTCGGCTCGGCCAGGGGATCGGCCGGGTTGACGAAGGCGCCGGCTTCCACCCCGGCCGACAGGATCGGTCCCGAGCCGAACAGCTTGAACTGCAGGCCGTTGCGCAGCATCCGCCAGCCGACGCCCTGCCTGTAGTAGCCATGCGGCCCGTTCGCCAGGGCGATGATCGGCACCTCCGGGTGGTCGATCAGGTTTTCGCCCACACCAGGCAGATCGACGGTGCAGCCGATGCCATGCGATGCCAGATGATCGGCCGGGCCGATGCCGGACAGCATGAGCAGTTGCGGCGTTGCGAGCGCGCCGGCGGCAATGATGACCTCGCCATCCGCGAATGCCTGCCGGTCGGCGCCCTGGGCGTCGCGATAGGTCACGCCGATCGCGCGATTGTTCTCGATCTCGATCCGGCGCGCGGGCGTGTTGAGGCGAACGGTCAGCCTGGAGTTCCCGGCGAGTGGCGCCAGGAAAGCGTAGGCGGCGCTGCTGCGCTTTCCGCGCCGGTTCATGAACTGGTAGAAGCCGACGCCTCGCTGCACCGGCCCGTTGAAGTCATGGTTGAATGTCTCGCCCAGCGCCTGCACGCTCTGGACGAACCAGCGCGAGACGTCGTTGATGTGGCCGGGGTCGGAGACCAGCAGCGGACCGTCCGCGCCGTGCCGCTCATCGAGCAGCCTTCCATTGCCCTCCATGGCGCGGAAATGCGGCAGCACGTCAGCCCAGCGCCAGCCGGGATAGTCGTTGTCGCTGCGCAGCAGCTCGTGCCATTCGTCGTAGTCCGACGGCCTGCCGCGCATATAGACCTGCGCGTTGACCGACGTGCCGCCGCCCAGGACATGCCCCTGCGGAATATCATGGACGCGGCCGCCCAGATGCTCCTGCGGCACCGTGTGATGGTAGCGCATGAACTTGCTGCCGTTGATCATCTTGAAGATGCCCGGCGGCATGTCGAGCAGCGGGTGGCGATGCGAATGCCCCGCTTCCAGCAGCAGCACCCGCGCGCCACCGTCACGCACCAGCCGCGATGCCACGACGCAGCCCGCGGCCCCTCCGCCCACCACGATGTAGTCGAAACGCTCGGTCATTGCCTTGCCGCGATCGTCTCCAGTTCCTTCCAGTCGAACGCGATGCCGTGGCCGGGGCGGTCGGGTGCCACGGCAAATCCGTCCTCGATGCGCAATGGCTGCTCGATATAGCGGTCGAGCCCGAAGCCGTGCGCCTCCAGATAGGACCGGTTGGGGCAGGCCGCGAGCAGTTGCACGGTCACGTCATGGGCGCCATGCGTCGTGACCGGCAGACCGAATGCTTCGGCGAGATGGGCGATTTTCATGAACGGGGTGACGCCGCCGCAATTGGTGACGTCCGGTTCGGGGTAGGTCACGCCGCCCATGACGATGAGCTGCTTGAACTCCCAGAGCGTGCGCAGGTTCTCGCCCGAAGCGATCGGCAAGCCGCCATCGCGGACGACGCGCGCCTGGCCTTCCATGTCGTCGGGCGGGACCGGTTCCTCCAACCATACCGGATCGAACGGCTGGAACGCCCGTGCCGCGCGGATCGCCTGGTCCGCCGTCCATTTCATGTTGGCGTCGACCATCAGCGGGAAGTCCTGGCCGAGATGCTCGCGCATCGCGGCCACCCGCTCGACGTCCTCCGCGAGCCTCGCCCGGCCGACCTTCATCTTGATGGCGCGGAAACCCCTCGCCAGGTTCTCGTCGGTCTGGCGCAGGAGTGCTTCGAGCGGCAGCAGGAGGTCGATGCCGCCCGCATAGCACGGCACACGCGGATCGTGGCCGCCAAGCAGCTTCCACAGCGGCAGGCCGGCCCGGCGCGCCTTCAGATCCCACAGCGCCATGTCGAAGGCGGAGATCGCCAGCACCGTCGGCCCGCCACGACCGCCATAGTGCAGCGCCCACCAGAGCTTCTGCCAGAGATGCTCGATCAGGTCGGCGTCCTCGCCGATGACGAGCTCGGGCAGCTCTCGGGCCAGGACCGCGTCGATCGCGGCACCGTTGCGTCCGACCGTGTAGGTGTAGCCCACGCCCTCGGCACCATCGGCATCGCGCACACGTGCGGTATTCAGCTCGAAGGCGCGCATCTCGCCGTGCATGCTGTCGGTCAGCGTCTCGGGCAGGGGAACCCGGTAGAATCCTGTCTCGAGGCTGGCAATGGCAGGCATGGCGGTTACCTCGATCGCACAGGATGGCGACCGGCACCTAACTGCGACCGGACGGCAACCGTCAAGACGGCGGTGCCATCAGGCGATGGTCAGGCCGCCATCGACGACGATGTTCTGGCCGGTGATGAACCCCCCGCCATCCGACGCTAGCAGGACGACCACCGCAGCGATTTCCTCCGGCTTGCCGGTACGGCCGATCGGGTGCATGGCGCGGCGTCTTTGCAGCATGGCCTCCGGATCGGCCTCGCGTTGCAACGTGGCGAAGAACAGTTCCGTCTCGATCACGCCCGGGCTGATCGCGTTCACGCGTACCTTGTGCGGCGCGAAATCGAGCGCCATCGACCGCACCATGCCGATGATCCCGGCCTTCGCGGTGCTGTAGGCCACGCGCTCCTTCTGGCCGATGACGCCATAGGCCGAGGCGATCGCAATGACCGAGCCATGTCCCGATGCGACGAGATGCGGTGCGGCGTAGTGCGCGCCGAGATAGACGGGGTTGAGATTGCCCGCCATCACGGCGTCGAATCGCTCGGGCTGGACATTGAAGACCGAGGCGACGTCGCTGACACCCGCCGAGACGACGAGCGTATCCAGGCCCCCCAGAAATGCCGCGGCCCGATCGACCATGCCCGCCACCTCCGGCGCGAGCGTGGCGTCGCCCGAATGCCAGCCGACCTGCCCGAGCGGCGACAGTGCGGCAGCGGCCTCGCGCAGCTTGTCCGGCCGGCGGCCGGTGAGGAACACGCTGGCGCCCTCCCGCAGCAGCGCCTCGGCCGAGGCCAGCCCGATGCCCGAACCGCCGCCGATCACCAGCGCACGACGACCCGCGCAGCTCATGCCGTTGCCGCCGTGCAGTCGATGCGGCCGAGCGTGGCCCGCTCGATCTCAGGCCAATTCAACTCGATGCCGAGGCCGGGCCCGGATGGGGCATGGACAAAGCCTTGGGCATCGGTGCGGATCACGGTCTCGGCACCATGCTCGAACGCCTCATAGGGTGTCGGCTGCTCGAAATAGGTGCAATTCGGCTGTCCGAGCATCAGGTGCAGGTTCGCCGCCTGGGTCAGCGTATAGCCCCAGCATTGCAGCTCGACCGTCGTGCCGTGCGCGGCCGCCAGCCCCATCGTTTTCAGCGCCCCGGTGAAGCCGCCGCAGGTCATGACGTCGATCCGCACGCGGTCCCAGCAGCCGGCTTCCAGGCCGAACGCCACCAGGCGGTGATCCGTCACCGAATTGCCGGCCGGCACGATGTCAACCGCCAGCTCGCGGGTCAGGCGCTGATAGCCGCGCAAATCGTAATCGTCGAGCGGTGCCTCGAACCACGCATAGCCGAGTTCGCCCAGTTCCCGCCCCACGCGCAGCGCGTCCGGTGTCTCGTAGCGTTGCTCCACATCGAGCATCAATGCCACGCCGGCATCGTGACCGCTCGCACGCACACGCCGGACCATCGCCAGGTCGCGGCCACTTTCGCACCAGCAATGGAACTTGACCGCCTGGAATCCCTGTTCGCGCAGCTCGGCCACCGCATCCACGTACGCGTCGGGGCTGTCCAGCAATGGCGTGCTGGCATAGGACAGGATGCGGTCGCGCGCGCCGCCGAGCAGCTGCCACAGCGGCAGTCCTGCCGCCTTCGCGGTCAGATCCCATAGCGCCACGTCCAGCAGCGATTGCGCCTGCGGGGCGCGCGGCAGTGTCTTGGACAGCATCGCCTGCCAGATCGCCTCCCGCTGCAACGGTGAGCGGCCGATCAATGCGGGGATCATGCAGCGCAGCGTCTCGGCGACGGAACTTTCGTATTCGAAATCGGAATAGTTCGACGCCTCCGCGACGCCGACCAGTCCGCCGCGTGTGCTGACCCGGACAATCGTGCCCGTCATGTACTGATCCGGCATGCCGAGCGCCCAGGCCAGGCGCTGCGTCGGCGGCCCGACCGTGAACACCTCGACGCGGTCGATCTCCAGATCCTTCATGTCTTCCTCGGCGAAAAGGCGATTGCGGGCATGGTCGTGCCGGCTGTCACGACGCGGCACTCTCCGCACCGGACCAGCCGAGGTGACTGAGGAAATCGCGGGTGCGCGGCGAGTGCGGCGTGTCGAAGATCTGCGGCGGCGGGCCTTCCTCCACCACTCGGCCGTGGTCGAAGACCACGATCCAGTTGGCCACCCGACGCGCGAAATTCATCTCGTGCGTCACCACCAGCATGGTCATCCCGTCATCGGCGAGCCGCTTCATGACGTTCAGAACCTCGCCGATGGTCTCCGGGTCGAGGGCAGAAGTGGGTTCGTCGAACAGCATCACGTCCGGCTCCATCGCCAGGGCGCGCGCGATCGCCACGCGCTGCTGCTGGCCGCCCGACAGCGAAGCGGGATGCTCCCGGGCCTTGTCGGCCAGCCCGACCTTTTCCAGAAGCCGCATCGCCCGCTGCTCCGCCGCCTCGCGGCGCATCTTCAACACGGTCAGCGGCCCGATGGTGACGTTGCGCAACACCGACAGATGCGGGAACAGCTCGAAACTCTGGAACACCATGCCCATTCGCTGACGGACACGGCGGGCGTCCGTGCGCGGGTCGGCCAGATCGGTGCCCTCGAAGACGATGCGACCGCCATCGATCGTCTCCAGCGCGTTGGAGCAGCGCAGCACCGTGGATTTGCCCGACCCGCTCGGGCCGATCAGGCAGACCACCTCGCCGCGGTTGACCGAAAAGCCGACACCGTCGAGCACGGTCAGCGTGCCGTAGCGCTTCACCACGCCATCGACCAGCAGCATCGGGGGCTGGCCGGCACCGACGCGCGCCGGTGTTGCCCGCGTCGCCTCCGGGACTGTCCGGATCATTCGGTAGCCCCCAGCCTGCGATGCAGCCAGTCGGCCAGCTTTGCCTGCGGGTAGCCGAGCAGCCAGTAGAGTGCCGCCATGCCGGTCAGCACCTCCATGACGCGATAGGTGTCCGAGCGGATCTGCAACGCCTCGTACGACAGGTCGCCGACGGCGATGGTGGATACGAGCGAGGTGTCCTTGAACAGCGAGACCCAGGTGGTGGCGAGCGCGGGCAGCACGCGGCGCACCGCCTGCGGCAGGACGATGGTGCGCATCGCCTGCGCACGCCCCATGCCGAGTGCCAAAGCCGCGTAGGTCTGTCCCGGCCGGATCGACAGGATGCCGGCGCGGAACGTCTCGGAATTGAAGGAAGCAACATTGCAGACCAGCCCGATCAACGCCGTCGTGATCGCGGAGAAGCCGACCCCCAGCAGCGCCGGCAGGACGTAGAACGCCCAATAAACCTGCAGCAGCAGCGGCGTCGAGCGGAACACCTCGACGAAGGCGGTGGCAGGAGCGCGCACCGCGCGCAGCCTGCTGAGCCGGAGGAACGCAAGCAACAGCCCGAACGGAATGGCCAG
This sequence comes from uncultured Pseudomonadota bacterium, assembly GCA_963838805.1. Taxonomy (GTDB): domain Bacteria; phylum Pseudomonadota; class Alphaproteobacteria; order Acetobacterales; family Acetobacteraceae; genus CAVRQM01. Next base: position 214,855 of record CAWISK010000008.1, read on the forward strand.
CGCCATCGTCGTCACGGTCAGCATGACGGTCACGCCAAGCCCGTCGAGCAATTCCCCGCGATATGTCCAGAGCACGCCCCAATCGAGCGTCACGACGCCCCCAGATGGGCGACTCGGCGGTACAGCGCATCGACACCGCGCGCCATCGGATAGCAGAGCAGGAAGTAGATGCCCATCGCCAGCGTGTACACCTCGAAGGCATGGTAGGTGATGCCGCTCAGCACCTGGCTCTGGCGGATCAGCTCGGGCACGGCGATCACCGAGGCGATGCCGCTGTCCTTCACGGCAAACACCAGCAGCGAGCCGATCGGCGGCAACATGCGGATCACCGCCTGCGGCAGGATGATCGTGCGCACGGCACTCGCGCGTGTCATGCCGAGTGCCAGGGCGGCACGCATCTGCCCGGGCCGGACGGAGGTGAGGCCCGCGCGGATCGTCTCCGCCGCATAGGCGCCGAGATGCGCCGACAGGCCCAGAACTGCGGCCGCGAGGGGCGAGAGGTTCCAGCCGAGGGCCAGCGGGAACGCGAAATAGGTCCAGACCAGGATCACCAGCAGCGGGATGGCCCGCATGGTATCGACGTAGAAGCCGAGCACGACATCCAGTACGCGGCCGCCATAGGTGCGGCCGGCCGCGACCAGCACCCCGATCACGGCCGCGAAACCGATCGACAGCGCGGTGAGGAGCAGCGTCATCGCCAGCGCCCTGGCGATGAAGCGCCAGTACAGCAGGATCGGTGCGAAATCCATCGTGGTGCGTGGCACGCGGCGCCGGATGGCCGCCCGAGAGGGAGGCCATCCGTTCGGTCCGCTATCCGCCCTTCATGACGTGCAATTCGGTCGCTTGCAGCTGTGGCTCGACCTCCTGCTGTACCGCGCGCAGCCAGGCCAGGAACACCGGCTGGTTCTTGTCGATGGCGAGGCCCACGGGTGTCGCCATCTCCTTGCTTTGCAGGCAGGCGTCCCCAGGCGGGAACACGACGAGGCCAGGCACCTTCTTGCTCAGATCCGGCCAGGCGACATTGTCGATCGGCGCCACGTCCGCGCGGTGCGAGAGGATCTCGTCAACCGGTGCGTTGGCGCCCGAGCCGGGAACGCCGCGTAGCTTCGCCTTCGGGAATCGCTGCGGCAACCATGTCTCGGGTGGCGTGCCGGTGAAATAGGCGATCGTGATATTGGGCGAGTTCAGCGCGTCGATGTCCGTGATGCCGTGCAGTTTCGGATCGGAGCCAAGACCGAACAGGCACAGCGCGGAGCTGGAATAGAGCACGAAATCGACCACCTTCTCACGCTCGGGCGTAGTCGCCAGCGGTGCGATGGTCATGTCCACCTGCCCCGTCGCCAGGATGGGCACCTTGGTCTCGTGGCTGACCGGAACAACGACCAGCTTCACGCCGAGGCGCTTGGCGTAGTCGTTGGCGAGTTCCCAGGCGGGTCCGACGAAGGGGGCGCCTTCGCCGCTCGCATTCTCCTTCAGCCAGGGGAACTCGCCCAACGCGCCCACGCGCAGTTCGCCCCGCTTCTTGATGGCATCGATGCGCTTGCTTTGGCCTGGTGCCGGCACCGGCGGGTCGGCCGCGCGTACCGGGCCCGCCGCCAGCGCCAGCGCACAGGCAGCAGCCATTGCAAGCAGCCGTGTCTTCATGGTCATGCTTTCCTCCCTTTCGCGGTCCCGGATGTGCGGCTCCGGTTGCCGACCGTCTTCGCGGGCACGGGAACATCGCGCCCGAGCACGTGCGATTCGATTGCTTCCTCCAGCGTCGCGAGCGGTGCCGCGACCAGCGTCTCACGCAACCGGCGGTGCTGCGCCAGCACGGCCGCGGAATCCGGATAGCTGTCGTTCGAGAGTCCGAAACCGATCAGCACGTGATGCGCGATGGCACCCCAGAGCGTGATCAGGATGGCGTTTCCGGTGAGCGCGCACATGCGGCGGTGGAACTCGACATCGGCGCGGTTCAGCCCGATCCGATTGCCGGTCAGCACGCAATCCGCCATCCAGCCCAGCACCTGGTCGAGCGGCTCCAGCGTATCGGGATTGGCGCGCGCGACCACGGCTGCCTGGCGAATGCTCAGCTTCTCAATGGCGATCCGCGCCTCGGCCACCTGCGCCTGCTCGCGGCTCCCGAACTCCCGGACAAAGGTGCCGCGATACGGCGTGGTCGCGAGGATGCCCTGCGCCTCCAGGATCTTGACGGCCTCGCGCACCGGTACCCGGCTGGTACGGAAGCGCTCGGCGAACTCGCTTTCGACAAGGCGCTGGCCGCTGAGCAGGGTGCCCGCGGCGATCATCGATACGATCGCGTCCGAAATCTGCTCCGACAGCGGCCGGCTGGCCGGTGCATCAATCTCCGACCAGGCCGAGCCGGGCAGGCGTGCCAGGGACTGCATACAGCTATCTAAGCTGTATACAATGATGCAGTCAACAAAATGACGGTGCCGTGGGATCGGGCGTGGTGGCGATCGAGTGCGGTTCGCCCGCGGCATCCCGATGCGGTCGAGTGGCACCGGCACTGGCACCGCGGGGGCGCAGTGACCGGGGAGGGGTGGGTGCTGCGCGAACTATCCAAGCAGCGCGGCGTAAATCGACGCTGGATCGCGCGCGGCCCGGATCGCGGCAGCAACGGTGGGGTCGCGCAACCGCCGTGTTACCGCCGCCAAGGCCGCGAGGTGTTCGCCGCCGATGCCGGCCGGACTCAGCATGAGGAACACCAGATCGACGGGACGCCCATCGATCGCCGCCCACTCGACCGGCCGTTCCAGTCGGGCAAACAGTGCCGCCAGCTCCGACAGCCCGGGCAGTCGTGCATGCGGCACGGCGACCCCATTTCCGACCCCGGTCGAGCCGAGCGCTTCGCGCGCCGCCAGCGCGCTCGCGATGTCGCGGGGCGGCTGGGACGCAATGACCGCCATGCGGCGGGCAAGCTCTGCCAACGCCGTGCTCTTGTCAGCGGCGCGCAGGCGGATCACGCGATCGGGCGGCAGCAGGGTATCGAGGATCATGGGGCGGGAGACGGTCCTTCGGGATCGCGGAGCATGAGCCGGTAGCCGATCCCGGTCTCCGTGACGATATGCCGCGGCCGCTCCGGATCGGCTTCCAGCTTCTGGCGGAGCTGGCGCACATAGACGCGCAATTGCTGCACATCACCGCCCGCGCCCCAGAGCTTGCCCAGGATGTAGCGGTGCGTCAGCACCCGCCCGGCATGGCCCACCAGCAGCCGCAGGATGTCCCACTCGCGCGGCGACAGATGCACCTCCGACCCGCCGCGCTGCACGATCCGCCGCATCAGATCGACCGACAGATCGCCCGACTGGAACAGCGGTGCCGCACCTTCCTGCGCCAGCGCATGGCGCAGCGCGGTGCGCAGCCGCGCCACCAGCTCGGCCATGCCGAACGGCTTGGTGACATAGTCATCCGCACCCAGTTCCAGCGCCGCCACCTTCCCGCCCTCGTCGTCGCGCGCCGACAGCACGACGATCGGCAACGAGGAGCCGCCCTCGCGCAGCCTGCGGATGACATCCAGCCCGTCGCTGTCCGGCAAGCCCAGATCGAGCAGCAGAACATCCACGCCGCCGCGCTCCACGGCCTGCAGCGCCTCGGCACCGCTCGCTGCTTCCAGCACGCGCCAGCCCTGGGTCGGCAGGCTGGTGCGCAGCAGGCGGCGGATCGCCGGCTCGTCATCGGCGACCAGCACGCAGGGATCGCTCACGACGCCTCCGCCGGCCGGAGCGTGATGGTGAACGCGGCGCCGCCCCCGGGCCGGTTGGCCGCGCGGATGCTTCCGCCCATCGCCTCGACGAAGCCACGGCAGACCGCGAGGCCCAATCCGGTGCCGGGCCGCCGCCGGTCCGAGACGTGCAGGCGGGTGAATTTGTCGAACACTGTTTCCAGCCCGTCCTCCGGAATGCCCGGTCCCCGATCGGCCACCTGCACGCACGCGGCGTTGCCCTCGCTCCAGACGCGCAGCCGGATTTCCGTCCCTTCCGGCGCATATTTGGCGGCATTGTCCAGCAGGTTGAACAGCACCTGCTCGAACAGCACCACGTCCAGGCGCAGGAGCGGCAGACCGGGCTGCACATCCAGCACCGCGCGATGCCGTTCCAGCACCTTGGCGGCGCGCGACAGGGCGCTTCCGGCGACCTCGCCCAGATCGGCAGGCTCGCGCCGCGGCATCACCGCACCGGATTCCAGCCGCGTCATGTCGAGCAGATTGGCGACAAATCGGTTCAGCCGCTCAGCCTCCTCACGGATGGTACCCAGCAGCTCGCGGCGTGCCGCGTCATCCAGCAGCCCGGCATAGCTGTCCAGGCTGCTCGCCGCCCCCAGGATCGAGGCGAGCGGCGTGCGCAGATCGTGCGAGATCGAGGTCAGCAGCGCCGCGCGCAGCCGCTCGGTCTCGGCCAGTAGCCGCGAGCGGTCGAGGTCGCGCGCGAGTTTCACCCGCTCGATCGCCACCGCCGCCTGGTCGCCCAGCGCGTCCAGCAGCCGTTGCTGCTCGGGCGTCAGCAGCGGTCCGGCGCGGTCGGCATCGAGGCCGATCACCGCCACCGCGCCGCTTCCGGTGCGTAGCGGCAGGAACAGGCGCCTGGCACCCGGCAGGCTGTCGGAGCCGCGTCCGGCCGGGCGGTCATGTTCCCACGACCATTTCGCGGCGGCGACGTCGGCCTCGTCGAGCGCATCCTCCGGCGGGTAGCCGGCGCGCACGGCGATGCTGCCGGCCTCGTCCGGCAGCAGAAGCACCACGCGCACCTCCAGCAATGCCGCCACCTGATAGGCGGTGGCCCAAAGCAGATCGTCGAGGTCGGCCGTCCCGGCAAGCTTGCGGCTGAACTGGTAGAGCGATGCGGTCAGCCGCGCGCGCGTGCGCGCGGCCAGCGTCTGGCTGCGCATCCGCGCACCGAGATTGCTGGCGATCAGTGCCGCGGCCAGGAAGAAGAACAAGGCAACGACGTTCTCCGGGTCGGCGATGGTGAACGTATAGAGCGGCGGCAGGAAGAAGAAATTGAAAGCCAGCAGGCTCGCGACACAGGCATACAGCGACGGGAACAGACCGAACCACGCCGCCGAGGCGAGGACGGCGGTAAGAAAGGCGAGCGAGACGCTGTTGGCCGACATGGTGTGTTGCAGCGCGATCCCCACGCCCACCGCACCTGCCACCAACCCGGTGCTGCCCAGGTACGGGCCGACCCGGAAGGGTTCGCGCACGCCACCGCCCGCCGGCTGCCCACCGCTATCGGCCCGCCCACCAACGACGTGGATGGGAATATCGTGCGCGCCCTCCATCAGCTCGCGCACAACGACGCCGCGCCGCGACCGGAACCAGGCAATGCGACCGGGATTGCCCACCGCGATCTGCGTGAAATTGCGTGCGCGCGCGTAGCCGATCGCCTCGGCGGCAATCGGCGCGGCCAGGGATCGTCACCGCCTCGGCACCCAGCGACTGCGCGAGACGCATCTGCGTGTCGATGCGTTGCCGCGATGCGACCGACATCTCGCGATCTGTTTCGACATGCAGTACCGTCCAGGGCGCGTGCAACCGCTCGGCGAGGCGTCGCCCGTAGCGCACCAGATCGGTGCCGGCGTCACGCGGGGTCAGGCACACCAGGACGCGATCTCCCGCGGCCCACGGTCCGGCGATCGCGTGGGCCTGCATATGATCCAGCAACTGCGCATCGACCCGTTGCGCCGTGCGCCGCAGCGCCAATTCGCGCAACGCCGTCAGGTTGCCGGCCGAGAAATAATGCGTGAGCGCGCGCGACGCAGTCTTGGGCAAATAGACCTTGCCGTCGCGCAGCCGCTGCAACAGGTCGTCGGGCGTCAGGTCCACGATTTCGAGGTCGTCGGCCCGGTCGATCACGTCGTCCGGCACCGTCTCGCGCACGCGGATGCGCGTGATGCCGGCCACCACATCGTTCAGGCTCTCGATGTGCTGGATGTTGACGGTGGTGTACACGTCGATGCCGAGGGTGAGCAGCTCCTCGACATCCATCCAGCGCTTCGGATGCCGGCTGCCGGGCACGTTGCTGTGCGCCAGCTCGTCCACCAGCGCCAGTTGCGGCCGCCGGGCCAGCAGCGCGTCGAGGTCCATCTCCTCCAGGGTCCGGCCCTTGTACTCCACCCTGCGGCGCGGCAGGACGGCCAGACCCTCCAGCAGCGCCTGCGTCTCCGCGCGGCCATGCGTCTCGACCACACCCACCACCACGTCGATCCCCTCGCGGCGGCGCGCCTGGGCGCTGGTCAGCATGTCATAGGTCTTGCCCACGCCGGGCGCGGCCCCCAGGAAAACCTTGAGCCGCCCGCGCGTGGCACGGGCGGCTTGTCGCAGCAGGGCGTCCGGATCGGGACGGTTGTCGCGGTCTGTTGGCAGATCAGTGCTCCGCGTCGAGTGCGAGGTTCAGCGACAGCACGTTCACCGTGGGTTCGCCCAGCAGGCCGAACAGCCGCGCCTCGGTATGCGAGGCCACCAGGGCGCGTACACGATCCTGCGACATATGGCGCGCCTCTGCCACGCGCGGCACCTGGAAATCGGCGGAAGCGGGCGAGATGTCCGGATCAAGACCGCTGGCGGAGGTCGTCACCAGATCCGCCGGAACGGGAACGCCCAGATTTTCGGCTTGCAGCGCCGCGATATCGTCCTTCACCCGGTCGGCCAGCGCCTTCGAGGTCGGCCCCAAATTCGACGCGGCGGAGTTCGACGCATCGTACGGTGCGGCGACAGTCTTGCTCGGATCCTTCGGATCAGGATCGGTAATCGCCGACGGCCGGCCGTGGAAATATTGCGGCTCGGTGAAGTTCTGGCCGATCAGCCGCGAGCCGACAACCTGCCCATCGCGCATGACAAGGCTGCCGTTCGCCTGGGACGGAAAGACCGCTTGGGCGATCCCTGTCACGGCCAGCGGGTACAGGAGGCCCAGGGTGATCGTGAACAGCACGATCATCATGACAGGCGGGACGAAGTTCACGGAGCATGGTGGTGTTCCTTACGCCAGACCGAGATGGCTTACGACGAGGTCGATCAGCTTGATGCCGACGAACGGGGCGATGATGCCGCCCAGCCCGTAGATCAGCAGGTTGCGCTGCAGCAGGGCGGCGGCGCCGATCGCGCGGTAGCGCACGCCCTTCAGCGACAGCGGGATCAGCGCCACGATGATCAGCGCATTGAAGATGATCGCCGACAGGATGGCACTCTGCGGGCTCGACAGATGCATGATGTTGAGCGCCTGGAGTTGCGGATAGAAAGCCAGGAACATTGCGGGTATGATGGCGAAATACTTCGCCACGTCGTTGGCGATCGAGAACGTGGTGAGCGCGCCCCGCGTCATCAGCAACTGCTTGCCGATCTCGACGATCTCGATCAGCTTCGTGGGGTCGCTGTCCAGATCGACCATGTTGCCCGCCTCGCGCGCCGCCATGGTGCCGGTATTCATCGCCACACCCACATCGGCCTGCGCCAGCGCGGGCGCGTCGTTGGTGCCGTCGCCGCACATCGCCACCAGCTTGCCAGCCGCTTGTTCGCTGCGGATCAACGCCAGCTTGTCCTCGGGCTTCGCCTGCGCCAGGAAATCATCGACCCCGCTCTCGGCCGCGATGGCCGCCGCCGTCAGCGGGTTGTCGCCGGTAATCATCACGGTGCGAATGCCCATCCGCCGCAACTCGGCAAAACGCTCGCGGATGCCGCCCTTCACCACGTCCTTGAGGTGGATGATGCCGAGCAGCCTTGTGCCGTCGGCGACCGCGAGCGGCGTGCCGCCAGACTTGCTGACGCCTTCGGCAATCGCGCGGAGCTCGCGCACCGACGCCTCGCTCGCACCCTGGACATGCGCCAGCACGCTGTCCACGGCACCCTTGCGGATGCGCCGCTCGCCGATATCCACTCCGCTCATGCGCGTCTGCGCGGTGAACGGGACGAAGGTCGCGCCAAGACTTTCCATGTCGCGGCCGCGCATCTGGAACCGCTCCTTGGCGAGCACCACGATCGAGCGGCCCTCCGGCGTCTCATCGGCCAGCGACGAGAGTTGTGCCGCGTCCGCCAGGGTCAACGCATCTATCCCGGCGACGGGCAGGAACTCGCTCGCCTGCCGGTCCCCGATGGTGATGGTGCCGGTCTTGTCGAGCAGCAGCGTATCCACGTCACCGGCGGCCTCCACCGCGCGGCCGGACATCGCCAGCACGTTGAAGCGCACCAGCCGGTCCATGCCGGCGATGCCGATGGCCGACAGCAGCGCACCGATCGTGGTGGGGATGAGCGTCACGAACAGCGCCACCAGCACCAGAACCGGGATGGCACCCCCCGCATACCTGGCAAAACCCGGGATGGTGGCCACCGCCAGCACGAAGATCAGCGTGAGACCGGCCAGCAGAATGTTGAGCGCGATCTCGTTCGGCGTCTTCTGCCGCGCCGCACCCTCGACCAGTGCGATCATGCGATCAAGGAAGGTCGATCCACGCTCGGCGGTGATCCGCACCTTGATGACATCGGACATGACCTGCGTGCCGCCCGTCACCGCCGAGCGGTCGCCGCCCGCCTCGCGGATCACGGGTGCCGATTCGCCGGTGATCGCCGCCTCGTTGACCGAGGCGACACCCTCGATCACCTCGCCGTCGCTGGGGATCATCTCGCCCGCCAAAACGATGACGATGTCGCCGCTGCGCAGGGCGGTTCCGGGCACGGTCTCGGTCCGCCCGTTCGGCCAGATGCGGGTCGCTATCGCCTCGGTCCTGGCGCGGCGCAGGCTGTCGGCCTGCGCCTTCCCGCGTCCTTCCGCCACCGCCTCGGCGAAGTTGGCGAACAGCACGGTGAACCACAGCCAGACGTTGATCTGCAACGCGAAGCCGAGATGGCCCGCTCCGATGGCAAGATCGCGGAGGAACAGGATCGTGGTGAGCGTGCTTACGATCTCGACCACGAACATCACCGGATTGCGCCACAGCGTGCGCGGATCGAGCTTGGCGAAGGCCTGGCCCACTGCCGGCCAGAGAATCGCCGGATCGAGCACCGAGGAGGTGGCGCGAGTCCGCGGCGCGGATTGCGGGAGGGTCGTGGAAACGTAGTTCAGTGTGCTGATCCTGCCGGGTGCTCAGTACAGCGTGCCCGCGTTCATCGCGAAGTGCTCGACGGCGGGGCCGAGTGCCAGGGCCGGGAAGAAGGTCAGGCCGCCAACGATCAGGATCACGCCGATCGCCAGGCCCACGAACATCGGCCCATGCGTGGGGAACGTGCCCGCCGACGGCGGCACCGTCTTTTTCGCCGCGAGCGATCCCGCGGCGGCCAGCGCCGGGATGACGAACAGGAAGCGCCCGATCATCATGGCGATACCGAGCGTGGCATTCCAGAACGGCGTGTTGGCCGACAGCCCCGCGAACGCGCTGCCGTTGTTCGCGGTCGTGGAGACATAGGCATACAGCGCCTCGGAAAACCCGTGCGGCCCGGCGTTGCCCAACGCGGCCAGTGGGCCGGGCAGAACCACCGCCAGCGCAGTGAAGCCCAGCATTGATAGCGGCAGGCAGAGGATCGCCAGCATGGTCATCTTGACCTCCTTCGCCTCGATCTTCTTGCCGAGATACTCGGGCGTCCGACCCACCATCAGCCCGGCCACGAACACCGCGATGATGGCGAACAGCAGGAACCCGTAAATGCCTGAGCCCACGCCACCGAAGATGATCTCGCCCAGCATCATGTTGATCATGGGCACCATCCCGCCCAATGGCAGGAAACTGTCATGCATGGCGTTCACGGCGCCGCACGAGGCATCGGTCGTCACAGTCGCGAACAGCGCGCTGCCGGGAATGCCGAACCGTACTTCCTTGCCCTCCATGTTGCCCATCGAGGGGTCCATGCCGAGATGTGCCAGGATCGGATTCGCGTGCGCCTCGGACCAGTAGCAGATCGCGACCCCGGCGAGGAACAGCAGCCCCATCGCCGCAAACACAGCCCAGCCCTGCCGTTCGTCGCCCACCATGCGACCGAACAAATTGGTGAGCGCGGCGCCCACGACGAAGATCGACAGCATCTGCACGAAGTTCGTCAGTGCCGTCGGGTTCTCGAACGGGTGCGCCGAGTTGACGTTGAAGAATCCGCCGCCGTTCGTGCCGAGCAGCTTGATCGCCTCCTGCGAAGCGACGGGGCCGATGGCGATCGCCTGCTTCGCACCCTCCAGCGTGGTCGCGGTGACATGCCCTGCCAGCGTCTGCGGCACGCCCTGCCAGACGTAGAACAACGCGATCACCACCGAGAGCGGCAGCAGCACGTACAGCGTGATGCGGGTCATATCGACCCAGAAATTGCCAATCTCGCGCCGCCGAGCGGCGGGAGAAGCCGCGGATGATGGCGACCGCCAGGGCAACGCCGGCGCCGGCGGAGACGAAGTTCTGCACCGTGAGCGCCGCCATCTGGGTCAGATAGCTCATGGTGGTCTCGCCGCCGTAGCTCTGCCAGTTCGTGTTGGAGAGAAAGCTGACGGCGGTGTTGTAGGCCAGCATCGGCGCCACCGCCGATTGCCCGTCCGGGTTCAGCGGCAGCACCGCCTGAAGCCGTTGCAGCGCATAGACCGCGAGGAAGCAGACGAGCTTGAACACGAGCATGGCAACGGCATAACCAACCCAGCTCTGCTCGTGCGCCTCGTCCACCCCGCAGAGCCGGTACCAGCCGCGCTCTATCGGGCGGAACACCGGCGAGAGAAAGACACGCTCGCCCGCGCAGAGCCGCGCCATGAAGCCGGCGACCGGCCGCGTGACGGCGATGACGATGGCGCAGAACAGCGCGATCTGCACCCAGCCTATCAGTGTCATGGGAATGCCCCCGAAGCCGCCTGTCAGAACCGCTCAGGGCGGACCAGCGCGTACACCAGGTACGCAAGAAGAACGACGGTCACGACGCCGCCGAGCACATAGTCGAGCGTCATGTCGGAGACCCTACAGCCGCTCGCACAGATGGAGGTAGCCGAGGCATGCCGCGAAGCCCGCGATGCCGAGGGCGACGAAGATCACGTCGTACATGGTCACTTCCCTTGCCGCTTCGCCGCCAACTATCACTATTTCGAAATAGGAATGCGAGGGGCAGTGTCTCGGCGACAGCATAGGAAAGTCATAGGTGCCGAGGCTTTTGCTGCGTCCGTCTCGTTCACGCACTGATCGTGCAGCCGGCCGTCAAAGCGTTCCACCATCGGGCCCGAAATTGGCGCATTCCGAACCGAGAAGCATCGTCACGGTGGATGTGACGACGGCCGGGAACCCTCCCTTCGAGGGGGAAAAGAGGAGGGCAGGTCGCGAGTCCGGCGGCAGGGCCGCCGCCGCTCACTTGGGAATCGGAACTCCCAGTTCCTGCGCGACCGCCACCAGCCGCTCCCAGGTCTCGACCTGCAAGGGCACGCCATGCGCCAGTACGGTGGGCACGGGTGCGGGCTTCCGGCTCGCCGGGCACCAGGACTTCTCCGCCTCGCATCACCGGGCGCGATGCCTTCACGTACTCGGCGTATTTGCGCGTCTCTGCAACGAACGAGGTGGCGCCGAAATGAAGCGGGTCGAGATAGATCGACAGCATCCCGTTGCTGATCCGCCGCACGGAGGGATCAGGCATCGGCCCGGAAGTCTCGCCGCCGGTCAGCACACCGGCCAGCATCTCGCACATGAAGGCAATGCCGGAACCCTTGTGCGCCCCCATCGCGGTCAGCGCGCCGTGCCCGTTGATCGCCTCGCGCGGGCCGCCGGGTGTGAGCGGCCCATAGAGGGCCGCTGGGTCATCGGTGTAGGTTCCGTCCGGCTGCACCAGCGAGTCCGCCGGGACCGGCTTGCCGCCGCGTGAGGCGACCAGCACCTTGCCCTCCGCGACCGTGCTGGTCGCCATGTCCAGCAGCAGCGGCGGGGCGCCGTCCGCCTGCGGGATGCCGATGCAGATCGGGTTGGTGGAGAAGCGGCGATCGACGCCGCCGAACGGCGCCACCAGCTCGCCGCCGGCGACATTGACGAAGTGGATCGACACCAGCCCTGCCTCGGCCGCCCGCTCGGCCCAGTCGCCGATACGCCCGATATGGCCGCTGCGGCGCAGGGCTATGACCGACATGCCGGCGGCTCGTGCCTTGGCAATGCCAAGATCGACCGCCTGCGGCCCGATGGTCTGGCCAAAACCGTAGCCGCCATCGACCGTGGCGTGGGTAGGGCTTTCGCGCACGATCTCGATCGTGCGTCCAGCCAGCACCAGCCCGTGCTGCAGTTCGCGCACATAGCGGGGGGTACGGATTACACCGTGACTGTCGTGTCCCGCCAGGTTCGCCGAGACAAGAAAATGCGCGATGCGCCCGGCCTCCTCGGCGGCACAGCCGGCGGCGCTGAAGATATCGGAGACAAAGCCGCGCAGCCTGTCCGCGGCGACGATATGCGTCGGCAAATCCGCATCGGCCATCGCCTCAGACCACGCGCCCGCTATCGCTCTCGATCAGGTGCATCTGGTTCATGTCGGCGGCGAGCGGCAGCGTCTCGCCCGGTGCGGCATGCACCGACGGATCGATCCGCGCCGTCACCGGCTGGCCGGCGACGAAGAAATGGATCATCGTCTCCATGCCCATCGGCTCGACCACATCGACCGGCGCGCTCAGCGGCACGACCCCAGGCTTCTCCAGATCGCGCTGTTCGGTGATGTGTTCGGGACGCAGGCCAAGCGTCATGTCGCGGTCCTTGCACGCGGCATAGCGGTTGACGCGCTGCGGCGGGATCGCCAGCACCTCGCCCGTCGCGAGCCTGCACCTTCAGCCCATTGTCGTCGAACACGCGCACCGGCAGGAAATTCATCGCCGGGCTGCCGATGAAACCGGCCACGAAACGGGTGGTGGGATTGTGGTACAGCTCCTGCGGCGGACCCACCTGTTCGATCCGGCCTTGGTTCATCACCACCACGCGATCGGCGAGCGTCATCGCCTCCACCTGATCATGGGTGACATACACCGTCGTGGTGCGCACGGTCTGATGCACCTTCTTGATCTCGGTGCGCATCTGCACGCGCAGCTTGGCGTCGAGGTTCGACAGCGGCTCGTCGAACAGGAACACGCGCGGATTGCGCACGATCGCCCGGCCCATCGCCACGCGCTGCCGCTGCCCGCCTGACAGCGCCTTCGGCCGGCGCTGAAGCAGGGGCGTGAGGTCGAGGATGCGCGCCGCCTCGCCCACACGCTGCTTGATCTGGTCACGCGGGAACTTCCGCAGCTTCAGGCCGAACGCCATGTTGTCGTAGACGGTCATGTGCGGATAGAGCGCGTAGTTCTGGAACACCATCGCGATGTCGCGGTCGCGCGGCGGCACGTCGTTGACCAGGTCGCCGCCGATCCAGATTTCGCCGGAGGTGATCTCCTCCAGCCCCGCGATCATGCGCAAGGTGGTCGATTTGCCGCAGCCGGAGGGTCCGACCAGCACCACGAACTCCTCGTCGGCGATGTCGAGGTCGATGCCATGCACCGCCTGATAGGTCTCATAAGCCTTGACGACCTTTCGTACCGAAACCTGGGCCATTCCGCTTCCCTCCGCGTTGGCGGCAGTTAGGCACAACAGGCCGGTCAGGGCAACGCGCGGGCGAAGTAGCGCACAATCTTGCCACCCGGCGCAGGCCCCTCGCCCACGGCCCGGAAGCCGAGCCGCGCGTGGAAGGCATCGGAGTCCCGGTTCGGTGGGGAGGCATTGACCTCGCACGTGACCAGGCTTTGTCCGGCGGCGGCGGCCGCTGCGAACAGGTCCGCGTAGAGCGCAGCGGCCAGGCCTCGCCGGCGGGCGGACGGGGCCACCACCACGCGATCGACATAGACGAAACGGGAGTTGCGAGCGCGGTGCCACGCGAAGTGGGCGCCGTCATAGGCACTCCCCTGATCGAAGGCGATCAACGCGGCGTCCACGTTGCCGACACCGCGGGCATAGAAGGCGATGTCCAGCAGGGCCGCGAGCCGCTCGGCGGTGAGCCAGGACAGTTCCGTGGCGTGGGCGTTGTTGAGGGCCAGCAACGCGGCCTGGTCAAGCGACCGGAGCGGGCGAATCGCGTCGGCGGTCTCGGTCAGGCGCGCTCTCCCCGGGGCAGCGCTGCTATCAGCCGTCGCGCCTTCTCGGCCACCGTCGCGGCACTGTCGCCCGGCTTGTAGATCGAGCCGCCGATGCCGAAGCCGGCGGCGCCCGCATCCAGCCAGGGCCGCATGTTGCCGGCGTCGATGCCGCCCACCGGCAGGGTCAGAACCCCCTTTGGCAACACCGCCAGCATGGCGCGCAGTATCGTCGGGCTCGATCCCTCCGCCGGGAACAGCTTGATCGCGTCCGCTCCGTCACGGAGCATCGCAAAGGCCTCGGTGGGCGTGGCGATGCCCGGACAGACGACCATGCCCTGCTGCCTGGCCGTCCTCACCACGTCGCCGGCCGCGTGCGGCGTCACGATCAGGCTGCCGCCCGCCTGGGCCACCGCATCGACCTCGGCGGGCGTCATCACCGTGCCGGCGCCCACCAGCATCCGCGTGCCGTGCCGTTCGGCCAGCAGCCGGATGCTGTCCAGCGGGCGCGGCGAGTTGAGCGGCACCTCGACGATCGCGATGCCCGTCTGTTCCAAGGCGGTGGCGATGTCCAGAATCTCCTCGGGTGCGACGCCGCGCAGAATGGCGATCAGCGGGCAGCGACGCAGCCAGTCCTTCAGCTCCATGCGGCGGTCTCTCCGATGCGTGCCAGACCGCGCGCGGCGGCGTCCTCGTCCTCGATCCGCGCCTCGCCGCCGCACAGCGCGATGGCGTCGCGGTACAGCGCGCACAACGCTCCGGCACCCACCAGATGCACGACGCTGCCGGAAGGCATCGCGGCGCGCACCTCGGTGCCGATCAGCAGGCCCGAGAGGTAGGAGGCGCTCTCGCTCTCCGGCAGCGAGCCGAACAGGCCCAAGGTGCGCACGCCGAACAGGTGGTGCAGCAGATGGCCCGGCTCGCCCGAGCGCGCGACGCCGCGGCCAAAGGCGTCCGGGTCGTGCGGTGCCGACGGCATCATGCGGCCGAGAATCGTCCCGCGCGGATGGCGGCGAACGCCTCGCCGCTCAGATAGGTGGAGAAGCCCTCGATCCGGCCGGCCTCAAGGCGCGCCCATTTGGAGTGGCTGCCCGGCAGGCAGACGATGCCCTGGCCCCCCAGCAACTCCAGCACGCCCACGAGCTGCGTCTCCTCGCCGCGCAGCACCTCCGGCACGCCACTCTCGTCGCGGTCGGACAGGCCCGGTATCAGGAGTACCTCGGCACCGTCAAAGATCACCGGCACCAACGCCTGGGCCAGTGCATCGGGGCTCGCGGGGCAGGGCAGGTACGGGGCCTCGACCCAGCCCTGGCGGCTGCCGATCATTCCGGCCATGAGCACGGTTGTCTCGCCGTCCTCGAGCCACGGGCTGATCTGCTCGCGCAGGACCGCGGCGAAATTGCCGTCCGGAACCGTCATGATCCCGCGCGCGGCGGCAACGCGGTCGATCACGTCCCCCGCCGTCCCGATCCGAAAAGCCCGAAAGCTGCTGGTACCCCAATCAACCCCGATCATGCGGGCGGCTGGGCAGACGGCGCGGCGTGGGTCATGGCGGGAGGCTAGCCTCAGCCGTCATCGGACGCCAGCAGCGCCGCGTTCCCGCCGGCGGCGGCGGTATTGACGCTGACCACCCGCTCCTCGGCGAAGCGGAACAGGGTCAGCGGGCCGCCAGCCTTCGGCCCCGTGCCGGACAGGCCGCGCCCGCCGAACGGCTGCACCCCCACCACCGCACCGATCTGGTTGCGGTTGACATAGGCGTTGCCAACCCGCAGCCGCTCGACCACAAGCCGCTGCACCGATTCCACGCGCGAATGCACGCCCAGCGTCAGGCCGAAGCCGGTCGCCTCGATGGCGTCGAGCAGCGAGTTCAGCCGATCCAGCCGGTAGCGCAGGACGTGCAGCGCAGGGCCGAACACCTCGCGGGTCAGCTCCCCGGCATTGGCCAGCATGAAGGCGCGCGGCGCGAAGAAATGGCCGCGCGCGCAATCCGGCGGCAGAGGCAATTCGAACAGCGGCGCACCCATGCCAGCGGCGTAGCGGGCGAGGCCGGAGCAGGCCTCGGCGTCGATCACCGGGCCGATATCCGTGGCCGGATCGAGCGGGTCGCCAATCACAAGCGTCTCGGCGGCGCCGCGCAGCATGGCGATCATCCGGTCGGCTACCTCGTCCTGCACGCACAGCAGGCGCAGCGCCGAGCAGCGCTGGCCGGCCGAGCCGAAGGCGCCGGTCAGCACGTCGGCCACCACCTGCTCGGGCAGCGCCGAGCTGTCCACGATCATGGCGTTGATGCCGCCGGTCTCGGCGATCAGTGTCGCGAGCGGTCCCGGCCGGGCGGCGAGGGCGCGGGCGATGGCCTGGCCCGTATCGGTCCCTCCCGTAAAGGCGACCCCGGCGATGCGCGGGTCGGCGACGAGCGCGCCACCCACCGCACCATCCCCGCAGACGAGCCGCAGCGCCGTCTGCGGCACGCCGGCGCGGTGCAGCAGTCCCACGAGACGTGCCGCGATCAGGGGAGTCTGTTCGGCGGGCTTGGCGGCGACCGCGTTCCCGCGGCAAGTCCTGCGGCGACCTGCCCGGTGAAGATCGCCGCCGGAAAATTCCACGGCGAGATGGCCGCGAACACGCCGCGGCCGCCCAGCGACCAGGTGTTGCGCTCGCCGGTCGGGCCGGGCAGCTCGCGGGGGCCTGCGAATTCGGCGCGGGCGCGGGCCGCGTAGTAGCGGCAGAAATCCGCCGTCTCGCGCACCTCGGCGATGCCGTCGGCCAGCGTGCGCCCCGCTTCGCGGGCCAGCAGGAACAGCAGGCCCGGTCGGTCCGCCTCGATCAGTTCGGCCGCGCGCTCCAATACCGCCGCGCGATGCGCGCCGCCGGCCTCGTCCCACTCGCGCCAGCCGCGCGCCAGTGCGGCCAGGCTCGCATCCAGCTCGGCCGGAATCGTGTCCGGAGCCACGCCGATCAGGCGGCTGCTGTCGGCGGGATCGCGAATCTCGCGACGCCGGCCCGAACCCGGCAGCGGCGCGGGCAGCGGCGTCGCGTGGATCGCCGCCAGGGCGGCCGGGCCGGCATCGCGGTCGGCAAGGTCGAGACCGGCGGAGTTGCGGCGGTCGGGGTAGAGATCGGCGGGCAGCGGGATGCGCGGGTTGCGGCCCAGCATGGTGCTGCGCAGGCGCTGGGCCGGATCGGCCACGATCGCCTCGACCGGCACCGCCGGATCGACCAGACGATGCACGAAGCTGGTATTGGCCCCGTTCTCCAGCAGGCGGCGCACCAGATAGGCCAGTAGGTCCTCGTGGCTGCCGACCGGCGCATAGACCCGCACCGGACAGCGCTCGCCAACCGCGTCATGATACAGCGCCTCGCCCATGCCGTGCAGGCGCTGCATCTCGAACTCGCCGTCGCCGGCCAGCTCCAGGACCGTCGCCAGCGAGTGGGCGTTGTGCGTGGCAAACGCCGGGCGGATGCCGTCGCGCCGCTCCAGCATCCGCCGCGCGCAGGCGATCCAGGACACATCGGTCGCCACCTTGCGGGTGAACACCGGATAGTCGGCGTGGCCCTGGATCTGTGTGTATTTGATTTCGGTGTCCCAGTAGGCGCCCTTCACCAGCCGCGTGGGAATACGGTGGCCGGTGCGCAGGCCGAGGGCTGCGACCCAATCCACCAGCGGCAGCGTGCGCTTCTGATAGGCCTGGATCGCCAGCCCCAGCCCATCCCAGCCGGAAAGTCGTGGATCGGCCAGCACTGTGGCGAAGATGTCGAGGCTGATTTCCAGCCGCTCGGCTTCCTCGGCATCGACCGTAAGCCCGATATCCGCGCGCTTCGCCTCCAGCGCGAGGTCGGTCAGTGCGGCGATCAGCGCCGGCCCGCAAATCTGCTGCTGCAACGGCTCGTAGCGCGGATGCAGTGCGGAGAGCTTGACCGAGATGCCGGGCCCCGCGATCGGGCCGCCGCCGATACGGCCGATAGCGCCGATGGCGTCGCGGTAGGACGCGAAGTAGCGCCGGGCATCGGCATGGGTGCGCGCGGCCTCGCCCAGCATGTCGAAACTGTAGCGCCAGCGTCGGCCATCGGCGGAGCTGGCGCGCGCCAGCGCTTCGGCAATGGTGCGGCCCATGACGAACTGCCGCGCCAGCACGCGCATGCCGCGACGCAGGGCGGTGCGGATCACCGGCTCGCCGAGCCGGCTGACGACGCGGCCGATGGCGGCTGGCATTCCGGAACGGTCGGGGTCGTCGAGCGAGAGCACACGGCCGGTCAGCATGAAGGCCCAGGCCGAGGCGTTCACCGCAAGGCTGTCGGCCTGGCCCAGATGCGCCTGCCAGTCGGCGTGGGCGATGCGGTCCTCGATCAGCGCGTCGGCGGTCGCGGCATCGGGAATGCGTAGCAGCGCCTCCGCAAGACACAGCAGGGCCACGCCCTCGCGGGTGCCGAGCCCGAACTGCTTGAGGAAATCGGTGACATCGGCGCCGGGCTTGTGCGCGGCACGGGCGGCGCGGACCAGCGCGCGCGCTCGGGCGTCCACGCGCTGGGCGAGTTCGGGCGGGAAGGTGGCGAGGTGCAGAAGCGGCGCAAGCGCCTCCTCCTCATGGGCGCGGTGGAGGCGGCGGAGGCTCGTCCGGTCGTCGGGGACGAGACGCGGCAGGGTATCAGGCATGGCGGTCTCCGGTCCGGCTCCCTGCGCCGGCCAAGTGGCGATTATAGCGCCAAACGGGCCATTTGCCCGTAGTGGCCCCTTGCCGCCGGTCCTCGATTTTGGGGAGCAGCCGGCTTGCAACGCGGTCGATGGCCGCCGCTTTTGGGGACAAGATCCGGAGTGGCGCCGATATCCGCGTGTTGTTCAACCGCGGCCGGAAAGAAGGAGATCACCATGCAACCTCTGCTGGGCAAGGTCGCCCTCGATCGACACTGCCATGAACGCCCACATCCTGAACTCGCCGGAGGGCCGGGCCTTCGCTGCGTCGCTCTCGGTTTTCAACCGCGTCGGTGAACCTCAAGACGTGGCGGATATCGCCGCCTTCTCGCCTCGGCGGGTAGCCGGTGGATGACCGGCCAATACGT
This sequence comes from uncultured Pseudomonadota bacterium, assembly GCA_963838805.1. Classification (GTDB taxonomy): domain Bacteria; phylum Pseudomonadota; class Alphaproteobacteria; order Acetobacterales; family Acetobacteraceae; genus CAVRQM01. The sequence continues at coordinate 233,919 of CAWISK010000008.1, forward strand.
GGATGCGACCGGAGGAACCCTCGTCTCCTAGAAATCGTCCGCACTGGTCGTGGTGCGAACCGTGCTCCGCGCCGTCCTGGCAGCCAGCAGGGCGGCGACCCGTGCCGCCACGGCGCGCGGCTGGGTCGAGACCTGTGGCAGGCCCATCAGCTCGCCATCGGTGCCGCGGGCCAGCGGCCCGGCCACCAAGAGATTCGCTGCGGCGCGTCCATTGGCACCGATGCAGCGCGCGTCCGCATCGACCTCGATCCCGAGCGCATAGGGATCCGCCCGCAACGCCCCGGCACCGGCCAGGGCCCGCAGCACGGGATTGGTATCCACGACCGAAACGTGCCCCGGCCCGACGCAGGCCACGATCGCGCCCACGCGGCGTTCGGCGACGACCTGCCGTGCCGTGCGGCGCGGGTGTACCCGGACCAGGAGTCCGTCTGCCGCCGGCACTACCTGGCACAGCGAGGCGGCCAGCACCTCCAACGCGCCTGAGGCGACTTCGCTTGCCAGAAGCTCGGCGATCTGCGGGGCGGTCTGGTAGCGGTGCGCGTCCCAGAACGCCCGCGCATGGCGCAGGAAGCGCAGCCGCTCCGGCGGTGGCAACGCGCCCCAGACCTCACGGCCCTGGCGGCGCAGGGCGTCGATCACATTCTCCCACGGCCGGCCGCCCTGGCGCGCGCGGGCCACGGCCGCGCGGACGCGGCGCAGCAGGTCGCGCGCGGTGCGAGCTGGGTCGGAGGAGAAATCGCCCTCGGGCTCGACCGGCTGCTCAGTCCGGGAGCGGGGCAGCAGGCCGTGGCGAGACACCGCGATCAGCAATCCTTGATGTCCGCCGGCACGCAGCGACGCCACCACGTCGCAGGCGGTGAGGCCGGTGCCGAGGATCAGCACCCTGTCGTGCCGTCCCAGCCGCTCCAGGGCCGCCTGATCCCAGGGATCGGCGATCACCCGCGGGTCCGAGGCCAGCTTGCGCAGCGGTGCCGGCAGGACCGGCGGCGGGTGTCCGACCGCCAGCACCAGCGCGTCGGCGCGGCGGGTCGAGTTGTCGTGCAGAGTGATGGTGAAGCCGTGCCCGTCCGGTCGGGCCGATGTCGCACGCTGGCGGATGTGGCGGAACACCATGTCGGGCCGCGATGCTCGCGCTTCGCGCAGCAGACGGTCCACGTAGCGGCCGACCTCCGACCGCTGGGCGTAGATGGTACCATTGGGTCGCATGGCGCGCGGATCACGCGCGGGCACGCCCTGGACGCGCAGCCACCGATCGAAATGCAGCTCGTCCTCGATCAGCGGCGACATGCGCGACGCCGCCACGTTGATCCGGTGCTGCGGATCGGTGGTCGAATAGGCGAGACCGGCACCCAGCACCGGCCTTGGCTCGATCACCTCGATACGGCAGGCAAGGCCGGGATGATCGCGCAGCAGATGCAGTGCGGCCATCGCCCCGCAGAAGCCGCCGCCGATCACGGCGACGCTGGGTAGGCGAGTGTTCGCGTCGTCCAGCATCCGCGGCTCTCTCCGGTCTGTCCGCCGGGAGTGGTAGCAGGTTCGCGAGGTGGGCGGTCCATCCGGCCGCTCATGCCTCGCGAACCCACCGCAGCGCGGCCGGCCGGAGATCTCAGCCGCGCACGAGACCGCTCAGCGCGGTGACGCCGGTCGCACCCGGAAAGATCGTCGGCATGGCGGAGGCCGGCAGCCCCATATGTCCTTGCAGCACGCCCATCGCGATCGCGCGATAATCGACCGTCGGTTGCAGGTCGCGGCCCTGGTATAGCTGGCCCTGACCCAGGCCCGGCCAGGTCGTGACGACCCTGCCGCCGGCGACAGCGCCGCCGGCCAGGATCACGGCGAACCCGGTGCCGTGGTCGGTGCCGCCGTTCACGCCATCGTTGATCGCGACGGTGCGCCCGAACTCGGTCATCGTCATCACGACCGTGTTCGCCCAGGCGGAGCCGAGCGTCGTCTTCAGCGCCTGCAGGGTCTGATCGAGTTCGGGCAGCTTGGTGCCGAGCTCGCTCACCTGATCGGCATGGGTATCGAAACTGTCCGTCTCGAGTGCTGCCACGCGCGGGCCGGTGGGGCTTGCCAGCAGTTCGCCCGCCGCCCAGCCGAGCCGGGCCAGCATGGGCAGACCTTTTGGCGTCGGCGCGCCCCCCTTCAGAACCAGATCCATCATGGCGCGATCCGTCAGCGCCACCTGCATGGCCGGACCCAGCACTGGATCGGCCTGATTGAGCGCCATGATGCCGCTGGCGATCGTGGCCGACGGGCGCTTGAATGGATCGGGTGCCCAGCCGGCGACGACCGTAGGGCCGCGGATCAGCAGGGGCGAGTAGGTGTTGACGGCAATGCCGGTCTGGATGCTGCCGGACGGCGCGGGGATCAGGCTCACTGCCCGGTTCAGCCAGCCGCTGGTGAGCAGTTCGGAGGCACCCCCCTGGATGTAGTCCTGACCCTCGAAATGGCTGCGCGTGTAGGCGCAGTTGCCGACAGCATGGACCATGAGCGCCTGGCCCGCCTGATACATGGCGCCCAGATTGGGCAGCGCCGGATTGAGGCCGAAGAAGCCGCCCAGATAGATCATCCCCCCTTTCGTGCCGACTGCGGGAGGAATGAGCGGCGAGCGCCATGCGGCCAAATTGTGGTCGCCGTACGGCACCACGGCGGACAGGCCGTCCAGCCCGCCGCGCAGGTTGATGACGACCAGCCTCGCATTGCCGGGCGAGGCGGCGAACGCCATCGAGCGCGGTCCGAGCGCCATCGCGGCACCGAGGCCCAGGAGCGCGGAGCGGCGCCGCAACAGCAGCTTGCCCGGTCGGCACGAATGATCTGTGTGCATGTCAGCGCCTCTGGAACTCGGGGGAGCAGAACAGCAGGGTCAGCTGGTCGGCGACCGCGCTGGCCCCGTTCATCGCGGTGATCGTTCTTGGCGACAGCAGCGGGCCGAGGCTGGATGCCGCCACATTGGCGGGTGTGACTCCGCTGAGCGTGCCGCAGAGCGTGGCAAGCCAGTCCATCCGCAGCAGCACCCCTTCGGGGCTGACCCAGTCGGTGCCCACGTCCGACCAGCCGATCGGGAATGGCGGACACCAGAGCGGCTGTCCGAGTGCCGTCACGATCGCGTTGATATTCGCCGGAACGGTGGCGGCGGTGGTGCCCAGCGCGCGCAGCGTGGCGACCACGAGATCGAGCGGCGTGCGCAGCTTGGCGAGCGGCGTCCAGGCATTCGGCAAGCTGATCAGCGCCTGGGCCGCCGCATCCAGATTGCCGCCGGTCGAGGCGAGCGCGTTGTAGACCGCTGTGATGTCAGAGAGGGCAGGGGTATCGGAGATAAAGTGGGTGACGAGCTTCGTAGCCAAATGCTGGTAGGTGTAGGGGCTGGTGGCGAGCGCCTGGAGCGCCGCTGTCATGCCGGCCTGCGTGCCGCCCGCGAAGTTGGCGCCCATGACGGTCTGATTGCCGGGCTGGGCGATCCTCGGGTCGTACGCGAAGCCCTGCGGTGCGCTGGTCATGTTCACCGTCCAGCCGGTGAACAGATAGGCCATTGCGTCCACATCGGCCTGCGCGTAGCCGGCCCCGACTCCTATCGTGTACAGCTCGAGCGTCTCGCGACCGAGATTCTCGTTAATGTCGAGCTGTGGCCCTCCGCGCTTGAGCGAGGCCAGGGCGGATGGGCTTTGCGGACCGATCGATTCCGGATTGTTGAGCGACCAGAGCATGGCCGGGTGCGACATCACCGCCAGCAGCATGTCGGAGAAATTGCCGGTGACGTGTGGGCGGATGGCGTCGCGGATAAAGGCGCCGGCGACCGAGGAGACCACGACCGGGCCCGCCATGATCGCGAAATGATTGGCCCAGAACCAGACGAGCCGTTCGCGGAACGGCGCCGGGCTGATGACGGCATTGGTCAGGAACGCCTGCGCCTCGCTGGCGAACAGCGACGCGATCGCCGCCTGATACTGCGTTCGGGCCGGCGTGCCCGGCCGCGCATTGTCCATGTCGTTCTTCAGCGCCAGCCCCTGTGCCGCGGTGGGCATCCCGGCAACCGGCGTAGGGTCGGGCGCCGCCAGTTGCGCGCGAAGCCAGCCGATCGCATCGCCCGGCACGGTGTCGTCGGGACGCCCGCCCAGCCCGAAACGGGTGAACGCCTGCGCCGCCGCGACATTGCTTCCAAGACCAGTCATGGCGCCTCCCTTTCGGGGCGGCGCGGATCCTGATTTGACATTCTTGCGCTCCTTTCCGGGACACGTCTCGTATTGCGAACTCAGTGCAGTTTATGAGACGGATACTGACGAATTCGTGAACGGAGCGGGGCGTATCAGCGCCGCCGAGAAACGCGGAAAAAGCGGCGATACCCGATCGTCAACTCAAGGTGATTTTGCTGACGTCGAATTCATTTGACGCGATTTTGTTAATCCAGGCCCGGACGCGACCGGAACGCGCAGTCGAGTCGGCCCGATCTTCCGCCGGTACATGTTCATGCTATGTTCTGGCGCGACCGCTTGTTTGCCGGCCTGTTCGCTCCATATAGTGTCGGGCGTGCCACAGTCCCGCCACATCTAGTGTTACGTCCATTGACCGCCCTAACCCTTTGAGCGGTAGAGTCCGGTTCGCGCGATTCCGCCGCGTGTCGTCCTGGGGAGACCGCCATGCTCGATGCCGTCCAGATGCAAGGTCGCCACCAGGTGCGCGTTGATCGCTCGCGCGACGCGCTGCTGACCGAGTTCGGCCGCGCCACCCTGGATGACCGCTATCTCCTGCCGGGCGAGGGCTATCAGGACCTGTTCGCGCGCGTCGCCAGCTATTACGGCGACGATGCCGGGCACGCGCAGCGCATCTACGACTACATCAGCCGCATGTGGTTCATGCCGGCGACGCCGGTGCTGTCCAATGGCGGCACTACGCGCGGCCTGCCGATCTCCTGCTTCCTGAACGAGGCGTCCGACAGCCTGGACGGCATCGTGGGCCTGTGGAACGAGAATGTCTGGCTGGCCAGCAAGGGCGGCGGCATCGGCAGCTACTGGGGCAATCTGCGCTCGATCGGCGAGCGCGTCGGCCAGAACGGCAAGACCTCGGGCGTGATCCCGTTCATCCGCGTGATGGACAGCCTGACGCTCGCCATCAGCCAGGGCAGCCTGCGCCGCGGCTCGGCGGCGGTGTACCTGCCGATCAGCCATCCCGAGATCGAGGAGTTCGTGGAAATCCGCCGGCCCACCGGCGGCGACCCGAACCGCAAGGCGCTCAACCTGCACCACGGGTTGCTGGTCTCCGACGCCTTCATGCGCGCGGTCGAGGCGGGCGAGGACTGGGCGCTGACCTCGCCCAAGGACGGCGCCATCGTCCGGCGCATTTCCGCGAGAGCGCTATGGATTCGCATCCTGACCGCGCGGGTCGAGACCGGCGAGCCGTATCTGGTGTTCTCCGACCAGGTGAACCGCGCGCGCCCGGAATGGCAGAAGCTGGCCGGGCTCGAGGTCAAGACCTCGAATTTGTGCAGCGAGATCACCCTGCCCACCGGCACCGACCAGCACGGGCAGGAGCGCACCGCGGTCTGCTGCCTGTCCTCGCTCAATCTCGAGACCTGGTTCGAGTGGCACGAGCATCCGGCCTTCATCGAGGACGTGATGCGGTTCCTCGACAACGTGCTGGAGGATTTCATCCAGCGCGCGCCGCCGGGCATGGAGCGCGCGCGCTATGCGGCGATGCGCGAGCGCTCCGTGGGCCTCGGTGTCATGGGCTTCCACAGCTTCCTGCAGCAGCAAGGCGTGCCGTTCGAGGGCGTCATGGCAAAGGTGTGGAACAAGCGCATGTTCGCGCAGATCCGAACCCAGGCCGATGCCGCGAGCCGCGTGCTGGCCGAGGAGCGCGGGCCGTGCCCAGACGCCGCCGAATATGGCTTCATGGAGCGATTCTCGAACAAGATGGCGGTGGCACCCACCGCGTCGATTTCGATCATCGCCGGCAACGCCTCGCCGGGGATCGAGCCGATCGCCGCCAACGTGTTCCTGCAAAAGACGCTGTCCGGCAGCTTCACGGTGCGCAACCGGCATCTGCATAAGCTGCTGATCGAGCGTGGGCAGGATACCGACGACGTCTGGTCGTCGATCACCCTGAACAAGGGCAGCGTGCAGCATCTCGATTTCCTGACCGAGCACGAAAAATCGGTGTTCAAGACCGCGTTCGAGCTGGATCAGAGGTGGGTGGTCGAGCACGCGGCCGACCGCACGCCCTATATCTGCCAGAGCCAGTCGGTGAACATCTTTTTGCCCGCCGACGTGCACAAGCGCGACCTGCACCAGATCCACATGCTGGCCTGGAAGCGCGGGCTGAAGTCGCTGTACTACTGCCGCAGCCTGTCCATGCAGCGCGCCGACAATGTGAGCGAGAAGGCGGTGCGGCCGGCGGAGTTCGCCGCCGCGGTGTCCGTGCCCGAGCCGGAACTGCCGCTGGTCGTACAGCCCGCGCGGGTGATGGACTATGAGGAGTGTTTGGCCTGCCAGTAGGCGGGACGCCCGATCTCCGGTTGGGCATCACGCGGGCCGGACATACATGACCCTCGGTTCGGCGGAGAGCCGGAGCAGGAGGACTGGCGATGTCCGATGCAACGATCAACGAGACCCGTCCGGTCTGCCGGGTCATGCGGGCGAGCGGGGCGTTCACGGGCAAGCAGGGCCTGCGCTACTCGCCCGCCATCTCCGCCGAGAGTGCCGGATCGCGCGGCCTGCATATGCAGATCGTGACCATGCCGCCCGGCGCGCGAGCCAATGCGCATAAGCACGCGGCGCACGAATCCGCCGTTTTCGTCCTGAGCGGCGAGGCCGGCATGTGGCACGGCGAGGGGTTGCGCCAGCACCTCACGGCGCGCGCCGGCGACTTCCTCTACATCCCGGCCGACACGCCGCATCTGCCGTACAACGCCAGCGTCACCGAGCCCTGCGTCGCGGTGATCGCCCGGACCGATCCCAACGAGCAGGAGAGCGTGGTGCTGCTGCCGGAGCTGGACGGTCGCGTGCCGCAGCAGGAGGCTCCCTCACCATAACTTGTGTGGGAGGGGCGTGTCGGCACACAATGTTGGGGGAAGCGGAGTTGGAAAGATGAGCATGGACGGCATGGCGCACGCGCGGCACGAACATCCGGTCCGCTTCGATCTGCTGACCGACAACCCGGTGTACAAGCCGTTCCGCTACCCTTGGGCCTATGAGGCGTGGCTGATGCAGCAGCGCCTGCACTGGTTGCCGGAGGAGGTGCCGCTCGCCGACGACGTGAAGGATTGGCACAAGAACCTGACACCGGGCGAACGCAACCTGCTGACGCAGATCTTCCGCTTCTTCACCCAGGCCGATGTCGAGGTGAACAACTGCTACATGAAGCACTACAGCCGGGTCTTCAAGCCGACCGAGGTGCTGATGATGCTGTCGGCGTTCTCCAACACCGAGACGATCCATGTCGCCGCCTACAGCCACCTGCTCGACACGATCGGCATGCCGGAACTGGAATACACGGCCTTCCTGAAATACAAGGAGATGAAGGACAAGTTCGACTACATGCAGTCCTTCAGCGTGGACAGCAAGCACGAGATCGCCAAGACGCTCGCGGCCTTCGGCGCCTTCACCGAAGGGCTGCAACTGTTCGCCAGCTTCGCCATGCTGCTCAACTTCCCGCGCTTCGGAAAGATGAAGGGCATGGGCCAGATCATCTCCTGGTCGGTGCGCGACGAGACGCTGCACTGCCTGTCGGTGATCCGCCTGTTCCGCACCTTCATCCAGGAAAACCCGGAAATCTGGACCGAGGAACTGCGCCGCGAGATCTACCTCGTATGCGCCACCATCGTCGACCACGAGGACGCCTTCATCGAGCTGTCCTTCGAACTGGGTGCCATCGAGGGCCTGGATGCCGGCTCCGTCAAGCAGTACATCCGCTACATCGCCGACCGCCGCCTGGTGCAGTTGGGGCTGAACCCGCTGTTCCATGTGGACCGCAACCCGCTGCCCTGGCTCGACGACATGCTGAACGCGGTCGAGCACACGAATTTTTTCGAGAATCGCGCTACCGAGTATTCGCGAGCCTCGACGACCGGCACCTGGGAGGAGGCGTTCGACGACCGGGTGTTCGGGGCCACGGCGTAGCGGGGCCTACGCCTCCCGCTCCAGCGCCTCGATATCGGCGTCGCTGAAGCCGAAATGATGCGCCGCCTCGTGGATCAGGACACTCGCCACCAGCCGGGAGAGATCCTCGTCGGTCTCGATCCACTCCAGCAGGATGGCCTGGCGGTACAGCACGATCATGTCGGGGCTGGCCGGCAGGTCGTCCGTCCGGCGCTGCGTGCGCGGCCTGCCGCGATAGAGGCCGGTCAGATCCCAGGCCGATTCGATCTCCAGCTCATCCAACGTCTCGTCGTCGGCCAGCTCCTCGATGGCGATCGTCACACCGGACAGATGCTGGCGCAGGCGTTGCGGGATGGACGCCAGCGCGCGCTCGGCCAGACCCGCAAGGTCGGCGGCGGAGGGCGGTGTCCCGAAGGGCGACGATGCGGCCATGCCGGTACAGGCCATGCGCCGCGGCCGGCCGTCAAGCTGGGCTGGTCAGGCGGATTCGCTCACTCTCGCCGGGGCGAGTTCCCGAAGCGTGATCCGTGCCAGTGCCGCGCGGAACGCGGCCTCGGCGTCGCCGAACGCGCCGGCGAGGGCGTCGTGCGCTGCCCGGCCACGCTCGCCCGCCGCGACCGAGCGGGCGTGGAGCGGCACCAAAGGTCGTGGGGCGCCGGCATGGATGGCCGCCCAGATGTCGTCCAGGGTGATCTCGTCCGCCGGCCGCGCCAGCACGGCACCACCCGGGCCGCGATGCACCCGCACCAGCCCGGCGCGCGCCAATTGGCCGGTGATCCGCCGCACCACGACCGGATTGGTGTTGACGATCGCAGCCAGGCGGCTGCTGGTGGCCGGCTGGCCGATCGCCTCGCCGCCGCCGGAGCCACCCAACCCGGCCTCCGCCAGGAGCAGCATGATATGGGCGGCAACGGCAAAGCGCGTGGCTACCATGATGAGGTCGTAATGCCTGAGCACGAACCCGGTTCCGCAGTCCTGGCGCTACGCGCCCCGGAGCGGACGGCGGCGATTCGCCGGGCTGCCGGGCGGCTGTGCCTGGCCCTGGGCTGGACGCCGCTGCACGAGATGACGCTGCCGAACGGCCGGCGCGCGGACATTCTGGCGTTGCGGGCCGATGGCGGCTTTGCCTGCGTCGAGGTCAAGTCCGGCGCCGCCGACTTTCTGGCCGACGTGAAATGGCCCGAGTACCGCGACTATGCGGACAGCCTGTTCTTCGCCGTGGACACCGACTTTCCGCAGCACTTGCTGCCCCCGGATACCGGCCTGATCGTTGCCTGCGATGGGCTGGCCGAGCTGCTGCGGCCGGCGCCGGCGCATCCGCTGCCGCCGGCCCGAAGGCGGGCACTGCTGCATCGCTTCGCGCGACTGGCCGCGACCCGGCTGTGCGCGTTCGAGGATCCGGCCGCCATGATCGAGGCGCGGGCGGCACTGCTGGCCGAGTAGCGGTTGACGCGCGCCACCGCCGATGGCCCTGTCGCCCGCGCATCTGACCTGGGAACCGCCATGACCGAGAAGCCTGCCCGACCAGTCCTGCTTACCGGCGCTTCGGGCGCGCTGGGTCGGCAGATCGCAGCCTACCTGGGTGGCAAGCTGGGCTGGACCCTTGTGCTCACCGACCTTGCACCATGTCCCGACCCGCTCCCGCCGTCGGGTCGCTTCGTGCAGGCCGATCTGCAGGACGGGGTCGCGATCCTGCGCGCGGCCGAAGGCTGCGGCATGATCCTGCATTTCGGCGGCGTCTCGATCGATCGCCCGTTCGAGGAGGTGATCGGCCCCAACATTCGCGGCCTCTATCACATCTACGAGGCGGCCCGCCGCGAGCGCGCCCGCGTGCTGTTCGCGAGCTCGAACCACAGCATCGGTTTCCACGAACGCGCGGAAAAGCTGGACGACGACTGCCAGTTCCTCCCCGACACCTACTACGGTCTGTCGAAGGTCTATGCCGAGGCGATGGGCCGCATGTACTGGTTCAAGCACGGGGTCGAGAACGTCAACGTGCGCATCGGCAGCTGCTTTCCGGAGCCGGTCAACGCGCGGATGCTGTCCACCTGGCTGTCCTATGGCGATCTGTGCCGTCTGTGCGAGCGCGCGACCCTGGCGCCGAAAGTGGGAAGCAGCGTCATCTGGGGCGCCTCGAACAATTCCCGCAGCTTCTGGGGGCGTGATGCGCGCGACCTGCTGGGCTGGACGCCGCAGGACAGCGCCGATGCTTTCGCGGGGCAATTGGCAGGCAAGGTCAGCGGCGATCCGGTCGAGGAACGCTATCAGGGCGGCGGCTATGCCGCGTCGGGGTATTCCCGGGAAGGCTGAGCGGCTTCCGAGGGTTCCGAGCCGGTGCAGGCTGGCCAGGTCCGAGGTGACCATCGCCGCGATATGCGCGTGATGGGTGAACAGGATCGTTTGGGTGGTCCGCGCGAAGCCTGACAGCACGCGCAGGGCCGCCATCGCGCGCCGGTCGTCGAAGCCTGCCAGCAGGTCGTCCGCGATGAGCGGCAGCGGCTCGGCGCCGCGCGCGGCCTCCTCGAGCGCGGCCAGGCGCAGTGCCAGATAGAGTTGGTCCCGCGTGCCTTCGCTGAGCCGCTCCACGGGGCAGGCGGTGCCGTCCGGGCGCAGCGCCTTCAGGACCAGCGCGTCGTCTTCCGCGTCAATGGCCGCGAGTCGGTCGTAGCTTCCCTCGGTCAAGCTCGCGAACAGCGCGCCGGCACGGCGCAGCAGCGGACCCTGGGACTGGGCGCGCACGCGGTCGATGCCGGCGCGCAGCAGCGTCTGCGCCAGCCGCAGCCGCGCATAGCGGGCGGCGATCTCATCGATGTCGGCCAGCGTGTCCCGCAAGTCCTGTGCGGCGTCCGTGGCGTCGTGCCCCCGCTCCATGTCGTCGAGCGTGGCTCGGAGCTGGGCGAGACGGACAGCCCGTTCGCGCTGACCGGCTGCGATCTCTTCCAGGCGCCCGTCGATTGCGGCGATTTGGTCGGGCAGCGTGTCGATGTCGTGGGCGGCGGCTTCAGCATCCAATTCGGCGCGACTCATTCCGTCATCCAGCTTGCGCAGCTCGTCGGTACGTTCGCGGATTTCATCGTCGAGGGCGGCGTGCCGTACGGCGCGCGCGATCGCGCCCTGCAGGGCTGCCTCATCGGCGGCGCCGGCCAGCCTGCGGAGCACGGAAAGGATGTGTTCGGCGGCCGAGGATTGCTGGCCCAGCCTCTTCAGCTCATCCTGCGAGGACGCCAGCTCGGCTTTCAGGCGCGCCTGTTCCCTCTCGGCCGCGCGGGCGGTCGAGAGCCGGGACTTAAGTTCCCGGACACGGTCCTGCGCAGGCTGATCGCCCAGATCGGTTGCGACACGGCGCGCGACCTCGGCGCTGTCCGCGGCGAACGCCTCGATTGTGCGGGTCATCTCGCCGATCCGGACACGCGCGGTCTGCCAGTGTCCGGCCTGCGTCTCGATCGTGTTCCAGAGCTCGAGCGCCAACTGGCCGTCGGCCGCCGGAGTGTCCGCCGGGAGGCCCAGCGCGGCGACAGTCCGCGCCCACCCTGCGCGCCAGTCCGCCAGATCCCTTTCGGCGGCATCGCGGTTCTGCTGCGCCCTGGCTACCGCGTCCCGCGCGGCTTTTTCCGCCGTGGCCGCCTTGTCGCGTGCGGTTTGCGCGGCCTCGCGCTCGGCCGCGAGCTTCTCCGCGGCACGGAGCAGTGCCGCCACATGCCCGCCCGCTTCCTGCGCCTCAGCCGGAAGCAGCGCCGCGAGCGCCGCCCACGCCGCGCCGTATCGCCGAGCGAGCGCCCGCTGCTTCGCCTGCGCCTCGTCAGCGCGTGCCTTCAGACCCAGAACGTGCTTGCGCGCGGCCAGCCACTCTCGCATGGCTGCGGGGTCCGCGGGGATGACGCATGCTGGCCGCCATGCCTCGATCCACTGCGCAAAGGCAGAGTCGCGGACCTGGCGCGCAGTCGTTTCGTGCGTGGCGGCCGCATCGCGCAGGATGCGCGTTTCGACTGCCCGGGCGCGGAGCTGGTCGAGGGCAACGACCCGCTCGACATCATCGGCCCGTCGATCCGCCAAGGCGTCGGCGGCGCGTACCAGTGTCTCGAACCTGTCAGGCAACGCGTCGTCGGCCCCGACCGCGTCGAGCTCTGCGGTGGATGGCGCAGGACCGCCCTGGACGCGATGCCGGCGCAGCAGACTCCAGGCTCGATCGCGCAGGTCGCGGGCGTCGGCGATCGCCTCAGGGGTCGCCAATTCGCCGCGCGCCGCGATCCCGGCAAGCTCGGCCCCGATCGCGAGCAGTGTCGCGTCGTGTGCGACCAGGCTTTCGCAGCACTGACGCAGGTCGTCCTCGGCTTTGGCGAGTCCCTTTGTGAATGCCGCCACGGTGGCATCGAGCGGCACGGGCGCCGCGGCGAGCTTCGCTGCGGACCCCTCCCATAGTGGCAGCGCGGCAAGCGCATCGGCCAGCGCCGTTTCGGTTTGGCGCGCCGCCGTTGCGGCCTCCGCGCATTCGGTATCGATCCGGCCTTCGCGCCTGGCCGCGTCGATGCCGGCGCGCAGCTCTGTCGTGTCCACTGCCGGCGGCAGGGCATCGCGGGTCTTGGCGGCCGCCTCAACCTGCTGGGTGGCGCTGGCAAGATCCTGGGACGCGGTGTTGACCCGTTGCCAAATCCGCTCATGCGCAAGCACCGCACGGCCGATGGCAGCGCGGGTGAGGGCGTCAGGCACGCGCTCTGCGAGCGCTTCGGCCTCTGCGGCTTTGCCGAGCTGGCGACCCGCATTCTGCATGGTGCGAAGGTGCTGCTGGGCGACAGCGCACTGGCCGGGCAGGTCGCGCTCCGCGCTCGCCGTGTGGATGCGCTCGGCCGCTAATCGATCAATCGTCTCGCTTTCTGCCAGCAGCGCCGCATCGACCGCCAAAGCCCCTAGCCGTTTCTGAATCCCGCCGACGCGCGCCTGTTGGTCGGCCAGGGACTGGGCGATTTTGGCGCGCGCCAGCACCGCGTCCTGACGCTGCTGTTCGGCGTCGTCGGGCAGCGTCGGGGCCGGGCCAAGCTCGTTCAGGTCACGCTCGGCGCGCGCCAGTTTGGCGAGCGCGGGCGCGGTGCGGCGGATGCGGTCGAGCACGGCCCGGTCGGCCCGCTTTTTGCGCGCCTCCAGCGCTTCGTCCTCTTCCGTTCGATGCAATTGATCGCGTTCTTCAATCGCGCGCTGGTACTCGGCCGGCCGCACGCTGCGGTCGTCGAGCGCCTTCTGCGCCTGCTTGAGGCGGTCGATGGCAAGGTGCAATGCCCGATCGCCGCGCCGATCGCCGAACAGCGCGGTCGCCTGTTTGTCCAGCCGAGACTCCAGCGCACGAAAGCCGTGCAGCCCGGTCTGCGCCTGCAGGATGCTCTCGCCGAGTTCGCCCTTGCCCGCAAGAATCTCCCGGCCGCCGCGACGCAGTTCCTCCGCGCCCAGGCCGAACACCCGATCAAATCGCTCGCGCGTGGCGCCGCCCAGAAAGGCCTGGATGGCGCTCTCCGGCAATGTTGCGCCGGCGGGGTCGGAAAGGTCTGCGCCGCGCCGGCCTTTGCGCCGCACGAAGTCGCCTATGCGGTCGTCGGCGGCGCGCAGCGTCACCGCCACGCGCAGGCTGCGGGCGTCATGCAGGAAGTCGAAATCCGTGCGGTGCGGGAACCCGAACAGACAATCGCCGATCGCCGCCAACGCGGTCGATTTGCCGGCCTCGTTCCGTCCCAGCACGACGTGCAGCCCTTGCGAGTCCGGGAACTCCAGCGTGGTATCGCTCAGGTGCCCATAGCGCTCCAGGGCGAGGCGGGTCAGTCTCATGCCGCACCCGTGGCGAGGCCCTGCATCACCTCGTGCCAAGCATCGGCGGCGAGCAGATGCAGCGCCTCGGCGGTTGCCGGCACGTCGTGCGGCGATGCACCGGGCACGTGCGGGATCTGCGCTTTGAGCTTGCGGAAATCCTCCAGCAGGCGGCGTCTGCAACGCGGGGTCGTCCAGGCCAGCCATGAAGGCCTGCGCCAGTTCGGCCGCGGCACCGTGATCGACATCCAGGGCGTCCGCGCGCCGTTTGCATGCGCACGCGCTCAATATGCAACTCGCCGCTGATCGCTGTTGCAGCGTTGCGGCATTCGGCGTCGATCGCCTCCGGATCGGCGAGGAGGGAAGCGTGGAGCGGCGTGGCGCCCGTCAATGTCACGCGCGCGATCAGCGGCCGGCCATCGGCCGTGTCGTGCGCCGTCCCGAGTGCGATGCCGATCCGCGCCGCCAGCTCCGGCAGGGTCTGCGTGCCGTCGGCATCGACCGTCACCTGCGCCCAGCGCAGCACGTCGGTGTCGCGGTGCTCGATGCCGGCAATGCGTCCATCCTGCACCTCAACCAGCGTGACCCCCTTCGCCCCAGTCTCGCGCGGGTTGCGGCCCTGGATATTGCCGGGGAAGACCACGAACGGCCGCTCGTGCAGCAACCGGCGTTGGTGGATATGGCCCAGCGCCCAGTAATCATACCCCTTCGCGGCCAGTGACTCGACGCGGCATGGCGCATAGGTCGCGTGCTCGCCCGGATCGTCGGCCGAAGTGTGCAGCAGGCCGATGTTGAGCAGGCCCGTGACGGGCGGCTTGTACTCGGCCGACAGATCTTCCGGCACGGCACGATGGGGAAACGATCGGCCGTGGATGGCCACACCATGTTCCTCAAGCAGCACCGTCTCGCAGGTCCGCTCGGAGAGCAGCCGCACATTGGGTGGAGGCGGCAGCTTGCGGCTGATCTCCGAGGCGGCATCGTGGTTACCGCGGATCACGATGCAGGGCCGACTCAGCCGCCGCATCTCCGAGGCAAAGAAGAGTCCGGTGCTGATAGTCGCGCCAATCGGCGTCGAACAGGTCGCCCGCGATCAGCATGAATGCCACGTTCTCGGCGAGGGCCAGATCGACCAAATTCGCGAACGCCCGCCGGGTGCAGGCGTGGGTGACATGCGAGGGTATGGAGCCACGGCGCGCCAGGCCGGCGAGCGGCGAATCGAGGTGAATATCGGCGGCGTGCAAAAACTTCACGCCGCCAAGCCTAGCGTAAGCGTCAGGAGTCCGGCAAACTGGGATCGGCGTGCGCGCACGCGCTCAGGCGGTGCGGTCGCCGGCGACACCCAACGCGGCCTGTGCCGCCGCCAGCCGCGCCACCGGCACACGGTATGGGCTGCAACTCACATAATCCAGCCCGACCTGCTCGCAAAAGGCGATGCTGGCCGGATCGCCGCCATGTTCGCCGCAAATGCCGAGCTTCAGATCGGGCTTGGTGCTGCGTCCGCGCTCGGCCGCCATGCGCACCATCGCGCCCACGCCCTCGACATCGAGCGAGACGAACGGATCGCGGGGCAGGATGCCCAGTTCGACATAGCGCGACAGGAACTTGCCGGCGTCGTCGCGCGACAGGCCGAACACGGTCTGCGTCAGGTCGTTCGTGCCGAAGCTGAAGAAATCGGCCCGTTGCGCGATGCGGTCGGCGGTGATCGCCGCGCGCGGCAGTTCGATCATCGTGCCGACGCTGTATTCCAGCCGGCGCCCGCCTTCGCGAACACCTCCTCGGCCACGCGATCGACCTCCGCGCGGGTGATCTCCAGCTCGCGCACCACGCCCACCAGCGGGATCATGATTTCCGGCATCGGCGGCGCGCCGGTCTCTGCCGCCGCCTCCAGCGCCCCTTCGAAAATCGCGCGCGCCTGCATCGCGTAGATCTCGGGGTAGGTGATGCCAAGCCGGCAGCCGCGATGCCCCAGCATCGGGTTCGCCTCGGCCAGTTCGGCAAGCCGCTCCCGCATCGCCGCGACATCGGTGCCAAGCGCCTCGGCCACCTCGGCCAGTTCGGTTTCCGCGTGCGGCAGGAATTCGTGCAACGGCGGATCGAGCAGGCGGATCGTCACCGGCAGGCCGGCCATGATGCGGAACAGATCGCGGAAATCCTGCCGCTGGAACGGCAGCAGCTTGTCCAACGCGGCGCGGCGGCCGCGCTCGTCATCGGCCATGATCATCTGCCGCACGGCACCGATCCGCTCCGGATCGAAGAACATGTGCTCGGTGCGGCACAGGCCGATACCCTCCGCGCCAAAGCCGCGCGCGGTTTCGGCATCCAGCGGCGTGTCGGCGTTGGTGCGCACCTTCATGCGGCGCGCGCCGTCCGCCCACCCGATCAGCGTCGCGAAATCGTCGCTCATCTTCGGCTCGATCATCGGCACCAAGCCCGCGAACACGTCGCCGGTGCTGCCATCGATGGTGATCGCCTCGCCCGCGCGCACCACGCGCCCGCCGGCCGAGAGCGTCTGTGCGCCGTAATCCACGGCAACGCCGCCGCAGCCGGCCACGCAAGGGCGGCCCATGCCGCGCGCCACCACGGCGGCGTGGCTGGTCATGCCGCCCCGTGTGGTCAGGATGCCGCGCGCTGCGTGCATCCCGTGAATGTCCTCGGGGCTTGTCTCGATGCGGACCAGGATCACCGCCTCGCCCTTGGCGGCGCGCGCTTCCGCTTCGTCGGCGTTGAACACGACGGCACCGGACGCGGCGCCGGGGCTGGCCGGCAGGCCGCGACCCAGCGGCGCGCGGGCGTATTTCGGATCGAGCGTCGGATGCAGGAGCTGATCGAGGGCGGCGGGATTGACGCGGCGGATCGCCTCGGCGCGGTCGATCAGCCCCGATTGCGCCATCTCGACAGCGATACGCAGGCTGGCGGCGGTGGTGCGCTTGCCGTTGCGCGTTTGCAGCATGAACAGCCGGTTCTGCTGTACCGTAAACTCGATGTCCTGCATGTCGCGATAATGGCGTTCAAGCGTCTCGCGTATCCGCAGCAGATCGGCATAGGCACCGGGCAGGGCCTCTTCCATCGAGACCTCGCCCTCCTTGGCGCGCGCTTTGGACAGCGGCTGCGGCGTGCGAATGCCGGCCACCACGTCCTCGCCCTGCGCGTTGACCAGAAACTCGCCGTAGAACACATCCTCTCCGGTCGAGGGGTCGCGGGTGAAACAGACGCCGGTGGCGCAATCGGTGCCCATGTTGCCGAATACCATCGCCTGCACGTTGACGGCAGTGCCCCAATCGGCGGGAATGTCGTGCAGCCGGCGATAGGTCTGCGCGCGCGGGTTCATCCAGCTGCCGAACACGGCACCGATCGCACCCCAAAGCTGCTCCTCGGGGCCTTGCGGAAACGGCGCGCCGGTCTCCCCCTCGATCATCTGCTTGTAGGCATCGACCACGCGGTGCCAATGCTGCGCCGTGAGCTGCGTGTCCTCGACGAAGCCGCCGTCGAGCTTCACGTGCTCGATGATCTCCTCGAACAGATGGTGATCCACGCCCAGCACGACCGAACCGTACATCTGCACGAAGCGGCGATAGGAATCCCAGGCGAACCGCGCATCGCCCGAGCTCTGTGCGAGGCCCTCCACGGTCGCGTCGTTCAGCCCGAGATTGAGCACCGTGTCCATCATGCCGGGCATCGACACGCGCGCGCCCGAACGGACCGAGACCAGCAGGGGATGGTGCTGATCGCCGAAGCGCAGGCCGACCGCTTTCTCGACATGGCGGAGTGCTGCGTCCACCTGTTCGTGCAGGTCTTCGGGATAGTGCCGGTCGTTCTCGTAGAACGCGGTGCAGACCTCGGTGGTGATGGTGAAGCCGGGCGGCACGGGCAGGCCGATGGCGGCCATCTCGGCCAGGCCCACGCCCTTGCCGCCGAGCAGGTCGCGCATGTCGGCCTTGCCCTCGCTGCCGCCGGCGCCGAAGCTGTAGACCCACTTGGTCATGGCGTTTCCCTCAGCCTTCGATTTTCGAGAAGTCGGCGACCTCGCGCGTCACCGTGCGGATCGCTGCTAACATGCCTAGACGGTTGCGCCGCAGTCTTGCATCCGGATCGTTCACCGTTACCCGGTCGAAGAAGGCATCGAGCGGATCGCGCAAGGTGGAGAACGCACGCATGGCTGGCTCGAAGAGTTCCCGGCTCATGGACGTGACAATTTCGCTGCGGCGAGCGGACAGCGCCTCGTGCAGATCGCGTTCCTCGCGGGCAGCGATCATGTCGGGGTCGTATGCAGCCTCGATCGGGCCGTCCTTGGCCTCCTCGATGCGCAGGATATTCGCGGCGCGCTTATAGGCCGTCAGCAGGTTCTCGCCGTCACCGCTGCCGAGCATGTCGGCCACGGCCCGCATCCGGCGCAGCACCAGCAGGATGTCGTCATCGTCGGGACGCAGCGTGGCCGAGAGCACGTCGTGGCGCGCGCCTTCTGCTCGAAGCTGGACGCGCAGCCGCTCGAAGATGAAGGCGAGGAGTTCGTCGCGCGCGTCCCCGGCACCGGCTGCATCCAGCAGCGGCGACAGTTTCAGGCGCAGATCGTTCTCGCGCACGATGCGGATCACGCCCAGGGCAGCGCGGCGCAGCGCGAAGGGGTCACCCGATCCGGTCGGCTTCTCGCCGGTCGCGAAGAACGAGGCAAGCATGTCGAGCTTGTCGGCCAGCGCGACCGCGATGGCAGTCGTCTCGCGCGGCACTGGGTCGGCCGTCCCGCGCGGCGCGTAGTGGTCACGCACTGCATCGGCGACGGCGCGATCCTCGCCATCGTGCAGGGCGTAGTAGCGGCCCATGACGCCTTGCAATTCGGGGAACTCGCCCACCATCCCGGTCGTGAGGTCAGCCTTCGCCAGCAGCGCCGCTCGCCGCGCCTGAGCAACATCGGCACCCACCAGCGGCGCAATCTCATCGGCCAGCTTCACGACGCGCCGCACGCGATCGCCCTGCGTGCCCAGCTTGGTGTGAAAGGTGATCGCGTCCAGCGCCGGCACCCGGCTCTCCAGCGTGTGCCTGCGGTCCAGATCCCAGAAATGCCGCGCATCGGAAAACCGCGCCCGCAGCACGCGCTCGTTGCCCGCGACGATCGCGGCACCGCCGTCGCGCGCCTCGACGTTGGCGACAAAGGCGAACCATGGTGCGGTCTCGCCCGCCGCGTCGCGCAGCGCGAAATAGCGCTGGTTGACGCGCATCGAAACCTGCATCACTTCCGGCGGCAGGTCCATGAAGGCCGGATCGATCGCGCCCAGCAGCGGCACCGGCCATTCGACCAGCCCGGCCACTTCGTCGAGCAGCCCCGCATCGTCGATGACGGACAAACCGCGCTCGGCGGCCTTGGCGGCGATGCCTCGGGCAATCAGCGCACGCCGCTCCGACGCGTCGGCGATCACGTCGCGTTCCCGCAACTCGTCCTGCCATTCGACGGCGGACGTGACCGCGAACGGACCCGGCGACAGGAAACGGTGTCCCTCGGTCAGATTGCCCGATGTCAGCCCGTGCCCGTCATCATCGCCTTGGCGCAGATCGAACGGCACCACGGCGCCGTCGAGGATGCACAGGATGCGCCGCAGCGGGCGGACCCAGGTGAAGGCGCTGGTGCCGCCCCAGCGCATCGACTTCGGCCACGGAAAGCGTCGCAGCAAACCGGGCAGCTCGCGCGCGATCAGCGCCGCCGCCGCGACACCCGGCACCGCGCGGTCGAGCACCCAGAACCCGCCTTCCTCCCGCAATTCCTCGCGCGCGGCGCCGTGCTTGCGCAGGAATCCGGCCAGAGCCTGCTCCGGTGCGCTCAGTCTCGGTCCGCGCTCCATTTGCCGGCTTGCCGTGATTTCCGCCGCCACGGTTGCTACAAGCGCGATGCGGCGCGGGCCGGAGAAGCGCTGCATCTCCTGCGGCCGTAGCGGTGCCAGCGCCTCGGCGATCAGCCGCGCCAAGTCGTCCGCACCGCGCACCTGCATGCGCGCCGGGATTTCCTCGCAGAACAGTTCGAGCAGAAGCTCCGGCATGTCAGTCCTTCAGCGCCGGCTCGATGTCGGTGTGCGAGAAATCGTTGCTTTTGAACAGCAGGGGTTCGCGCAGATCATTAGCGGTTGCATATGCCATGCAATCGCCGAAATTGAGGGCTGCACTGTGCCGCCCCTTGCTGAAGCGCTGCCATGCCTCTCGCGCCAGAATCGCCTGCCCCGGCGTGAAATCCACGACCTCTATTCCTTCGATCTGAATCATGTGGTCAAATCTTGCAGCGGTTGTTTCGCCGCCTCGGCTCTGAAGCACCATCGCGGCCTCAAACCAGTTGGCGGCGGACATCCGCGGCCATTCGGCATCCGCGATCGCTTCAGCCATTCGTTCCGATCCCGCTTCGCGCAGCACGATCGCGACGATCACGGAAGTATCGACGATCACGCCGGCAAGCCATTTTCATCATAAAGCCAGCTGTGATCGGAACTCGGAAGGGGGGCAACAAGCGTCTCTCTAACGGCATCGGCTGCCGCTAGGATTCGTTGCGTCCGCGCCTGCACCTCGCGCTCGCGCTCCACCTGCCTTCGCAACGCGATTGCGACCGCGTCCGGCACGCTCACGTGTCGCAACGCCGCCAGCTCCTCGGCCAGCCTGACCACTTCCTCGTTCTCGATCCGCAATTCAGCGCCCATCCTCGCTCTCCCCCGCCAGCCACGCCTCGCAGCAGCCCTTCGCCAGCGCCCGCACGCGCCCGATATAGGCGGCCCGCTCCGCGACACTGATAACGCCGCGCGCATCGAGCAGGTTAAACAGATGGCTCGCCTTGATGCACTGGTCATAGGCGGGCTGGGCCAAGCCCATGCGCCAGCAGCGCCCCGCACTCCTGCTCGGCGTCGCGGAAGTGCTGCTGCAACAGGCCCACGTCGGCGTGCTCGAAATTATAGGCGCTGTACTCCCGCTCGGCGCGCAGGAACACGTCGCCATACGAAACGCCGGCACCGTTGAAGTCGAGATCGTACACCCGCTCGACGTTCTGCACGTACATGGCCATGCGCTCGAGCCCATAAGTCATCTCGAAGCTCGGCAGCGCCACCGGGATGCCGCCCACCTGCTGGAAATAGGTGAACTGCCCCACCTCCATGCCGTCGCACCAGACCTCCCAGCCCAGCCCCCAGGCGCCGAGGGTGGGGCTTTCCCAATCGTCCTCGACGAAGCGGAAATCGTGCAGCAGCGGGTCGAGGCCGATCGCGCGGTAGCTGTCCAGCAGCAGCGCCTGCGCGTTCTCGGGGCTCGGCTTCATGATGACCTGGTATTGGTAGTAATGCTGCAAGCGGTTCGGGTTCTCGCCGTAGCGGCCATCGCCGGGCCGGCGGCTGGGCTGCACATAGGCCGCCCGCCACGGGCGCGGGCCGAGCGCCCGCAAAGTCGTCGCCGGGTGGAACGTGCCGGCTCCCATCTCCACGTCGTAAGGCTGCAGGATCACGCAGCCCTGCGCCGCCCAGAAGGCGTGCAGGCGCAGGATCAAATCCTGGAAACTCGGCGGACGGACGGCGTTCATCCCTGGCGACCGGCTGGTTTTTGCGCGCCGCACCATAAGGGCAGCGCCCCCCTGTCACAAGGCAGCCGGAACGGACATGCCCCGGGGGGAGAGAGAATTGGCTTGAAGCAGAATTGGCTTGAAGCAGAATTGGCGCCGGGCCACTTCCGGCACGTTCGCATCCACAGAGGATCTCATGACCAACGAGGAACGCGACCTCATCACCCGCTTTATCGAGCGGGTCAGCGGGTCGGCGCCATCCGGCTTTGGCTCGGTGCCGAGCACCGGTCAGCCGGGCACGGGTCAGCCAGGCTTGGCGCCGGTGGATCCGGAGGCCGACGCGCTGATCGGCCAACTCATGGCGAAGTATCCGGAGGCCCGCTACCGCATCACGCAGCTGGCATTCGTGCAGGAGCACGCCCTGAGCGCGGCCCAGCAGCGCATCGCGGCTCTCCAGGCGCAGGTGCAGCAGGTGCAGGCGGCACCGCAGCCGGGGGCGCCTTCGCCCTGGGGTGCCGGCGGGCAGCCGCAGCAGCAATCTCAGTCGCGCGGCTTTTTTGGCAATTTGTTCGGCGGCGGCTCATCGGCGCCGCCGCAGCCGGCTTACCAGGCGCCGCCCCAATACGCGGCGCCGCCGCAATACGCGCCGCCCGGCGGCATGTTCCAGTCACAGGGCTCAGGCTTCCTCGGGGGCGCGCTTGCGCACGGCGGCCGGGGTGGCGGGCGGTCTAGTCGCCGGCCAGGCGCTGATGAATCTGTTCGAGGGCAATCGCGGCGGCTCGGGCTTCGGGGGTTTCGGCTCGGGGGCGGCCATGCCGGGGGCCGGGGTCGATCCCGGCGCGGGCCTGGGCACCGAAGGTGGCTGGGTCGATCCCGGCCAGGGCGGCGGCGCAGCACCCGACCCGTTCGACCAGGGGGGTGCCCTCAAGAGCGACCCGAGCAGCGATCCGTCCGGCGCCAATCAGGGCGTTGCCGACAATTCCGGCTGGACGTCCGTGCCCGACCCGGCCGGCCCGGATTCCGGCTGGCAGCAGCCGGCTTCCGACAATGGCGGCTGGCAGGATGCCCCGCCGGATAACGGCAACTGGGACTCCGGCAGCGGCGGCGATGACGGCGGCTGGACCGATTCCAGCAGCGACGCCTGATGCCTTGGGGCTGCGGCGCCGATCGCCCGGTCAGCGCCGCAGCAGCACCGCCGGCTGTTCCGTGTAAAGGCTCGGGTGCGGCGCCGGCGGGGGCAGGACCTCCGGCCAGACCCACGCTTCGGCGCGGAACAGGGCGCGCATCGCGTCGAGGCCGCAATCGTATGGCGGCCCGCCCCAGCGCCCGGTCTGCATGAACAGGATGGCGAGCACACCGCCCGGATGCAGCCACGCATGCAGCCGCGCAGCGTAGCTGGACCACATCGCCGGTGGCAGGGCGCACAGGCAGGTCTGCTCGTAGATCGCGTCGAACGGCTCGGCGGCACTCCAGGCCAGCAGATCAGCCTGTTCCACGCTGGCATCGTGACCGGCCAGCCGCTCGCGCTGAAACGCCACGGCACTGGCGGCCGCATCGACCACCGTGACGCTGAAACCAGCCTCGGCCAGCGCCATCGGCTCGGGGCTGCGCCCGGCGCCGGGCACCAGGATGCGCCCCGGCGTCAGAACTCGCTGATCGCGCCAAGCGACGAAGGCGGGATGCAGCCCATCGCGCTGCCACGGCGTGGTACCGGCCTGGAACCGGCTCTCCCAGTCGAGCGCCAGGGTCGCTGCGGTCGTCGCCCCGGTTGTCGCTCCGGTCGTCTCTCCGGTCAGGAGCGGCGGCCTCCGGCAGCCGCAGCCATGCCGGCAGGCGCGGAGTGAGTCTCGCTTGCTCACATTCCAGCGGCTGGGTCAGCGCGTCGAAGCGCAGCACAGCGAGCCCCAGTTCGTCACGGCTGGAACGCATGGTCCCTACCTCGGCACCGCGGGCGACGATCGGGCTGCCCGGTTTCGGAATGGGCCCGGCGATCGCAACGGGCACCAGCCGGCGCTTGATCAGGCCCCGGTACTTGGTGCGGGCGGTCAGTTCCTGGCCCATGTAGCAGCCCTTCGACCACGACACCCCGCCCAGCTCGTCGAACCCTGCCTCCAGCAGCACGGTCCGATCGGCCTCCAGATCGCGCGAACCGTCGGGCAGGCCCAGCCGGAGGCGATGCCGGTCCCAATCCTCCGGCCCGGCTGATTCGGCCATCGGCGAGTGGGACAGCACCCGCCATCCCGCCTCCGGCAGACGCGGGTCGGGGGCGGCGATGGCGCCGTCCGGCAGGGTCGGCACGCCGCCCCAGGCGACATGCACGGCCAGACTTGCGGAGTGGTCGGACAGCGTCACCGCCGAGCGCAGGCGATAACGGCCGAGACGCTGCACCAGAAATTCGGCCTGTCCACGCTCGCAATCCAGCAGCAGGCGATCGGCATCGGCCAGGATGAAGAAATCGGCCAGCCACTTGCCCTGCGGCGTCAACAGCGCGGCCCAGACCGCGCGCCCCGGAGCCGCGGCCGCGACGTCGTTGGACACGAGCCCCTGGAGGAAGGCGACGCGATCCGCCCCCGCCACCTCCACCACGCCCCGGTCGGGCAGCAAGGCGATCTGCACCATGCCCGTGAGATGGTCCCCTCGCTCGGAGGACGCAAGACAGGCCCGCGACGCAAGACAGGCCCGCGAAGCAAGACAGGCGGGGGCACGGATGCTATCCAGGTCCGCCATGCAGCGGCCAGCCACGACCCTGTTCGTCTCCTGTCCGGACGCCCTGGTGCCGCCGGCCCGCTTCTGATGTGCGGCATCGCCGGCATCCTCGCCGCATCCGGCGCGCCGCCGCCGGATGGCGCCACACTCGCCGCCATGCAGCGCGCACTCGCCCATCGCGGGCCGGATGGCGGCGGGCAGAGCTTGGTCGGGCGGGTCGGTCTCGCGCATACTCGTCTCGCCATCATCGACCTCGAGACCGGCGACCAGCCGCTCTTCGCCGGGTCGGCGGCCCTGGTCGGCAACGGCGAGATCTACAATTATCGCGAGCTGCGCCAGGGGATGCCGGAGACGCGATTTGCGACCGGCAGCGACAACGAGCCGCCGCTGCACCTCTGGCTGCGCGACGGGCCGGCGTATGCGCGGCACCTGCGCGGCATGTACGCGCTGGCGATCCACGAGCGCACCGCGCGCAGCATCACCCTCTCGCGCGATCCGTTCGGCATCAAGCCGCTGTATGTGGCGCAGACGGCGGACTGCCTGGCCTTCGCCTCGGAGCCGCAGGCGCTGCTGGCGGCCGGCATCGTGCCGCGCGGCCTGCGCCCGGCGGCGCGCGACGAGTTGCTGCAGTTGCAGTTCACGACTGGTGCCGAGACGATCTTCCCCGGCATCCGCCGGGTGCTGCCGGGCGAGACGCTGACCTGTGCGGACGGCCGCATCCTGTCGCACGACCGGGTCGCGGCCCTGCCGGAGGGCGGCACGGAGGAGATCGACGAGGAGGCGGCGCTGGCGCGGCTCGATCGGGCGCTCGCCGAAAGCGTCGATCTGCACCAGCGCAGCGATGTGCCGTACGGCATGTTCCTGTCCGGCGGCATCGACAGTGCGGCGGTGCTGACCATGATGGCGCGGCTGAACGAGCGGCCCGTGCTGGCCTATACTGCGGGCTTCGACGTGCCGGGTGCGGCCGATGAAACAGGGGCCGCGGCCGAGGTGACGCGCGGGCTGGGCGCCCGCCACGAGCAGGTTCTGGTCACCGAGGCGATGGTCTGGGCGCACCTGCCGCGCATCGTCGCGGCGATGGACGACCCGGCCGCCGACTATGCCATCATCCCGACCTGGTTCCTGGCGCGGCGCGCGAGGCAGGATGTGAAGGTCGTGCTGTCCGGCGAGGGCGGCGACGAGATGTTCGCCGGCTACGGCCGCTATCGCAGCGCCATGCGCCCGTGGTGGATGGGCGGGCGGGTGATGCGGGCGCGCGGTGCCTTCGACCGTGTGGACGTGCTGCGCAGCCGGCCGCTGACCTGGCGCGACGGATTTGCGGCGGCCGAGGCGCAGGCCCAGGCGCCCGGTCGGTCACGCCTGGGGGCAGCACAGGCCACCGACATAACGGATTGGTTGCCGAACGACCTGCTGCTGAAGCTCGACCGCTGCCTGATGGCGCATGCGGTGGAGGGACGCACCCCGTTCCTCGATCGCGGCGTGGCCGGGGCCGCGTTCCGGCTGCCCGACGCGCTGAAGGTGCGCGATGGCATGGGCAAGTGGCTGCTGCGGCAATGGCTGTCGAAGCATTGCCCGGCGGCGAGGCCGTTCGCCAGGAAGCAGGGTTTCACGGTGCCGGTCGGCACCTGGATCGCCAGCCAGGCCGCACGGCTCGGGCCGCTGGTGGCGGCCCAGCCCGGGGTCGCCGAGATCGCCGAGCCGAAGCGTGTCGCGGCACTGTTCCGCGCCGCCGAGGGAAGGCACGAGGGTGCCGCCGCCTGGTCGCTGCTGTTCTACGCGCTGTGGCACCGCGCCCATGTGCAGGGCCTGCCGCCGGGCGACGGCGACGTGTTCGATACGCTGGCGACTGTGTGAGCGACGGCATGACGGCCCATTTCGATCTGCTGGTGCGCGGCGGCACCTGCGTCCTGCCCTGGGGCGAGGCGGAGGCCGATATCGGCGTGCGGCACGGGCGGATCGCGGCCATCGGCGCCTTGCCCGGCGCCTCGGCGGCGGCGGTGATGGAGGCGCGGCACCTGCACGTGCTGCCCGGCATCATCGACCCCCACGTGCATCTGCGCGATCCGGGCGGCGGCGGCGGCATCCAAGCCGTCGAGACTATGGAGAGCGGCACGCGCGGCGCCGTCCTGGGCGGCATCACCGCCGTCTTCGACATGCCGAACACCACGCCGGCACTCACGGATGCCGCGACGCTCGCCGTGAAGCAGACGCATGTGGAGCGCGTCGCCTGGTGCGATGTCGGCCTGTATGTCGGCGCCACGCGCGGTAATGTGGGCGAGCTCGCGACCCTGGAGGCGGGGCGCGGCGTCTGCGCCATCAAGGTGTTCGCCGGCAGTTCCACCGGCGACCTGCTGGTCGCCGACGACGAAAGCCTGGAGCGGGTGATGCGCGCCGGACGGCGCCGCATCGCCTATCACAGCGAGGACGAGACCCGCCTGCAATCGCGCCGCGCCGCGTTTGCGCGCGGCGAGCCGTATGCGCGGCATGCCGAATGGCGCGACGTGGAATGCGCCTTCCTCGGCACGCGACGCATCCTGGCGCTGGCGACACGCACCGGCCGCCCGGCACACATCCTGCACGTCTCGACGGCGGAGGAGCTGGCCTACCTCGCGGATTTCCGCGACACGGCCACGGTCGAGCTGCTGGTCAACCATCTGACCCAGACCGCGCCGGACGCCTATGACCGGCTCGGCGCCTACGCGGTGATGAACCCGCCGATCCGCGACGCCCGGCATCGCGACGCGGCCTGGGCGGCCGTGGCCGACGGGCGGGTGGATACGGTCGGCTCCGACCACGCGCCGCACCCCCGCGCGGCGAAGGAGCGGCCCTGGCCGGATTGCGCGGCAGGGCTGACCGGGGTGCAGACGCTGCTGCCGGTGATGCTCGACCACGTCGTCGCCGGGCGGCTGTCGCTAGCGCGGTTGGTCGATCTGATGAGCGCCGGCCCGGCGCGGGTCTATGGTGCGGTGGGTAAGGGAAGATTGTGCGTTGGCTACGACGCCGACCTCACCCTGGTCGATCTGCGCGCCCGGCGGGTCATCGAGGAGTCCTGGATTGCCTCGCCCTGCGGCTGGACGCCGTTCGCAGGCCACGCCGTGATCGGCTGGCCGGCGGCGACGGTGGTCCGCGGTCATGTCGTGATGTGCGACGACACGATCCTGGGCATGCCGTCGGGGCGGCTGGTCCGCTTCCGCTAGGGCGTCACGGTGACCGTCGTTCCGGACGGAAACAGCGCCTTGAGCTTAGCGGGATCGGTGATGTCGAGAACATTGCCCGCCTGATCCGCGACGGTCAGCGCGGTTCAGCGTATAGACGCCGGGCAGGCTGGTGGCGTATTGAAGCAACTGAGCTGGTTGCTGGATAGGGTCGCGGAGTACGATGTGACGGGCACCGAGAGCGTCGGCGCCTTGAGGTTCATCGGCGGGGTGCTCTGGCCCGCGCACGGCGCGATTAGCGGGCGGCGTGAAGGTGGCTTCGGCCTGCACGATTCCCGGTGCGGTACCCTTGGCCGTCACCGCCACCTGGAACGGGCTGACGATGTAGAGGTTCGTGAAGGGACTGGTCTGTTGCAGCGTGGGCGTCAGCACCGCCGCCGAGGTCACGACCGGCCGGCGCGACGCGGGTGCCACTGTGTTGACGACCGAGATGGTCAGCGGTGAGACGAGGCTCGCCAGGGCGGAGCCGGAGGTGACCGCACAGTGGCGGAACTCGTCGCACACGGCGATGTAGTCCAGCGTCCAGGTGCCCGGCTCGGAATACAGGTTGAGACCGTGCGGGTGCAGCCCGCCGCCGCCCAGCGGGCGTGCGGACCAGGCCATCGAAGCTCGTCGGCTGCGGCGAGAGCGCCTGGCTGCCGACGATCTCCTGGTGCCCGGAGGGTGAGCGGAACCCGAATGCGACCGAGGACAGCGCGAACGGTGCCGTGGCCGATGCCTTGATCTCGAGCGTGACCGCCGCCGGCGGCGTCGCCACGTTGACGGTGAACGGCGTCACGATGCGCGCCCCGTTCAAGACCCCGTACGAGGTCTGGGCCGAGGCCGCAGCCAGCGGGAGCCCGGTGAGCACGGCCGTGAAAACGAAAGAGTGCAGGCGCATTCGCGAGGTCCTTGAGGACGGCCGTCCCAGCATGCCCGGATAATTCCGCAACCGCAAGCGATCGGCCGAAGCCGGCGCGGCGGACGGAGGTGCCCGATGTGGCCGGCAAAAACCCATTGCCTCTGTCGTGGTGTGTGGTATACCTGATTTTGTTCACCAGGGGACGTCCTTGACAGAGCGCATGCCGCCTCGCCTTCGGGTCGAACCGCTCGTCGTCAATGCCGGGCTGCGCCGGCAGGCCTGCGATGCCATCAAGCACGCGATCACCGAAATGGACATCTACGGCCATCCCGAGGAAATCCGGCTGGATGAGCGCCAGCTCTCGCGGGAACTGGGCGTCAGCCGCACGCCGATCCGTGAGGCGCTGACCGTGCTGGAGCAGGAAGGCTTCGTGCGTTCCGTGCCGCGGCGCGGCATCTATGTCGTGCGCAAGAGCAAGGCCGAGGTGATCGACATGATCACCGTGTGGGCCGCCATCGAAAGTCTCGCGGCGCGGCTCGCGACCGTGCGGGCGAGCGATTCCGAGTTGCGCGAGCTGCGCGCCCTGTTCGCCGATTTCGGCAGTGATCCATCGGATCACATTCACGAATACTCCGAGGCCAACATGGCCTTCCACAAGACGATCATCCGCCTGGGCGGCTGCTCGTTGATGACCGAGCTGACGGAAAATCTGTTCATTCATATGCGCGCGGTGCGCGAGGTGACGATCCGCCAGGACAACCGGGCGCAGCGCTCGATCCGCGATCACATGAACATCATCGCAGCCCTCGAAGCGCGCGACGCCGATCTCGTCGCGCGTCTGGTGCGCGAGCACACCTTCGCTCTGGCCGTGCATATCCAGGAACACGGTGACGCCCTGAACGAATACGAGGCGGAGCCGCAACCGCGACAGCGTTTCGCCTAGGCGGTCGCCTTCCGGCGGCCGGATGGATCATTGCCTGTTCGGCCGCCGCTGTGGCGCGCGTCCGATGGATGGGAGGAAAGAATGGACGAGATCGCCACCAAGCCGGCCGATGCCGCACAAAAAACAGCGGGCACGGCCGAGGATACGCTGAAGGCGAAGAGTCGCGACGCAAGCGTGATCTCGGGCGGCCACCTGGTCGCCAGGGCGCTGAAGAACGAAGGCGTGGACACGATCTTCACGCTGTGCGGTGGCCACATCATCGACATCTATGACGGGTGCGTGGACGAGGGCATCCGCATCATCGACGTGCGCCACGAGCAGGTCGCGGCGCATGCGGCGGACGGCTACGCGCGTCAGACGGGCAAGCTCGGCTGCGTCGTCACCACGGCGGGGCCTGGCTGCACCAATGCCATGACCGGCGTCGCCACGGCGTTCCGCTCGGAGAGCCCGATCCTGCATATCGGCGGGCAGGGTGCGTTGACCCAGCACATGATGGGATCGCTGCAGGATCTGCCGCATGTGGACATGATGCGGCCGATCACGAAGTTCTCGGCCGGCGTGCGCTCCACCGAGCGCGTGGCCGACATGGTCGCGATGGCGGCGCGCGAATGCTTCGCGGGCGCGCCCGGTCCCGCCTATCTGGAAATTCCGCGCGACGTGCTGGACCGCGAGATTGAATTGTCGCGCGCGGTGATCCCGCAGCCGGGCGCCTATCGCGCCTCGACCAAGTCGCTGGGCGATCCGGCGGACATCGAGAAGCTCGCCGACATGCTGGTGGCATCGGAGCGTCCGGTGATCCTGATCGGCGGGCAGGCCTGGACGTGCCGCGGCCACGAGGCGGCGCTGGAGATGGTTCGGGCGCTCGATATCCCGGCGTATTTCAACGGTGCCGCGCGCGGCCTGCTGCCGCCGGGCGATCCGCACCATTTCGATCGCACGCGGCGCGAGGGATTCGACCGCGCCGACGTGATCGTGATCGTCGGCACGCCGTTCGACTTCCGCATGGGCTACGGCAAGCGGCTCGGCCGCGGTGCGAAGGTCGTGCAGATCGACCTGGACTATCGCACCGTCGGCAAGAACCGCGACATCACCTTGGGTCTCGTGGGCGATCCGGGCGTGATCCTGGGGGCGGTGCGGCAGGCCGCGACTGGACGCCTGCAAGCGGGCGCGCAGCAGCAGCGACGCGCCTGGATGGCGGAGCTGCGCAAGCTGGAGGCGGCGGCCACCGAGAAGCTGATGCCGCTGTTCAAGTCCGATCGGTCGCCGATCCATCCGTATCGCGTGGCCTGGGAACTCAACGAATTTCTGGGCGACGACACGATCTATATCGGCGACGGCGGCGACGTGGTGACGATCTCGGCACAGGCCGTGCGGCCGCGTCGTCCGGGGCAGTGGATGGACCCCGGGGCCTTGGGCAGCCTCGGTGTCGGCACCGGCTTCGCGCTCGCCGCCAAGCTCGCGCATCCGCAGAAGGAAGTGCTCTGCTACTACGGGGACGGGTCATTCGGCATGACCGGCTTCGACATGGAGACGGCGAACCGCTTCAAGGCGCCCTATCTCGCGGTGATCGGCAACAACTCGGCGATGAACCAGATCCGCTATGGCCAGATCACGAAATACGGCGAGCAGCGCGGCAATGTCGGCAATTTGCTGGGCGACATCCCGTTCGGCCGGTTCGCCGAGATGCTGGGCGGCTCCGGCGAGGAGGTGCGCGACGCGGCACAGATCGCGCCGGCGTTGCGGCGCGCGCGCGAGGCCATCCACAAGAGCGGCAAGTCGGCGATCGTCAACATCTGGGTCGATCCCTCGGAATACGCACCCGGCACCAAGGCGCAGACGATGTCATAGGCGTACAAATAGGCTGCCGGCGGCCGAATGGATCGAACACAGGGAGGGAAGATCATGGGCAAGGCACTCGAAGGCGTTCGTATTCTCGATTTCACGCATGTGCAGTCAGGCCCGACCTGCACGCAGTTGCTGGCGTGGTTCGGCGCCGACGTCATCAAGATCGAGCGGCCGGGGATCGGCGACATCACGCGCGGTCAGTTGCGCGACATCCCGGACGTGGACAGCCTGTATTTCACCATGCTGAACCACAACAAGCGCTCGATCACGGTGGACAGCAAGCATGCCACCGGCAAGCAGGTGATCGAGGCGCTGATCCGCGAATGCGACGTGCTGGTCGAGAACTTCGCTCCCGGGGCACTGAATCGGATGGGCTTCACCTGGGAGCGTATCCAGGAGCTGAACCCGCGCATGATCGTGGCCTCGATCAAAGGCTTCGGCCCCGGCCCCTATGAGGATTGCAAGGTGTACGAGAACGTCGCGCAATGCGCCGGCGGCTCCGCCTCCACCACCGGCTTCGATGACGGGCCGCCGCTTGTGACGGGTGCACAGATCGGCGACAGCGGCACCGGCTTGCATCTGGCGCTGGGCATCGTCACCGCGCTCTATCAGCGCACCAAGACCGACCGCGGCCAGAAGGTGACGGCGGCGATGCAGGATGGGGTGCTGAATCTGTGTCGCGTCAAGCTGCGTGACCAGCAGCGGCTGGCGCACGGTCCGCTGAAGGAATATCCGCAATACCCGAACGGCCAATTCGGCGAGGCGACGCCGCGTGCGGGTAACGCTTCGGGCGGCGGCCAACCCGGCTGGATCCTGAAATGCAAGGGCTGGGAGACCGACCCCAATGCCTACATCTACTTCATCACGCAGGCGCCGGTGTGGGCCAGCATCTGCAAGGTGATCGGCCGTGAGGAGTGGATCACCCATCCGGACTATGCGAAGCCGGAGGCAAGGCTGCCTCACCTGCAGGACATCTTCGCTACGATCGAGCAGTGGACCATGACCAAGACGAAGTTCGAGGCCATGGAGATCCTGAACGAGTACGACATTCCGTGCGGCCCGATCCTGTCGATGAAGGAGATCGCCGAGGAGCAGTCGCTGCGTGCAACCGGCACCGTCGTCGAGGTCGATCACCCGACGCGCGGCAAGTATCTGTCGGTGGGCAATCCGATCAAGCTGTCCGACAGTCCCAGCGAGGTGCTTCGCTCGCCGCTGCTGGGCGAACACACGCAGGAGATCCTGCGCGACGTGCTGCGCTTCGATGCTTCGCGGATCGCCGAGGTGAACGCTTCGGGCGCGCTAGGCGAACCACAGCGCATGGCGGCAGAATAGACCCGCCGGCCCGCGACCAGGAGGATGACGATGCAAGACGTGGCAGGCGGAACGCAGGGAGACGGCGCCGCGGCGGCTGGCGCGCGGCGAACGGTACGCGACATCCTGGACCGGGTGCGCGCGAGCGGCCGTGACGCGCTGACCGCGCCGGAGGGCAAGCTGGTTTGCGACGCTTATGGCATCGCCGTGCCGCAGGAATCGGTCGCCCGCTCCGCCGACGAAGCGGCGCGCGTCGCGAGCGGCATGGGCTTCCCGGTGGTGCTGAAGATCGTCTCGCCGGACATCCTGCACAAGACGGAGGCCGGCGGCGTTCTGGTCGGCCTGAAGGATGCGCAGGCCGTCTCCCGCGGCTACCAGACGATCATCGACAATGCCCGCCGCCACAAGGCGGATGCGCGCATCGACGGCGTGCAGATACAGCAGATGCTGCAAGGCGGCCAGGAAGTCATCGTCGGTGCCGTGACCGATGGCAGCTTCGGCAAGCTGGTCGCTTTCGGCCTCGGCGGCGTGCTGGTCGAGGTGCTGAAGGACATCACCTTCCGCCTGGCACCCGCGACGCGCGACGACGCGCTATCGATGCTGGACGGCATCCAGGCGGCCGAGATGCTGAAGGGTGTGCGCGGTTCCGAGCCGGTCGATCGCGAAGCGCTGGCCAATCTGATCGTGCGCGTTTCGCAGTTGGTGAGCGACTTCCCGGAGATCAGCGAACTCGACCTCAATCCGGTGTTCGCGACGGCCAAGGGTGCGATCGCCGCGGATGTGCGGATCGTGCTGGACTTCGCACCGGCCGAACCACGCTATCGGCCGAGCCAGGACGAAATCCTGGCGGCGATGAATCGCATCATGCGACCGCGCGCCGTGGCGGTGATCGGCGCCTCGGCCGAGGACGGCAAGATCGGCAACTCGGTGATGAAGAACCTCATCAACGGTGGCTACAAGGGCGCGATCTACCCGATCCATCCCAAGGCCGATGAAATCCTCGGGCGCAAGGCATACAAATCCGTCAAGGACGTGCCGGACACGATCGATGTCGCGGTGTTCGCGATTCCCGCCAAGTTCGTCGCGGGCGCACTCATCGAATGCGGCGAGAAGCAGATTCCCGGCGCGGTGCTGATCCCCTCGGGCTTTGCCGAGACCGGCAACGAGGAGGGGCAGCGCGAGATCCAGGCGATCGGCCGGAAATACAACATCCGGCTGCTCGGGCCGAATATCTACGGCTTCTACTACCTGCCGGCCCATCTGTGCGCGACCTTCTGCACTCCGTACGACGTGCAGGGGCAGGCTGCCTTGTCGTCGCAATCGGGCGGCATCGGCATGGCGATCATCGGCTTCAGCCGCTCGGCGAAGATGGGCGTCTCGGCGATCGTGGGCGTCGGCAACAAGGCCGATATCGACGAGGACGATCTGCTGACCTTCTTCGAGCAGGACGACGACACGCAGATCATCGCCCAGCATTGCGAGGATCTGAAGGACGGCCGCTCCTTTGCCGAGGTGGCGAAGCGTGTGACGCCAAAGAAGCCGGTGATCGTGCTGAAGGCCGGTCGCACCTCGGCAGGTGCGCGCGCTGCGAGTTCGCATACCGGCGCCTTGGCGGGCAACGACAAGATCTACGAGGACGTGCTGAAGCAGGTCGGCGTGATCCGTGCCCGCAGCCTGCGCGAGATGCTGGAGTTCGCGCGCGGCCTGCCGAAGCTGCCGACGCCCAAGGGCGAGAATGTCGTCATCATCACCGGCGCCGGCGGATCGGGCGTGCTGCTGTCCGATGCCTGCGTCGATAACGGGTTGTCGCTGATGGCCATGCCGCCCGATCTGGACGCGGCGTTCCGCAAGTTCATCCCGCCATTCGGTGCCGCCGGCAATCCTGTCGATATCACCGGCGGCGAGCCGCCCGTCACCTATCAGAACACGGTGCGGCTCGGTTTGCAGGACGAGCGCATCCACGCGCTGATCCTCGGATACTGGCACACGATCATCACGCCGCCGATGGTGTTCGCGCACCGCATGGTCGAGGTGGTGGAGGAAATGCGCGCGAAGGGTATCCACAAGCCGATCGTGGCCTCCCTCGCGGGTGACGTGGAAGTGGAGCAGGCATCGGAATACCTCTACGACCACGGTATTCCCGCCTATCCGTACACGACGGAAATCCCGGTTGTGCTGCTGGGCGCCAAATACCGATGGGCGCGCGGCGCCGGGCTGATCGGGTGACGATCGCGAGCGGGCGCGCGGCATGAACATCCACGAGTATCAGGCGAAGGAATTGCTGCGGGGCTTTGGGGTTCCGGTGCTGGCGGGTCATGTGGCGTGGTCGCCGGAGGAGGCGGTTGCGGCGGCGTCTGGTCTGCCGGGTCCGGTGTATGTGGTGAAGAGCCAGATCCATGCCGGCGGCCGTGGTGCCGGGCGGTTCGCCGGCGATCCGCAGGGCGGCGGCGGCGTGCGGCTGGCGCGCTCGGCCGGGGAGGTGCGCCAGGCGGCCGAGGCGATGCTGGGCCACGTGCTGGTGACGAAGCAGACCGGGCCAAGCGGGCCGGCGGGTGCATCGGCTGTATGTCGAGGCCGGCTGCGACATTGCCCGCGAGCTGTATCTGTCGCTGCTGGTGGACCGGGCGGCCGGGCGGCTGGCGGTGATCGCCTCGACCGAGGGCGGCATGGAGATCGAGGAGGTGGCGTCCCGCCATCCCGAGCGCATCCTGCGCGTCACCATCGATCCGGCCACCGGCCTGTCCGGCTTTCACGCGCGGCGGCTGGCCTTCGGGCTGGGCCTTGCGGGTGCGCAGGCGCGGGCGTTCGGCCGGCTGCTGGACGGGCTGGCGCGGGCCTTCGCCGCACTCGATTGCGCGATCATCGAGATCAACCCGCTGGTGGTGACGGGATCGGGCGAGCTGGTGGCGCTGGATGCGAAGATGAGCTTCGACGACAACGCGCTGTTCCGCCATGCCGAGCTGGAGGCGCTGCGCGACGAGGCGGAGGAGGACCCGAAGGAGCTGGAGGCGGCGCGGCACAGCCTCAGCTACGTGGCGCTGGACGGCACCATCGGCTGCATGGTGAACGGCGCCGGCCTGGCGATGGCGACGATGGACATCATCAAGCTGTATGGCGCGAGCCCGGCCAATTTCCTCGATGTCGGCGGCGGAGCCACCAAGGAGCGGGTGACGGCGGCGTTCAAGATCATCCTGTCGGACCCGAACGTCGAGGCGATCCTGGTCAACATCTTCGGCGGCATCATGCGCTGCGACGTGATCGCCGAGGGGGTGGTGGCGGCCGCGCGCGAGGTCAGCCTGACGGTGCCGCTGGTGGTGCGGCTGGAGGGCACCAACGTCGCGCTGGGCAAGGACATCCTGGCGCATTCCGGGCTGGCCATCATCGCCGCCGACAATCTGGCGGATGCGGCGGAGAAGGTGGTGCGGGCGGTGCGCGAGAGCGTCACCCAGGAAGGCGGTTGATGGGGGAGGGCGGCTGATGGCGATCCTGGTCGATGGCCGCACCGGGTGCTGACGCAGGGTTTTACCGGGGCGCAGGGCACGTTCCATTCCGAGCAGGCGATCGCCTATGGCAC
This sequence comes from uncultured Pseudomonadota bacterium, assembly GCA_963838805.1. GTDB lineage: Bacteria > Pseudomonadota > Alphaproteobacteria > Acetobacterales > Acetobacteraceae > CAVRQM01. Next base: position 269,753 of record CAWISK010000008.1, read on the forward strand.
CAAGATCGTGGGCGGTGTCACGCCGGGCAAGGGCGGCAGCCGGCATTTGGATCTGCCGGTGTTCGACACGGTGGCCGAGGCGGTGGCGGCGACGGGGGCCACGGCGAGTGCGATCTACGTGCCGCCGGCGTTTGCGGCGGACGCGATCCTGGAGGCGGTGGATGCCGGGGTGGGCCTGATCGTCTGCATCACCGAGGGCATTCCGGTGCTGGACATGGTGCGGGTCGCGCGGGCGCTGGACGGCTCGGGCTCGCGGCTGATCGGGCCGAACTGTCCCGGGGTGATCACGCCGGATGCCTGCAAGATCGGCATCATGCCGGGGCACATCCACCGGCCCGGGCGGGTGGGGATCGTGTCGCGCTCGGGCACGCTGACCTACGAGGCGGTGGCGCAGACGACGGCTGCGGGCCTGGGGCAGAGCAGTTGCGTGGGCATTGGCGGCGATCCGGTGAAGGGGACGGATTTCGTCGATGTGCTGGCGCTGTTCCTGGCCGACAGCCAGACCGAGGCGATCGTCATGATCGGCGAGATCGGCGGCGAGAGCGAGATCGAGGCTGCGGAGTTTTTGGCCGTCGCAGAACCGTGGCGGCAAGCCGGTGGTGGGGTTCATCGCCGGAACCACGGCACCGCCCGGCCGGCGCATGGGCCATGCCGGTGCGGTGATCAGCGGCGGGCGCGACACCGCCGCAGCCAAGATGGAGGCGCTGCGCCAGGCCGGGGTCCATGTCGCCGACAGCCCGGCCGCACTGGGCAGCACCATGCTGAGGGTGTTGCGATCGTAGAACACACAACAATCCGCCAGAAGGCGCGCGAAGCGCCCGGCAACTGACAGAGGGAAAAGACAAATGTCCATGAGTACGTCATCCATGAGTGGTCCAATTGGACAGCCTAGTGCCAATCGCGTGACCATGCTGGTCATCGGGATCATTTGCATGGTCCTGATCTCCAATTACCAATACGGTTGGACGTATTTCGTCCACCCGATGGCAGCGGACCATAAGTGGTCGGTTGCCGCGATCCAGGTGGCGTTCAGTATCTTCATCGCGCTCGAGACCTGGCTCACACCGATCGACGGCTGGCTTGCCGATACTTTCGGGCCGAAAGTGATTGTCGCCGCAGGCGGTCTTCTTGTGGCGCTCGGCTGGATCATCAACTCGTTTGCCGGGTCTCTCGAGATGCTCTACCTGGGCGGCGCCGTGTCGGGCACCGGCGCCGGCGCGATCTATGCCACCCTCATCGGCAACGCGGTGAAATGGTTTCCGGATCACCGTGGCTTGGCGGTAGGCCTCACCGCGGGCGGCTATGGCGTCGGTGCCGCGCTGACAGTGATCCCGATCCGCTACCTGATCGCCACGCAGGGTTATCAGCTCACCTTTCTCTGGTTCGGGTTGGGCCAGGGAATCATCGTCTTCCTGCTGGCGTGGCTGCTGCAGGGCTCCGCTGGCTGGCGAGATTCCGGCGCGCGCTCCCACGAATATCCTGCAGACGACGCGCAGCTATACGCCGTGGCAGATGCTGAGCACGCCGGTGTTCTGGCTGCTCTACGTCATGTTCATTCTGGTCTCCGCCAGCGGATTGATGGCGGTCGCGCAGATTGCGCTGATCGCCAAGAGCTACCACGTCGCGGACGTCGTCATCTTCTTCGGAGTGTCAACGCTCTCGCTGGCGGGCATCGTTGACGGCGTCGCAAACGGTACTGCGCGACCGTTCTTCGGCTGGGTCTCCGACCGGATCGGGCGCGAATACACCATGGCGATCGCGTTCAGCATCGGCGGCGTGGCCTACTGGCTGCTCGGCGGACTGGGCGCCAGCCCGTGGCTCTTTGTCATCTTCGCCGCCTTGATCTTCTTCACCTGGGGCGAGATCTTCAGCCTGTTCCCGTCCACCTGCACGGACTCGTTCGGCCCGAAATTCGCAACCGTCAATCTCAGCTTCCTCTACACGGCCAAGGGTGCGTCTGCCTTTCTGGTTCCGCTCGCGAACGTGCTGAAGAACGCGACCGGCAGCTGGCATGCGGTGTTCGTGGTCACGGCTATCGCCAACTTCGTGGTGGTGGCCTTGGCGCTGTTCGTGCTGCGGCCGCTACGCGCCAATCTGCGTTCGGCCGAACCGGTGGCGAGGCATGCCCCGGCCGAATAGTTCTACGGGCGTCTATTCCGGGCACAAAAAAGCGCCGCCGCGGGAAGTCCGTGGCGGCGCTTCCGCGTGGGGCAGTAATTACGAGCCCGGCGCGCTGAACACGTCCAGCTTGTTGCTCTCGTTGCGATAGACGTAGACGTTGTGCGTCTTGGGATCGACCGCCAGGGTGTGCATGTTCTTCTCGGACGGGATCGTGTCGGCCAGCTTGTTCTGGTCGAGGTCGATCACCTCGACCATGCCGGCCTTGTCGCCGACGAAGGCGCGCCGCGCGCCGACATCGATCGCCACCTCGTCCGCCGAGCCCTTCAGCGGGATCGAGGCGACCTGCTCGCCGGTCTTCGCGTCGAGCACCAGCATCTTCTTGTCGGTGGTGCCCATGAACAAATGCTTGGTCTTCGGATCATAGACCATCGGCTTGGCGTCGCCCTTCACGTCCGGCTTCCAGACCGACACCACCTTGTTCGTCGCCGGGTCGATGACGTCCACCACGTTATCGTCCGGCTGGTAGATCATGCCGGTCGCCGGCACGAGCGTGCCGACGTCGGGGCCGTCCTTGGCCTGCGCGGGTTGCAGTCCGAAATGCGCGACCTGCGCGAAAGGTGGCGTGGCGTTGACCACGGTCACGTCGTTGCTGTCGTCTCCGGCGACATAGATATGCTGGGTCTTCGGATCATAGATCATGCCATCCGGGGTCTTGCCCTGAATCGTAAAGCTGCCGACCGGCTTCATGGTCCGCTTGTTTAGCACCGTCACCTTGGTGCTCTTGGCGTCGTCGATGAAAGCGTATTTCGGCGTCATGGTGATGAGGTTGCCGCTCTCGATACCGGGGACGACTCCCTTCACGGTGTTCGTCTTGGCGTCGATCACGACATCCTGGTGGTCCGGCGACTGGGCGAGCCAGACGGTGTTGGTCGCCGGGTCGAACACCACGTAGTCGCCGTGGCCGCCCTTGTCGCCCGGCAGGTCGATCGTCTTGACCAGCTTGTAGCCGCTCTCGGCCGCGACGGCCGGGAGCGTGGCGAAGGTCGCCAGCGCGACCAGCGACACGGTTCGCAAGATATGCTTGCGCATGGATGTGGCCTCCCGTGAGTTTTTGTGCAGGCGAAAGGCACGTCAGGCGGCCAAAAGCCGCTGTTGCGATGGTACCGTTCCGCCATGATGCTGTCCACAACCGATCGTGTGGACAGCTACGAATATTCGAAATCCCCGGCGCCTCGCCGCACCCGTCCGGGCTACTCGGCGGCGCTCGCCATGACCGCCGCCGGTTGCACGCGCGCGGCGCAGAACTTGAACTCCGGAATCTTCGCAAACGGGTCGAGCGCCGGGTTGGTCAGCAGGTTCGCCGCTGCCTCTGCATAGCAGAACGGCATGAAGACCATGCCCGTCGGCACGTCGCGATCGGAGCGCACCTTGAGCTCGATGGCGCCCCGCCGCGTCTCCAGCCGGATGAAGTCGCCAGGACGCAGGCTCATGTCGCCCAGATCCCGCGGCGACATGAAGGCGATCGCTTCCGGCTCGATCGCGTCGAGCACGCCGGCGCGGCGCGTCATCGACCCGGTGTGCCAGTGCTCCAGCACGCGGCCGGTCGAAAGCACCATCGGAAACTCGACATCGGGGATCTCGTCCGGCGGCAGCAGGTTCGCGGGAACGATGCGGCCGCGGTTGCTGGCGGTCGGGAAGCCGGTCGCGAAGATGATCTCATTTCCCGGCTGGTCCGGGCCGTCGACCGGGTAGGTGACGGCGCCCTCGCGCTCCAGCCGCTCCCAGGTAATATTGGCAAGCGATGGCATCAGCCCAGCCATTTCGGCGAACACCTCGTGTGGCCCGGCATAGTTCCAGTCAAGGCCAAGGCCGCGGGCGATCTCCTGGATAATCCACCAATCGAGGCGCGCATCTCCGGGCGGTGCGATCACCGGCCGCGCCATCTGCACGCGGCGGTCGGTGTTGGTGAAGGTGCCGGTCTTCTCGGCGAACGCGGAGGCCGGCAGGACCACATCGGCATGGAAGGCGGTTTCCGTCAGGAACAGATCCTGCACCACCAGATGCTCGAGTTTGGCCAGGGCCTCGCGCGCATGATTGAGGTCAGGATCGGACATCGCCGGGTTCTCGCCCTCGATATACATGCCGCGAATCGTGCCGGCATGGATCGCGTGGATGATCTCGACCACCGTCAGGCCGGGTCTGGGATCGAGTGCCAAATGCCACGCTCGTTCAAATGTCTGCCGAAACGCTGGATCGCTCACCGGCTGGTAGTCGGGGAACACCATCGGAATCAGCCCGGCATCGGACGCGCCCTGCACATTGTTCTGGCCACGTAGCGGGTGCAGGCCGGTTCCCGGACGGCCGATCTGGCCGGTGATCAGCGCCATCGCGATCAGGCAACGCGCATTGTCGGTGCCATGCACGTGCTGGCTGATCCCCATGCCCCAGAAGATGATGGACGTGCGCGCGCGCGCGTATATGCGCGCCACTTCGCGCAACAACGAGGCCGAAACCCCGCAGACAGGTGCCATCGCCTCCGGCGAGAAATCCTTGACGCGTTCACGCAGTTCCTCGAACCCTTCGGTGTAGCCGGCGATGTACTGCGTGTCGGTCAGGCCTTCTTCAATGATCGTGTGGATCATCGCGTTCAGCATCGCCACGTCGCTTCCGGGCTTGAATGCGAGGTGATGCAGCGCGTGACGCGACAGCGCCTGCCGGCGTGGGTCGATCACGATCAGCTTGGCGCCCTTCTTGGCCGCGTTCTTGATGAAGGTTGCGGCGACCGGATGATTCACGGTCGGATTGGCGCCGATGACGATGATGACCTCGGCATCCAGCGCCGCCGAGAACGGTGCCGATACGGCGCCGGAGTTCAGCCCTTCCATCAGTGCCGCCACGGAGGAGGCGTGGCAGAGTCGGGTGCAATGATCGACATTGTTCGATCCGAAGCCGGTGCGTACCAGCTTCTGGAACAGATACGCCTCCTCGTTCGATCCCTTCGCGGAACCGAACCCGGCCAGTGCTTCCGGCCCGTGCGCGTCGCGGATCGCGCGCAGGCCACCGCTGGCACACGCGAGGGCCTCCTCCCAGCTTGCTTCGCGGAAATGCGTCCAGGGATTGGCGGGATCGACCTGATCGTTTGCGTCCTTGCCAATTCCGTCCAGTCGGACAAGAGGTTTGGTCAGGCGATGCGGATGATGGATGTAGTCGAAGCCGAACCGGCCTTTGACGCAAAGCCGCTCATGGTTGGCCGGACCGTCGCGACCCTCGGCATAGACGATGCGTTCGTCCTTCACGGCATAGTCCACCTGGCAGCCGACGCCGCAATACGGACAGAGGCTCGACACAACTCGGTCCGGCCAGACCGTGCGTTGCTGTTTGTCGTCGAGATAGGCCGCTGGCATCAGCGCACCGGTGGGGCAGGCCTGCACGCACTCGCCGCAGGCCACGCAGGTCGACTCACCCATCGGGTCATCGAAGTCGAACACGATCTTGGCGGCGGCGTTGCGGTGGGCCATGCCGATCACGTCATTGACCTGAACCTCGCGGCAGGCGCGCACGCACAGATTGCACTGGATGCAGGCGTCGAGATTCACCCGCATGGCCGGATGGCTGGGATCGGCGGTCCATCGCTCGACGGACGGAAAGCGGCTGGTCGTCACATCGACCCGATCCGCCCATTGCCAGAACTTCGAGGTGGGATCATGCGACGTCTCGCGCGCCGGCTGATCGGCGACCAGCAGTTCCATCACCATGCGCTGCGCAGCAGCGGCGCGGGCGCTGGCGGAGCGCACGCGCATTCCGCTTGCCGGCTGGCGTATGCACGACGCCGCGAGCACCCGCTCCCCGTCGATCTCGACCATGCAGGCGCGGCAATTGCCGTCGGGCCGGTAGCCGGGGCTCGGCTTGTAGCAGAGATGCGGAATGTCGGTGCCGAGCCGCTTGGCGACCTGCCAGATCGTCTCGCCCGGTCGCGCCTCGACCTGCCTTCCATCCAGCTCGAATACGGTTTCCGTGCTCATTCCGCGGCATCCTTCGTCTGCAAGGCTTCCGGAAAGTAACGCATCATGCTGTCCAGCGGATTGGAGGCGGCCTGACCCAGACCGCAGATGGAGGCATCGCGCATCGCCTGCGCGAGTTCGGTCAATAGCGCCTGGTCCCAGACCGGGCGCTGCATCAGCATCCGCGCCTTCTGGGTGCCGGCGCGGCACGGCGTGCATTGGCCGCAGCTCTCGTCCTCGAAGAACGCCATCAGGTTCACCGCCGCCGCGCGCAGGTCGTCCTGATCGGACAGCACGATCACGGCGGCCGAACCGATGAAGCAGCCGTATTTCTCGAGCGTGCCGAAATCGAGCGGGATGTCGTCCATCGAGGCCGGCAGGATGCCGCCCGACGCGCCGCCCGGCAGGTAAGCGGCGAAATTGTGTCCCTCCATGATCCCGCCGCAATACTCGTCGATCAGCTCGCGGACCGTAATGCCAGACGGCGCCAGCTTCACGCCGGGATCGCGCACGCGCCCGGATACCGAGAAGCTGCGCAACCCCTTGCGGTCATGGCGGCCGAAACCCGTCCACCACGCGACGCCGCGCTCCAGGATGTCGCGCACCCAGTATAGCGTCTCGACGTTGTTGATCAGCGTCGGGCGGCCGAACAGGCCGACCTGGAACGGGTAGGGCGGCTTGTGCCGCGGCAGCCCGCGCTTGCCCTCGATGCTCTCCAGCATGGAGGATTCCTCGCCGCAGATATAGGCGCCGGCGCCGCGTCGGAGATGGATCCGGCGGGGCGACGGGGGCAGCTTGGGAAGCTCGCGCCGCATGATGGCACGTGCCACCGGGTACTCGTCGCGCAGATAGATGTAGATGTCCGTGGCATCGACAATCTCCGCGCCGATCAGCATCCCCTCGAGGAAGCGGTGCGGATCGGTGTTCAGATAGTGGCGATCCTTGAACGTGCCGGGCTCGCCCTCATCGGCGTTCACCGCCATCAGCCGCGGCCCCTTCTCGCCGCGCACCGAGCGCCATTTGCGCCCTGTGGGAAAGCCGGCGCCGCCCAGCCCGCGCAGCCCGGAATCATCCAGCACCGACAGCACCGCCTCGGCATCCAGCGCACCCGAGCGCATGCGTTCCAGCAGCGCGTAGCCGCCGCCCGCGACATAGGCCTCGTAGTCGATCGTGTTGTCGGGAATATGCGGATGGGTGTCCCCGTGGTCGATCGCCGCGCGCACAGCGTCCGACGTTGCCTTGTGCAGGAAGTGGTGCCCCACCTCGACGACCGGCGCCTGGTCGCACAAGCCGACGCAGGGTGCCCGGACCACGCGCGCGTCGGCTCCCAGCTCGCCCTTCGCCTGCATCGCCTGCAACCGTCCCATCAGCGAGATCGGCGCCGAACATGGCGCAGGTCAGGCTGTCGCAGACGCGCACCACCGTTCGCGCGAGCGGCGCCTCACCTTCCTTCACCACGTCGAAATGGGCGTAGAAGGTGGCAACCTCGTAGACCTCGGCGAAGGCCAGCTTCATCTCGACGGCCAGCGCTGCCAGATGGGCGGCGCTGATCTGGCCGTAGCTGTCCTGGATCAGGTGCAGATGTTCGATCAGCAAATCGCGATCGCGCGACCGCTCGCCCAGCAGCGCCTCGATCTCGCGCTGGGCCTTGGGGTCGATGTCGCGCCCTTTGGGAGTGGGCCGGACGCGGCGGCGGCCTGCTCCTGGATGCTCAAAACGCCGGATGCCGGCCTCGGATGTGTCGTTCTTCATGGCGTTCCTGAACCGCGGGATGGCATCGGCGTCCTACCCCTGACAGTGTGGGCGATCCAGCGGCCGGGCGCGGGACCGCCGGCTTGACAGCGTGGATTGTCGCCCTGGCATACTTTATATCATCGGCCAGGCGCGAAGGCTACCGCCGCCCAGAGCAGACAGGAGCATCATGCGCGTCATCGGCCTGGCCGGATGGAGCGGCGCGGGAAAGACCACGCTGCTGCGCCGGCTGATTCCGCTGCTGGTCGGGCAGGGATTGCGCGTCTCGACGCTCAAGCATGCGCATCACGCTTTCGATGTGGACCAGCCCGGCAAGGATTCCTGGGAGCATCGGCAGGCGGGTGCGGCGGAGGTGCTGATCGCCTCCGCGCGCCGATGGGCGCTGATGCACGAATTGCGCAACGGGAGCGAGCCGTATCTCGCGGAACTGCTGGACCGGCTCAGCGACGTGGATTTGGTGCTGATCGAGGGGTTCAAGCGCGAGGCGCACCCGAAGCTGGAAATCCATCGTCCGAGCCTAGGCAAGCCGCTGATGCAGCCCGGCGATTGCACGATCAGTGCCGTCGCCAGCGACGCCCCCGATCGAAGCGGTCGCCGTGCCGGTGTTCGATCTGGACGACACGGCGACGATTGCCGCCCATATCCGCGCCCATGCGATGCCGGCGCACGCCATCTGCTGGCGCGGCCATGATGGGTGAGTTGCTGCCCGTGCCGCAGGCGCGAGCGCTGATCGCGGCCGCCATGCCGGAATCCGGCAGCGAAAACCTTGCTGTCGGGGATGCTGCAGGCCGGGTGCTGGCCGAGCCATGTGTCGCCGGCCGCGACCTGCCGCTGTTCGATCGCGCGGCGCTGGACGGATATGCCGTGCGCGCAACCGATACCGCAGGGGCGGGGGACTACACGCCGATGACCCTCGTGCTGCGCCAGACATCGGACCGCACGGCGTTGTCGCCTGGCAGCGCGGCTGCGGTGACGCGCGGGCAGCCGCTCCCGGACGGCGCCGACGCGGTGCTGCCGTTCGAGGCGGCATCGCCGAGCGGCGCGGAGGCGATTGAGGTTCTGGCACAGGCGGCGCCAGGGGCCGGCATCGAGCGTCGCGGCAGCGAACTGGCGGCGGGCAGTCCCGCGCTCGCGCGGGGCAGGCGGCTGCGGCCGCAGGACGTGGCGCTGCTGACTGCACTCGGCGAGACGCGGGTTCGCGTGCTGCGCCGGTTGCGCGTGGGCCTCATCGTCCCGGGACCGAAGGCGGGCGAGGCCGATGCGCTGACGCCGATGCTGCGCGCGCTGCTCGCGCGCGACGGCGCGATCGTGGAGGAGTTCCGCCCGGCCCTGCTTGAGTGCCGCGCGGTGACAGGCGCCATCGCGCGCGGGGCGGCTACGAGCGACGTTCTGCTGGTGGCTGGCGGCAGCGGTGCCGGTGCGGATGACAAGGCAGCATCGGCAATCGCCAATGCCGGGGGCGTGCGGGCGTTTCACGGTGTCGCGATCCATCCTGGCGAGTCGGCGGGATTGTGGCGCATGGGCGAAGTGCCGGTACTGCTGCTGCCGGGAGCGCCGCTGGCCTGTCTGGTGACGTACGACGTGACGGCGGCGCCGCCGCTCCGGCAGGAGGCAGGGCTTGGCCCGGATGACGCTTATGCGGCGGTGGATGCGAGGCTCGATCGCAAGATCGTCTCCGGCATCGGCAGCACCGAGATCGTGCGGGTGATGCTGAGCAGTGGGCGCGCGACGCCGCTCGGCATGGCCGGTCTGGCCAGTGTCGCTCACGCGGACGGTTTCGTGCTCGTGCCGGCTTCACGCGAAGGCTATCCGGCGGGCGCTTCCGTACGCGTTCACCTCTATGACGCATCGAGGGAAGGCCAACCGTGACCGAATCCCCATCCCTGCCAGTGCTGCGGCGCGCGGCGCGGCAGGAGCAGTTCCTCCAGGTCGTGAGCCGCGACGAGGCGGAATCCCGCTGGCGAGAGCACCTGCGGCTTGAGCCGCTGGGCGAGGAAATCGTTCCTCTCGCACGGGCGCATGGCCGGGTTCTGGCGCGAGAGGTCGTGGCGACGGCGGACGTGCCGGGCTTCGACCGGGCCAGCGTCGACGGCTTCGCGATCCGCGCCGAGGATCTGGATTGTGCCTCGGACGATGCGCCCCGCCTGCTGCGCCTAGGTCCGGAGGTGCTGACGCCGGGCGTCCAGCCAGGGGAAGCGGTGGCGCCTGGCTGGGCCAGCGTGATCGCCACCGGCGGCATGGTGCCGCGCGGCGCCGACGCGATCGTGATGATCGAGCACACCGAACTGGTCGAGACCGGCGACACCCCGCAGATCCGGGTGACGCGTCCCGCTCACGCCGGACAGTTCATCGCCACTGCCGGCTCGGACATCGCGCGCGGCGAAACGGTGCTGCGCCAGGGGCATCTGGTCACCGCGCGCGAGATCGGCATGCTGGCCGCGATCGGTCTCGCGTGCGTGCCGGTCTGGCGCCGCCCGCGTGTTGCCATCGTCTCGACCGGCAACGAGATCGTGACCCCCGGCAGCTCGATCCAGCCCGGCCAGGTGTTCGACAGCAACGCCGCCATTCTTGCCGCCTCGGTCGAGGAATTGGGCGCGGAGCCGCTCATGCAAGGGATCGTGCCCGACCAACCCGAGGCGCTCGCGGCTGCGGTGGATCGCGCGCTGGATGAGGCGGATGCGGTGCTGCTCTCCGGCGGCACGTCAAAGGGGGCAGGCGATCTCGCCTATCACGCCGTTGCACGGCTGCGCGATCCCGGCATCGTCGTGCATGGCGTGGCGCTCAAGCCCGGCAAGCCGCTTTGCCTCGCCGTCTCGCGGGGCAAGCCGATCGCCATCCTGCCCGGCTTCCCGACCTCGGCGATCTTCACCTTCCACGCCATCGTGGCCCCGGTGCTGCGCGCCCTGGGCGGCCGCCCGGCGGCGCCGCAGGAGAGCATCCGCGCCACGTTGCCGATGCGCATCTCCTCCGAACTGGGCCGCACCGAGTATGTGCTGAGCGCCCTGGTGCGCGCCTCGGATGGCGGGCTGGCCGCCTACCCCACCGCGAAAGGATCGGGTGCGGTGACAAGCTTCGGCCAGGCGGACGGGTTCTTTGCCGTGCCCGCCGGGGTCACGACGGTCGCCGCCGGCACACCGGTCGAGGTGCAATTGATCGGCGCCGGATTGCGTCTTGCCGATCTGGTGGTCATCGGCAGCCATTGCGTCGGGCTCGACCTGATGATCGGGCTGCTCGAACAGGATGGGCTGGCCGTGAAGGCGCTCTCGGTCGGCAGCCTTGGCGGTCTCGCGGCGGCCAGGCGCGGCGAGTGCGACATTGCCGGTGTGCATCTGATGGATCCGGTCACCGGCGAGTACAACCGTCCGTATCTCACGGACATGCTGACCCTGCTGCCGGGCTACGGCCGCTTGCAGGGCGTGGTGTTCCGCTCGGGCGACGCGCGCTTCCAGGACTGCGGCTCGGCCGAGGCGGCGGCTGCCAGGGCGCAGGCCGACCCGGCCATGCTCATGGTCAACCGCAACGCCGGGAGCGGCACGCAAATCCTGATCGACCGCCTGCTGGGCGGGGCCACGCCCGCCGGCTACACGGCGCAGCCGAAATCGCACAATGCGGTGGCGGTCGCGGTGGCGCAGCATCGCGCGGATTGGGGCGTCACTATCGAGACGGTGGCGCGCCAGTACGGGCTGGGGTTCTTGCCGCTGCAGGCGGAGCAGTATGATTTCGTCGTGCCGAAAGCGCGGCTCGAACGGCCGCCGGTCCAGCGCTTCATGGCCCTGCTGCGCAGCCCCGGCGTGCGGGAGGCGTTGCGCCAGCGGGGCTTTGCTCCCGCATCGCTCGACGCCATGTGACGCGAATGCAGGATACCAGCGTGACGCCCGATTTTCGTGTCCGCCCGAACCCGGACGACCCCCGCTCTGACCGTGCGCCTGACCGGCACGGATCACACCGGCGCCACGGTCGAGACGCGCGTCCCGGTGGAGCGGTCGCTGACGCTATTCCTCAACGGCCAGGAGATCGTCACCGCCATGACGATCGGCGACTATCCCGAGGATCTGGCGATCGGCTATTTTCTGAACCAAGGCATGCTGCGTCCGGACGATGTCATCACCGGGATCGACTACGATCCGGAGATCGCCGTGGTCGTCGTGCGCACCGAGCGCAAGACGAACTACGAAGAGAAGCTTCGGAAGAAGACGCAGACCTCCGGCTGCGCGCAGGGCACGGCATTCGGCGATCTGATGGACGTGATCGAAGGCGTGCGTCTGCCGCAAGCCGAGCTGCGCACGTCCTGGCTGTATCGCCTGGCGCACGTCATCAACACGATGCCGTCGCTGTACCTGGAGGCGGGTGCCATCCACGGCGCGGTGCTGTGCCGGCACGACGAGCCGTTGATCTACATGGAGGATGTCGGCCGCCACAACGCGGTGGACAAGATCGCCGGGCACATGCACCGGCACAGCATCGCGGGCGGCGACAAGATCTTCTACACGACCGGCCGCCTCACATCGGAAATGGTCATCAAGACGGTGCGGATGGGTATTCCCATCCTCGTCTCGCGCTCCGGCTTCACCGGCTGGGGTGTCGAGCTGGCGCGCAATGCCGGCCTGACGCTGATCGGGCGCGCGCGGGGCAAGCGGTTCCTGGCCCTTTCCGGCGCCGAGCGCATCGTGTTCGACCAGAGCCTGGACAGCGTGGCCGAGGAGGAAGCGCGGCACCGGCGCAAGGCGGCGGTGGATGCAGAGTGACGTGCCGGCGACGCTTGGCGGCATCCTCGCCGGCGGCCTCGCGCGACGGCTGGGCGGCGGCGACAAGGGGCTGCGCAGCATCGCCGGGCGCAGCGTGCTGGCGCGGCTGGTCGAGCGCATGGCGCCGCAGGTGACGCGGCTTGTGTTAAACGCCAACGACGATCCGGCACGGTTCGCGCATCTCGGGCTGCCGGTCCTGGCCGATAGCCTGCCCGATCATCCCGGACCGCTTGCCGGCGTGCTGGCGGTCATGGACTGGACCGCCACCGCCGAGACCGGAATTGAGTGGGTGCTGACCCTTCCCGGCGACGCGCCCTTCCTGCCGCGCGATCTCGTGTCCCGGCTGCACGCCGAGCGGCTGCGCGCCGGCGCCACGCTGGCCTGTGCCGCCTCCGATGGCCGGACCCATCCGGTCATTGCGGTATGGCCCGTCTCGATGAGGCACGAGTTGCGGCAGGCGGTTTCCGTCGAGGGCATCCGCAAGATCGACCGCTTCACCGCGCGCCATGCCACCGTCGCGGTCGAATGGCCTGTGGCCCCGGTCGATCCGTTCTTCAACGTCAACACGCTGGAGGATCTGGCCGAGGCCGACCGAATTGCCGGCGCCGTGCCTGACGCTTGCTGATTGGTCGCGAGCGGGAGGAAGGTTTTCTTTCCCTCCGAGCACGGGGAGGGTGGCCCGGAGGGCCGGGTGGGGTTGTGCAAGCCTCAGAAGCTTCGCCCCATGGTATGACACGCTACCAGAGCAGTTCGTACGGCAGATAGCCGACCAGGTCTCCGGGTCCGATCGCCGTCACATCCTCGGCCAGTTCGACCAGTCCCTCGGTCTCGGTGAGCGACGTCAAAATTCCCGCGCCCTCGACCGGATGTTTCCGCGCGCGCGGCGTCCCGTCGGACCCAGGAACCAGGTGCACCCGCACATATTCGCGCCGCCCGGCCTTCTTGCGGTGGCTGAAATCGGCCCGGACCCGCAGCATCGTGGGGGCGGGCGGCACGGCGCCCCCAAGCGCCGCCAGCATCGCGCGGACGAGATGGACGAAGGTGACGAACGCCGCGACCGGATTGCCGGGCAGCCCCATGAACGGCACGCCGGCCACGCTGCCGACCGCCACCGGGCGCCCCGGCTTGATCGCCAACCGCCAGTACGTGATGTGGCCGATGGCCTCGATCGCTTCGCGGACGTGATCCTCCTCGCCGGTGGACACGCCGCCCGAGGTCAGCAGAAGGTCATGGCCGCGCGCGGCATCATCCAGCGCCTGCGCGGTCGCGTCACGCTGGTCCGGGAGAATGCCGAAATCGGTGACGCGCGCGCCGCCCCGGCGCAGCAGGGCTGCGAGCAGGACGCGATTGGAATCGTACCGCTGCGCGGCACCGGCCACGCCGCCCGGCTCCACCAATTCGTCGCCGGTCGAGAACAGCGCCACGCGCAGGGGGCGCCGCACCTTCAGGCATCGCAGCCCGAGTGCCGCGGCGAGCGCCAGATCCTGTGGCCGCATGATTCGCCCGGCCGTCAGGGCGCGAGCGCCTTTGGCGACATCCTCGCCACGCTGCCTGGTGTTGGCACCGCGCCGCAGGCCGCCCGGAAAATGCACCCGGTTCGCCTCGTCGAGCCGCGTGTCCTCCTGCATGAACACGGTGTCAGCACCATCCGGCAGCACGGCTCCGGTGAAGATGCGCAGCGTGGCGCCCGGCGCGAGCGCGGTCTCCGGCACCGCTCCGGCCACGAGACGTCCGACCAAGGGCAACTCGGGCGAGCGGTCGAGATCGGCTAGCCGGACGGCGTAGCCGTCAACCGCCGAGTTGTCGAACGGCGGCAGATCGAGCGGTGCGATCACATTTTCGGCGAGCACCCGGCCATCCGCATCGAGCAGCTCTCACCGTCTCCGCGCCGGCGACGCAGGCCACCTGCTCGGCGACGACTCGAAGTGCCGCGTCAACGCTCAGCAGCTTGCCGCCGAAGGCGAAGCAGTCGTCCGAGAGTTGTGCCATCCGCGCCTCCGGAGACAGGCCGTCGGATCAACTATGCGACAGCCGTTCCGGTTCCTGGAAACGGGCCTCGATGGGCTCCGGGGCGAGCGCTCGTGGCACCGCCTCATGATGGCGGATGACCTCGCGGATGACGAAGGCGAGGAATTTCTCGGCGAACTCCGGATCCAGCCTGGCCGCGACCGCCAATTGTCGCAGACGGGCGACCTGCGTTGCTTCTCTCTTCGGATCGGCGGGCGGCAGATGGTGCCGCGCCTTCAACGCGCCGACCTTCTGCGTGCATCGGAAACGCTCCGCCAGCATATGAATGACGGCCGCATCGATATTGTCGATGCTGGCACGCAATTCATGGAGTTCCGCCAGGGCGGCGGCATCAACGTCCGCCATCTAGGCGTGCCGCCGATGCAGGTCGGGCAGGAACGCCGTGAGCAATCCGATCGCAGGCAGGAACGCGCAGACGCGATAGACGAAATCAATCCCCTTTGCATCCGCCAGCACCCCGAGTCCGGCCGCTCCCAGGCCGCCCAGCCCGAAGGCGAGTCCGAAGAACATCCCGGAGATCATGCCGATCTTGCCCGGTACCAGCTCCTGCGCGAACACGATGATGGCGGAGAAGGCCGAGGACAGGATCAGCCCGATCGGCACGACCAGGATCATGGTCCAGGTGTAGTTCACGAACGGCAGCGCCAAGGTGAACGGCAGCACGCCAAGGATCGATGCCCAGATCAGGTATTTGCGGCCGATCCGGTCGCCGATCGGACCGCCCAGGAAGGTGCCGACCGCGCCCGATGCCAGGAACACGAACAGGCTGATCTGCGCCCCCTGCATCGACACCCCGAATTTGTGGATCAGGTAGAACGTGAAGTACGTGCCGATGCTCGCGAGATAGATGAACTTCGAAAACATCAGGGCCATCAGGATGGCCAGGGCGGAGGCAACGCGCCGTCGCGTGAGTGCAGCGATGCCGTCCGACACGCGCCCGGCTTTCGGCCGGGACAGATGCAGGTGGCTCGCATACCAGCGGCCGACATTGAACAGCAGGACCATGCCGATCAGGGCCAGGATCGAGACGTACTGCACGCTATGCTGGCCGAGCGGCACCACCAGGAACGCCGCCAGCAACGGGCCGAGCGACGAGCCGGTATTGCCGCCCACCTGAAACAGCGCCTGCGCAAAGCCGTAGCGGCCGCCCGAGGCCATGCGCGCGACCCGCGAACTTTCCGGGTGGAAGATCGAGCTGCCGACGCCCACGAGTGCCGCCGCGCACAGGATGGAGGTGAATGTATCCGCCCGCGACAGCAGCAGCAGCCCCAGGAAGGTCGAGCCCATCCCCGCGGCCAGCGAATACGGCAGCGGCCGCCGGTCGGTATAGGTGCCGATCAGCGGCTGCAGGATCGAGGCGGTGAACTGGAACGCCAGCGTGATCATGCCGATCTGCCCATAGCTCAGGCGGTAGTCGCGCTGGAACATCGGATACAGCGCCTGGATGACCGACTGCATCGTGTCGTTCACCATGTGCGAGGCACTGAGCGCGAGGAGGATGACAAGGGTGGTCTGCTCCGCCGCGCGTTGCGGGGCCGAGTGGGCCAGGGCCGGGCTGAACGGGGCGGAAACCTGCTTCTGCATGACGCGCTTTCGATGCGTGGGTGCTTCGGCCAAACGTTATATCGCGATGCACAAAGCGCGACATGCGGTTTGTGCATCACCGTCCCGCGAGAGCGCGCGGAGCTAGAGCTTCGGCCAGCGCGCCACCCGGTCCGCTTCCTGCGCGGGTGTGAGCGCTGGCGCGTCCGCCACCGGCGTCGGGTGGCCAGGCAGCAGCGCCGGATCGGCCCAGCAATCGACCACACCCAGGCTGCGCGTGCAGAACAGCGGCGGCGCAGGCAGACCCTCGCGCGGGACGCAATAGCTCTTGCCCTGCTCCAGCCGCACCACCGAGCAGTCGCGGCCAGACAGGACGGAATAGGCGAGGTCGCCCAAGCCGCGCCCGAAAACCGGGATCGCTACCACGGCCTCCACCCCGGCGAACGCTCCCGCCGCCTCGTTGAACGGCGCGCAGCCGACCGGGCCCGCCAGCAGGCAGGCGGCAACCGCCAGCACGGGGGCCTGGGAGGACCGCATGTGACTTTCTCCGCCAGCCACGATGAACAGGCGGTTGCGGAGGCGGTTTGCCCCGCGCGGAGGTCATCGCTATGGTCCGCATGCCTGTCCCCGCGTCGGCGCGGCCGCGGCGGGCCGGACCATGAGGATTGCGGTGCCCGATATTTTCGACGAGGTCGCAGAAGACCTCCGCGCCGAGCAGATGCGCAATCTGTTCAAGCGCTATGGCGGTCTGCTGATCGCGGCCGTGATCCTGCTGATCGCGGGCGCGGGCGCGTGGCAGGCATGGAAATGGTACGACGGCCGCAGGATCGCCCGCACCGCGGAGAGCTATATGGCCGCGCTGAAGATTGCCGAGGGCCATCCGGGGCCGGGCCGGCAGGCAGCCGTGCCGATGTTCGCCGCCATCGCCCGCACCGGCGCCAGCGAGGGCTACCGCGCCCTGGCCCGGCTGCGGGAAGCGGCGCTGCTGGCCGAAGCCGGCAATCTCTCCGGCGCCAGCGCACTCTGGGCCAAGGTGCGCGACGACAGCGGCGCCGACCGCCTGCTGCGCGACGTGGCCGGGCTGCAATGGGCGGAGCACCAGCTCGACTTCGGCGACCCGGCGCAAGTGGCCACCCGCCTGCAACCCCTGGCAAGTCCCGACAATCCGTTCCACGGCCTTGCAGAGGAAGCGCAGGCGCTGCTCGCCATCAGGCAGGGCCGCACGGACGCCGGGCGCGACATGCTGAAGCAACTCTCCCACGATGAGACGGCGCCAGAGGGGGTGCGCCAGCGTGCCAGCAGCCTGCTGTCGCAACTCGGCCAGCCGGCACCTCCACCCGCACCGAAAGCCCAGGCCAAGGCCGGCGCATCGTGACTGACGTGACCCGACCTGACCCACGCGGCGCCCGGCTGGGGCGCCGGGCGGCCCTGCTGCTGCCGCTCGCGACCGGCGGATGCAGCCTCTTCGACAACTGGTTCGGCGAAACCGAAGACTCCGCTCCCGGGCAAGCGCTACCCCGTGATGGCGGTGAACCGCGGGCTCGAGGTGGGCGACTCGAATACAATTCGCGTGGTGCTGCCGCCGCCCGTAGTCAATCCCTCCTGGCCGCAGGCAGGCGGCAACGCCGCTCATGTCATGGGGCATCTGGCCGCGCGTGACGTGCTGGCCGAGGCATGGACCGCCAGCATCGGCGCGGGCGGCGGCTACCGGCGCAAGATCACGGCGCGCCCGGTCGCCGCCGACGGACGGGTGTTCGCGATGGACAGCGACGCCACCGTCACCGCCGTCGATGCGCATGTCGGCCGCCGGCTGTGGCGGCTCGATACTCGGGCCAAGCACGACCGCAGCGGCAATGTGGGCGGCGGGCTGGGGCTGGACGGCGGCGTGCTGTACGCCACCACCGGGCGCGGCGACGCGCTGGCGATCGACCCGGCCAACGGCCACGTGAAATGGCGCAAGAACCTCGGCAACGCGGCGCGAGCCGCGCCGACGATCGCTGACGGCAGGCTGTTCATCCCGCTGCTCGACGGCCGGGTGGTGGCGCTGGCCGCCCCTGACGGCGCGCAGCTCTGGTCGTACCAGGGGACGGCCGCCGATACGGAGATTCTGGGGCTGCCGTCACCCGCCTATGCGGATGGCATCGTGGTCGCGGGCTTCGGCTCGGGCGATCTCGTGGCGCTGCGCGGCAATAGCGGCTCGGTGGTCTGGAGCGACACGCTGGCCTCGGGGGCGGGCCGCACCAGCGTGATCGACCTGCCCTCGGTCCGGGCCATGCCGATCATCGACAACGGCCAGGTGTTCGCGGTCAGCCTGGGCGGCCTCCTGGTCAGCCTCGACCTGCGCTCCGGCCGGCGCATCTGGGAGCGGGACGTGGGCTCGGGCGAGACTCCGTGGCTCGCCGGCGACTGGCTGTTCATCCTGTCCGCCGACATGCGCGCGGCGGCGCTGAACCGCGCGGACGGCACGGTGGCTTGGGTGACGCCGCTGCCCCGCTACAAGAACGAGAAGGACCAGACCGGCCCGATCCATTGGATCGGGCCGACCCTGGTCTCCGATCGCCTGGTGTTCGCGGGCAGCATCCATAGCGCCGTGGCGCTGAGCCCCTATACCGGCAAGGTTCTCGGGCGCCAGGATCTGTCCGCGGCGCCTTCTGTCGAGCCGGTGGTGGCGGACCGCACGCTCTACATCGTCACCGACGATGCGACCTTGCTGGCGCTGCGCTAGGCTTGGCCATGCTCCCCGTCGTGGTGGTCGCCGGGCGCCCGAACGTCGGCAAGTCGACGCTGTTCAACAAGCTCGCCGGCCGCCGCTCGGCGCTGGTGGCCGACACGCCGGGCGTCACCCGCGACGCGAAGGAGGCTCGCGCCACCCTGCGCGGGCGCGAGGTGCTGCTGGTCGATACCGCGGGGCTGGAGGAGAGCGCCCCCGAGACGCTCGCCGGGCGGATGCGCGCCTCCTCGGAGGTTGCGGTCTCGCGCGCCGATCTGGTGCTGTTCGTGATCGATGCGCGCGCCGGCATCTCGCCGGCCGACGAACATTTCGCCGACTGGCTGCGGCGGATGGGCCGTCCCGTGCTGGTGGTCGCCAACAAGGCAGAGGGCCGGGCCGGCGGCGCCGCGGCGCTGGAAGCCTACGCACTCGGCCTGGGCGAGCCGGTTGCCGTTTCGGCGGAGCATAGCGAAGGGCTCGCCTCGCTGATGAGCGAGATCGCCGACCGGCTGCCGCCGGCGGACGAGCCGGAGGGAGACGGTGAGCGGCCGCTCAAGCTCGCCATCATCGGCCGGCCGAACGCCGGCAAATCCACCCTGCTGAACCGCTTGCTGGGCCAGGAGCGGATGATCACCGGGCCGGAACCCGGCCTTACGCGAGATGCCGTCGCGGTGCGCATCGCCGATGCCGAGGGTGCGATCGAGCTGGTCGATACGGCGGGGATGCGCAAGCGCGCCCGTGTCGATCTGCCGCTCGAGAAGATGTCGGTCAGCGCCAGCATCGAGGCGCTCAAGATGGCCGAGCTGGTCGTGCTGACCGTCGATGCGACCGAAGGTCTGCACGAACAGGATTTGCAGATTGCCCGCCTGATCGAGCGCGAAGGCAGGGCCTGCGTCATCGCGCTGAACAAGTGGGATCTGGTGCCCGACCGAGACGCCGCGCGCCGCGGCGTGGTCGACCGGCTGCAAACCTCGCTGGCGCAGATGAAGGGCATCGCCCTGGTGCCGCTCTCGGCGCTGAGCGGGCAGGGCGTGGACAAGCTGCTGCCGGCGGTGCGAGCGGCGGCGCGGGTCTGGAACCTGCGGGTGCCGACGGCGGCGCTGAACCGCTGGTTCGAGGGCGCCCTGGACCGCCACCAGCCGCCGCTGGTGGACGGGCGACGGCTCAAGCTGCGCTACATCACCCAGGCCAAGGCCCGGCCGCCCACCTTCGTCGTGTTCGGCACCCGCGCCGAGCAGACGCCCGAGGATTACCGCCGTTATCTGAGCAATGGCCTGCGCGAGAGTTTCGCCATGCCCGGCACGCCGATCCGCCTGCAATTCCGCGGCACCAGCAACCCCTTCGACGAGCCAGACCGGCGTTAACGTTCCGGTAGCCCGCGTCCGTCCATATTTTTGGACGACCGCAGGGAGGCGTCGTCATGTCCAGTGTTGTCAGCGTCACGCCGGGTTCCGATCCGCCAGCGCTATGTCGGGGGATCGACGAGCGCTGCGCCAATCCCGCGTGCAGCTTGCCGAGCCGCCGATCCTGCCGCCGGCGGTGATCCTGCCGCGCACCGCCGGCTGGCTGAACCCGGAGCCTGCCGCAAGTCAGCCGACGCAGGCACCGCCGCCCAGCGCCCTGCTGCAATTGGCCTGAAGCAAGTGTACGCTGGCGCCGTCCCGCAATTCCCTGGGAACGGAGGCCGGCATGCCATTGGACAGCAGCGGAGGCGGTGGCCGGTCTTCTCGCAACGTCCTGGGCGGAGTTCTGGAACCGTGTTCGATTGCGCCGATCGACCGGGTTCTATCGCGACGGCTGTTGCGCCACGGGTGCGGAGGACATCGGCAGCCATACCGTCTGCGCCGTGATGACCGATGCGTTCCTGGCGTTCAGCCGCTCGCGCGGCAACGATTTGAGCACTCCCGTTCCTGACTACGGCTTTCCCGGGCTTCGCACCGACGATCGCTGGTGCCTGTGCGCGCCGCGTTGGCAGGAGGCGCTGCTGGCCGGTGCCGCACCGCGCGTGGTGCTGCGCGCCACCGAGCAGGGTGCCCTGGACTATTGCGCGCTCGCCGACCTGAAGCGGTACGCGATCGACCTCGCTTGATCCGGCGCGGAGTTGCGCTCTCTCGCCGTTCCAGCGCACGATGCTTGCCGAGCGGAAAGAATCGGCGAGGGAGCAGGGGATATGCGCGCTCTGTCATGGCTCGGCATGGTCGTCGCGGCGACGGCGTTGGGTGCCACGACCGCGCGGGCCGACAGGTTCAAGCTGACCAGTCCCGATTTGACGAATGGCGGAACGATCAAGCTGGAGCAAGTCTTCAACGACTTCGGCTGCAAGGGCAACAACATCTCACCTGCACTCTCCTGGACCGGGGTGCCGGCGGGCGCCAAGAGCCTGGCGCTGACCGTCTTTGATCGTGACGCGCCTACCGGCAGCGGGTTTTGGCACTGGGTGATCTTCGACATTCCGGCCGGCACCACGGGGCTGCCGAAGGACGCCGGCAATCCTGCCAGCCATCTGGCACCGCAGGGCGCCATCATGGTCCGCAACGATTTCAGCCTGCCGTCCTATGACGGCCCGTGTCCGCCGACCGGCGACAAGCCGCACCACTATACCTTCACCTTGTTTGCGGTCGATCAGCCGACCTTGCCGCTCAACGCCAGCGTCTCGCCTGCCGTGGTCGGGTTCACCTTGCATTTCCACACGATCGCCAAGACCACGCTGACCGGGCGATACGGGCGCTGAATCCCGGTCACGCCCGCAGCAGCCGCGCCGCCGTCCGGCGCGAAATAGGTCAGCACGCCGGCAGCCCCGGCGCGCTTGAAGGCCATCAGACTTTCCAGCATCGCGCGGTCGTGGTCGAGCCAGCCATTGCCCACGGCCGCCATCAGCATCGCGTATTCGCCGCTCACCTGGTAGGCGAAGGTCGGCACGGCGAAACGCTCATGCACCCGGCGCAGCACGTCGAGATAGGGCATGCCCGGCTTGACCATGATCATGTCGGCCCCCTCCAGCAGGTCCAGCTCGACCTCGCGCAGCGCCTCGTCGCCGTTGGCCGGGTCCATCTGATAGGTCTTCTTGTCGCCCTTCAGCGCGCCGCCCGAACCCACCGCCTCCCGGAACGGCCCGTAAAACGCCGACGCATATTTCGCGGCGTAGCTCATGAGGCGCGTATGCAGCAGACCTTTCTGGTCCAGCGCCGCGCGGATCGCGCCGATGCGCCCGTCCATCATGTCCGACGGGGCCAGCACGTCGATCCCGGCCTCGGCCTGCACCAGCGCCTGGCGCACCAGGACCGCGACACTCTCGTCATTGGCCACGTAGCCATCGCGCAGCACGCCGTCGTGGCCGTGGTCGGTGTAGGGGTCGAGTGCCACGTCGCCGATCAGGCCGAGATCGGGAAAGGCCCGCTTCAGCAGCCGCGCCGCCTGGCAGATCAGGTTCTCGGGGTTGGCGCTCTCGGTGCCCTCGGCGTCTTTCTTG
This sequence comes from uncultured Pseudomonadota bacterium, assembly GCA_963838805.1. Taxonomy (GTDB): domain Bacteria; phylum Pseudomonadota; class Alphaproteobacteria; order Acetobacterales; family Acetobacteraceae; genus CAVRQM01. The sequence goes on from CAWISK010000008.1 coordinate 292,121, forward strand.
TGGGCAGGTGTCGCCGGAAACAGCGCGATCGCCGGGATGCCGAGCTGCGCTGCCGGGTCGACATGCGCCTCCAGCCGGTCGAGCGTCACCCGCACCACGCCCGGCATGCTCGCCACCTCGGTCGTCGTCGCTGCGCCTTCGGCGACGAACACCGGCCAGATCAGGTCATCGACCGACAGGCGGTGCTCGGCCACGAGCCGCCGCGTCCAGGCATCGTGGCGATTGCGGCGCAGGCGGGTGGCAGGGAAGCGGCCGAAAGTCATGGGGCATCACCTCTGGGCTGGCCTGCGCTGCTTACCGCTGGACAAGCCTGCCGTCTTGCCGGAAATCCAGCATGCCAGGAGGCGCCATCCCATGAACGAGCAAACCGCAGTCGCCAACACCCGGCGATTCTTCACGGCTTCCCTCGCCGAGACCGACCCGGAACTCGCCGCGGCGATCGGTCGCGAGCTCGCGCGCCAGCAGGACGGCATCGAGCTGATCGCCAGCGAGAACATCGTCTCGGCAGCCGTGCTGGAGGCGCAGGGCTCGGTGCTGACCAACAAATACGCCGAGGGCTATCCCGGCCGCCGCTATTACGGCGGCTGCGGCGAGGTGGACGTGGCCGAGCAACTGGCCATAGACCGCGCCAAGCAATTGTTCGGCGCCGGCTTCGCCAATGTGCAGCCGCATTCCGGCGCGCAGGCCAACCAGGCGGTGTTCCTCGCCACGCTGAAACCGGGCGACACGATCCTCGGCATGAGCCTTGCGGCCGGCGGCCATCTGACGCACGGCGCCGCCCCGAACCTGTCCGGCAAATGGTTCCGGGCGGTGCAGTACGGCGTGCGCCGCGAGGACGGGCTGCTCGATTATGAGGAGCTGGAGCGGCTGGCCCGAGCGGAGCGGCCGCGCATGATCATCGCCGGCGGCTCGGCCTATCCGCGCACCATCGACTTCGCGCGCATCCGCGCCGTGGCCGACGAGGTGGGTGCGGTGTTCATGGTGGACATGGCGCATTTCGCGGGCCTGGTCGCGGCCGGGGTGTTCCCGAGTCCCGTGCCGCACGCGCATGTCTGCACCACCACGACGCACAAGACCCTGCGCGGCCCGCGCGGCGGCATGATCGTGACCAACGATGCGGAACTGGCGAAGAAGATCAACAGCGCCGTGTTCCCCGGCCTGCAGGGCGGCCCGCTGATGCACGTGATTGCCGCAAAGGCAGTGGCTTTCGGCGAGGCATTGCGACCGGAGTTCCGCGCCTATCAGCGCGCCGTCGTCGATAACGCGCACATGCTTGCCGAGACCCTGATGCAGCAGGGCGTGGACATCGTGACCGGCGGCACGGACAGCCACCTGATGCTGGTCGATCTGCGGCCCAAGCGCGCCACCGGCAAGGCGGCGGAGGCGAGCCTGGAGCGGGCGCACATCACGGCCAACAAGAATGCGATCCCGTTCGACCCGGAGAAGCCGGCCGTCACCTCCGGCATCCGCCTCGGCACCCCGGCCGGCACCACGCGCGGCTTTGGCGAGGTGGAGTTCCAGGAAGTCGGGCGGATGATCGGCGAGGTGCTGGACGGCCTGGCCCACTCCAACGACGGCAGCAACGACGCCGCCGAGCGGGCGGTGGGCGAGCGGGTGCTGGCGCTGTGCGCGCGGTTTCCGATCTATGCGCGGTGACGCCTTGCGATTTGGCTTGACGCGGACAGCCTTCACCGGATGGCCGGGCTTGACCCGGCCATCCGGTGCGTCTCCCCGGGAAATCTTCGGGTGGCCACGGATGCCCGGGTCAAGCCCGGGCATGACGGGCCGAGCACGGCGTAGCTAGCTCATGCGCTGCCCCTTTTGCGGCCACGACGACACCCAGGTGAAGGACAGCCGCCCCGCCGATGACGGGGCGGCGATCCGGCGCCGGCGGTCCTGCACAAGCTGCGGCCAACGCTTCACCACCGTCGAGCGGGTGCAGTTGCGCGAGCTGGTGGTGATCAAGTCCGACAACCGGCGCGTCGCCTTCGACCGCGACAAGCTGCTGCGCTCGGTGCGCGTGGCACTGCGAAAGCGGCCGGTGAACGAGGACCGGATCGAGCGCATCGTCAACGGCATCGTCCGCCAGCTCGAAGCCTCGGGCGAGGCGGAGGTCTCGTCGAAGCAGATCGGCGAGCTGGTGATGGAGACGCTGAAGGAAGTGGACGCGGTGGCCTATGTCCGCTTCGCATCGGTGTACCGCAACTTCCGCGAGGCGAAGGATTTCGAAGCCTTCCTGGGCGCGCTCGGCGATCCCACATGACCGCGCGCATGGACGATCGGTCACATATGCGGGCGGCTTTGGCGCTGGCCCGAAGGGGCCTCGGCACCACCTGGCCCAACCCCGCCGTGGGCTGCGTCATCGTGCGCGAGGGGCGGGTGGTCGGGCGCGGCACGACCGCACCATCCGGCCGCCCGCACGCCGAGCCATTAGCACTGGCGATGGCGGGTGCGGCGGCGCGGGGGGCTACGGCTTATGTGACCCTGGAACCGTGCTGCCACCACGGCCGCACCCCGCCCTGCACCGAGGCGCTGATCGCGGCGGGAATTGCCCGCGTCGTGATTGCCACCAGGGATCGCAACCCGCGCGTCGCCGGCGGTGGTGTCGCGCGGCTGCTTGCGGCGGGACTCGAGGTCGCGGAAGGCGTGCTGGCGGACGAGGCCGACGACCTTGCCGCCGGGTTTTTCAGTGTCGTGCGGCGCGGGCGGCCGCTGGTAACGCTCAAGCTCGCCTCCACGCTGGACGGCCGGATCGCGACCCGCACCGGCGAGAGCCGGTGGATCAGCGGCGAACCGGCACGCCGCGCCGCGCACGCGCTGCGCGGGCGGCATGACGCGGTCCTGATCGGCGTCGGCACGGCGCTGGCAGACGATCCCGATCTGCGCTGCCGCATCGAGGGGTTCCGCCCGACCCAGGTGGTGCGCGTCATCGCCGACAGCCGGCTGCGGCTGCGGCTCGTCTCTCGGCTGGTCGCCACGGCGCGCGAGGCGCCAACCTGGATCGTCGCCCGCGACGACGCCAACTCCGATCGCAGGGCAGCACTGACCCGCGCCGGCGTGGAGGTGATCGGCGTGCCTGAAGCCGCGGTCGGCGTCGATCTGGAGGAGGCTCTGCGGGCGCTGGCCGGGCGCGGGATCACCCGTCTGCTGGTCGAGGGCGGCGGACAGCTTGCCGCCTCGCTGCTGCGGGCGGATCTGGTGGACCGGCTGGCCTGGTTCCACGCGCCGACCGTGATGGGCAGCGACGGCTGGCCGGCGGCGCAGGCGTTCGGGGTACAGAGCCTGGCGCAGATGCCGCGCTTTGTCCCGCTCCAGGCGACGCGGCTGGGCGACGATGTGCTGACCGAGTTGCGGAGGGCTGCCTGATGTTCACCGGGATCATCACCGGGATCGGCCGCGTGCGCGCCGTGACACCGATAGCGTCCGGCAGCGACATGCGGCTGGAGATCGCGACGCCGGTGGACAGCCCGGCCTGGGCGGACACGGCCGCCATTCCCACGGGCGCCTCGATCGCCTGCTCCGGCTGCTGCCTGACCGCGGTCGAGGTGCGGCCGGACGGCTTCGCCGGGACCGCCTCGGCCGAGACGCTGTCGAAGACCACGCTCGGACGCTGGAGGGTCGGCACGCCGATCAATCTGGAACGGCCCCTGCGGGTGGGCGACGAGCTGGGCGGTCATCTCGTGCTGGGCCATGTGGATGGGGTGGGCGAGGTGATCGCCAGCACAACTGAGCATGGCTCGACACGGTGGCGATTTCGCGTGCCACAGGTGCTGGCCCGCTTCATCGCGCCGAAAGGCAGCGTCGCGGTGGATGGGGTGAGCCTGACGGTGAACGAGGTGGACGGGGCCACCTTCGGGGTGAACATCATCCCGCACACGCGCGACGCCACCACGTTCTCGCGGCTCGCGGTGGGCGATTCCGTGAACATCGAGATCGACATGCTGGCACGCTATGTCGCCCGATTGCAGGAGCAGCCCTGATGGACGACCTGATCACCCGCAGCCTGTCCGACTATCTCTCCTCGCCCGAGGAGCTGATCGAGGAAGCGCGCAACGGCCGCATGTTCATCCTGGTCGATGACGAGAATCGCGAGAACGAGGGCGATCTGGTCATCCCGGCGCAGTTCGCGACGCCAGAGGCGGTCAATTTCATGGTCCGTTATGCGCGCGGGCTGGTGTGCCTGGCGCTCACGCACCACCGCGTCGAGCAGCTCGGCCTGCCGCTGATGAGCCAGCACAATGGCACGCGTCACCAGACCGCGTTCACCGTCTCGATCGAGGCGCGCACCGGCGTCGATACCGGCATTTCCGCGCATGATCGGGCGCATACGATTTCGGTCGCGATCAACCCGGAATGCGGGCGTTCGGATATCGTAACACCGGGCCATGTCTTTCCGCTGCTGGCGCGAGAGGGCGGCACCTTGGTTCGCACCGGCCACACCGAGGCTGCCGTCGATATCGCGCGCCTGGCCGGCCTCAATCCGTCCGGCGTGATCTGCGAGATCATGAACGACGACGGCACGATGGCGAGGTTGCCCGACCTCGTCGCCTTCGCGCAGCACCATAATCTCAAGCTCGGCACCATCGCCGATCTGATCGCCTATCGGCGCCGCACCGAGAAGCTGGTGCGCCGGGTGCAGGACGGCGCGCTGCATCACGGCGTGGGCGGCGAATGGCGGCTGGCCGTCTACGCCAACACGGTCGAGTATTGCGAGCATCTGGTGATGATCAAGGGCGACCTCACCGCACCCGGCCCGATCGTTGTAAGGATGCACGCGGTCGATCTGCTGGATGACATCGTGGGAGGGCATCATGGTGCAACGCTGCATGACGCCATGCGCATGATCGCCGCCGAGGGGCGCGGCGTGGTGGTGCTGTTGCGCGAGAGCAGGCCGAACCGTCTGTCCGAGCGGGTGGCGCAACTCGATGGCGTGAAGCGTCCGTTCACCGAATTGCGCGACTACGGGATCGGCGCGCAGATCCTGCTGGATTTGGGCGTGCGCGAGATGGTGCTGCTGTCGAACACGCATCGCACGATCATCGGACTTGAAGGGTACGGCCTGACGGTTGCCGAACAGCGGCCGATCCACGCCGGCTCCTGAGCGTCCTGTCATGAGCACGATCGACGCGCCGCTGCCGGCGGCGCCACGTCTGGATGGAGCGTCGCCGCATGTGCTGATCGTGCGCGCACCGTACTATACGCGGGTCGTTGACGGTCTGCGCGACGGTGCGGCACGCATCCTGCGCGAGGCGGGGGCCAGCTTCGACGTGCTGGATGTAGCCGGCGCCCTGGAGCTGGCCGGTGCGGTGCGGCTCGCCGTCGCCGGAGAACGACAGTTCGATGCCTATGTGGCGCTGGGCTGCGTGGTGAAGGGGGATACGGACCACTATGAGTATGTCTGCGCAGAAGCGATGGCAGGTTTGACGCAGGTGGTGCAGGCGCACGCGCTGTGCCTCGGGAACGGCTTGCTGACGGTGCATGGCATCGAGCAGGCGCTCGCCCGTTCCGGACCGGACGGGCACAACAAGGGTGCCGAGGCGGCAGCGGCGGCGCTGCTGCAGGTGCGCGCCGCGCGCTGGTTGGCGGGGCGATGACGCAAGCCGGTCCACGCGCCAAGCCGCGCCCGCGCACGGCGGCGCGCGTCGCTGCCGTGCAGGCGCTGTTCCAGAGCGAGCAGGCGGCCACGAACCCGGAGACGGTGATCGAGGAGTTCATCCGTCACCGCCTGGGCGAACTGCCCGGCCCGGAGCATATCGGCGGCGGCGGCTTCGAGGAGGGCAGGGTGCCGGACGCCGATGCCTCGCTGTTCGCGCGGATCGTGCGCATGACGGTGCTGAAGCAGGACAGCATCGACCGGATGATCGCCGACAGTCTTGCGGCCGAGTGGCCGATGGCGCGGCTCGACCCGGTGCTGCGGGCCGTGATGCGCGCGGGTGCGGCCGAGCTGTCGATGCCCGATGGTCCGCCCTCGCGTGTCATCATCAACGAGTATCTCGACGTGGCGCACGGCTTCTTTGCCGGGGAGGAGCCGCGCATGGCCAACGGCGTGCTGGATCGGCTGGCACGTCAGTTGCGGCCACAGGATTTCGCTTCCGTTCCGTGACGCGCGCGGTGAAGCTGCCGCGCGAGTTCTCGGTCATCGCGCGGCATTTCCGGCCGCTCGCGGGCGAGGGAGCGCTCGACCTGTCCGATGATGCCGCCGTGCTGGCGCCGCCGCCCGGGCGCGAGCTGGTGATCGCGGCGGATGCGATCGTGGGCGGCGTCCATTTCCTGACTGACGATCCGCCCGATCTCGTGGCGCGCAAGCTGCTGCGCACCAACCTGTCCGACCTCGCGGCGATGGGGGCTGCACCGCTCGGCTACCTGCTGACGGTCTCGGTGCCGCGCGACACACAGGACGAGTGGTTCGCGGAGTTCGCGCGAGGGCTCGCGGCCGATCAGGCCGAGTTCGGGATCGCGCTGCTGGGCGGCGATACGACCAGCACGCCAGGGCCGGTCAGCCTGTCGCTCACGATCCTGGGCAGCGTGGCGCCTGGCCAGGCGCTGCGCCGCGCCGGGGCGCAGGCGGGCGACGACATCTGGGTCAGCGGCACGATCGGCGACGGCGCGCTCGGGCTGCTGGCGGCGCGCGGCGAGATCGCCGATCCGGAGGGTTTCCTGGCCGACCGCTACCGGCTGCCTCAGCCTCGGCTCTCGCTCGGCGCCAGGCTATGGGGCGTCGCACGCGCGGCGATGGATGTGTCCGACGGGCTGGTGCAGGATCTTGCGCATCTGTCCCGCGCCGCGAATCTCGCGGCCGAGATTGAGGCCGCGTGCGTGCCGCTTTCACCCGCTGCGCGCGATGCGGGCGCGCGTTGGCTGGGCCGATGCCTCACCGGCGGCGATGACTACGAGTTGCTGATGGCGGTGCCGCCCGATCGCAGCGAGGCGCTGCGCATCGCTTCGGCGGCGGCGGGCATCCCGGTCACGCGCATCGGGCGCTTCCGTGCTGGTGAGGCCGCCGTGACGGTCGTGGGAGATGACGGCCAGCCGCTCGATCTCGGCGGCGCCGGGTGGGATCACCTCGGGGTCACTGCATAGGACGGCCGGAAAAGAACGAATAAACGACATGAAGTGTTCCCCCGCCTGGCCAGTTCAAGATATTACTTCCCCGTAGCGACCGAGTGCTGGACACGGCACCTCGAACGCCATAGCTTGGGCAGTGGGCTCGGAGGAGGATAACCGGCTCCATGGTTTCTGTGGCGGTACGGGGCGGGCGTTGCTTACAGCCAGTTCTGCCGCGCCGATGTCGCGCGCGCACCGCGATGTGACCCGGCTCGAGCCGAAATACGCCTCTGTATCGCAACAAATAGCGGGAACTTCAGCTTCGGGCCTTAGACAGGTTCCGGTCGGGATAAGTCCTCGCAACGAGGGGAGATTGGATGCGACCTTTGCTGTCGGCCGCGATGGGGATCGGTTTTGCCGCTGTTTGCAGCATGGGGCTCGCGTGCGCCCAGCCAACTTCCAACGTGACGGACTATCACAACAGCCCTAGCCGCAGCGGATTGTATGTGGTGGCGAACCTCACCTGGGCGCGTGCGGCCACCGCGCATTTGGAGCCAACGTTCCACGCACCGATCCCCAACGAGCACAGCTTCGCACAGCCGCTCTATTGGGTGCCGCCAGGCGCGGCGCACGGCTTGATCATCGTTTCCACCATGTCCGATACGGTGCGGGCGTTCGATGCCGGAAGTGGCGCCCAAGTCTGGATGCAGACGGTTGGGCAGAGCGTGCCGAGTTCGGCATTGCCGTGCGGCGGTCAGAATCCCTGGGGGATCGCCGGCACGCCGGTCATCGATCCGGTCGCCGGCGCGATTTATTTCGATGCTGAGGTGCTGATCCAGAACGTGCCGAAGCACCAGATATTCGGGTTGTCGCTCACGGACGGCTCGGTGCTGCCCGGCTGGCCAGTCGATGTGGAAAGCGCGCTGGCCGCCAAGGGACTGACCTTCTCGACACTGGTCCAGGACCAGCGCGGCGGACTGGCGCTCGTCAACGGCAATCTTTACGTCCCCTACGGCGGACACGGCGGCGATTGCGGTAATTACAACGGTTGGGTCATCGGGCTGAGCACCGCGAGCCCTGGGGTGTTCGGGGCATGGGTGACACGCGCCGCCAAGAGCGGCATCTGGGAACCGGGCGGGGTCACCTATGACGGGACGTCGCTGTTCGTCACCACCGGGAACGGCGTGCGGCGCCAGAAGAACTGGGGTGACAACGAGGCGGTGATCCGGGTGCCTCCCGATCTTAGCCACTCCGTCCTCACGACCGACTACTTCTCGCCATCAAACTGGCAAACGCTGGACATGAACGATTTGGACCTGTCCGGCACGGGCCCGCTGCCGATCGACGTGCCGATCGGCTCGGGCGTGGCGAACTGGCTGCTCGCCTTCGGCAAGGACGGCAACGCCTACCTGGAGGATCGGACCAATCTCGGTGGCATAGGCGGAGGGATCCTCACGCAACAGGTCACGAACTCGGAGATCCTGACTGGACCTGCAACCTATCCAGCGAGCGACGGCGTCTATGTCGCGATCCGTGGGCAGGGCGCCAATTGTCCCGGGCCGGCGTTGAGCAACGTGGCACTCACCACGTTAAAGATCACCGGCGTGCCAACGCCGGCCATAGCAACCGCATGGTGCGCGATCCTAGCCTCGACCGGCTCGCCGATCGTCACGACGACGGACGGCACCTCCAATCCGATCTTCTGGATGGTCGGCGCCGAGGGCGACAACATGCTGCACGGCTACGAGGGCGACAACGGGGCGGTCCTGTTCAATGGCGGCAGGAGGACGAACAAGATGACCGGCCTGCGCCGGTTCCAGACCATCCTGGCTGCGGAAGACCGGCTGTATGTCACCGGCGACAATCAGCTCTATGCTTTCAGCTTCGCTCCCTGACATCCGTGCGGCGCGGGCGACAGCGTTGGCCGGTGGCTTCTGCCTGACCGGCTACAGCGGGCGATGGGCGCTCACCAGGCTGCGCAGATGTGCTGCCGCCGATATGCCCTTCAGCGCTCCGCGCCATTGCGCCTCGGCGACACGCTGATGCGCGGCCACGGCCTCGTCGGCGGCGGTGATCATGGCGACGCCGCTCGGCGTGGCCGAGAGCACATCCGGCCGGAACGGGTTGATGGCAAGGGTGGCACGGTCGCGCGCCCGCAGGATGGTGAAGCTGCCAGCCGCGTCGGCGCCCATCAGCACGCCGAGTTGCAGGCCCATCGGTTCGGCCTCGATCAGGGCGGCCATCGCCTCCACCTCCCGCGCCGCGACCAGGCGGCATTGGCGGCGGGTCCGCTCGCTGAGGTCGAGGCCGGGGGCCAGTCCTTCGATCAGGAATTGCTCCAACCGCCCGGTTGACACCATGCAGATCATGCCGGGCCGGCGCTGTCCATAGGTCCGCTTGCGGGTCGCCAGAATGGAGCCGACCAGCTCCGTGGCACCGGGTTCGACACTGGAGGCGACAGCCTCGCCCAGCACCGCGGTCAGGGTCGCGTCATAGGCGTCCGACGTCGTCACGTAGCAGACCGAACCCTCCAGCATCAGTACCTGGTCGGCTGTCTCCTCCATCTGGCTGATGCGTTCGAAGAAAGCGATCGGCCGGCTGTAATATTCGGTGCCGATGCCTAGCAGCGACAGGGGCGAGATCTTCAGCAGCTCGGCCAGACGCTGGATCGTGTCCAGCTTGATGACTTCGCCCTTCTCGTAGCGATAGAGGGCCGCGCGCGAAACGCCCAATTGCGAGGCGATCTCCTCCGCGCGCAGGCCGGATTCCAGCCGATAGGCACGCAATTGCTGGCCGATTTCCGTGAACCGCATGGCACCGCCCCTCGTTGATCTTCGCCGCGACGGAACGGAGTCTCGGCCGGCAGGATCGGTGAACGGTACGACGCAGCCCGTCTCGATTTCAATACTCCCGCAACCTATTCCCGATTCTCGCCGGCCATCAGCTCGATCGCCTTGACCAGGGCCGAGTGGTCGAGATCGGCACCGCCCTGCGCCGCGACCGTCGAGAACAATTGTTGCGCCAGGGCCGTGCTCGGCAGCGCCATCTCCAGTTCGCGCGCCGACGAGAGGGCCAGGTTCAGATCCTTCTGATGCAGACGGATCCGGAAGCCCGGCTCGAACTTGCCGGCGATCATGCGCTCGCCGTGCACCTCCAGGATGCGCGAGCTGGCGAAGCCGCCCATCAGCGCCGCGCGCACGCGGGCCGGATCGGCGCCGGCGCGGCGGGCGAAGGTCAGCGCCTCGGCCACCGCCTCGATGGTCAGGGCCACGATGATCTGGTTGGCGACCTTGCAGGTCTGGCCGGCGCCGGGCTGCTCGCCGACGTGGGTGATGTTCTTGCCCATTCTCTCCAGCAGCGGCCGCGCCCGTTCGAAAGCTGCCGTGCTGCCGCCGGCCATGATCGTGAGCGTCGCGGCCTTGGCACCGACCTCGCCGCCGGAGACTGGGGCGTCGAGCCATTCGCACTCCTGGCTCGCGATGCGGCGCGCGAACTCGGCGGTTGCCGTCGGGCTGATCGAGGACATGTCGACCACGAGCTTGCCCGGCGACAGGCCCTCGATCACGCCCTGCGGTCCGAACAGCGCGTGCTCGACATCCGGTGTGTCTGGCAGCATCAGGATGATCGTCTCGGCCTGTTCGGCGATGGCGGCCGGATCGCCCAGCACGGTCATGGCCGAGCGCAGTTCGGAGGCGAGGCTGGGGCGGTCCGGGATCAGCACTTCATGGCCGGCGTCGCGCAGATGCTCGGCCATCGGCCGGCCCATGATCCCCAACCCGATGAAACCGATCTTCATGCCAACCTCCGCGCGAGCCGTGACCCGAGCCGGCGCCCCGGCCGTTCCACGGCGTGATAGGTCAAGGTCGAGAGCGTGAGCGTAGCCGCCAGGAACAGGGCGAGCCAGAGTGTCACGGCGAGCGGCCCAGGCAGCACGGCGCGCAGCCGGGCGAGAACCGGCCAGCTCCATTCCCCCAGAAGCGGCCCATGCACGAGATAGATCGAGAACGAGATCTCGCCCAGCCAGACCAGCGGGGCGGCCGCCAGGGCCGCCGCCACCGGCCCGGCTTGCCAGGCGAGGCAGGCGATCAAACCCGGCTGACCAGAGCGGGATGGCCGGTAGCTCGGACAGCCAGATGGCGGCGAGCAGGCCCAGCAGGCACACCACTTCTCCGCAAGCCGCCAGCGTGGAGCGCGGTGGCGGGCAGCGCCAGACGAGGCAGGCGATAGCGCCACCCAGGCCGAACCCGCATAGCCCGCGCAGCACCGCTCCCAGCCCGAAGAAATAGCCCGGCCAAGTGGCTTCGGTCGCCCATTCGGCGGCGGCCGCGGCGGCCACCACGCCCATCAGCGCCAGCGAGGGCAGACGCCGCAGCCCGATCAGCAGCACCGGGAACAGCAGGTAGCATAGCAATTCGATGCCGACCGACCAGTTGGTGATCAGCCAGCCCATGATCGGCGGCCCCGGCATGAACGGCTCGACCATCAGCAGCACCGGGGGAAACTTGCTCCAGGCATACCAGCCGGTGCCCAGCGTGCCGTGCGCCCAGGCGCCCAGCAGCATCAGCAGCATCACCGCGATGTCGAGCGGATAGACGCGCAGCAGCCGCTTGACGAAGAAGCCGCCGACGCCGCGCGCGGCCAGATCCTGATGCACCAAGGTCAGGATGAAGCCGCTGAGCACGAAGAAGATGTCCACGGCCATGAAGCCGGAGCCCAGCCCCGCAAGCGGCTTCGGCCCGATCCCCTGACCGATGTGGTAGCCCACCACCCAGAGTGCCGCGACGCCGCGCAGTGCCGTGAGCGGCGGGATGTCGGCCCGCAGTCGGGGGCGGGCGAGCGCGGGCGAGACGGCCAGCGAATCGGCGGCCATCTCCCGGGCGCCGCTCACGGGCGCGGCTCCGCCGCCATGCGCCGCGCGGTCAGGCGCCCAGCCGATCGCGCCAGCCCAGGCCCGCCACGGTCTCGCCGGCCGGGCGATATTCGCAGCCGATCCAGCCCTGGTAGCCGAGCTCGGCGATCCGCCGGAACACGAACGGCCAGGCGATCTCGCCGGTTCCCGGCTCGTTGCGGCCAGGCACGTCGGCGATCTGCATGTGCGCGATCAGCGGCAGCAGCGCCTCCATGCGCTTGGTGACATCGCCCTCGGTGATCTGGCAGTGATAGATGTCGAATTGCAGGCCTAGCCGGTCGCGGCCGATCGCCTCGATCACGGCCGCCGCCTGCCCCGTCGTCGCGAGATGGAAACCCGGAATGTCGCGCTGGTTGATCGGCTCGATCACCACCAGCACGCCGGCCGCGTGCGCCCGCTCGCAGGCCCAGGCGAGATTGGCGGCAAAGAGCGAGGCGGCGATCAGCGGATTCGTGCCCGCAGGCGGAACCCCGGCCATGCAATGCACGAGCTTGCAGCCGAGGGCACCGGCATAGTCGAGGGCGCGCGACACCCCATCGCGGAACTCCGCCTGCCGCCCGGGCAGGCTGGCGAGTCCGCGATCGCCGGCGGCCCAGTCACCGGGCGGCATGTTGAACAAGGCGAGCGTCAGCCCGGTATCGTCGAGGCGGCGGCGCAGCTCTGCCGCAGGGTGCTCATAGGGAAACAGGAACTCGACCCCGGCAAAACCGGCCCGCCCGGCCGCGGCGAAGCGGTCGAGGAACGGCAGCTCGTTGAACATCATCGACAGATTGGCTGCCAGCCGCGGCATCGTGTGGGCCTCCCCCGGGTCGCTGCGGAGGCTAGCCGCCGGATGGGCGCGTGACCAGCGCCGAGGGCGGCGTGGCCGGATTGCACCTTCCCGCCGCTTGGCCGATATCGCCTGCGTGCGTACCATGCGGTGCCGGTGGCCATGACCGCCGAACGTCTGCTGATGGGGCTGCTGCTGGGCGGCGTGGCGATCGGCTGCGTGCTGGTGCTGCATCCGTTCCTGTCGGCGATTCTCTGGGCGGCGATCCTGGTGTTCAGCACCTGGCCGCTCTACGGCTGGCTGCAGGCGCAGGTCCGGCTCGGGCGCGGCGGCACGGCGGGGCTGATGGTGGCACTCGTCGCGGTGCTGGTGGTGCTGCCGCTGGCGCTAGCGGTGCCCGGCGGTGCCGACGACGTGAACCATCTGCGGGCACTGGTGCAGAACGCCGTGCAGGATGGCATGCCGGTCGCACCACCCTGGCTGTGGGGCGTGCCGATCGTAGGGTCGGGCCTCGGCGGGTTGTGGAACAGTTGGGCCGCCGACCTGTCCTCGATGGGCGCGTTCTTCAAGCCCTATCTGGGGATCGCACTCGGGTTCGGCGTCTCTCTGCTGCTGGGACTCGCGAACGGCGTGCTGGATTTCGTGCTGGCGCTCGTGATCGCCTTCTTCTTCTACGCCTCGGGCGAGCGGCTGGCGGCGGTGGTCGTGGCGCTGCTGCGCCGCATCGCCGGCGCCCAGGCGGAGCGGCTCATTGCCGTGACGGGTGCCACCGTGCGCGGCGTGGTTTATGGCATCCTGGGGACCGCGATCGTGCAGGGCATCCTGACCTCGCTCGGGCTGTGGGCCGCGGGCGTGCCGCGCGCGCTGCTGCTGGGGGTTCTTGCCGGCAGTCTCTCGGTAATGCCGGTCGGCGCGCCGATCGTCTGGATCCCCGCTGCATTATGGTTGGTCACGAGCGGACATCTCTGGGCCGGAATCCTGCTCGGGATCTATGGTGTGGTGTTCATCAGCGGGTCGGACAACGTGATCCGGCCGTATTTCATTTCCCGAGGCGCACGTGTGCCGTTTCTGCTGACGCTGCTTGGCGTGCTGGGCGGTGCCTTGGCCTTTGGGCTGCTGGGTATCTTCGTGGGGCCGGTGCTGCTGAGCGTGGGCTATACGCTTGTCCAGGAATGGGCGCGTGCCGGCACGCCGGCGGTCGTCATCACCCGCAACGCCGCGGAATGAAATCCCCGGACTCCGTCGAGCCGAGACGACGCGAGCGCGGCGGCCGGGCGCAGCTTCGCGGCTTGGCCGCCGAACAGGCTGCCTGTGCCGCGCTCCTGGCGGATGGCTGGAGCATTCTGGGCCAGCGCCTGCGCACGGCCGCCGGCGAAATCGATATTGTGGCGCGCCGGGGCGATCTTCTGGTGTTCGCAGAAGTCAAGGCGCGCGCGACACTGGCGGATGCTGCCTATGCGCTGTCGCTGCGACAGCGCCGCCGGCTATTGCTCGCGGCCGAGATCCTGATGGGCGACAACCCTGACTGGGCCGCAAGCGGATTGCGCTTCGACGTGCTGCTGGTCGATGCCGCGGGGCGGGTCCGCCGCGTCGCCGATGCCTTCCGCGCGGGCGCCGACGAAACGGATCGCAACGGGTTCCCCAGCTAGCGCCCGCGCTGTAAGGATCCGTCGCACCCGACAGGAAAGAACACCGCATGTCCGCCAGACGAGCCCTAGCGCCCGCCATCCTCTCGCTGATCATCGGCGGCTTCATCGCCAATGCCCAGGCCCAGGCCCCGATTGCCCGTCCGGGCAACGATATCGGCACGGGGCAGTCGCTGCCGCTTTCCAACAATGCCAGCAACATTACCGCAAACGACTCCCATTCGCTGATCGCGCCGCGTCTGCCCACGCCGGCCGTGAGTGAATCGGCACCCCCGGCCATGTTCCTCAGGGCGGCACGCGACGCCCTCGCGGCTGGCCGTACCGGCGAGGCGCAGGAAGCGCTGGAGCGGGCGGAGACCCGTGCCCTTAGCCGCCCGGTAAGGCCCTCGCTTGCCAGGCAGCCCAGCGGTTCGCCGCTGGTGCAGCAGATCGCGCAGGCACGTACGGCTCTTTCAGGCGGCGACCGCCAGGGGGCCATTCGACTGATCGACAGCGCTCTGGGCAACCCGGACGCGACAGGTCAGTAAACCTAATCTGAGGCGCCCGCTCACGAAAATGTGGACATGACGTTAATTGTAAGGCAAAACCACCTGGGAAATTTTTCGCGCGCGGCGTGGCAAAGGGGTGGTGCAATGCTTCCTGAGGGTTTTGCGCGGGGCGCGCGCTTCCCGATCGCAGGTTTCGGGAATGATCCTGCGGCAGCCCCGCCGGAGGACGATGGGGTGCGCCAGGCTGGCCTCTCGGGCGCCGTTCTGCGCGCGGTGGCGGCCATGGCCCGCGTCAGCAAGCGCCAGCAGGCCGAGCTTCAGGCGGCCCTCGAGCGCGCCGGCCTGGCCTCGCTTTCCCAGGAGCAAAGGGCAGCGGCTCTGTGCCACCTCTGCGATACAGCCTCGATCGAGGACGTGATCCCGCTGGACGACGGAGGGGTGCTGCTCTCGGTCACGTCCGCCGGCATGGAGCGGGCTTCGCGCTAGCCGGAGGCGGGCCGCTCGGCCGGCCCCTGCTCAGGTTGACACGGCGTTGCGCTTCACCAGCGGGACGGAGAATTGGGGCTCGGTGTCCCATGGGAAAAGGATCCAGGTATCCTGGCTCACTTCGGTCACGAAACTGTCGATCATCGGCTTGCCGGCGGGTTTGGCGTAAATGCAGCAGTAATGCGCGCGCGGCAGCAATCCGCGCACGACCCGCGCGGTGGCGCCGGTGTCCACTAGGTCATCCACGACCAGAAAGCCCGTCCCATCGCCCGCGGCGCTGGGCGCCTTGGCGACCAGGGGATCGCCGATGGTCTCTTCTTCATAGGTGACAACCGAGACGCTCTCGATCAGTCGCACGTCCAGCTCGCGTGCCACGATTGCTGCGGGAATGAGCCCGCCGCGCGTGATCGCCACGATGCCTTGCAGCGGCCGCAGCGACATGACGCGCCAAGCCAGCGCGCGAGCGTCGCGGTGCAGCTGATCCCACGTCACGGTGTAGTAGTGGGTCGCCATCAGAACAGCCTTCCTCCGTTGGGCACGGCCTGGTCCGGAGCCAGCAGCACCACCGCACCGTCGGGGTCCGGCAGGCCCAAGGTCAACACTTCGCTTTCGAACGGCCCGATGCGGCGCGGCGGGAAATTGACGACGGCGATGACTTGCCTGCCCACCAGACGCTCGGGTGCGTAATGGACGGTCAGTTGGGCGGAGGACCGCTTGACGCCCAGCGGGGCACCGAAATCGATCGCAAGCCTGATCGCCGGCTTGCGCGCCTGCGGGAACGGTTCGGCGGTAATGATCGTGCCGACGCGAATGTCGAGCCGGTCGAAATCCTCGAGTGTTGCCACCGCCTCGCCGCCGCCGTTATGACAGCGGCGTGTACCCGCTCGGGACCGGCCGCGCAAGCAAGTGCGCGTGTCGCCACGCCTCGGCGGACGGCGCACCCCAGCCTCACCTCCTCGCAAGCATCACAGGGAGAATCCGCCCATGACCATGTCACAGCCTGTGACCACGCGCTGGACCGGACGCGGTCACGACCATCTCTGGATTGACGCCGCCAACTGGGATGCCGTCACGCCGGCCGCCGGCATCATCGCCCGGTTCGGGCGCGAGGGGGCGTTGGTCGACCTCCAATCCGGGGGCGTCGGGCCGCTGCTCGTCGGACAGCTTGCCGTGAACGCGGGGGTGGTGCAGTTCGTCGATGGCATCCTGCAATGGCGCCAGGTTCCGTACGACGCGCGGCTTTTTGCCGATGTCGGGTTACGCGTCGATGGAGGCGGCAATCTGACGATCGCCGCCAGCGCCGCGCTGCTGGGCGCCCGCACCGTGATCCTCGGAGAAGTATCGACCGCAACCCTCGATGTTCTGGGCACGCTCACGGATTCGCAGGTCGATGCCGGTCATGCCGGCGCGGTGCGGATCGTCGTCGAAGGATCAGGTGCGAGGTGGGACACCAGCGGCGTCGACCAGAGCTTCCACCTCGGCGGGAGCGCGTCGGCCTCCCTGATCGTTCGCGACGGAGCGCGCGTGGATGACGGCGCCGCCTGGGCCAGTCCGAACGCCGACAGCACGATGACGATCGGCGGCAGCACGGCCGGTGCCACCGCACTGGTGACGGATCCTGGCACGGTGCTGCGCTTCCAGATCATCGACGTGGGTGGTTCGTACAGCGGTACGCTCACGATTGCGCGCGGCGCACATGTGTATGATTTGGGCGGTAATGTGGGCGAGTTGGGGGACGGAACGGTGGAGGTCACCGGGCGCGGTTCGCTGTGGAGCAATGCCAACGGCCTGTTCGTGCATGGCTTCGTTCCGCACGGCTCGCTCAGCGTCACTGATTATGGCCGGGTGAGCTTCGGCAGCTACGGGATGCAGGTCGGCGGCGTGGTCTCGGTCGATTCCACCGCGACGCTCGTGGGCGATGTGATCGTGCTGACCGGCGGATCGCTGTCGGCACTTGCCACGTCGGGGATGGCGCAGTCCACGGTCACGGTTTCGCAATCGATCGAGCTTGGCTACAACACGGCACTCGGCGGCAGCAATCTGGGCGATTTCGTGGGCAGCGCTGCTGGGGTCACGCTGGTTCTCAACGGCACGATCGCGCCGCAGGGTGCACAGTACGATCCCCTGGCCATAGGCGGCGGCCATGTCGTGCTGGACAATGCCGCGAATGGCGATTTCGCCACTGCGCTGTACGGCGGCGTGCTCGAGGTGATGCAGGCCGGAGCCTCGGGAACCGGCGGCATGTCCTTCCTGGACAGCAGCGGCGCCACCTTGCAGATCGACCAGGCCGGCGTGTTCGCCGATCCGATCACGGGCTTTGGCGTGTCAGGGCAGGATCTGATCGACTTGCAGGCGGTGGGGTTCGCGGCGGCCCCCGTGCTGTCGTGGCAGCAGGCGACCGGCTCCTCCGGCACCCTGGAAGTGAGCGATGGATCGCACAGCGGCAGCCTCGTGCTGCAGGGACGTTACGAGCAGGCGCAGTTCCAGACCTTGAGCGACGGGCACGGCGGCACCGCGATCGGCTACCATCCTGGCTAGTCGCCGTCCCGACCGTTTCCATAACCGAACCATCGGGTTCAAGGTGGATGCGGCATGCGCGTCCTCCTCACCTACTGCCATCCACGTGCTGACGGGTTCTGCGCGGCGCTGTGTACCGCCGCGTTGGCGGCTCTCCGCGCGCGAGGCCACTCCGTCGAGCTCCTTGATCTCTACGCCGAAGAGTTCTCTCCGGTCCTCACCGCGAGGAGCGTGGGCACTACTATGACGAGACCGCCAACCAGATCGGCGTTGCGGCTTACGTCGCCGCACTGAAGCGGGCCGAGGCGCTCCTGCTCGGGTATCCGACCTGGTGGTACGCGCCGCCGGCGATGCTGAAGGGCTGGGTGGAGCGGGTCTGGGTTCCGGGCGTCGCATTCCATCTCGGCGGCCCTGGCGTCATCGCGCCCGGACTTATGAACATCCACCGCATCGGCGTGATCACGACCTATGGTTCTCCGCGCTGGCTGCTGTGGAGAATGGGCTGGCCTGATCGGCGCCTGATCGGTCGCGGGCTGCGGCAGGCCTGCGCGCGGCGGTGCCGTGTGGAGTGGATATCGCTGACCGGCATGGATACCAGCACACATGCCGATCGGGCACGCTTCCTGGCGCGGGTTCAGACCCGGCTGAGCCGCTGGTAGGCGGTATCGGTCGTCCGGGCTGCCCTATCGGCACCGGCAGGCGGTGCCGTAGTGTCGCTCGTCGTTGCGGAGGCCTGAATGCGGGATTTTCATGGTGCAGGCCGTGGGCCGGCGATCGCCTTCAACGGCATGGCCGCAACCTCGATGCCGGCGGCGACGCTCACGGCGCTCGACGTGTTGCGCTCCGGCGGCAATGCCCTGGATGCCGCGGTCGCGGCGGCGGCGGCCCTCGCGGTGATCGAGCCGCAATCGACCGGCATCGGCGGCGATTGCTTCTGCCTCTACGCATCCGCCGGGCAGCGGCTTGTCGTCGCCATGAACGGTTCGGGCCGGGCACCCGCTTCCGCCACGATCGACTGGTTCGAGCAGCGCGGAATCACCGCACTCGAGGCCACCTCGCCGCACGCCGTCACCGTCCCCGGCGCGGTCGCCGCCTGGGAGGCGATGCTGCGCGCGCATGGCACGCGCGGCCTGGGCGAGCTGCTGCAACCGGCGATCCGCTTCGCCGAGGACGGGCATCCCGTGCATGCGCGCGTGTCGCTCGATTGGCAGGAGGCCGCGGACAAGCTGCGCGCGACCGGGGCCGCGCCGTTCCTGCCGGGCGGGCGGGTACCGGCGGTCGGCGATCGGTTTGCGCAGCCGCAGCTCGGCGCGACGCTGCGCGCCATCGCCCGCGACGGCGCGCGCGCATTCTACGAAGGAGCGATCGCCGCCGACATGGTGGCGACCCTGCGCGCCCGGGGCGGCCTGCACACTGAGGAGGACTTCGCCGAAGGACGCACGAGTGCCGCCTTCGTCGAGCCGATTCGCACCACATGGCGCGGGCTGGAAGTGTGGCAGACGCCGCCGAATGGGCAAGGGCTGCTCGTGCTGATGCTGCTGGGCATCCTGGGCGGCTGGGAGACGCCCGACGGCGGACCGCTCGATCCGCTGCGGCTGCACCGTCACCTGGAGGCGGCGCGGCTGGTGTATCGCGACCGCGATGCGTTTCTCGCCGACCCGGCGCAGGCGGAGGTGCCGGTGGCGCATCTGACCAGCGCCGCCTATCTGGACGGGTTGCGCGCGCTGATCCGTGATGACGCGGCGATGCGCTGTCTGCCGCCGCCGGGGGAGCTGGCGTATCCGCCGCATGGCGACACGGTGACCCTTTCGGTGGTGGATCGCGACGGCAATGCGTGCAGCCTCATCAACTCGCTGTTCCAGTCGTTCGGCTCCGGCATTCTTGCCGAGCGCTCGGGGGTGATGTTGCAGAATCGCGGCCTCGGCTTCCGCCTGCAGCGAGGGCACCCGAACTGCATCGCACCCCGCAAGCGGCCGATGCACACCATCATCCCGGGCATGGTCACGCGCGATGGCGAGGCGATCATGCCTTATGGCGTGATGGGCGGGCATTTTCAGCCGATGGGGCAGTCGCTGTTCCTGGCCAACCATTTCGAGTACGGATTGGACGTGCAGGCGGCCATCGATCTGCCGCGCTGCTTCGCATTTGAGGACGTCGTGGAAGTGGAGCGTGGCATTCCGTCCGAGGTGATCGACCGCCTGGCGCGGCTGGGGCACACGATCGAGCGCGTGGTGATGCCGCATGGCGGCGGGCAGGCGATCCTGATCGACCGTGCGCGCGGCGTGCTGATGGGCGGGTCCGATCCGCGCAAGGACGGGGTGGCGTTGGGGTATTGAAGGATGGCGGCTCGGTTCGGCAGCCGTTATTCACGCCGCCGTTCCGTAACCGACGGCTCCGATCTCGCAGGTCTCGTCATCGCGGTCGGACGCATGCGTCTGACCCTCTTGGCGGCGCGGCGATCCAGGCGGCAGGCGCGGTGCGGCGAACCTGGATTGCCACGCCGCTTCGCTCCTCGCGATGACGGCGGCGTGGTGAATGCGAGCCACATGGCCGATCGCCCTACCGTCGCGGAGACCGCCGATCTGCGTATCTCCGAGACTGCCCTTTTGGTCGGGAACGGCCGGCAGCGCCGCCCGGATTTTCTGAGCAAGCTGCTTGTGAGCCCGCTCCTGCATCCCGTTGCGATACACGAAGCAGTGGGTGCACAGGTTATTCTGGACGCAATGATCCCATTTGCGGGACACAGCCATTCGCTTCTGCCGCCGTCGGAACAGAGCCGCGTTCAGAGGGATCAATTTACCCGCAAAATGCGTTCTGTAGCGCGGCCAAGGCATCACCCCTTGCCGCCCACGAACGCATTGAACGTGATCAGCGTGTAGGTGTCCTTTACGCCGGGCAGGCTTTGCACCTTCTCCGTCACGAACAATCCGGTGTCCTGCTCCGGCTCCAGATAGAACTTGCCCAGCAGATCATATTGACCAGAGGTCGAGTGCAGTTCTGACAGCTCCTCGATCGTGTCGGCGGCTTCCTGCGCCACGCGATAGGCCTGACCCATCTCGCATTTGATCATGACGTAGATGGCACGCATCTATTCCGGCACCCTTTCTTTCGAACCCGTCGCGTTCTGGCGCGCACTCTAACGCCCAACGCGGAACCCCCGCCAGCCTCTCCGGAGTAAGCCGGTTCGCCCATTCCGCCGGACCTCTCGGCAAAAGAACGGCGTAAGGCAGGTGAGTACAAACAGTGAAAAGCGGCTCAATTCTCCATTAAATCAGATGGTGACGCTTGACACGTTTTCGTGAGCTGTAATATGCGCGCCGCATCGTCAAGCCGATCGCTGCGACTCTCGGCAGCGCCGGGTAATACTTTTTGGAGGATTGACTGGTGGTATCCAAAGTCTTGCTCCCGACTACCCTGCTGGTGGCATCATCCGCTTTCGCCCAGGCGGCGCCTCCTGCAGCCAACCCATTCAGCGTTCAGCGGCCGGTCTATACCTGCGGCGCGGGTGACCAGTCGCTTGCGATCAACGGGCTCCTGGCGAATGGCGGGACCATCAAGATCGCGGCCGGAACGTGCCTGCTCAGATCGGGGTTGGTCATGACCGTTTCTGGCACGACCCTGATCGGCGCCGGGGCCGGACAGACGATCCTCAAGGCCATGCACCCGCATGCGATCGACGTGCTGACGGTTGGCGTGGCGAGGGTCAACTACCACGGATCGGGCTTCACGATCAGCAATCTCACTCTCGATGGCGATCTGGTGAAAGCCGCGCCCGTGAATGCCACGACTGGCCGGGCGCTCGTCGGTGCAGGGCGGCGTCTACAGGGACGCGACCAATGCGTCGGGTCTGAACGTGACGAACGTCGAGGCTCGGGACGCGGTGGATGGTGCCACGATCCACGGCTCGGATATCGCGGTCGCTGGGCTCAACTCGCACAACAACCGCCACTCCGGGTTTTTCGTGCAGGGTCTTCCTGAGCTGCCTGCTCCGCACAACACGGCGCACAACATCACGCTCCAGGGTTCGCGGTTCGCGGTGGACGCGATGGACAACAGGCCCGGCAAAACCTGGGACGAGATCGACGTGAGCGACGACACCGCCAACGTGACCATCGGCGGCCTTCAGGCAGGGCAGGGGAATACGATCACCGACGGCGACGTGCTGATCGGATGCCCGCCTTGGTACTCGAAATGCGCCCGCACGCCGACCGGGCCATTTCTGGTGCAGGGCAATATCGTCACCGTCATCGGTCAGGTGCAGGGTATCGGCATCCGGGCCTTTGGCAATGTGACCGGCGCAGTATTCGACCATAACACCGTCAACACCGACGGAATCGGGATCGGCATGTTCGGCGGCGTGATCAACTCGCGGATGACGAACAACGTCGTATCCGGCGAGTTCGCATATGGCGTCCTCCTTCAGCCGATCAGCTCGTATCGTGGGGCTGGTCACTCGATCCTGGTGGAGTCGAACAGCGTCAAGATGGGCGATCAGAACAAGCCCGCCTTCTCGGTCCAGCAGGCCACGAACGCAACCTTGTCGAACAACAATGGCAACGGCGCGCCGTACGATACCTCCGAGGCGGGAGCGGGCCTGGTGATGACCCGGAACCATTGAGGGCGCCGGGCCGGCTCCGGGCGGAGCCGGCCCGGAGTGCCGCATGGGCTTTGCTGCCGGCCCTGGGGCCCACGGGATCGGGTTTCGCGTTTCCGGGCGCCGCGCTACCAGTGGTCGCGACGCCCCACCATGCAGGAACGCCGCACCGTGACAGAACCCCAGCTCCGCCCTGGCGGCCGCATCCTCGCCGACGCGCTGGTGGGGCACGGCATCACGCACGCCTTCTGTGTTCCGGGCGAGAGCTTCCTGCCGGTGCTCGACGGGCTGTTTGCCGTGCAGGACCGCATCCGCCTTGTCACCTGCCGGTTCGAGGCGGGGGCGGTGGACATGGCGGAAGCCGTGGGCAAGCTCACCGGCCGGCCGGCTGCGGCCTTCGTCACGCGCGGGCCGGGCGCCTGCCATGGCTCGATCGGCGTGCATATCGCGCAGCAGGACTCCACGCCGCTGCTGCTGTTCGTGGGCCAGATCCCGGCGGGCGAGACCGATCGCGAGAGTTTCCAGGAAATCGACTATCGCCGCATGTTCGGCGGCCTCGCCAAATGGGTGACGCAGATCGACGACGGGCGGCGCATCCCCGAGATTGTCGCGCACGCGATCGATGTCGCCACCTCTGGCCGGCCGGGACCGGTGGTGATCGCGCTGTCGGAGGAGATGCAGGCCGCCGCTTACGGCGTCCCCGACATCGCGCCCGCGCCCGTCAGCCGCGCGCATCCTGATACGACAGCGATGGCGCGGCTGCGGCAGATGCTGGGCGGGGCGCGGCGGCCGCTGGCGATCCTGGGCGGGGGCGGCTGGACGGAGGCCGGGAGAGCGGCGATCGGCACGTTTCTCGCGGCGCATGATCTGCCGGTTGCCGTGGGCTTCCGACGGCAGGCGCTGTATGACGGCACGCGGGAAAATTACGTGGGCGATCTGGGCGTCGGTGCCGATCCGGGGCTGGTCGCCGCCGCGCGCGAGGCCGATCTGGTGCTGGCAATCGGCACGCGGCTGCCCGAGGCGACGACGCAGGGCTACGCGCTGTTCGACCCGCCGAGCACGGCGCGGCTCGTGCATGTCTATCCCGACCGCGCCGAGATCGGCCGCGTGTTCCGTCCGGCGCTGGGCATCGTCTCCGACGTCAATGCCTTCGCCCACGCGGCGGCGTCGTGGGAACCGGGTGACGTGCCGTGGCGCGACTGGACCCGGCGGCTGCGGCTGCTGCGGCTGGAGCAGGCGCGGGCGCTGGACTATCCGGGGCCGCTCAACGTCGCGCGTGTGATGCACCAGTTGCAGGACATGCTGACGCCCGACGCGGTGCTGACCACCGACGCCGGCAATTTCGCCACCTGGCCGACCCGGTTCATGCATGTCTCGGACCGCCAGCGTTTCATTGGCCCGACTTGCGGTGCGATGGGCTATGCGGTGCCGGCGGCGGTGGCGGCATCTATCCTGTATCCCGGCCGGCAGGCGGTGGCGTTCGTGGGCGATGGCGGCTTCCTGATGACCGGACAGGAGATCGCGACCGCGATCCATCACGATGCGGCACCCATCATCCTGGTGTTCGACAATGGCATGTACGGTACCATCCGCATGTACCAGGAGCGCGCCTATCCCGGCCGTATCAGCGGCACGCAACTGACCAACCCGGATTTCGCGCGCCTGGCGGAAGCGTATGGCGCGCATGGCGAGACCGTGACTCGCACCGAGGAGTTCGCGCCGGCGTTCCAGCGCGCGGTCGCGAGCGGCAAGCCGGCGATCGTGGCACTCCGCACCGACCCCGAACAAATCACGACGCGTGCGACCATCGCCGAGTTGCGTGCGAGGGGCTGACGCGATGGAAAGCCTGCTGCCCGGCTACCGCCGGTTCCGCGAGCACGTCTGGCCGCAACGCCGCGCGCTGATGCAGGAGCTCGCCCGCGAGGGCCAGCGGCCGCACGCGCTGGTCCTGGCGTGCGTGGATAGCCGTGTCGATCCCGCGATGATCTTCGACGCCGCACCCGGCGAGCTCCTGATCGTCCGCAACGTCGCCAATCTGGTGCCTCCGTACGAGCCGGACGGCCGTTCGCACGGCACCAGCGCGGCACTGGAGTTCGGCGTGGTGTCGCTGGAGATCCCGGATTTGATCGTGCTGGGCCACGGCCAGTGCGGTGGCATCCGCTTCCTGCTGGAAGGCGGCGCGGTGCCCACCGATTTCGTGGGGCCGTGGATGCAGGTGGCGCGGCGCGCGCGCAGCCGCGTGCTGGCCTGCCTGCCGGAACCGGATCCCGCCAGCGACGCGGTGCAGACCGCATGCGAGCACGAGGCAGTGCGGCTGTCGCTGGAAAATCTGCGTGGCTTCCCGTGGATCGCGGCGCGCGAGGAGGCCGGCTCGCTGCGGCTGCATGGCGCCACCTTCGCCATCAGCACGGGCATCCTGCAGTGGATGGACGCGGACGGGCGCTTCGTCGCGGTGGAGACTATCGTCCGGCCCGCGGGCCGAGAGCAGCCGCCATAGGCAACGCGGCTGATGCTGCCAGAGAGGGCAGCAGGCTGGCCGATCGGCCAGGATAGCGGACCGTGCGGCTCAGGCGGTTCCCACCAATCCTCGGGCGAACTCCATCGCGTCGAACGGCCGCAAATCCGCGGCTTGCTCGCCTACCCCAACTGCATGCACCGGCAGCCCGAACTCCTCGGCCAGCGCCACCACGATGCCGCCGCGGGCGCTGCCGTCCAGCTTGGTCACGACCAGCCCCGTCACCGCCACCATCTCGCGGAACACATCGACTTGCGTGATCGCGTTCTGTCCGGTCGTGGCGTCCAGCACCAGCAGCACCGAATGCGGTGCGGTCGTGTCCTGCTTCCTGAGCACGCGGATGATCTTGGCCAGCTCGTCCATCAGGGCCGCCTTGTTGTGCAGGCGCCCGGCGGTGTCGATCAGCAGCACGTCCGCCGCCTCCGCCTGCGCGCGCTTCAGTGCGTCGAAGGCGAGGCCGGCGGCATCCGCGTCGGGAGGGCCTGCGATCACCTCGGCGCCGGTGCGGCTTCCCCAGACCTGCAACTGCTCGACCGCCGCCGCGCGGAACGTGTCGCCCGCAACCAGCACCGGGCGAAGCCCCTGCTCGCGATATTGCTGCGCGAGCTTGCCGATCGTCGTGGTCTTGCCGGTGCCGTTGACGCCCACCACCAGCACCACATGCGGGCGGCGCGCGGGATCGAGCGTCAGCGGCACGGCCACCGGGGCCAACACGGCCGCGATTTCCTCGGCGAGCGCGGTGCGCACCTCCTCGTCGCTGACTTCGCGGCCGAAGCGGCTGCTGCGGAACCTGGCGATCACCCGCTTTGCCACCTCGGTCCCGAGATCGGCACCGATCAGCAGATCCTCCAGCTCCTCCAGCGCCGCGTCGTCAAGGCGCCGGCGCGTGACGACGGCGGAGAGCCCCTCGGTCAGCTTCGCGGTGCTGCGGGTGAGGCCTTGCTTGAGACGCGAGAGAAAACCCAAAGCCATCAGGCCGGTTCCGCCAGCAATCCGTCGTCGTTGACGGCGACGAGGCGTGCGCGCAGCACCTTGCCCGGCCCAGCGGCGAGGCGCACCGGCGCGAAGTGCTCCGTATGGCCGCGCCCGTCGGCTTCGGTCAGTACCTCGGCCGTACGCCCCACCAGCCCGGCGTGGAACCGGGCCGCTTGCTCGCGTCCAGCCTCGCGCAGCCGCGCCGCGCGCTCACGCCGGGCTGCGATCGGCACCGCCGGCATCCGCGAAGCTGGGGTGCCCGGCCGCTCGCTGTACGGAAACACGTGCAGATACGGGATCGCCGCTTCGGTCACGAAATCGAGCGTCTGCCGGAACAGCGCCTCGGTCTCGGTGGGAAAGCCCGCGATCAGATCGGCGCCGATGCCGATGCCGGGCCGCAGCGCACGGGCGCGCCCGATCGCCGCCAGCGCGTCGGCGCGCAGGTGCCGCCGCGCCATGCGCTTCAGGATCAGGTCCGAGCCGGCCTGCACCGACAGATGCAGGTGCGGCAGGAGCCGAGGCTCATCGGCGAGCAATCGCCACAGGTCGCGGTCGATCTCCACCGGATCGAGGGATGACAGCCGCAGCCGCCTCAGCTCCGGCGCCAGCGCGAGCAGCCGGCGCACAAGTTGGCCCAGCGTCGGGCGGCCCGGCAGGTCCGGGCCGTAGCTGGTGATGTCCACGCCGGTCAGCACGATCTCGGCATACCCGGCTTCGACCAGGGCGCGCGCCTGTGCCACCACGGCACCCACCGGTACGCTGCGCGACGGCCCGCGGCCGTACGGGATGACGCAGAAAGTGCAGCGATGGTCGCAGCCCTGCTGCACCTGCACGAAGGCGCGGCTGCGGCCGGCGAAATCCGTCACCAGATGCGCCGCCGTCTCGCGCGCCGCCATGATGTCCGATACCGCCGATGGTGCCTCGGCCGTCCAGGATTCGCGGCGCAGCTTCTCGACATTGCCGAGGACGCGGGTGACGCCGGGCAGCGAAGCCCAGCGATCCGGCGCGATCTGTGCCGCGCAGCCGGTGACGACGATGGCGGCGTCCGGCCGTTCGCGGTGCGCGCGGCGGATCGCCTGGCGGGCCTGCCGCTCGGCTTCGGCGGTGACGGCGCAGGTGTTGACGATCACGGTATCCGCGAGGTGCGCGGCGTGGCCGCGGATCACCTCGCTCTCATAGGCATTGAGCCGGCAGCCGAAGGTGAGGATGTCCGCACTCATGCCGGATAGGCCGAGAGGTCGAGCGTGCCGCGAAACGCCACCGCGACCGGGCCGGTCATTAGTACATGGCCGTCCTCGCGCCAGGCGATATCCAGCGCGCCGCCGTCCACCAGCACGGTGGCGCTGCGGGAAGCGAGGCCGCGCCGTGCCGCGTTGACCAGGGCGGCACAGGCGCCCGACCCGCAGGCGCGCGTGAGACCGGCGCCGCGTTCCCAGACGCGCAGGCGGATGCGGTCGGGGCCGAGAACCTGCGCGAAGCCGATATTGGCGCGCTCGGGAAAGATCAGGTCATGCTCCAGCTCGGGGCCGAGGCTTTCGGCCGGAAGGGTCTCGACATCCGTCACGAAGAAGGTCGCGTGCGGATTGCCCATCGACAGCGCCGCCGGGTCCGATACCGGGCCGAGTGCGAGGGGCAGGTGCAGCGTGTCGGCGGGGCGCGCCAGCGGCACGTCGCGCCAGTCCAGCCGCGCCGGCCCCATATCGACGCTGATCCGCCCGTCCGCCCCGAGTATCCGAGGGCAGGGGACCGGCCGCCGTCTGGATCACCACGTGGCGCCGCCCTGTCTCCGCCGCCAGCAGGTCGGCGACGCAGCGCGTGGCGTTGCCGCAGGCCCCGGCCTCGGCTCCATCGGGGTTGCGGATGCGCATGAAGACGTCGGCCGCGCTGCCGGGCAAGGGCGGTTCGATGACGATGAACTGGTCGCAGCCGATGCCGGTGCGGCGGTCTGCAATCGCCGCGGCGCGGGCGGCGGTCAGCCCGAGCGGCGCCGCGCGCTCGTCCAGCACGACGAAGTCGTTGCCGCAGCCGTGCATCTTGATGAAGGGGGTGGGCATGGCGCCGCCCTTATATGGGGGCGGCTGCGGCGGGGCTAGCGGGGGCGGCTTGCCGTATTGTCATAGTGTTGGCCCCAAGCAGCAGCTGCGCCGAAAGTCCACACCACCATTGCTACTGTCGTGAGCAAAGGCCCGGCGCGAAACAGCAGGCGCGGCAATCGCCCCCAATGATCGACAGAATAGCCCGTTCCTGTCCTCAAGGTGGCCCTTGAAATCGTGCTTCACGGCTACCTTCGGTCCCCAGCATCGGGGCAAGCAGGCTGGCGACTTGGAGCCGAACCGCCATGCGCCCCGACACCGGGAGATGGCCGATCGGTTCAGCATCGAGCGCTTCAATGGTGGCGATCTTGGCGCTGCGCACGATCGAGGCTGCGGGCAGTCCCGCCGTAGCCAGGTCCGAAATCTCGATATCGCCGGTCCAGCGCCGGTGAGCGGCACTCGTGATCATCAGAACCCAGGCCAAAGCCGGAGAGCCCGCCTCCTTGTGCTGGGCGATGACCAGCGCCGGGCGATGCTGCTGCACCGGGCGGTTGGTGTACGGAAACGGCACCTTGACGACGTCCCAGACGTCACAGCTTCTCATAAGCCTCGGCGTCGGCGGCGCTGCTCCATTCCGAAAATGTGGCAAACGGATCCTCGCGCCGGGCGCTGTCGTCGAAGCGCGTCAGCACGGCGCGACCGTCCTCGATGACATAGGCGAGCGCGTCGCCGGGGCGCAGCCCGAGAGCCGTTCGAACCGCCTGCGGGATCGTCGTCTGGGCCTTGCTGGTCAGCCTGCTGGTGATCACGGGCAGAAAGTAAGGACTTTCCTTCCCGAGTTAATCGAGGCTTGCCAGCCCCGTCCACCTGCCGCAGCACCCGCAGCGCGAGACGCGCGGCCCCATAACCGTTGCCGATGATCGACGCCAAGCTATCTGCCGGCAGAACGCTCGGCCTCGCGCCAAAACTCCAAAGTGCGCGCGCCGATTACGGACGCGGCGCCCGCCGCGTACAGCGCCTCAAGCTGGTCCAGCATATCGCGCGCCTCTGTCTCCAGCCCGAGCAGACGCAAGCAGCGCAGGATGCGCGTGATCCGCAGGAAATTGTGGTTTCCCGGCGTGAGCCAACCGGCGGCCGGCAGCTTTCCCTTTGGCACCGGCAGGCCGTAGAACCGCAGCATCCGCCGCCAGGCCGTCCGCAGCCGGTCTCGCAGCCTCTCATCCGCCCGAAACGCCGCGATGTCCTCCTGGGCGAGCAATGGCGCATCGGGGTTGAACGCGCTTGGCTCGGGCAGCGGGAACAGCCACTGGATGTAGTCATGCACCGACTCCAGCCGCGCGTCGTTCCAGTCCAGGATTTCTTCCAGCGTGCGTGCCCGCGCGTCCTGTCCGCCGCGATAGAAGCGCAGGATCGCACTCACACCGGCACAGCCCGCGCCCCGATATCTCGCCGGTAGAACCCGCCGGGAAAATCCACCGCCTGCACCGCCCGATACGCCGCCTCGCGCGCCGCGCGCAGCGTCTCGCCCACCGCGCCCACGGTCAGCACCCGCCCGCCATCGGCCACGAGCGCGCCCGCCTGCATCTTCGTCGCCGCCTGGAACACGAATGCGCCCGGTACCGCTTCGGCCGCCGCCAGAGCACCGATCGCCGCCCCGGGGATCGTCGTCCCCGGATAGCCGTCGGCCGCCAGCACCACCGCGACCGACGCATCGGGCCGAAAGCGCAGCGAGAACGCATCAAGCGCGCCGTCGCACGCGGCCTGCAAGGCGGGCAGCAGATCCGATTGCAGGCGCGGCAGCAGGCATTGTGTCTCGGGATCGCCTAGCCGCACGTTGAACTCGACCAGTTTCGCGCCCTCGGCGGTCAGCATCAATCCCGCGAACAAGACGCCCCGGAACGGCGTGCCGCGCCGGGCCAGTTCGGCCACGGCGGGGCGGACGATCTGCCGCATCGCCGCTTCCTCCAGCGCGGGGGTCAGCGCGGGAGGAGGCGAGTAGGCGCCCATGCCGCCGGTATTCGGCCCGATATCGCCGTCGCCCACCCGCTTGTAGTCGGCGGCTGCACCCAGCAGGATCGCGTTGCTGCCGTCGCACAGGGCGAACAGGCTGACCTCCGGACCCTCCATCACCTCCTCGATCACGACGCTGGCGCCGGCCTCGCCCAGCCGCCGCTTTTCCATGAACTCGGCGATGGCGCGCTCTGCCTCGGCCACGGAGCTGGCCACGACCACGCCCTTTCCGGCAGCCAGCCCGTCCGCCTTGACCACGATGGGGGCACCCCGTCGCCGCACGAAATCGCGCGCCGCCACCGGGTCGTCGAAGCGCTCCCACAATGCGGTGGGAATGCCGGCCGCGTCGCAGATCTCCTTGCAGAAGCTCTTGCTGCCCTCGAGCCGTGCCGCCGCCGCCGAGGGACCGCAGCAGGCAATCCCCGACTCTCCCAGTACGTCGGCGAGGCCCACCACCAGTGGCGCCTCCGGCCCCGGGACGACCAGATCGACCTCGTTCTCGGCCGCGAAGCGGGCCAGGCCCGCGATATCCGTGGCTGCAATCGCCACGTTCTCGGCGAGCTGTGCCGTGCCCGGATTGCCCGGTGCGCACCACAGCTTCGTGAGCATTGGGCTGGCCGCGATCGCCCAGCACAGTGCGTGTTCCCGCGCGCCCGCGCCCACCACCAGCACCCGCATCGCACCGTTCCCCCGACTGTCGGCAAGGAGCCGCTTAGCATAGGCTGCGGCGCATGGACGAACCCGCGAAGCCCGTCAGCAACATTCCCGAATACTCGGTGGCCGAAATCTCGGGCGCCGTCCGCCGCACGCTGGAGGGCGCGTTCGGCCGCGTGCGGGTGCGCGGCGAGATCACCGAGACGCGGCCCTATGCGTCCGGCCACATCTATTTCTCGCTCAAGGAGGAGAAGTGCAAGCTGGCCTGCGTCGCCTGGAAATCGGTGGTGCCGCGCCTGGGCCTTTCCCCCGAGAACGGCGTCGAGGTGATCGCCACCGGCAGGCTCACCGCCTATGGCGACCGATCGAGCTACCAGCTCACGGTCGAACGGCTGGAGTTCGCGGGCGAGGGGGCGCTGCTGGCCGCGATCGAGCGGCTGCGCCAGCGGCTGCTCGCCGAGGGCCTGTTCGATGCCGCGCGCAAGCGCGCGCTGCCGCTGCTGCCGGGGGTGGTGGGCGTCATCACCAGCGAGAGCGGTGCGGTGCTGCACGACATCCGCACCACGATCGAGCGGCGCTTTCCGCGCCATGTGCTGCTCTGGCCGGTGCCGGTGCAGGGCGAGGGTGCGGCCGAGAAGATCGCCGCCGCGATACGCGGCTTCGCGCGGATTGTGCCGCGCCCGGACGTGCTGATCGTGGCACGCGGCGGCGGCAGCCTGGAAGATCTGATGGCCTTCAACGACGAGGCAGTGGTGCGTGCGGCGGCCGAGAGTCCGATCCCGCTGATCTCGGCGGTGGGACACGAGACCGATACGACCTTGGTCGACCACGCCGCTGATCGCCGCGCGCCCACTCCCACCGCCGCGGCCGAGCTGGCGGTGCCGTCGCGCGCCGAACTGGCGGCGGGGGTGGCGCGGCTCGCGGCCTCGCTGTCGAGCTGCGTGCAGGCGGTGCTGCGGCATGATCGCGTCGATCTCGAACGCGCCTCGCGCGGATTGCCGGATTTGCCGGGGCTGCTGGGCACGGCGCGGCAGCGCGTGGATGACAGGGCGGAGCGGCTGGCCCTGGCACTTCCCAACCTGCTGGCAGGGAGGCGCGCGGCATTGCGGCACGCGACGCAGGCGCTGCCCGATCCGGTGCGACTGGTGGGGCAGGCCCGTGCGCGGGTCGAGGCGCTGGCGCAGCGCCTGCCCTTGGCGGTGCCGCACGCGGTCGCGCATCGCCGCAGCGCGTTGGCGCTGGCCGGCGCGCAGTTCCAGGCGGCGCGGCGTCACGCCATGGCGGGGCGCGCGGCACTCGCGGCACGGGTGTTGCCGCGGCTATCCGACGCGCTGATCGCGGCGCGGCTGCGCGAGGCGCGGGCGCGGCTCGGCGCTGCCTCGGCGCAGCTCGAGGGGCTGTCGCCGAACGCGGTGCTGGCGCGCGGTTACGCCGCCGTGTTCGACGCCGCGGGCACGCCGCTTACCACGGCCGCCTCGGTTATGCCCGGCAGCGAGCTGCGCATCGCCTTCGCCGACGGGCGCATCGCCGCGCGGGCGGCCGGCGGCAAGCGCCAGGATGGCCGGCAGGGATCGCTGTTGTAGGCAGGCTTCAGGGACGCGGCACTTCGGGGCCTGCTTGTCCTGCGTTCGCGCGGATCGCATCTTGCTCTTTGCCGGGTGGCCGGGCACGCTCCCGCGTCTGGCAGGGCCGGCTCGTCGCGGCGCGGGCGCCCGATCACGGGAGGTCTGGATGAGATCGAAGCTTGTGGCCTGGGTTGCGGGCCTGCTGCTGGCATCCGGCATCGCGGCCGCACACGCCGACACCACGATGGTCGTGGGCATCGCCGCCGATCCGACCGGGTTCGATCCGGAAGCGGTGCTGAACAACACATCCGGTTTCGTCATGTCGACGATCTTCGACAGCCTGGTTCGCTACAAGCCCGGCACCACAGAGGTCGTACCGGGCGTCGCCCAGAGCTGGGATGTCTCGGCCGACGGGCTGACCTACACGTTCCATCTCCGGCACGGGCTGAAGTTCACCGATGGCACGCCATTGGATGCCAAGGCGGTCATCTGGAACGTCGATCGGCAGCTCAACAAATCGAACCCGCAATACATCTACAACACCGGCCCGGTCGAGGGATACACGGACTTCACCTACGGCGCGCTCGCGTCCTATCGCCAGGTGAACGACGATACGGTGGAGTTCAAGTTCAAGCAGCCTTCAGCGCCGTTCCTGGCCAGCCTGGCGATGGTCTGGAATGGTCTGGTCAGCCCGGCCGCCGCAGCGAAATGGGGCAAGGACATCCGCAACCATCCGGTGGGCAGCGGCCCGTTCGTGCTGCACGAGTGGCGTCAGCGCGACGAAATCGTGCTGGATGCGAATCCCGGGTATTGGGGCGGGAAACCGAAGATCGACCACCTCATCTTCAAGGAGTTGCCGGATCCGCAGGCGGCGGTGCTGGCGTTGAAGCGCAACGAAATCCAGATCCTCGGCGACGTCAGCACCCAGGCCATCCCGGCGCTGAAATCCGACCCGGCCGTGACTGTCCTGACCCAGCCGGGCCTTGCGGTCGATGGCGTGGCGCTGCCGACGCAGGCGGCGCCGTTCAACGACAAGCGGGTGCGCCAGGCGCTCAACTACGCGGTGGACAAAAAGGCGATCGACCGCGCGCTGTTCGCCGGTCTCGCGGTGCCGATGACCTCTCCGCTGCCCGCGGCGCAATGGGGATTCGACGCGAGTCTGAAAGGCTACCCCTATGATCCGGCAAAGGCCCGGTCATTGCTGCACGAAGCCGGCGTGCAGCCGGGGCTGAAGGTGGAGTTGCTGACCTACAATTCGCCGCGCGGCTATAATCCGGCCGGGGCCAATCTGGCGGTGGCGATCCAGGGCTACCTGAAGAAGGTCGGCATCGACGCAGAGGTGCGGCAGGAGGAGATCGGCGGCTATCTGGCAACGGTCCGGGCCGGCACGTACAAAGGGATGTCGATGGAGGGCTGGAGCGGCGACAACGGCGACCCGGACAATTTCCTCGCCGTCCTATGGGGCGCCAAGAATATTCCCATCAACAACTGGGCCCATTACCAGAACCCGGATGTCGAGAAGCTGCTGGCCCAGGCCTTGGTGGTCTCCGATCAGGCCAAGCGGGCGCAGCTCTACGGCCAGGTGCAGCGCATCGTGCTGGATGACGCACCGTGGATCTTCATCAACTCCACGCTGCAAATCCGCGCCGCTCGCAAGAACGTCGAGGGCTTCCAGCTGAACCCGACGCAGATGTTCTTCGACATGGAGAACGTGTCGCTGAAATAGGCGCTACAGGATATCGTCGCGGATGCACGCGGTCGCGTGGTCCGCGGCGACCCGTCGCAGCGGCGGTACCGCGGCGGCGCAGGCCGCGACGGCGTAGCGGCAGCGGGTGCGGAATACGCAGCCGGATGGCGGGTCGATCGGGCTCGGCAAATCGCCCTGCAAGACCTGCCGCTGCCGCCTGCGATCAGGGTCCGGTTCCGGTACGGCGGAGAGCAGCGCTTCGGTATAGGGATGCTTCGGCGCCCGCACGATCTCTCGCGCCGGGGCGATCTCCATGATCCGACCGAGATACAGCACCGCGATGCGATCGGAAATGTACTCGACGACCGCCAGATCGTGCGCGATGAAGATCATGGCGAGACCGAGTTGTCGTTGCAGATCGCGCAGCAGGTTGACGATCTGCGCCTGGATCGAGACATCGAGCGCCGAGACCGGCTCGTCGGCCACCACCAGCTCCGGCTCCACGGCGAGCGCGCGCGCGATGCCGATGCGCTGGCGCTGACCGCCGGAGAATTGGTGCGGCAGGCGCGAGCGGTGATCGGCGCTCAATCCCACCATGCGCAGGAGTTCGGCCGCGCGCTCGCGCCGCGCGGCCCGGCCGCGGGCGAGGCGATGCACGATCAGCGGTTCGCTTATGATTTGCTCGATCGTCATGCGCGGGTCGAGCGAGCCGACCGGATCCTGGAAGATCGGTTGCGCCCGGCGGCGAAAGCCGGCGAGGTCGCGTTCTGTGGCGCGCGTGATGTCCTGCCCCGCGAAGCGGATGCGCCCGGCGGTCGGATCGTCCAGCCGCAGGACCAGATTGCCGATCGTGCTCTTGCCCGATCCCGATTCCCCGACCAGCCCCAGAACCTCGCCGGGCCGTACGTCGAACGAGACGTCCTGCACGGCCCGCACCGGGCGGCCGCGCGCAAACAGACCGCCGTTTGTCGGGAAATGCCGAACCAGGCCTTCGACTTCGAGGAGGGCCGTCATGCGGCCCCCGCCGCGATGTCCCGCCAGCGGGCGCAGCGCACCGCATGATCGGGGCCACACGGCTCCAGTCGCGGCCGGCCCTCCATGCACGGCGCGGGACGTGCGTAGCCGCAGCGCGGGTGGAACACGCAGCCGGCTGGCAGGTGTGCCAGGTTGGGCACGTTACCCGGAATCGCCCGCAGCGGCGCCGCATCGCGATCAAGGCCGAGGCGAGGGACCGAGTTCAGCAGCCCCATCGTGTAGGGCATGCGCGTCTCGCGAAAGATGGCGCCGGCCGGGCCGGCCTCCACCGCCTGACCGGCATACATCACCAGAATCCTGTCGGCGATCTCGGCGGCCACGCCCAGATTGTGCGTAATGAAGATGACCGCCATCGACAACTCGCGTTGCAGGCTGCGGATGAGCTCGAGGATTTGCGCCTGCACCGTGACATCCAGCGCGGTCGTCGGCTCGTCTGCGATCAGCAGCGACGGGCGGCAGGACAGCGCCATGGCGATCATCGCCCGCTGCCGCATCCCGCCCGAGAGTTGGTGCGGGTAGGCATCGAACCGTCGCGCCGGCTCGGGGATGGCCAGCAGTGCCAGCATCTCGACGGCGCGCGTCCGCGCCGCGCGGGCGCTGAGCGCCTCGTGCAGGCGCAGCGTCTCGGTGATCTGCTCGCCGACCGTATAGACCGGATTGAGTGCCGTCATCGGCTCCTGAAAGATCATGGCGATCTCGGCGCCGCGAAGGCGCTGCATGGTCCGGGCATCCGCTTGCGCCAGATCGCGCACGGTCCCGTCGCGCGTGCGCAGCAGGATTTCCCCGCCCGTGATGCGGCCGGGTGGCTGCGGCACAAGGCCCATGATGGCGAGGCTGGTGACGGATTTGCCCGAGCCGGACTTGCCCACGATCACCAGGGTCTCGCGACTGTCCACCGCGAAGGACAGCCCCGCCACCGCCGGAAGCACGCCATCGTCGGTGGCGAACTCGACGCGCAGATCGCGCACCTCCAGCAGCGGCGCGCTCATGTCCTGCGGCGCGGGTCGAAATGGTCGCGCAGCGCATCGCCCAGCAGGTTGAAGCCGACCACGACCACGAAGATCGCGAGACCGGGAAAGGTTGCGATCCACCATGCGGTCAGGAAATAGCTCTGCCCGTCCGCCAGCAGCGCGCCCCAGTCGGGCGAGGGCGGTTGCGCGCCGAGACCGAGGAAGGACAGGCCGGCGGTCTCGACGATCACCGATCCCGCCTGGAGCGTGGCCATGACCATGATCGGCGTCACGCTGTTCGGCAGCACGTGACGCAGCATGATGCGCAGCCGCCCGGCGCCCACCGCGCGCGCCGCGCGCACGTAGTCCGCCTGGCGAACCGCCAGCACCTGTCCGCGGATCAGGCGCGCGTATTGCGGCGTGTAGACGATGCCGATGGCGATCATCGAGTTGGTGAGGCCGGGCCCCAGGGCTGCCACGATAATCAGCGCCAGCAGCAGATAGGGAAAGGCCAACAGCACATCGACCACGCGCATCACCACGGCATCGGCGCGGCCACCGAGGAACCCGCCGACCAGCCCCATCGTGCATCCCGCCGCGAGTGCCAGGCCGTCCGCCACGACCACCGCCAGCAATGCCGTGCGCGTGCCATAGAGCACACGGCTCAGCATGTCCCGCCCGTACTGGTCGGTGCCGAACCAATGTCCGATGACAGGCGGAGAAAGGGCGCTGGACAGATCCTGGTCGAAGGGATCGTACGGGGCCACTAGCGGCGCCGCAACCGTCAGCAGCAGGAACAGCACCGTGATCGCCAATCCGACCTTCGCCGTGGTCCGGCGCAGCACCCGGCCGACGCCGGGCGGTCGGGCGGCGAGTGGCGCAACCTCGATGGCGCGGCCGCTCATGTCCGGGGCGGGCTCAAATGCGCCGGATCCGCGGATCGAGCAGCGCGTAGCTGAGATCCACCAGCAGGTTCACCAGCACGAACACCAGGGCGATGAACAGGGCGCCCGCCTGCACCACCGGGTAGTCGCGCGACAGGATGCTGTCCACCATCAGCCGGCCCAGGCCGGGCAGGGAAAAGATCGTCTCGGTCAGCACGGCGCCGGATAGCAGCAAGCCCGCTTGCAGGCCGATCACGGTCACGACCGGGATCAGCGCGTTGCGCAGGATATGGCGGATGATGACCCGCCGCTCCTTCATGCCTTTCGCACGGGCCGTGCGAACGTGGTCGAGATTGGCGGTCGCCAGGATCTCCGACCGCGTGATGCGGATGACGATCGCGAGCGGGATCGTCGCGAGCGTCACGGCCGGCAGGATCAGGTAGCGCACGCTGGCGGCCAGCAGATCGAGCCGGCCGGCGATCAGGCTGTCGATCACCGTCATGCCGGTCACGCGCGGCACGTCGAGGCCGATCGGCATCAATCCGCCGATCGGCAGCCAGCCCAGCCCGGCGCCGAACAGCAGCAGCAGCATCAGCCCAAGCCAGAAGATCGGCATGGACACTCCGAACAGGGTCAGGGTCATGACCACGGTATCCAGCGAACCGCCCGGCCGGGTTCCGGCCAGCACGCCCAGCGGAACGCCGATCACCGTCGCGATCAGCAGCGATGTCAGCGAAAGCTGCAATGTCACCGGAAACGCCGTCAGCACATCGGCGAGCGCCGGATGGTTGCTGCGCAGCGACACGCCGAGATCGCCCCGCAGGGCCTGCGAGGCGAAGTCGAGATACTGCGTCCAGACCGGCTGATCGAGGCCAAGCTGGTGGCGCAGGGCGGCGAGCTGGGGCGCTGTCGCGCGCTCGCCCAGCAGCAGGGTCGCGACGTCGCCGGGCAGCACGTGCATGGTGAAGAACACCACGATGCTGACCCCGATCAGCACGAGCACGAGCTGTCCCAGCCTGCCCGCCACATAGCGGGTCATGGCCGTGCGGCTCGGCGTGAACGATCGTGCGGGAAGGGCATCTGGCCGTCTGCAATGAGATGACCGCCCTGCGTCGCGTTGTTCGTCCCGACTTGTCAAGTACCGGTCGGGTAGCGGACAGTCGGCCAACCCATTGCCGCCATTCGGAGGAACGTTGATGCAGGGCTGGCGCTTCGAACTGGTCCCGGCACCCGCGCCGGGACAGAAGGCGCAAGGCAACGTCGCCTGGGGTGATGGGCTGCTGGCCGGGTGGGACTGGCCCTATATCGCCGTACATGGAGCGCATCCGGGACCGGCCGTGCTGGTGACGTCAGGCATTCACGGATCCGAATACCCGTCGATCGACGCGGCCGTGCAGCTTGCCGCGAAGCTTGATGCCTCGGAGCTGCGAGGCCAGGTGCTCTGCCTTCCGCTGATGAACCCGGCGGCGTTCTGGGAGCGCACACCCTATGTTTCACCGATCGACAATCTGAACCTCAACCGGGTGTTTCCCGGCAAGCCGCTGGGCAGTTTCAGCGAGCGCCTGGCGCACCATCTGGTCGAGCGCGCGATGCGCCATGCCGATGCCTATCTCGACCTGCATGGCGGCGACATTCCCGAGGCGCTGGTGGCGTTCACCATGTACGAGGAAACCGGTGATCCCGCACTCGACGGACGCAGCCGCGCGATGGCGGACGCCTTCGGCGCCCCGGCGTTGCTGGTGCAGCGACGCTCCGACGCGCCGGTTTCGGGGCTTGCCTATGCCGCCGCGTCCCGGCTCGGCATCCCTGCGATCATCGCCGAGGACGGCGGCGCCGGCATCTACGACGCTGCGGCGGCGGAACGGATGCTGGGCGGTGCCGAGAACGTGCTGCGCGCCTTGGGCGTGCTGCCGGGCGGCGCGCGCAAAATGCCGCCGCCGCATCAGTTCGACAGGTTCGTGTGGGTCCGCTCGCGTGAGGCGGGTTTCTTCAAGCCGCGCTGCAAGGTGGGCGACGAACTCGCGGCGGGCGCGGTGCTTGGCACCATCAACGATTTCTTCGGCCGCACGATTGAGGAGATCACGACCGATACCGCCGGCCAGGTTCTGTTCCTGGTCGTCAGTGCGGCGATCGGCAAGGCTGGATTGATCTGCGGGATCGGCGCCGGCGCCGCGTAGCGGTCAGGCCGCCTCGCCCAACCGCGCGAGATAGGTGATCCAGGCGCGCACGCCGTCCCACAATCGTTGCACCCGGAAGAACTCGTTCGGCGCGTGGTAATCTTCGTCGGCCGTGGAGAACGAGAAGAACACCGTGTCGATGCCGAGCCGCCGGGCGAAGATTTCGCCGATCGGGATAGTGGCGCCCATGCGGACGGGCAAAGCCCGGCGGCCGTACAGCTCCCCCAGCACCTCCATCGCCAGGCGCAATCCGCGATGGCTCTCGGCTATCGCGTAGGGGTGCGACATGCCGCGATGCCTCTCGACCTCCAAGGCCACGCCCGCCGGCGTATGCTGCCGCAAATGGTGCTCGATCAGCTCCAGCACCTCCGTCGGATCCTGATCGGGGACGAGCCGGCACGTGATCTTGGCGTGTGCCTCCGCAGGAATCACCGTCTTGGTGCCGGGGCCGGCATAGCCGCCCTGCAATCCATTCAGCTCCAGCGTCGGGCGGACCCAGTTGCGTTCCAGCAGTGACCAGCCGGCCTCGCCGGCTCCGGCGCGGGCGCCGAGCGAGCGCAGGTAGCCGGCCTCGTCGAACGGGATCGCGGCGATCTCCGCCCGCGCCGCTGGCGAAAGGGTGCGCACCCGATCATAGAACCCGGACACCGCCACCGCCCCATCGTCGCGGTGCAGCGAAGCGAGCAGGCGGCAAATCGCCTGCAACGGATTGGCCACAGCGCCACCGTGGCGCCCGGAGTGGAGATCCTTCGCCGCACCGCGCACGGTCAGGTCCAGGGCGCACAAGCCGCGGCTGGCAACTGTTACCGTGGGCAGATCGGCGCGCCACATCGCACCATCGGCCGACAGCACGAAATCGGCCCGCAGTGCGGCCGCCTCGGCGGCGACGAATGGCTCCAGATGCGCGCTGCCCATCTCCTCCTCGCCCTCGACGAGCAGCTTGACGTTCACCGGCAGCCGCCCTGCCGTCGCGAGCAGCGCCTCCAGCGCGGTCACGGCCACCAGCAGCGGGCCCTTGTCGTCGGAGACACCGCGCGCATAGAGGCGGCCGTCACGGATTTCCGGCACGAAGGGCGGGCTCGTCCATTTCTCCAGCGGATCGGGCGGCTGCACGTCGTAGTGACCATAGATCAGGATGGTCGGCGCGCCGGGTGCGTGCAGCCAGTCGGCCGTGACCACCGGATGCCCCGCCGTCGGCCGCACGGCGGCGTGTTCCAGCCCGGCCTCGGTCAGACGGCGCGCGAGGAACGCCGCTGCGCGCGCGATCCCGTCCGCATAGGCGGGATCGGTGCTGACGCTCGGGATCGCGGCGAAATCGATCAGGTGTTGCAGCACGCGGGCGTGCCGGTCCTCGATCCACGCCAAAGCTGCGGCGATGCTCATTTGCCGCCATCCACGCTGAGTGTCTGGCCGGAAATCCAGCCGGCGTAGTCGCTGGCCAGGAACAGGACGGCATGGACGATGTCGGCAACCGTCCCCAGCCGGCGCAGCGCGACCGCCTCGATCAGCCGCTGCTGGCCTTCCGGCCCGTATGCCTCCCACTGCCGCTCCGTCGTCGGGTTGGAGCGCACGAATCCGGGGGCGACGCTGTTCACCGTGATGCCGAACGGGCCGAGTTCGTGCGCGAGCTGCCGGGTCAGCCCGATCTCGCCTGCCTTGGCGGCCGCATAGGCCTGGATGCCGGTGAGGCTGATACCGAGGCCGGCGCCGCTCGAAATGGTCACGATCCGCCCGCGCCCGGCCGCCTTCATGCCGGGGATGACCGCCTGGGCCATCAGGAAAGCGCCGGTCAGGTTGGCGGCGAGAACGTCCTGCCACTCCGCCTCGCTCACCGTCTCGGCGGGCCTTCCCACCTGCCCGCGCACGCCACCCGCGCTGTGCACCAGCACATCCACGGGACCGACGGAGGAGATGGCGGCCTGCGCCGCCTGACGCTCGCCGACATCGAAGGCGAGCACCGTCAGCCCGCCGCCCGGCGCGGTGGCGCGCGTCTGCTCCAGCCCGGCTTGGTTGAGGTCGGCCGCCACAGTGCGGGCGTCGAGTGCGGCAAACGCGTGCGCGATGCCGCGGCCGATGCCGTGGCCGGCGCCGGTGACGAGCACCGTCCGGCCCGCGAAGCGAATGTCCACTACCGCGCCCCGGCCAGGGTTTCCTGCGCCAGCTCCGCCAGATTGGCGCGGGCCAGTGGTCGGCGCCCGTCCTCGATCTCATGGATCATCGCCAGCAGGCGTGCGGTGCATGGCGTGGGCACGCCGACGGCGGCGCCCTCCGCGACGATCGGGCCGAGCTGGGCCTCCGCCTCGGTCTTGCGCTTGCGCACGGCGAGATCGCGCCAGATGCCGCTATGCGATTTCGCCGATTTGCGGTTGTGCGCGACCATGGCCTCCATGGACGCCCCGACCGCCGTCGCATTGGCGGTCGGAACGAAAGCGGCGGGGTCGAAGCCGTTGAATCCCTCCGCGCGGATACGCTTCGCCCCTGCCACCGCCATCACCTCGCGCGCAAGCCGGGTCAGCACCGGGCGGAGGCTGGCGTCGGCCAGCACGTCGGCGATGGAATCGTCGGTGAGTGCGGTCGCGAACAGCAGCGCGCCATAGCCGAGCTTGCCCCAGAGATAGCCGAGAATATTGTCCGTCACGGTAGCATCAGGCTCGAAATCGCGCAGCAGCCTGTGCAGCGCCTGCACTCTCGGCGTCATCATCCCGTCCAGTTCGCCCAGCACGCAGGCGCCGCGGCCGCCATACAGAATCCGCCCGGGTTCCAGGTAGTCCGCGCCGAAATTGATGAACGCGCCCACCACGCGCGGCAGGCCCACGACACGCCCGATGACGAATTCGTTGAGGCCGTTCTGGAACGAGGCAACATGCCCATCCTCGGCGAGATGTGGCAGCATCTGCCGCGAGGCCGCTTCGGTGTGCTGCGCCTTCACGCAGAGCAGGACGTGGCCGTAGCGTTCGGTCAACTCTCCGGGTGTCGCCGCGGCGACGGGCTGGATGAACGTCTCGATCGGCCCCTCGATGGAAAGCCCGCGCTCGCGCATCGCCGCCACGTGTTCAGCAACCTGGTCGACCAGCACGACATCGTGGCCGGCGCGCGCGAGATACGCGCCGATCGTGCCGCCGATGGCTCCCGCCCCCCAGATGAGCAGCGGCTCGCTCATTGCCACGGACCTTCCAGGAGCTGCCCGCGTCTCGGCCACGGCGACCTCCCAGATCGCCAGCATCTCCTCGTCGCTGCGCTGGTATCGC
Source organism: uncultured Pseudomonadota bacterium (assembly GCA_963838805.1). Classification (GTDB taxonomy): domain Bacteria; phylum Pseudomonadota; class Alphaproteobacteria; order Acetobacterales; family Acetobacteraceae; genus CAVRQM01. The sequence goes on from CAWISK010000008.1 coordinate 334,307, forward strand.
CCGCCGAAATTGCCGTCGCCCAGCCGCTTGCGTACCTCGGCCGGAGATAGCAGGCGCAGCGTGTCGAGATCGGTCATCGGCTTGCCGCCCGCAGGTGCGGCGACATTGGGCAGGCGCGTCCAGGGGAAGTTCTCCATCCAGGAGGCGTGCGAGGCGACGGAGTCGGTCTCCTGCACCTTCGCCCAGGTGCGCGGCGCGTTCCACCAATTGTGGAATCGCACGCGACACGACGGATGGTCCGCGACCCATTCCACGGCGAGACCAGCGGCGGGCGCATTGCCGCCGTGGCCGTTGCACAGCGTGATGCGCCGGAACCCGGCCTCCGCCAGCCCGTCCAGCAAGTCGCGCACAACCCGAAGATAGGTCTCGACGCGCAAGGTGAGCGTGCCGGGATAGGCCCTGAAATACGGCGTGATGCCATAGGCAAGCACCGGGAACACCGGCACCCCGAGGGGAGCGGCGGCCTCCACCGCCACGCGCTCGCTGAGGATGCTGTCCACCGACAGGCTCAATTGCGCGTGCTGCTCCGTGCTGCCCAGCGGGAGCACGCAGCGATCGTCGCCGCGCAAATACTCCTCGGTCTGCATCCAGTTCATTTCGCTGACGCGCATGGCATTGGCCCCGGGGAAGAAGATCGGTGGTTCTGGTCTGCCCCGCATCGTACCGCAAAATCCACGCGAGGGGAGCCGGCGGCTTCGTTTGGTTGGTGACGCTGGGCGGAAAGCCTTGCTTGACGGCGGTTGACCACCGTGACATGCACCGATCGCATTCCTGGGTCTCGGCCGACGTGACCGCCGCCTATTCCTTCCTGCTGGCCTTCCCGGCGCTGCTGGCGATCGTCAACCCGCTGGGCATGGCGTTCATCGTCGAGGATCTGCTGCGCGGCCTGCCGCGCGCCGAACGGGCGCGGGTGGTGCGCAGCGTCGGCATCTATTCGCTCTGCGTCATGCTGGGCGCACTCTGGGGCGGTGCCCTGGTGCTGAGCTTCTTCGGCGTCTCGATCGAGGCGCTGCGGCTGGGCGGCGGGCTGGTGGTGCTGCTGTCGTCGCTGGAATTGCTGCTGCGCCCCGAGGTCAAGGAGGCGCGCAAGCAGGACCAGGCCGCGGATAGCGGCCGGCTGGCGGCCGACCGCGCCTTCTTTCCCATCACCATGCCGATGACCACGGGGCCGGGCACCATCGCGGTGGCCATCGCTCTGGGCGCGGAACGGCCCGAAGTCCTGGGGGCCGCGGCTGGTCTTCTATGCCGGCGTCTCGGCGGCGGCGGTGGCGATGGCGGCGCTGATCTGGTTCACCTACTGGTCGGCCGATTGGATGGCGCGACGGTTCTCGCCCGGGGCGCAGCGCATCATCGCGCGCCTCGCCGCGTTCCTGCTGCTGTGCATCGGCGTGCAGATCATGATCTCGGGCGGCCTGGGTGTCGCCGGCATGATCCAGGCCCATCTTCGAGGCCCATTTACAGCAGGAGCAATACCATGAAGGCCACCTGGAACGGCGCGGTGATCGCCGAGAGCGAGGACATCGTGACGGTGGAGGGAAACGCGTATTTCCCCGCAGCTTCGCTCAAGCGCGACTATGTGCGGCCGAGCAGCCACACCAGCATCTGCCCGTGGAAGGGCACCGCCAGCTACTACACGCTCGCCGTGGACGGGGAGACGAACCCGGATGCGGTGTGGTACTACCCCGATCCGAAGCCGGCGGCGGCGGATATCCGCGACCGGGTGGCGTTCTGGAAAGGCGTCCGCGTGACGCCGTAACGACGAAGGGACTCGGCATGACGGTAGGGCAACGTTTCGCGGGACGGAATGCGGTGGTGACCGGGGGTGCCTCCGGCATCGGCGCCGCGGTCGCGGCACGCCTTGCGGCCGAGGGAGCGCGCGTCGCCATCTGGGACGCGAGCCCCGTCGCCTCGGGTGCCGCCCATGCCGAGCGGCTCGACATGGCCGATCCGGATGCCGTGCAGCGCGCGGCGGGCGAAACGGCGCGGGCGCTGGGCGGCATCCACATCCTGGTCAACTCGGCGGGCATAGCCGGGCCGAACGCCACCACCTGGGAGTATGCGATCGCCGACTGGCAACGGGTGATGGACGTCAACGTGAATGGTGTCTTCTACTGCTGCCGCGCGGTGGTGCCGCACATGCAGAAGGCCGGATACGGGCGCATCGTCAACATCGCCTCGATCGCCGGCAAGGAGGGCAATCCGAACGCCTCCGCCTATTCTGCGAGCAAGGCGGCGGTGATCGGCCTCACCAAATCGCTCGGCAAGGAGTTGGCCAAGACGGAGATCCGGGTGAATTGCGTGACTCCGGCCGCGGTACGCACGCCGATCTTCGACCAGATCACGCAGGCGCATATCGACTTCATGCTGTCGAAGATTCCCGTCGGCCGGTTCGGCACGGTGGACGAGATGGCCTCGATGATCTGCTGGCTGGCCAGCGAGGAGGCCTCGTTCAGCACCGGGGCCGTGTTCGACCTGTCAGGCGGCCGCGCGACCTACTGACGGGCCTCGGCCATGTGGTGGATCGTGCTGGTTCTGCTGCTTGTCTTGGCGATGGGCGGATTTGGCCATACCGGCTACCGGCGCGGCTGGTATGGCAACTACAACAGGGGTGAGGATCCGCTCGGCGGCTGGGGCGGCCTGCGGCTCTCGGTGTTCCTGCTGGTCATCGTGGCGGTCATGTTGCTCACCCGCAACTACCATCTGGGCGTGACGGAGCCCTGATCACGCCCAGCAAACCCGCCCACGTGCGGCCACGTTGCATCGGCGTCCGGGCGTGCCGCCCGGCGTCGCACGTGGAGGTGGCCTATGTTGTGGTGGATCCTGCTGATCGTGCTCATCATCCTGGCTCTCGGTGGATTTGGCCATACCGGATATCGGCGCGGCTGGTACGGCGGCTACGCCCAGGGCGGGCCGGTCAGCGGCGGCTGGACCGGAGGCTGGCTCGGCCTGATCCTGCTGATCATCGTCTTGATCCTGCTGTTCGGCGGAGGCGGCCACTACTGGGGCGGCACCGCCCATTGAGATCCCGCTTGGCATCTGCTTGCCCGATCCGTTAGCCTGCCGACGAGACTAATTGGTCAGGCCAATGTGCCTGACCAGGCGGGGAGGATGAACGATGCCGCACTTGACGCGACGGGCTGCCACGTTGCTGGGTGCCGCGGCAGGATCGGCGCTGCTGCTCGGGCGGAGGGCGTGGGCCGAGGAATTCCACGGCTTCGATCCGGCAAACTTCGACGGGTCGATGCTGTCGGCCGACGATCTGCGGGCGATGGTCAAGGACGCCGCTTCCGTCACCAAGCCGCATAATGGCAAGCAGTTCGTCATCGGCTTCGCCAATCTTCAGCGCGACATCGCCTTCTGCATCAAGGTCGAGGACGGCATCAAGCAGAACGCGGCGGCGGCCGGCGTCGAGCTGGTGGTGGCCGACAACCATCTTGATGGTGCCACGGCGCTGGCGAACGCGGAGAGCTTCCTGCGCCGGCAGGTTGATTACGTGATCGAGTTCCAGACCGACGCGGCGTTCGGTGCTACGATCATGGCCAAGATGAACGACGCCGGCACCAAGGTCGTGGCGATCGACATTCCGATGCCGGGTGCGACGTTCTTCGGCGTCAACAATCCGCGCGCGGGCTTCATGGCGGGCGCCTATCTGGCGCAGGCGGCGACCGCCAAGTTCGGCGCCGATCGCGTGAGGCACGGCTATCTGGTGGTGGGCGAGCTGCCGCAATCGGGCGCCATCCCGGCCATGCGCACCGGCGGCGAGGAGGCGGGGTTCCGCCGCTCGGTGCCGGGTTTCGATGCCGCGCACGTGATCAAGATCGACACCAAGAACACGTTGCAGGAAAGCTTTTCGCAGATGTCCAACGTGATCGGACGCATCCCGCCGGGTGCGGCGATCATGCTGACGGCGATCAACGACCAGGCCACGCTGGGGATGCTGCGCGCGACCAAGCAGGCGGGGCGCGGGGCGGATGCGATCGCGGTCGGCATGGGGGCGGACGAGACCGAGGCGCTCGCGAAGGAGGACGGGTTCGTGGCCTCGGTCGGCTCGTTTCCCGGAACGCTACGGCAACTACCTGATCCCGATTGCCCTGATGCAGCTGGCCGGCAAGACGGTGCCGCCGGCGGTGCTGGTGCATCATGTCATGGTGACGAAGGGGAATGTCTGCAAATACTACCCGAAGCAGCCATGTGCGACGGATCAAGGCATCGACTTCAGGTTCCCCGACGCCGCGTTCAAGACCTATCTGGCCGAGCTGCGACAGTCTCCGGAGCTGAAGGACTTCACCAACCTGATCCCGACCGATTGAGACCGTGAACGCGGCGCCGCGCCTGTCGATGCACGGCATCCGCAAGTCCTTCGGCGGTGTCGCGGTGCTGGACGGGGTCGATTTTTCCGCCGAGCGCGGCGAGGTCGTGGCGCTGCTGGGCGCCAATGGCGCCGGCAAGTCCACGTTGATGAAGGTGCTGACCGGCCTCTACACGCGCGAGGCGGGGCGCATCGCGATCGACGGCGAGCCGGTCGCCTTCGCGGCACCCGCCGAGGCGATCGCCGCCGGAATCCGCCTGTTGCCGCAGGAGATTTCCGTGCTGCCGGACATGAGCGTGGCCGAGAACATCTTCCTGCCCGAACTGCCGATGCGGCGGCGCTTCGGGATGCGGATGGTGGACGATGCCGTGATGGCGGAGCGGGCGCGCGCACTGCTCGATCAGCTCGGCTTCGCGGCGATTACGCCGGAGACGCCGATGAAGCGCCTGTCGGTCGCCGAGCAGCGCATCGTCGAGATCGCCCGCGCGCTTGCCGGCGAAGCCCGCGTGCTGGTGATGGACGAGCCGACCGCGGCGCTGACCGAGCAGGAGGCGCGGCTGATCTTCCGCATCATCCGCAGGCTCACGGCGCAGGGCGTGTCGGTCGTGTATATCTCGCACTATCTGCGCGAGGTGTTCGAGATCGCCGACCGCATCGTGGTCCTGCGCGACGGCCGCAACGCGGGCAGCTTCGTCACGGCATCATCCAGCCAGGGGGACATCCTGTCCGCGATGCTGGGGGGTGCCATGGGCGATCTGTACGAGGCCGGCCCCGCCGGCCCGCGCGGCGCGGACGTGCTGGCCGTCGAGCACCTGTCCGTGCCTGGCGCCCTCGATGATGTCGGCTTTGCCGTGGCCTCGGGCGAAATCTTCGGCGTGTTCGGGCTGGTGGGTTCGGGCGTCGAGATGCTGGGGCGGGCGCTGTACGGCGGCACCGGCGCGGTGCGCGACGCGCGAATCATGCTGGCCGGCCAGTCGTACCGGCCTCGCTCGCCGCGCGCCGGCATGCAAGCCGGGATCGGCTTCGTCGCCGCGGAGCGCAAGCGGCAGGGGATCATCGGCGAACTCACCGTGCGCGAGAATATCTGCCTGCCGTTCCAGGATCGCTACGAGCGCGGCCCGTTCGTCTCGCGCGCCGCCGAGACGGTCACAGGCGCGACACTGGATCGCCGCACTCGGTATCCGTGCCAGCGGGCCGGAACAGAGCTTGCGCACGCTCTCAGGCGGGAACCAGCAAAAAGTCTGCATCGCGCGCTGGCTGGTGGAGGGCGTGCGGCTGCTGATCATGGAGGAGCCGACGCGCGGCGTGGATGTGGGCGCGCGCCGCGAAATCTATCGCCAGATGCGCGCGCTGGCTGGACGCGGCTTCGCCGTGCTGGTGCTGTCCTCGGATGTCGAGGAGGTGGCGGGAATCAGCGACCGCGCACTGGTACTCGATCGCGGCCGGGTGGCACGCCGCTTCGACGGCCGGGCCAGTCCGGCGGAGCTGATGGCGGCCACCACGAGCGATCCGGCATTCGCGGCATGACGCTTGCAGCCCAGCTCAGTCTTGCCTCCGGCCCGCGGCGCCGTACCGCGTCGCTGCTGGGACGCTCCTGGGCCGGGGTGGTGTTGCTGCTCGCGTTCTACGTGGCGCTGCTCATCGTCTTCTCCGTGCTGTCGCCGTATTTCCTGAACCTGCGCAACATGCTGTCGATCGGCGGCAATGTCGCCTTCATCGGGCTGATGGCCGCGACCGGCACGCCGCTGATCATCGCCGGCGGGCTCGATCTGTCGGTGGCAGCGGTCGCCGGCCTCGTGGGCGTGCTGGTGGCGCTGCTGCACGCAAGCGGGCTGCATGTCTGGCTCGCGGCCCTGGCGGCGACAGCCATCGCCGCCATCGCAGGCTTCATCAACGGGTGGCTGACGATGCGGGTCCGGCTCAACCCGCTGATCGCGACGCTCGGCACCATGAGCGTGATCTCCGGCATCGCCCTGGTGCTGACGGGCGGGCTGACGCGGCCGCTGATGGTGCCCGGATTCAACTGGGTCGGCGGTGGCCGCATCGCCAGCGTGCCGGTGCCGCTGCTGCTGATGCTGGCGACCTTCGTCGCATTGTGGGTGATGCTGACGCGCACCCGCTTCGGCCGCTACGTCTATGCCTCGGGCGGCAATCCGGAAGCGGCACGGCTGATCGGCGTGCCGGTCGAGCGCGTGGTGATCGCCCTGTACGTGCTTTCCGCGCTGTCCGGTGCCGTGGCCGGCATCGTGCTCGCGGCAATGCTGGGGGCGGCGGCGCCGAATGCCGCGGGGCAGCATCTGCTGACGGTGATCGCCGCCATCATCCTGGGCGGCACCAGCCTGTACGGCGGACGCGGCAGCGTCTGGGGCACGGTGATCGCGGTGCTGATCCTGGGCACGCTCGCGAACGGGCTGACGCTGCTGGACGTGTCGAGCTTCTGGCAGGACGTCACGCGCGGCGTGGTGCTGATCCTGGCCGTCAGCCTGGACCAGTTGCGCACGCGCGCGGTGGGCGACTGAGCGTGGCCGAGACGGAGCTCTTCGAGCCGATCGAGCGCAGCTCCGTCGCCGAGCAGGTGGCGAAAAAGCTGTTCGACATGGTGCGCGTGCGCAATCTCAAGCCGGGTGACCAATTGCCGCCAGAACGCGAGCTGGCGGCGATGCTGCAGGTGAGCCGCCCCAGCGTGCGCGAGGCGCTGCGCGGCTTGCAAATCCTGGGGATGCTGAAGGCGCGGCAGGGCGGCGGCGTGTACGTCGCCTCGCTCGATGCCGGCGATCTGCTGGGGCCGCTGCAATTCCTGATCACGCTGAATGAGGACAATGTCGGCGCGCTGCACGACGCGCGGGTGCTGATCGACGGCGGGATCGCGGCACAGGCCGCCGTGCTGATGAGCGACGCCGACATCGCCAGGCTGGAGCGGATGCTGCTGGTGCAGCGCGAGCTGCTGCGCGACCCGCTGGGCTTCCGCGTCTCCGACATGGAGTTCCATCGTACCGTCATGGAGGCGACCGGCAACCCGTTCCTGATCCGCGTCTCGCACTCGCTCTATGTGCTGGGCGTCGAGTACCGGCGCATCGCCTCCGAACTCCCCGGAGCGCTGGCCCGCTCGCACGAGGACCATGCGCGGATCGTGGCCGCCCTGCGCGCCCGCGATGCGGCGGCGGCGCGGGCGGCGATGGTGCGGCATCTGGGCAACGTGCATCGAACCACGGTCGAGGCGATGGGAGTGACGGCATGACGGCGCGTGCGCGCATCGGCATCATCGGCGCCGGTTGGTGGGCGGCGGTGAACCATATTCCGCATCTGCAAGCCAATCCGGATTGCGAGGTGGTGGCGGCGACACGGCTGGGCGAGGCGGAGCGGGCGGAGCTGCAACGCGCGTTCGCCATCCCGCACGTCTTCGAGGACTACCGCGAGATGCTGGCGCAAGTCCCGCTGGACGGTGTCGTGGTCTCCTCGCCGCACATCCTGCATCACGAGCACGCCAGCGCGGCACTGGCGGCGGGCTGCCACGTGCTGGTGGAGAAGCCGATGACGACCAGCGCCGCCGACGCGCGCGATCTGGTGGCCGCCGCTGGGCGGGCCCGGCGCGAGATCCTGGTGGCCTATGGCTGGAATTTCCGCCCCTTCACCGAACAGGCCCGATCGCTCGTGGCCGACGGCGCGATCGGCCATATCGAGCATGCGACGTTGCAGATGGCTTCGCCGACCGCCGATCTGTTCGCCGGCGAACCGTTGGCCGAGACTGCGGGCGCGCTGTTCCGCCCGCCGGCTTCGACCTGGGCCGATCCGGCGCGTGCCGGCGGCTATGGCTGGGGGCAGCTCACGCACGCGCTGGGGTTGCTGTTTCGCGTGACCGATCTGGCACCGGAGCGGGTGTTCGCCAGGTACAGGCGCCTCGCCGGCCGGCGTGGACTATTACGACGCCGCCGTGCTGCAACTGGAGGGCGGGGCGACCGCCACGGTCTCGGGCGCATCGACGGTACCGAAGCAATGCGGCTACCAGCTCGATTTGCGCCTGTTCGGCACCGAGGGGATGCTGCTGCTCGACATCGAGCGGGCGCGGCTCGAGGTGCGGCGGCGCGACGGCGCCGACACGATGATCGAGCTTGAGCAGCACGAGACCGCGTATCAGTGCATCGAGCCGCTGCGCGTTCTGGTCGATCTGTGCCTTGGCCGCGAGACAGTCAACGCGGCCCCTGGCATCGTCGGGCAGCGCGCGGTCGAGACCCTGGACGCGATGTACCGCTCCGCGCGCAGCGGACGGATGGAGGCGATATGACGATGCGCCTGTCGCTCGCCTCCTGGTCGCTGCGCGCCTGCACGCTCGCGGAGGCGGTCGGCATTGCCCGCGCGCTCGGCATCGAGGCGCTCGATCTCGGCTATTTCTACGGTCCGGCACTGGATCGCGCGGCGCTGCTGAAAGATCCGGAGCGTGTCGCCGAACATGTCGCGGCACTCGGCATCGCGGTGCCCAGTTTCTACCACCTGTTTGGCGCCACACTCGCCGATCGCAACCTGGCCGATCCGGGCCACCTGCACGCCAACCGCGCGGATTTCGCGAAGGTGGTCCGGTTCTGCAAGCTGGCCGGAATCCCTACTGTCTTCGTGCTGCCCGGCGTGTGCAATCCGGGCCAGGGGCGAGCGGAGGCGCTGGCGCAGTCTGCCGCGAGCCTTGCCGAATTGCTGCCGCTCGCCACCGATGCCGGGCTGACGCTGACCGTCGAGCCGCATGTCCATTCCTATCTGGAGAGCCCCGCGCTGACCTTGGAATTGCTGGAGCGCGTGCCGGGGCTGCGGCTGACGCTCGACTACGCGCACTTCATCTGCATGGGCTGGCGACAGGACGAGATCGACGTGTTGGCGCCGTACGCCGCGCACGTGCATCTGCGTCAGGCCCGACCAGGTGCGCTGCAGGCGAAAGCGGCGCAGGGTACGATCAACGTCGCGGCCCAGCTGGCGGCCCTGCGCGACGGTGGATTCGACGGCCACCTGGCGCTGGAATACGTGCATCAGGACTACATGGACACGCTGTACGACGATGTGCTGACGGAGACGATCGCCATGCGCAACGCAGTGCGGGAGTGGCTGGAATGAGCCATCATGCGTGGGTGCTGGAAGTGCGGCCCGGCTACGAGGAGGAATACAAGCGCCGACATGACGAGATCTGGCCGGAGATGCTGACGACCCTGCGCGCTGCGGGGATCCGCAACTATTCGATCTTTCGCCTCGGCCTGACCCTGATCGGCACGTTCGAAACCGACGATCTGGAGCGCAGCATCGCTGCCCTGCGCGCCGATCCGGTGAACGCGCGCTGGAGCGAGTACATGGCGCCGATCATGAAGATCGAGATGGACTTGGCACGCGGGTTCCCGTATCCTGCTGCCGCTGCAATGGCATATGGATTGAGCCCGGTGTTCCATCGCGACACCCCTACCCCGGCCCTCTCCCCAAGGGAGAGGGAGCAGGCGAAAAGCCCTCTCCCTGCGGGAGAGCGCTGGGTGAGGGGCTGCGCTCGCATCAGGAGAACGTGCATGAAAGCCGTCGCCTATACGCAATCACTGCCGATCGAGGATGCGCGTCGCTTGCAGGATGTGACTCTGCCCGACCCCGTGGCGACGGGCCGCGACCTGCTGGTGCGCGTGCACGCGGTCAGCGTCAACCCGGTCGATACAAAGGTGCGCAGGCGCGCCGATCCGGGCGGCACACCGAAAGTGCTGGGCTGGGACGCAGCGGGGGTGGTCGAGGCGACTGGGCCGGACTGCGTGCTGTTCCGTCCGGGAGACGCGGTGTTATATGCCGGCGACATCGGCAGTGCCGGCTCGAACAGCGAGCTGCATCTGGTCGATGAGCGCATCGCGGGGCCGAAACCCGCTTCGCTGTCCTTCGCCGAAACGGCGGCGCTGCCGCTGACCGCCATCACCGCCTGGGAGATGCTGTTCGACCGTCTCGGCGTGCGTCTCGGAAGGCCGCAGAATGCCGGGTCGCTGTTGCTGATCGGCGGTGCCGGCGGCGTGGGCAGCATGGCGATCCAGTTGGCACGGCGGCTGACCGGATTACGGGTGATCGCCACCGCCTCGCGGCCGGAGACGCGCGATTGGTGCCTCGCACTCGGCGCGCACGACGTGATCGACCATAGCGGCGATCTTGCCGCGCAGTTGCGCGCGATCGGTGCGACGCAGGTGGAAGTCGTGTTCTCGACGACGAATACCGACCGCCATTGGGCGGCGATTGGCGAGGTGGTGGCGCCGCAGGGAAAAGTGGGGCTGATCGATGATCCGGGCTTGATCGACGTGAACCTGCTCAAGCGCAAATCGGTCTCGCTGCATTGGGAGCTGATGTTCACGCGCCCGGTCTTCGCCACGCCCGACATGATCGAACAGCACCGGCTGCTGGCCGAAGTCTCGGCGCTGGTGGATGGCGGGGTGATCCGCAGCACCCTCGCCGAGCGGTTCGGCGCGATCAATGCAGCGAACCTGCGGCGCGCGCACGCGCTGATCGAGAGCGGGACATCGCGGGGGAAGATCGTGCTGGAGGGCTTCGGCTGACGTGGCGGCGGCAGGTGCTGGTATCGGCTCAGTTGCGGAATGATGTTTCTGCGCGTTCCAGACCGACGCGGTCCCAATGTCCGAGGGTCGCGGCGGCTTCGTAGGTATCCTGGAGAAAATCCAACAGCATCTCGTCCGGCGCCGCCGCCCGCCGGACGTCATCGTACCGGCAGAATGAACTCGCCGATCTCGTGACTATAGAGGGCTGCGTCCGGACGAATCTTCGCCTCGGCGAAACCGGCCGGTTGAGGAGAGGCATACGAATAGAAGACGGGCTTTTCCATGCCGGCGCCGCCCGGCCAGAACCCGCAACTGCTGACCTCGTGGGAATAGGCCTCCCGTGTCACGCGATCGGCTCCAGGCCGCGGCGGCGCGGGGCGCCCCGAGAAGCGCGTGACCGCCAGATCGAAGCTGCCCCAAAAGAAATGCACCGGGCTCACCTTGCCCAGGAACCGTGCCCGGAACGCCGTGAAGACCCGATCCGCCTGCACGAGGATGCGCCAGAACCGCTGTGCGCAATCCGGATCGTAGGCGCCATGCTCGTGATCGGCCTCGAACGGGACCGGGTTGGCGATCTCGACCGGAGTGGTCCAGATTTTCACGTCGAGCCCCAGCGATCTCAGGCGGTCCATGACCATGACATGAAAGGCGGCGACGCTCTGCGGCTGCAACGGCAATGAATCTGCGGCCCCGTCGCTTGTCTGGATCAGCAGGCGATGATTAATGAAATCGAAGTCGATCTGGAAAGCGCGTGTGCCGTACGGAATGGGTGAGGTCGTCAGGCCGCGGCAGGTGACATAGAGCGGCACCTGCCACCAGTGGTTGATAAGTGGCGCCTGCGCGAGGCGCACTTTTCCCACCACCTGCGTCCACAGGTGCAGCGTGGCACAGGTGTCGCGCCACTCCTCGAATGACAGGCTCGGCCAAACATCCTTGCCGGTCATTGCCTGGCCTTACGGCCGAGCAGCCTCGGCGGCTCCCGCCCGTTCCGCCACCAGCACCTCCACGACCGACGGATCGGCCAAAGTCGAGACGTCGCCCAGCGAATCCGTTTCGTTCGCGGCGATCTTGCGCAGGATGCGGCGCATGATCTTGCCGCTGCGCGTCTTCGGCAGGCCGGCCGCCCACTGGATCGCGTCGGGGGCGGCGATCGGGCCGATCTCGCGGCGCACCCAGGCCACCAGCTCGGCGCGCAATTCGTCGGATGTCGCCTCGCCCGCCTTCACCGTGACATAGGCGTAGATGCCCTGCCCCTTGATGTCGTGCGGGAAGCCGACGACGGCCGCCTCGGCGACTTTCGGATGCGCGACCAGCGCACTCTCCACCTCGGCCGTGCCCATGCGGTGGCCGGAGACGTTGATCACGTCGTCCACGCGCCCGGTGATCCACCAATAGCCGTCGGCATCGCGCCGCGCGCCGTCGCCGGTGAAATACTTGCCGGGGAAGGCGGAGAAATAGGTCTGTATGAACCGCTCGTGGTCGCCATAGATCGTGCGCATCATGCCGGGCCAGGGCTTGGCGATGCACAGCAGCCCATCCGCCTCGCCAGGCAATTCATGTCCCTCGGCATCGACCAGCACAGGCACGATGCCGGGCAGCGGCAGCGTGGCCGAGCCGGGCTTGGTGGCGATCGCGCCCGGCAGCGGGCTGATCATGATGCCGCCGGTCTCGGTCTGCCACCAGGTATCGACGATCGGGCAGCGCTCGTCGCCGACGACGCGATGATACCAGAGCCAGGCCTCCGGGTTGATCGGCTCGCCCACGCTGCCCAGCACGCGCAGCGATGCGCGGCTGCTGGCACGCACAGGCTGCTCGCCCTCGCGCATCAGCGCGCGGATGGCGGTGGGCGCGGTGTAGAAGATATTGACCTTGTGCTTGTCCACCACCTGCCAGAAGCGGCCGGAATCGGGGTAGTTGGGGACGCCTTCGAACATCAGCGTGGTGGCCCCGTTGGCGAGCGGGCCGTAGACGATATAGGTGTGGCCCGTGACCCAGCCGACATCGGCGGTGCACCAGTAGATCTCGCCCGGATGGTAGTCGAACACCGCCTCGTGCGTGTAGCTGGCCCAGACCAGATAGCCGGCCGAGGTGTGCAAGGCACCCTTCGGCTTGCCGGTGCTGCCGGAGGTGTAGAGGATGAACAGCGGATCCTCGGCGCCCATTTCGGCAGGAGGGCAGTCGGCTGAGGCGGCGGCGACCAGCTTCTCGTAGCGATGGTCGCGCCCGGACTGCATCGCCACGTTGCCGCCGGTGACGGTGGCGACGACCACGGCGTTGATCGTGGGACACTTGAGAAGAGCCTCGTCGGCATTGGCCTTGAGCGGCACGCGGCGTCCGCCGCGGCGCGCTTCATCGGCGGTGATCAGCACCTTCGCCTCGGCGTCCTGGATGCGATTGGCGAGGCTCTCCGGCGAGAAGCCGCCGAACACCACGGTATGGATGGCGCCGATCCGGGCACAGGCCAGCATGGCCACCGCCGCCTCGACCACCATCGGCATGTAGATGCACACCCGGTCGCCGCCCTGCACGCCCAGTCCCTTCAGCGCGTTGGCGAGGCGGCAGACCTGTTCGTGCAATTGGCGATAGGTGACCGTGCGCGACTGGGCGGGGTCGTCGCCCTCCCAGATGATCGCCGCCTGGTCGCCGCGCCCGGCCAGATGCCGGTCGAGGCAGCTTGCGGTCACGTTCAGCGTGCCGTCCTCGAACCAGCGCACCCGATGCTCGCCCGAGAAGCCGCCGGAGAGGATTTTCGTGGGCGGTCGCATCCAGGCGACGCGACGGCATTCCTCGGCCCAGAAGGCAGCCGGGTCGCGCGCGGCGCGATCATAGGCGGCGCGGTACTGCGCTTCGGTCACGCGGGCGGCGGCGGCGATTTCGGGTCGGACGGGATAGTGGGTCTGCGACATGGCGGTTCCTCGCGTGCGGCTCTGACGGCGCACGGCCAACCCTAGCGCCGGCCCGGTGCGGTTCCAAGGCGCGGGGGTTGACGGGACCGCACACGCGCGGGGTGAGGTCGCCGGGCTGACAGGAGGGCGCGCGATGCGGCAGGCGTTCATGGTGCAGGGTGCGGCGCGGCCGGCGGGGCCGTATTCGCATGCGGTGGTGGCGAACGGCTTCGTGTTCGTCTCCGGCCAGGGGCCGGCCGATCCCGCGACCGGGCGCGTGCCGGACGGATTTGCCGCCCAGGTGGAGCAGACGCTGCGCAACGTGCAGACGATCCTGGAGGGAGCCGGCGCCTCGCTGCGCGACGTGGTGCGAGATTGGCGCCTACCTGTCCGACCTGACCCGGTTTGCCGAATACAACGAGGTGTACAAGCGGTTCTTCCCGGAGAACCCGCCAGCCCGCACCACTGTCGGCTGCCAGCTCCTGGGCATCCTGGTCGAGATCGACTGCATCGCGGCAGTGCCGGAGGGCTGAGACATGCGCATCGAGGCCCTGGATACGCCGGTGCCGGTGATCGACCTGGACCGGGTCGAGCACAATCTGGCGAAGATGCAGGGCTACGCCGACCAACACGGGCTGCGCCTGCGTCCGCATATCAAGACGCACAAGCTGCCGCTGTTCGCACATCGGCAAATGGCCATCGGGGCCTGCGGCATCACCTGCCAGAAGCTGGGCGAGGCGGAGGTGATGGCCGATGCCGGGCTGGACGACATCCTCATCTCCTACCCGCTGATCGGCGAGGCCAAGGTGCTGCGGCTGGCGGCGCTGGCCCGGCGGGTCGGCAGCCTGCGCGTGGTGGCCGACAGTGAGGCAGCGGTGCAGACCGCGGCGCGGGCGGCGGCGGCTTCGGGCCGGACGATCGGCGTGCTCGATCGAGTTCGACAGCGGGGCGAAGCGGACCGGCGTCGTCTCGGCGGAGCAGGCGGTGGTGCTGGCGCGTGCGGTGCGCGACAGCGAGGGGCTGCGCTTCGACGGGCTGATGACCTATCCGGCGAGTGCCGCCACCGCCGCCTTCGTGGCCGAGGCGACGCCGTTGCTCGCGGCCCAGAACCTCGCGCCTGCGATCGTCTCCGGCGGCGGTACGCCGGGCGCGTGGCGGGCGCACGAAATCGCCGGGATGACCGAACTGCGCGTCGGCACGTATATCTATCACGACCGCACCACGGTCGCCCTGGGTGCCGCCGTGGCGGAGGAATGCGCCCTGCATGTCTGGGCCACCGTGGTCAGCCGTCCGACGCCAGAGCGCGCCGTGATCGACGCCGGCTCGAAGACGCTGTCCTCGGACCTGCTGCCCGCCGGCCTCGGCACCGGGTACGGCACGCTGCCCGACTATCCCGAGGCGGCGATCGAGCGGCTGAACGAGGAGCACGGGATGGTGGACCTCTCGGCCTGCGCGCGCAGGCCGGAGACTGGGAGAGCGGGTGCGCATCCTGCCCAACCATGTGTGCGTGGTGAGCAACCTGCATGATTCGGTGGTGCTGGCGCGGGACGGTGCCGTGGTGGACGAGGTGGCGGTGGCGGCGCGCGGGCGTACGCGCTGACCGGCTTGGCGCGGCCGGCGCGGCACCGTATTGACGGGCCGCGCCGCGCCGGCACGGGTGCCGCGGGCGAACCGCAGCAGCGAGGGTAGGATGGCGACGCGCAGGGTGGCGACCGTGTTCGGCGGCTCGGGCTTCATCGGCCGCTACGTGGTCAAGCGCCTGGCCGCCGAGGGCTACGTGGTGCGCGTCGCGGTGCGCGACACTGAACGCGCCATGTTCCTCAAGCCGATGGGCGCGGTGGGCCAGATCGTGCCGCTGTTCGCGCCCCTGACCCGCCAGGCCGATGTGGCCCGCGCCGTGGACGGGGCGGATGTCGTGGTCAATCTGGTCGGCATCCTGGCCGAGCGCCGCGCCGGCGATTTCCAGCGTGTCCAGGCGGAGGGCGCCGGGCACGTAGCGCGCGAGGCGGCGAACGGTGGGGCGGGTGCGCTGGTGCACGTCTCGGCGATCGGCGCCGACCCGGCCAGCGACAGCCTCTATGCCAGCAGCAAGGGTCGCGGCGAGCAGGCCGTGCGAGAGGCGTTCCCGCAGGCCAGCGTGCTGCGCCCCTCGGTGGTGTTCGGGCCGGAGGACCAGTTCTTCAACCGCTTCGCCACGCTGGCGCAGTGGTTCCCGCTCGTGCCGGTCATGGCCGGCAGGATGCGGTTGCAGCCGGTCTATGTGGGCGACGTGGCCGACGCGGTCATGGCCTGTCTGGCTCGCCCCGACGCGAGAGGGCGCGTCTTCGAGCTGGGTGGGCCGCAAATCTGGACCATGCGCGAGCTGATGGAGTGGATCCTGCGCGAGACCCGCCGCGACCGCCGGCTGATCGAGCTGCCGGCGGGAGTGGCGCGGTTGCAGGCCGCCGTGCTGGAGCGCCTGCCCGGCCAGTTGCTGACCCGCGATCAGCTGAAGCTGCTGGCACGCGACAATGTGGTGTCGGCCGGGGCGGCGGGGCTGGAGGCGTTGGGAATCACCCCCAGCGCCGTCGAACTGGTCGTGCCCGCCTACCTGCAACGCTTTCGGCCCGGAGGCGGGCGGGCTGAACGCAAGCTCGGATAAGGGCCGAATCGGGCCTAATCCTTTGCGAGCCACGCAGGGGATCGACGAGAAAACATTCGAGTTTTGCTCTGTTAAGGCAGCAAAGCTGACCTGCGACGCAAAATTCCTCTCGCGCGGGTGGGGTCGGGGCCCTTATGGTCGCGGCACGATCGTCGGGGAGTGCCGCCTATGGCCCAGCGCATGCTGCAATTCGTGCATCTGCCGCAGCAGACGCCGGACAAGCGCGACGTGGCGGAGCGCCGGGCAGACTTCGCGGAGATCTACGCCGGTTTCCAGCCGCAGGCCGCCGCCGCGCAATCCAGCCGGTGCAGCCAGTGCGGCGTGCCGTTCTGCCAGATCCATTGCCCGCTCTCGAACAACATCCCCGACTGGCTGAAGCTGACCGCCGAGGGGCGAATCGAGGAAGCCTATGAGCTGAGTTCGGCGACCAATACCTTCCCCGAAATCTGCGGCCGCATCTGCCCGCAGGACCGGCTGTGCGAGGGCAATTGCGTCATCGAGCGCGGCTTCGAGAGTGTCACCATCGGCGCGGTCGAGAAGTTCATCACCGAGACCGCGTTCGAGCGCGGCTGGGTGCGGTCGCCGCGGCCCCGTCGCGAGAACGGCATTTCGGTGGGTATCGTCGGCGCCGGGCCGGCGGGGCTCGCGGCCGCCGAGATGCTGCGGCGCAAAGGGTATGCCGTAGACGTTTACGACCGCCACGACCGCGTGGGCGGGCTGATGATCTACGGCATTCCCAATTTCAAGCTGGAGAAGGAGGTCGTCCTGCGCCGCTGGAAGCTGTTCGAGGAGGCGGGGATCACCTTCCATCTCGGCTGCGAGATCGGCCGCGACATCAGCCTGCACGATCTGCGCGCACGCCACGCGGCCGTGCTGCTGGCGACCGGGGTGTACAAGGCGCGCGAGATCGGCGGGCGTCGGCTCCTCGCTGCCGGGGATCGTGCCGGCGCTCGACTATCTGACCGCCAGCAACCGGCAGGGGCTGGGCGATCCCGTGCCGGATTTCGCGTCCGGCGCGCTGGATGCCGGCGGGACGGCACGTGGTGGTGATCGGCGGCGGCGATACCGCGATGGACTGCGTGCGCACCGCGGTTCGTCAGGGTGCCGCCTCGGTGCGCTGCCTGTATCGCCGCGACCGCGCCAACATGCCCGGCTCGATGCGCGAAGTGGCCAATGCCGAGGAGGAGGGCGTCGAGTTCGTCTGGCTCACCGCTCCCGAGGCGTTCCTGGGCGACGAGGTGGTGCAGGCGGTGCGGGCGGTGCGGATGCGTCTCGGCCTGCCGGATGCCTCCGGCCGCCAATCGGTCGAGGCGGTTTCGGGCAGCGCGCATCCGGTGCAGGCGAGCCTGGTCATCAAGGCGCTGGGCTTCGATCCCGAGGATCTGCCCGAGACCCTGTCCGAGCCGGAGCTCGCCACCAGCCAAATGGGGCACGCTGAAGACGGATCATCGCAGCTTCATGACCAGCCTGCCCGGCGTGTTCGCGGCGGGCGACATCGTGCGCGGCGCGAGTCTGGTGGTCTGGGCGATCCGCGACGGCCGCGACGCGGCGGCGGCGATGCACAGCTACATGCAGCAGACCGTTGCGGGCGATGCGTCGCTCGCCGTGGCAGCGGAGTGATGTCCATGCACGAGGATTTCGTTTCCGCCTGGCACGACAACGCCGCCCGTCTGCGCGACACCTACGACCCCGTCGCAGGAACACGATGCCTGCGGCGTCGGCCTGATCGCAGCACTGGACGGCAAGCGCCGTCGCGACGTGGTGGAGGCGGGTATCGAGGCGCTGCGCGCGGTCTGGCATCGCGGCGCCGTGGACGCGGACGGCAAGACGGGCGACGGCGCCGGCATCCATATCGAGATCCCGCAGGATTTCTTCGCCGAGGCCATCGAGCGCGGCGGCAACACGCCCAAGCACGGCGCCATCGGCGTGGGCCAGGTGTTCCTGCCCAAGACCGATCTCGGTGCGCAGGAACGATGCCGGCAGATCGTCGAATCGGAAATCCTCGCCTTCGGCTATCTGATCCACGGCTGGCGGCAGGTGCCGATCGACGTCTCGTGCATCGGCGAGAAGGCGAACGCCACCCGCCCCGAGATCGAGCAGATCATGATCGCCAACGCGCCCGGCCATGACGAGGCGCGCTTCGAGCGCGAGCTGTACGTGATCCGCCGCCGCATCGAGAAGCAGGCGCTCGCCGCCGGCATTCCGGAACTGTATTTCTGTTCGCTCTCGTGCCGGTCGATCATCTACAAGGGCATGTTCCTGGCCGAGAGCCTGAGCCAGTTCTACCCCGACCTGCTCGATCCGCGCTTCGTCAGCCGGTTCGCGATCTATCATCAGCGGTACTCGACCAACACGTTCCCGACCTGGCGGCTGGCGCAGCCGTTCCGGATGCTGGCGCATAACGGCGAGATCAACACCGTCACCGGCAACATCAACTGGATGCGCGCGCACGAGACGCGGCTTTCCGATCCCGGGCTCGATCCCTGGATGGACGACGTCAAGCCGGTGATCCAGGGCGGCGGGTCCGATACCGCGGTGCTCGACAACGTGTTCGAGGTGCTGGTGCGCGCCGGCCGCGACGCGCCGATGACCAAGGCCATGATGATCCCGTCCAGCATCGGCCAGGACGCGACCATGAAGGCGGCACACCGCGACATGTTCCTGTACTGCAACGCGGTGATGGAGCCGTGGGACGGGCCGGCGGCGATTGCCGCGACCGACGGGCGCTGGGTGATCGCGGGGCTGGATCGCAACGGGCTGCGGCCGATGCGCTACACGCTGACCAGCAACGCCATGCTGGTGGTGGGCAGCGAGGCCGGCATGGTCAAGCTGGATGACGCGACCATCCTGGAAAAGGGCCGCGTCGGCCCCGGCCAGACGATCGCCGTCGATCTCGACGCGGCGCGCTTCTATCACGACGAGGAGCTGAAGGACGTGCTGGCCGCGCGCCAGCCCTTCGGCGAATGGGCGCGCCAGATCCGCCAGATCGACCATATCGTGAAGACGGACGCGCCGGAGCCGGTGCTGCTGGAAGGCGAGGCGCTGCGCCGCCGCCAGCTCGCGGTCGGCATGACCGTCGAAGAGCTGGAGATGATCCTGCATCCGATGGTCGAGGACGCGCAGGAAGCGGTCGGCAGCATGGGCGACGACACGCCGATCGCCGTGCTGTCGGACAATTATCGCGGCCTGCACCATTATTTCCGGCAGACCTTCAGCCAGGTGACGAACCCGCCGATCAACTCCCTGCGCGAGGCGCGGGTGATGACGCTGAAGACGCGGCTCGGCAATCTCGGCAACGTGCTGGACGAGGACAGCAGCCAGTTCGACCTGCTGCAACTGGAAAGCCCGGTGCTGTCCAACGCCGAGTTCGCGGCCATGCGCGACACGATGGGCTCATCCGCCTGCGTGGTCGATTGCACCTTTCCGGTCGCGACCGGCGAGGGCGGGTTGCGCGCGGCGCTGGAGCGCATTCGCGCCGAGGCCGAGGAGGGCGTGCGCGCCGGCTGCACCCATGTCATCCTGACCGACGACGCGCAGAGCGAGTTGCGCGCGGCCATTCCCATGATCCTCGCCGCCGGAGGCGTGCATACGCATCTGGTCCGCAGCAGCCTGCGCACCTTCACCAGCCTGAACGTACGCACCTCCGACTGCCTGGACGTGCAGGGCTTCGCGGTGCTGATCGGCGTGGGGGCCACCACCATCAACGCCTATCTGGCACAGGAGAGCATTGCCGAGCGGCAGCGCCGTGGCCTGTTCGGCACGATGTCGCTGAAGGAGGCGGTCGGCCGCTACAAGAAGGCGGTGGACAAGGGGCTGCTGAAGGTGATGTCGAAGATGGGCATCGCCGTCATCTCCTCCTATCGCGGCGGCCTCAATTTCGAGGCGATCGGCCTGTCGCGCGCGCTGGTGGCCGAGTTCTTCCCCGGCATGCAGTCGCGCATTTCCGGCATCGGCCTCGCCGGCATCGCGCGCAAGGTGCTCGACCTGCACGAAGCGGCCTGGGACGCCGACCTGCCGATCCTCTCGGTGGGCGGCCTGTACAAGCTGCGCCGGCGCGGCGAGACGCACGCCTTCGACGGCGGCCTGATCCACATGCTACAGGAGGCGGTCGCTACCGACAGCTTCTCGCTGTTCCGCCGCTACAGCGAGGCGGTGCGGCGGATGCCGCCGGTCGCCCTGCGTGACCTGCTGGACTTCCGCACCGAGGGTGTGACTCCGGTGCCGGTGGACGAGGTCGAGAGCATCACGGAAATCCGCAAGCGGCTGCTGTCGCCCGGCATCTCGCTCGGCGCACTCAGCCCAGAGGCGCACGAGACGCTATCGATCGCCATGAACCGCATCGGTGCCCGCAGCGACAGCGGCGAGGGTGGCGAGGATGCGGCGCGGGCGAAGCCGCGCGCCAACGGCGACAACGCCAACTCGGCGATCAAGCAGATCGCCTCGGGCCGGTTCGGCGTCACCGCCGAATACCTGAACAACTGCCGCGAGATCGAGATCAAGGTGGCGCAAGGCGCCAAGCCCGGCGAGGGCGGCCAGTTGCCCGGCTTCAAGGTGTCCGGGCTGATCGCCAAGCTGCGGCACAGCACGCCGGGCGTCATGCTGATCAGCCCGCCGCCGCATCACGACATCTACTCGATCGAGGATCTGGCGCAGCTCATCTACGACCTGAAGCAGATCAACCCGGATGCCTCGGTGTGCGTGAAGCTGGTGGCGCGCAGCGGCATCGGCACGATCGCCGCCGGTGTGGCCAAGGCGAAGGCCGATGCCATTCTCATCAGCGGCCATTCCGGCGGCACCGGCGCCAGCCCGCAGAGCTCGATCAAATATGCCGGCCTGCCGTGGGAGATGGGGCTTTCCGAGACGCATCAGGTGCTGATGCTGAACCGGCTGCGCCATCGCGTGAAACTGCGCACCGATGGCGGCATCAAGACCGGGCGCGACGTGGTGATCGCGGCCATGCTGGGAGCCGAGGAGTTCGGCATCGGCACGGCCTCGCTGGTGGCGATGGGCTGCATCATGGTGCGGCAATGCCACAGCAACACCTGCCCGGTCGGCGTCTGCACGCAGGACGAGACGCTGCGAAAGAAGTTCGAGGGCTCGCCGGAAAAGGTCATCAATCTGTTCAGCTTCGTGGCCGAGGAGGTGCGGCTGATCCTGGCCTCGCTCGGCATCCGCCGCCTCGCGGACGTAATCGGGCGCACGGATCTGCTGCGTCAGGTCAGCCGCGGCTCGGAGCTGCTGGACGACCTGGATCTCAATCCGCTGCTGGTGCAGGCCGATCCCGGTCCGTATGCGCGCTATTGCACGCTGGAGGGACGCAACGAGGTTCCCGACACGCTGGACGCGCGGATGCTGGAGGATGCGCATGGCCTGTTCGAGCGCGGCGAGAAGATGCAGTTGCAGTACACGGTGCGCAACACGCATCGCGCGGTCGGCACGCGGTTCTCGAGCCAGATCGTGCGCCGCTTCGGCATGACCGACTTTGCAGCCGGGTCACGTCACGGTGCGGCTGCGCGGCAATGCCGGGCAATCGTTGGGCGCGTTCGCGGTGCAGGGGTTGAAGCTGGAGGTACTGGGCGACGCCAACGACTATGTCGGCAAGGGTCTGTCGGGTGCGACCATCGTCGTGCGCCCGGCGCCGTCATCGACGTTGCAGAGCCAGCTCAACACCATCATCGGCAACACGGTGCTGTACGGCGCGACTTCCGGCGCGCTGTTCGCGGCGGGGCAGGCGGGTGAGCGGTTCGCGGTGCGCAATTCCGGTGCTGTCTCGGTGATCGAGGGCTGCGGCTCGAACGGCTGCGAGTACATGACCGGCGGAACCGTCGTGATCCTGGGGCCGGTGGGCGACAATTTCGGCGCGGGCTTCACCGGCGGCATGGCGTTCGTGTACGACCTAAAGGCCGAGTTCGCGCACCGCGTCAACCCGGACACGCTGGGCTGGCAGCGCGTGGCGAACGCGCATTGGGAAGAGGTGCTCCGCAACCTGGTCGAACGGCACGTGGCCGAGACATCGAGCCGTTATGCCCGCCAGTTGCTGCACGATTGGGACCGCACGTTGCCGCAGTTCTGGCAGGTCGTGCCGCGCGATTACGAGCAGTATCTTGCGGTGCCGCTGACGGAGGCGGCGGAGGCGTTGCGGGCGTGAGCGGCGATCCGACAGGCAGTGGCGCATTGACAACGCGCGCTGCCTGCGGGGCGTCCGACTGGAATTCCGCACCTATGTGATGCCGAGCGTGCATTGGGATCACGACCACTGCGCCGCCTGCTTCGTCAAGTTCGCGGAATTTGACGGGCCAGGGATCGAGCACGAAGGGTACGCGACCACGGAGGAGTACCCGAAGGGCGCTGGCTACCACTGGATTTGCGCACGTTGCTTTGCCGATCTCGGGGAGGAGTTGCAGTGGAGCTTGTAGGACACTGACCACGATGGAAGGTCCCTTCCCGGAAGCTCTCGGTCGAACCCCTCACCCCGGCCCTCTCCCCGGAGGGGCGAGGGAGGAGGAAATAGCCTCGCCCCTCCGGGGAGAGGGTTGGGTGAGGGGGCCTGGGAAGGGAATCGATGCCTGACATGAACACGCAAATCCTGCTTCGCCGCCGGCCCACGGGCGCGGTGATGCCAGACGACTTCGAGATCGCCCACGCGGAAATCCCGAAGCCTGCTCCTGGGCAGGTGCTGGTGCGGCATACCTTCCTGTCGCTCGATCCGTATATGCGCGGGCGGATGAGTGCCGCGAAAAGCTACGCGAAGCCGGTCATGATCGGCGCGGTAATGGAGTGCCAGGCCGTGGGCGTCGTCGAACGCTCCGAAACGCAGGGCTTCGCGCCTGGCGATACGGTGGTGGGCGGCTACGGCTGGCAGGCGTACAGCGCAGTCGATGCGGCACGGCTGCGCAAGCTGCCCTCCGGCGTGGCACCGTCGTTGGCGCTGGGCGTGCTGGGCATGCCCGGCCTGACCGCCCATGTCGGCATGGCGGATATCGGCCAGGCGAAGCCCGGAGAGACCGTTGTGGTCTCCGCCGCGTCCGGCGCGGTCGGCTCGGTGGTGGGCCAGATCGCGCGCAACGCAGGCGCGCGTGTGGTGGGCATCGCCGGCGGGGCGGGAAAGTGCGTGCTTCGTCACGCGCGAACTCGGGTTCGATGCCTGCCTCGATCACCGCGCGGCGACCTGGGTGCCGCGCTGGATGCGGCCTGCCCGGGCGGCATCGATGTGTATTTCGAGAACGTGGGCGGTGCTGTGCAGCGCGCAGTGTTCCCCCGGCTGCGCGATTTCGGCCGCATGGTGATGTGCGGCATGGTCGCCGAATACAACGATGCGACGCCGGCACCCGGCCCAATCTGATGAGCACGGTGCGCAAGCGGCTGCGCATCCAGGGCTTCATCGTCACCGACCAGTGGCAGCGCCTGGATGAATGGCTGGCCATCGCCGTGCCGTGGATCGAGGACGGCCGGCTGAAATACCGCGAGGACATCGTGGATGGGCTCGCGAACGCGCCGGAAGCGTTTATCGGCCTGCTGGCCGGGCGCAATTTCGGCAAGCTGCTGATCCGCGTCTAGGCGGCAGCGGCACCGCCAGGCTTCGCGGCCCGCAGCAGCATCCCGAACAGGTCGCGCGGTTCGTCCGGGTCGGCCAGCAGGTCGAGTTCCTCGTATAGGCCGGTGCGCTTCAACTGATCGCGTACGTAACGCAACGCAGAAAAATCCTCGATGGCGAAGCCCACCGAGTCGAACAGCGTGATCTGCCGATTGCCGGTACGGCCCGGCAGCTTGCCCGCAATGATCTGCCACAGCTCGACGACGGGGTGATCCGGGGCGAGTTGCTGGATCTCGCCTTCGATGCGCGTCTGCGGCGTGTACTCGACGACGATCTCGGAGCGCAGCAGGATGTCGCGGTGCAGCTCGGTCTTGCCGGGGCAGTCGCCGCCGACCGCGTTGATGTGGATGCCCGGTCCCACCATGTTGTCGGTCAGGATCGTCGCATATTGCTTGTCCGCGGTCGCGGTCGTGACGATCGAGGCACCCTCCACCGCCTCCTCCGCCGAGGCACAACTGGCGATCTGGAGCCCCATGCCGGAGAGGTTGCGCGCGCATTTGCGGGTGGCCGCCGGGTCGATGTCGTACAGGCGCAGCCTGTTCACGCCGAGGATGGCCTTGAAGGCGGCAGCCTGGAACTCGGACTGCGCGCCGTTGCCGATAATGGCCATGCAGCGTGCGTCAGCCGGCGCCAGGTATTTTGCGGCCATCGCCGAGGTGGCGGCGGTGCGCAGCGCGGTCAGGATCGTCATCTCCGACAGCAGCACCGGATAGCCGCTGCCGACATCGGCGAGCACGCCGAACGCGGTCACGGTCTGCCGGCCGCCCAGCGTGTTGCGGGGATGGCCGTTGACGTATTTGAACCCGTACACCTCGCCATCGCTGGTCGGCATCAGTTCGATGACGCCCTCGGCGCTGTGCGTCGCCACGCGCGGCGTCTTGTCGAACAGCTCCCAGCGCCGGAAATCCGCCTCGATATAGGCGGCGAGTTCAGTCAGGAATCGCTCGACGCCAATCGCCAGCACCAGCTTCATCATGTGATCGACGCTGACGAAGGGCACGATGTTGAGTTTTTCGATCATGGCGCTCAGTGGCTCCGTGTCGGGCGATCCATGATGCGGCGGCCCAGCAGGCTCGCCACCAGATCGACCATGAGAATTGCGGTGCGGCCGCGCTCGTCCAGGAACGGGTTGAGCTCGACCAGATCAAGGCTGCTGACGAGACCGCTGTCGTGCAGCATCTCCATCACCAGATGCGCCTCGCGGAAGGTGGCTCCCCCCGGTACGGTGGTGCCGACAGCGGGTGCTATGGCGGGGTCGAGGAAATCGACATCGAAGCTCACATGCAGCAGTCCGTTTTCGGCCGCCACGCGCTCCAGCAGCGGGCGCAGGAGCGGCGCGATGCCGTGCTCGTCGATCGCGCGCATGTCGTGGATGGTCACACCGGCCTGAAGCAGCGCCCGGCGCTCGGCCGGATCGACGCTGCGCAGCCCCAGCGTGCAGATGCGGGTCGGATCGACCGCGGCCGGAAGGTCCGGGAAGAACCCCTGAAAGCCCGGCTGGCCGCTCGCATAGGCGAGGGGAACGCCGTGCAGATTGCCGCTCGCCGTGCTGTCGAGCGTGTGGAAATCCGGGTGCGCGTCGAGCCAGAGGACGAAGAACGGGCGCTCCTGCTCGTGCGCCCGGCGGGCCAGGCCCGACACGGTTCCCGCCGAGATGCTGTGATCGCCGCCCAGGAAGATCGGCATGGCATCCGCGCTCGCCACGTAGGCGGCGTCACCGAGGGCCGCCGTCCAGGCCGCAATCTCGGGCAGCGCCTTCAGGGCGGGGTTGCGGTGGGTGACGGGGCGCAAGGGCACCGGGGTCACGGCGCCGGAATCGCTCACCGTGTGGCCCAACTCGGACAGGGCGGCGACCAGGCCCGCGGTGCGCAGCGCGCTCGGCCCCATCTCGCAGCCCATGCGCCCGCTGCCGTCCTGCACGGGCGCGCCCAGAATCCTGCAATGCATCGGCGCCCCTTTGCGGCCATGGCCGGTGCATCATGCAAGCCCGGCTCGATGGCGATTTGAACGGTCCATTTTGCCAAATCCGCGGCCAAATCCTATCATCATGGCGCATTGACCCGCCATTCTGAGAAGCCATGGATGCGCTCGACCAGAAGCTCGTGACACTGCTGCGCCAGGACGGGCGGCGCAGCGTCTCCGATTTGGCGGGGGAATTGGGCGTCGCGCGGGCGACGGTGCGCGCCCGCATGGAGCGCATGGAGCGCTCCGGCGAAATCCTCGGCTACACCGTCATCCTGCGGGCCGACGCCGTCGATCTGCCGGTCCGCGGCATCATGATGATCGAGATCGAGGGACATGCCGCGGATCGGGTCATTCGCGGGCTCGGCGGCTTCGCCGAGGTTTCGGCCATCCACACGACCAACGGCCGCTGGGATCTGGTGGCCGAGCTGGGCGCCGCGTCGCTCACCGAGTTCGATGCCGTGCTGCGCCGGATCCGCCTGATCCCCGGCATCACCGGCAGCGAGACCTGCCTGCTGCTCGCCACTCCGCGCAGCACGCGGGCACGGCTGTGAGCGGGGGCGATTGACAAGCCCGCCCTCGCCGCCCGACCGTCTGCGGGCAAAAGACCGCGTACCGCGTCGGAGGCGGCTGGAATGATCCGCAAGCTCATCACCGTCGTCGAGACCACGCAATCCGAGGCGGGCCGGCCGGTGACACCCCCACCCGCAAGGCGGCCGCGATCGCCGTGATCGACAATCCCTGTGCCGGGCGCTTCGAGCCTGATCTGGCGGCGCTGGTCGCCGAGGGCGAGTTGCTGGGAGGGCTGTTGGGCGAACGCGCGGTGCGGGCGCTGGGTATCGAACCGGGCCAGGTCCATAGCTATGGCAAGGCGGCGATCGTGGGCGAGGAGGGCGAGCTGGAGCACGCGGCGGCCATCCTGCACCCGAAGCTCGGCACGCCGCTGCGCAGGGCGGTGGGCGGCGGCGCCGCGCTGGTGCCCAGCGCCAAGAAGCGCGGCGGCCTCGGGTCGCGCCATCGACGTGCCGCTGGGCCACAAGGACGCGGCCTTCGTGCGCAGCCATTTCGATGCGATGGAGGTGCGCGTGGCCGATGCGCCGCGGGCGCGCGAGATCGTGGTGGCCGTCGTTGTCACCGATAGCGGCCGGCCGCTGGCGCGCGTGGGCGGGCTGGCGGTCGCCGATATACAGGGCAGGGACGGGCTGCGCTGAACGCCAAAATCCTGGAGGCTGACACGATGATCAGACGGCGCGAATTGCTGGGCACGGCAGCGGCAACGCTTGCGGCCCCTTCCATCGTCCGCGCGCAGGGCACCGCGCCGATCCGCATCGGCGAGGTGAACAGCTATACCGCCGTGCCCGCCTTCACCCTGCCATACCGTAACGGCTGGCAGCTTGCCCTCGACGAGGTGAACGAAAAGGGCGGCGTGCTCGGCCGCAAGCTCGAGATCATCTCGCGCGACGACGCCGGCAAGCCGCAGGACGCGGTGCGCCTCGCGGGCGAATTGCTGTCGGCGGAGAAGGTCGATCTGCTGGCCGGCGGATTCCTGTCGAATGTAGGCCTCGCGCTCAGCGACTTCGCCAAGCGGAACAAGCGGCTGTACGTCGCGGGCGAGCCGCTGGCCGATGCGCTCGTCTGGGCGGACGGCAACCGCTACACCTACCGGCTGCGGCCCTCGACCTACATGCAATCGGCCATGCTGGTGCCGGACGCTGCCAAGCTCGGTGCCAAGCGCTGGGCAACCATCGCCCCCAACTACGAATACGGCCAGTCGGCGGTGAAATGGTTCCAGCAATTGCTGAAGGCCAAGCAGCCGGATGCCGAGTTCGTGGAAGCGCAATGGCCGGCGCTTGGGCATATCGACGCGGCGGCGACGGTCGAGGCGCTGGCGCGGGCCAAGCCGGATGCGATCTTCAACGTGACCTTCGGCGCCGACCTCACCAATTTCGTGCGCCAGGGCAACACGCGCGGCCTGTTCGACGGCCGCTCCGTCGTCTCGCTGCTGACCGGCGAGCCGGAATACCTCGCACCGCTCGGTGACGAGACGCCGGCAGGCTGGATCGTCACCGGCTATCCGGTGGCCGCGGACGACGCGCCCGCGAACAAGGCGTTCATCGCCGCCTATCAGGCGCGCTGGAAGGCGTTGCCGCGCATGGGCTCGGTGGTCGGCTACGCGCTGGTCCATTCCATCGTCGCCGGCATCGCCAAATCGGGCAGCATCGACTCCGAGACGATGGCGACCGGCTTCGGGGGTGCCAGGTTCGAGACGCCGATCGGACCGGCGATGTGGCGCGAGATCGACCACCAGAGCACGATGGGCGGCTTCGTGGGCAAGCTCGCGGTGCAGGACGGGCACGGCGTCATGGTCGATTGGCGCTATGTCGATGGCGCCTCCGTGCTGCCGCCGGACGCGGAGGTGCGCAAGCTGCGTCCGGCGTCCGGCTGAACCCGGCATTGGATTTCGCGCTGATCCAGCTGCTGACCGGGCTTTCGGCGGCCTCCTCGCTGTTCCTGGTGGCCGCCGGGCTGACGGTGATCTTCGGTGTCACGCGCGTCGTCAATTTCGCGCATGGCAGCCTGACCATGCTCGGCGCCTATGTCGCCTGGACGGTGCTGCCGCATCTGCCGCGCACGCCGCTGGGGTTCGTGCTGGGCGTGCTGGCATCGGCGCTGGCGATCGGCGTGATCGGTGCGGTGATGGAGGTGCTGCTGCTGCGCCGGGTGTATCGCGCGCCCGAACTGTTCCAGTTGCTCGCGACGTTCGGCGTGGTGCTGATGGTGCAGGACATCACGCAACTGATCTGGGGGCCGGACGATCTGACGCTGTCGCGCCCGCCCTGGCTGCGCAGTGCCGTGCATGTCCTGGGCAGCCGGTTTCCGCTGTACGATCTGGCGCTGATCGCGGTCGGGCCGCTGGTGCTGGTTCTGCTGTGGCTGGTGTTCAACCGCACGCGCTGGGGCACGCTGGTCCGTGCGGCGACGCTGGATCGCGAGATGGTCTCGGCCCTCGGCGTGGACCAGCGCCTGCTGTTCACCACGGTCTTCGCGCTGGGCGCGGCACTGGCCGGGCTGGGCGGGGCGCTGATGCTGCCGGACGGGTCGGCCAATCTCGGCATCGACCTGAACGCCGTCACCGATGCGTTCGTGGTCGTCGTGGTGGGCGGGCTGGGCAGTCTGGGCGGGGCGTATCTGGCGAGCCTGCTGATCGCGCTGCTGCAAGCCTTCGGCGTCGTGCTGCTGCCGCAGGCGACGCTGGCGCTGGCTTTCGTGGTCATGGCGGTGGTGCTGGTGGTGCGGCCGAACGGGTTGCTGGGGCGGACGCAGACCGCACCTCGCGCGTCGGCCGGACATGTTCTGGTGATGCGGCCGGCGGCGCTGCTGCTGCGCGTGGCCGGCGCGCTGGTGCTGCTGCTTGCGGTGCTGGCGCCCGTGCTGGTCGGGCCGTATGTGCTGTCCGTGCTGACGGAAGCGGCGATCGCGGTGCTGTTCGCGGCGAGCCTGCACCTGATGATGGGACCGGGCGGAATGCCGAGCTTCGGCCATGCCGCCTGGTTCGGCATCGGCGCCTACGCCGCGGGACTTGCCTCGCATCTCCTGGGCGCATCGCTGCCGCTGGCGCTGGTTTGCGCGCCGGTCCTGGCCGGGGCGGCGGCGCTCGTGTTCGGCGCATTCGTGGTGCGGCTGTCGGGCGTGTACCTGGCGATGCTGACGCTGGCTTTCGCGCAGATCGTCTGGGCGATCAGCTTCCAGGCGGTCGGTCTCACCGGCGGCGACAACGGGCTGCTGGGCGTGTGGCCGGGCGGCTGGCTGCGGGCACCCGCGCATTTTTACTGGCTGGTGCTGGCGCTGTCGCTCGGGATCACGTTGCTGCTGCGCCGCGTCATCTATGCGCCGCTCGGCTACGCGATCCGGGCCGCCCGCGACTCGCCCGCGCGCGCCGAGGCGATCGGGCTGGATGTCGCGCGACTGCGCCTGGCCGCCTTCGCGCTGGCGGGTGCCGCGGCGGGATTGGCGGGCGGGCTGTTCGCCTTCGCCAAGGGCAGCGTGTTTCCCACCTATGTCAGCATCGGCCATTCCGTCGATGCGCTGGTGATGGTGCTGCTGGGCGGCGTGCAAACGGTCAGCGGCCCGATCGCCGGCGCACTCGTCTATACCGGGCTGTACGACGCGCTGCTGCTGTACACGCAATGGTGGCGGCTGGTGCTGGGCGCGGTGATCGTGCTGCTGGTGCTGGCCTTCCCGGAGGGCATCGCCGGTGCGGCGCAGCGGCTGTGGCTGCGCCTTCGGCCAGCGTGAGTGCCCTCGCGGTCGCCGGACTGTGCAAGGCGTTCGGCGGTGTCCAGGCGGTCCGCGACGTATCCTTTGCGCTGGCGCGGGGCGAGATCCTGGCAGTGATCGGCCCGAACGGGGCCGGCAAGTCCACCTGTTTCAACATGCTGGGCGGCCAGTTGCGGCCCGATTCCGGCAGCGTGCGTCTGGGTGGGCGCGAGATCGCCGGCTTCGCGCCGCGCGCCATCTGCCGGCTCGGCGTCGGCCGGACCTTCCAGATCACGGCCAGCTTCGCCTCGATGACGGTGCGCGAGAACGTGCAGATGGCGCTCCTGGCACACCATCGCCGCGTCTGGCGTGCGTGGCGCCCGGCGCGCGCACTGTACGTGGACAAGGCGGGCGGCCTGCTGGGGCAGGTGGGTCTGGCCGATCAGGCCGACCGCGCCGCCGGATTGCTGGCCTATGGCGATCTGAAGCGGCTGGAACTGGCGGTGGCGCTGGCGAACGATCCGTCCCTGCTGCTGATGGACGAGCCGACCGCCGGCATGGCGCCCGCCGAGCGCACCGCGCTGATGCGGCTGGTGCGCGAGCTGGCCACGCGCCGCGGGCTGGCCGTGCTGTTCACCGAGCACGACATGGACGTCGTGTTCAGCACCGCCGACCGCATCCTGGTGCTGGCGCGCGGCGAGCTGATCGCCGAGGGAGATGGTGCCGCGATCCGTGCCGATTCCCGCGTGCGCGAGGTGTATCTCGGCAGCGGCGCCACCACGGGCGGCCACTGAGATGCTGGATGTCGCTGGCGTCAACAGCTTCTATGGCCGTGCGCACATCCTGCATGATGTATCGTTCCGGGTCGCGGACGGCGAGGTGCTGGTGCTGCTCGGCCGCAACGGCGCGGGCAAGAGCACGACGCTGAAAACCCTGGTCGGTCTGGTGCGCGCCGCCTCGGGCGAAATCCGCTTCGGTGGCGCGCCGATCGCGGGGTGGGAGTCGTATCGCATCGTGCGCGCGGGCATCGGCTACGTGCCGGAGGATCGCCGCATATTCGCCGATCTGACGGTGATGGAAAACCTGGAGGTCGGCCGTCAGAAGGCGCGCGACCCGCTGCCCGCCTGGACGCCGGAGCGGCTGTTCGCGCTGTTCCCCAATCTCGGGGCGATGCGCGGCCGGCGCGGGGACCGCATGAGCGGCGGCGAGCAGCAGATGCTGAGCATCGCCCGTACGCTCATGGGCAATCCGCGCCTGATCCTGCTGGACGAGCCGAGCGAGGGCCTGGCTCCGGTGATCGTGGAGCAGATGGCGCAGGCGATCCTGGCGTTGAAGGCGGAAGGTGTGACCGTGCTGCTGGCCGAGCAGAATCTGCATTTCGCCCTGCGCGTCGCCGACCGCGCGCTGGTGATCGAGCAGGGCCGCATCGCCTGGGCGGGGACGGTGCGGGACTTGCAGGAGGATGCGGGGGTGCGCGAAGCATATCTGGCGGTGTGAGGCGGCGGGTGGGTGCCGCGATCGCCAGGGAGGTCGGGATCAGGCGCTTTCATCTTCGCGCGCTGGAATAGCGGCGCGATTCGCGGCGCCGCCGGCTGCCGGCTATAGCCTGCCACATGACCGCCCGCCCCGCCCTCAAGCGCATCGCCGTCAACATCGCCCTCGATGCCCTCCTCGCCGCGGCCGCAGTGCCGCTGGCGGACTGGCTGGCAGCCCCCGACCGCATGCCGTTGCCGCCGATCGTCTCCCCCCTGTGGGGTGCTGCGGCCCTGCTGCTGGCCGGATCGCCTTTCCGCCTCTCCGTCCAGTACCTGGCGCTATGCCGGTGCGGGCGAGCTGGTGGGGGTGGCGGCGGGCAGCGTGCTGGCCGCCGCCGTGTTCTCGCTCGGGCTGCATCTGGCGGGCATTGCGCTGCCCAGCCCCTCCTTCCCGGTCAGCCACGCGCTCTGCCTGCTGGTGCTGCTGGGCCTTCCGCGCGTCGGCTACCGGCTGCTGCGCGAGGCGCCGTCCGCCGCCGCTGCGGCAGGGCCCGAGCCCAGTCCGGTCCTGCTGCTGGGGGCGGGTGACGGCGCCCATCTGTTGCTGTCGGCGCTCGCGGGCGCACAGCTCGCCCCGTACCGCCCGGTGGGGCTGCTCTCCGCGGGCGAGGCACAGACGGGGCGGCGCATCCAGGGCTGTCCGGTGCTGGGCAGCCTGGGCGATGCGCCCGTCGTGCTGGCGCGGCTGCGCGCGGCCGGGAATGCGCCCGAGTCGCTGGTCATCGCCGAACCGGGACTGGGCGGGCGCGGCGCTCGAGGACGTGCTTGCCTGGGCGGGACGCGAGGGCCTGCCGGTCACGCGCGCGCCGAATCTCGCCTCCCTCGACCACGCGGCGCCTGGATTTGCCGCTGCCGGCCGGGCATGAGAGCGGGCATGGACGCAGCCCCCCGCCCGATCCCGTTCCTCGATCTGCCGGCCCAGCAGGCGCGCATCGCCGCCGATCTGCGGGCGCGGCTCGATCGCGTGCTGGCGCATTGCCAGTTCATTCTGGGGCCGGAAGTGGCCGAGCTGGAACAGGCGCTCGCCGCCTTCTGTGGCGCCGCGCATTGCGTCGGCCTCAGTTCCGGCACCGATGCCTTGCAGATCGCGCTGATGGCCGAGGGAATCGGGGCGGGCGACGCGGTGTTCCTGCCGGCCTTCACCTATACCGCGACTGCCGAAGTGCCGCTGCTGCTGGGCGCCACCCCGGTTTTCGTCGATGTCGACCCGCACATTTTCCAGATCGACGTGGCACATCTGGCGCGTCGGGTGGCGGACATCCGCGCGGCCGGCGCCCTGCGGCCGCGCGCCGTGATCGGCGTCGATCTGTTCGGCCAGCCCGCCGACTGGCCGGCGCTGCGGCTTCTGGCGGCCCGCGAGGGTCTGTTCACGCTGGACGATTGCGCGCAGAGCTTCGGTGCCTCGCTGGGCGGCGTCCGGCTGGGCACGATGGCGGACGCGACGGCGGTGAGCTTCTTCCCGTCCAAGCCGCTCGGCGCCTATGGCGATGGCGGCGCGCTGTTCACCGAGAGCGCCGAGCGCGCCGCGCTGTATCGCAGCCTGCGCACGCATGGCGAAGGTGCGACGCGCTACGAGGTGCTGCGCACCGGCATGAACGGCAGGCTCGATACGCTGCAAGCTGCCGTGCTGCTGGCGAAGCTGTCCGTGTTCGAGGACGAGCTTGCCGCGCGCGAGCGGATCGCGCGCGCCTACGATGCGGGCCTCGGCAACGCGGTCGCGATCCCCGCACGGGTCGCGGGCAGCGTCAGCGCCTGGGCGATCTATGCCGTGCTGCTGCCGGACGGTGCCGCACGCGACCGCGTGCAGGCGGAATTGCGCGCCGGCGGCGTGCCGAGCGCCATCTACTACCCGCGCCCGCTGCACCTTCAGCCCGCCTATGCGCAGGCGCATGATGGCGCGGCGCTGCCGGTCGCCGAGGATCTGGCGACACGCATCCTGGCCTTGCCGATCCATCCCGATCTCACCGACGCGGATGTGGCGCGCGTGTGTGCCGCGGTGCGGGCGGCCTGCTGATCCTGGACGCGCTGCGCGGCGCGGTCAGGGCGCTCCGTTGGCTGCGGCGGGTTGTCCTGGTCGAGTGTCCGGCGCGGCTGTCGCTGCTCGCCAGCCTGCATCGCTCTCCGTTCCACGCGGTCGAGAGCTGGACCGCGCCCGGTGGAGAGCTGCACCCCGACATCGCCGTGTTCGTGCATTTCGATCCGGCGGGGGAGGTGGCGCCGGGCGTGCTGCGCTACGTCGCAGCGCTGCACGAGGCCGGCCTCTCGGTGCTGTTCGTCTCCAACGCCGGCCGCCTTCAGGCCGAGGCCAGGGAGGCGCTGCGGCCGCTCTGCGCCGGCATCCTGGTCCGCCGCAACATCGGCTACGATTTCGGCGCCATGCGCGAGGGGCTGGCCCACTGGCATCTGCCGCGCCCGGATACGCGGATGGTGCTGCTGGTCAACGACAGCGTGCTGGGGCCGTTCGCGCCGTTGCGCCCGGTGCTCGACCGGATCGACTTCGCCGCGGTCGATCTGTGGGGCGCGGCCGATAGCCTGCAACGGCGCTACCACCTCCAATCCTGGTTCCTGGCCGTCGGGCGGCGCGTGCTCGACCACC
Organism: uncultured Pseudomonadota bacterium; assembly: GCA_963838805.1. Taxonomy (GTDB): domain Bacteria; phylum Pseudomonadota; class Alphaproteobacteria; order Acetobacterales; family Acetobacteraceae; genus CAVRQM01. The sequence continues at coordinate 368,634 of CAWISK010000008.1, forward strand.
CCGCCTGGGCGGCGTTCTGGTCCGGCGTGCGGCCGGTGCAGAGCAAGGCGTGGGTGATCGGGCATTACGAGGTGGCGCTGACGGCTTCGATGCAGCGCCACGGGCTGCGCGTGCGGGCACTCTGGCCCTATGCGCGGCTGGTGCAGTCGCTGCAACACGAAAACGAGTTCGCGGACATCGCCGAGCTGCGGCAGTTTGCCAGGATCGGCAAGTTCCTCCGCCGCGGACACCATCTGAATCCCACCGCCGATCTCTGGCGACAATTGCTGGCCGCGGGCTGCCCGTTCGTGAAGCGCGAACTGGTGCAGAGCAATCCCGCCGGCGTTGCGGACGCGGCCGAGGCGCGGGAATGGGTTTCCCGCCACTCGTAGCGACTATCGCCCGAGGACGGCGGAGCCAGCCAGCAGCAGCCAGCCGGCGATCAGCAGCAGCCCGCCCGCCGGTGCCACGCCGGGCAGCCGCAGCCCCCCGAGTGCCAGTGCGTAGATCGCGCCGCAGAACAGCACCGTGCCCAAGGCGAAGGCGAAGCCGGCTGCCTGCGCCGGCCGGCCGCCGTGCCGCAGCCACAGGCCGGTGGCCAGCAGGGCCAGGGCGTGCCAGCCCTGGATCTGCACCGCGCTGCGCACCTGCTGCATCGCCGCCGGATCGAGCCGCCCCGGCAGGCCGTGCGCCGCCGCCGCGGCCATCGCCACCGTCGCCGCACCCAGCAGCGCGCCCAGGCCGATCCAAAGTCGTTCCATGCACGCGGTATAGGCGATCCGTGCCGCGCCGCCATGCGTCCCGTGGACGCTCGGCGGTTTTTGCGTATTTTCCCGATCATGCCGCGCGGTGACCTGTTCCCCGAGATCGGCCCGTACGAGACGGGGTATCTGCCGCTCTCCGGCGGCCACGTCATGTATTGGGAGCAGGTGGGCAACCCGCGCGGCGTGCCGGTGCTGTTCCTGCACGGCGGACCGGGGGCGGGGGCGGGGGCGGTGCATCGGCGCTTCTTCGACCCGACCTTCTGGCGGCTGGTCATCTTCGACCAGCGCGGCGCCGGCCGCTCCCGCCCGCTCGGCAGCCTGATCCACAACACCACGGCCGATCTGGTGCGCGACATCGAGACGCTGCGCCGGCACCTGGACGTGCCGAACTGGCTGCTGTTCGGCGGCTCCTGGGGCTCGACCCTCGCACTCGCCTACGCGCAGGCGGTGCCGGAGCGGGTGTCCGGCTGCGTGCTGCGCGGCGTGTTCCTTGGCCGGCCGCCGGAGGTGGACTGGTTCCTGCACGGGCTGGCGGCGGTCTTTCCCGACGCGCACGCGGCCTTCGCGAGCTTTCTGCCCGAGGCGGAGCGTGGCAACCTGCTGCGCGGCTATCTGCGGCGGCTGACCGACCCCGATCCCTCGATCCACCTGCCGGCCGCGCGCGCCTGGTCGATCTACGAAGGGTCGTGCAGCACGCTGCTGCCGAGCCCGGAGACGGTCAACAGCTTCGCCCAGGACCGCACGGCGCTCGGGCTTGCGCGCATCGAGGCGCATTATTTCGCGCATGGGCTATTCCTGGCGCCGGAGGGCCTGCTGGCGCGCATGGATCGGCTGAGTGCCATTCCCGCCGAGATCGTGCAGGGGCGCTACGACATGATCTGTCCCGCGCGCACCGCCTTCGACCTCGCCGCCGGCTGGCCGCAGGCGCGGCTGACCATCGTGCCCGACGCCGGGCACTCGGCGCTGGAACCGGGGGTGCGCCGGGCCCTGGTCGCGGCGGTGGAGCGATTCCGCTTCGGGCGCTAGACCGGACCCCTCCAGGAGACTCCAACATGACACGATCGCCCGCGCCCTTTCTGCTGGCCGCAGCCCTCCTGCTGCCGGTGCTGGGGTGCGCCACGGCCGACAAGGCCACCACCCACGTCCAGGCGGTCGCCCAGGCCGCCGACAAACCCCACGCTGTCCGTCCAGGACGCGGCCTTTCTCGACGGCGCCGGGCGTGCCGGCATCGAGGAGGTGACGTTCGGCCAACTGGCGCGCACGGAGGGCGCGCGTGCCTCCACGCGCGACTACGGATTGCGGATGGTCCATGCCCACACCACGATGAACCAGGAGCTGACACGGCTTGCCGCCGCTAAGCACATCAACCCGCCCCTGGACATGGACCTGGCCCACCAGCAGAGCTACGCCGCCTTGCAGGCGCTGCACGGGCGGGCGTTCGACCGCGCCTATCTCGACGGCCAGGCGACCGACCACACGGCGATGCTGGCGCTGCTGCGCGACGAGGCCGCGCATGGCACCGATCCCGACGTGCGCGCTTTCGCCGCCCGCATCGAGCCGCAGATTGAGCGGCACCTGAAGCTGGCCGAGCATCTGGGTGGCCGCGTGGCGCCGCCCGCGCCTTGAGGATTTGACGCGCGCCGGGGCACGGCGGAGGCTCCTGTGCCAGCAGACGGAGAGGCAGGCGCATGAAGGTGGGTCTTATCGGCCTCGGCTCGATGGGCATGGGCGCCGCGCTCAACCTCGCGTCGAAAGGGTTTGCGCTGACCGGCTGCGACGTCCGCGCATCCGCGCGCGACGAGTTGCGCGAGGCCGGGGCAGGGGTGGTCGGCTCGGCGGCCGAGCTGCCGGACGGCATGGATCTGCTCGCACTGTTCGTCGTCAACCACGCGCAGGTGCAGTCCGTGCTGTTCGGGCCGCACGGCGCCGTGTCGCGTCTGCGGCAAGGCGCGGTGGTGCTGTGCTGTGTCACCATGGCGCCCGAGGACGCGCGCGCGCTGTCGCGCCAACTGGGCGAGCACGGGATGTTGATGCTGGATGCCCCGGTCTCCGGCGGCTCGGCGGCGGCGCGCGCCGGCAGCATGGTGGTCATGGCCAGCGGACCGGCCGACGCGTTCGAGCGTGCGCGGCCGGTGCTTGACGCGATTGCCGGCAAGGTCTGGCGCCTGGGCGAGGAGGCGGGCGCGGGCAGCACCGTGAAGATGATCAATCAGCTTCTGGCCGGCGTGCATATCGCCGCGGCCGCCGAGGCGCTGGCGCTCGGCATCCGCGCCGGCGCCGATCCGCGCACGCTGTTCGAGGTGATCAGCGCCTCGGCCGGCAGCTCGTGGATGTGGCAGAACCGGGTGCCGCACATCCTGGACGGCGACGACACGCCGCGTTCGGCGGTCAACATCTTCGTCAAGGATCTCGGGGATCGTGCTGGATCAGGCGCGCGCGCTGACTTTTCCGCTGCCGCTCGCGTCCAGCGCGCACCAGCTTTTCCTGGCGGCCGCCGCCGCGGGCCATGGCGGGCGCGACGATGCGTTCGTGATCCGGGTGTGGGAGGCGCTGGCGGGGATCATGCTGCCGGGCGGCAGGGCGGGCGAATAGTACCCGAGCTGCCAGATCTGGAGCCTCCCGAGCCGGGTGGGGTGCGTCCGAGCGGTCGCTATTCGCCGCCCAGTCAGAGCCATCTCGGCATCGGCTAGCGGAGCCGGGTCGGGCCATTCCACCAGCAGGTCCGGCCGCAGGCTGCGCAGCAGGTCCGCCCGCGTCTCGCCATCGGAGAGCACCACCAGATCGACGCAGGGCAGTGCTGCCGCCCACTCGGCGCCGCCGGTCTGGTCTTCCGCCCCGGCAGCCGGTGGCGGCAGCACCAGGATCAGCCGGTCGCAATCGGCACGCGCGCGCTCCAGCACCTGCGTCTCGGCCGGCGTGCGCAGCGCCAGGGCGCCGTGCGCCAGGCCGACCCGCAGCCCGGCCCGGCGCCAGCGCTCCACCCGTTCGGCGGCGGCCTCGGGTTCCAGCACCTTCGCTCCCGGCGCCGGTGCCAGGCCGGCCAGCAAATCGCGCGGCCGCACGACCGCCGTGCCCACCCGCCCGACCACGAAAGAGGCCGCGACATTGGCGAGGGCAGCGGCGATCGGGATATCCAGCCCGCTGGCCAGCGCCGCCCCCAGCATCGCCAGCACCGTGTCGCCGGTGCCCGAGATGTCGATGATCTCCGCCGCCTGGTTGCGCAGATGCAGCACCAGCGGCTCGCCGCCGGGCGCGTCGAGCCCGCTCGCGAGCGTGAGGCTCATGCCGGTGCGCACCACCACGACGGCGCCCATGCCGTGCGCGCGGCCCAGCGCACAGGCGTCGCGGGCCACCGCCTCGTCGCTCTCGACCGCCGTGCCGCTGACTGCGGCAATATCGGGCCAGCCGGTCGCCAGCACGTCGGCGCCGGCGAAGCGGGCGAAGTCCGGTCCCCGCGTGCCGACCACGACCCGGCGCCCGACCTGGCGGGCGGCGGCCACCAGCTTGCGCGCCATGTCGCCGATCAACACGCCCTTGCGATAGTCCGACAGCACGGTGACGGTCGTGGCGGCCATCGCCTCGCGGGCGATGCGCACCAGCCGCTCGGCGAGCTTGGGGTGGATGGGTGTCGCGTCCTCGCGGTCGGCGCGCAGCAATTGCTGGCCATGCGCCACGAAGCGCGTCTTTTGCGTCGTCACCCGCCCGCCCTGCACCAGCAGCCAGGGCTCGACGCCGGGCTGGCCGCCGATCAGGCCGGTGAGATCCGATCCGGCCTGGTCGTCGCCCACCATGGCCACGAACGCGACCGCCGCCCCCAGCGCGCCGAGATTGCGCACCACGTTGCCGGCCCCTCCGGGCACGTCCAGTTCGCGCTGCACCGCGAGCACCGGGATCGGCCCCTCGGGGCTGATGCGGTCCACGTCGCCATGCACCCAGCGGTCCAGCATGACGTCGCCCACGACCAGCACCGAGGCGCGCGCCAGGAGGGCAATGGCATCGCGCAGCAATTCGGGACGCAGGAACGCCGGCGGCGCCTGCTCGGGCCGTGGCGGCGCCGCGTCGGCTCGGGATGGCATCTTCCAGCGCGTAGCGAAGCCGCACCGTGCTGGCAAGCCGCGTCGCGGCATGCGTGCGGTAACCGGGAATTAAGCCGAGCCCAAGCAGCCTGCCGGACAACCCGGCAGGCGCACGGGCCGGAGGACAGTCGACCCGATGCGCTCGCAGCCGCCATCGCAGGGAGGAGAGGAGGAGCAGCACCTGCTCGAAATCGCACGGCGCGCTTCGCGGCAGTCATCGCCGATGCTGGTCCTGGTTCTGCATCTCTCGGCGATGCCGCCGCCGGCGCCGCGTCCGCATCACCGGCGGATCGCCTGGGCGATGTTGCAGGATCCGGCGCGCCGCCATGCCGGGCGGGTGCTGGCGCTCGGCGGCGGCGATCTCGTCCTGCTGCTGCCGTCGCTGCCCGATGCCGGCGGCCAGGACGAGGTCGCGGCGCTGCCCGCGTTGCTGGCGCGGCTGTTGCGCGCCGACATTCCCGACAGCGAGCGGCTGGTCAGCCTGTGGACGCTGCCGCAGATGGCCGGCGCATTCCTGGCCTACGCCACCGCCCGCGCGATCGAGCCGCCATCGTCAGCACTCCGGGTCACGCCGGCAGTCCACGCATCCGAACAGATCAGCACTGTCGAGGCGCTGGGCGCCGCGGCCGATGGCCCCGCAGGCATCGACCTGCTGCGTCGCCAGACCGCCGTGCTGCTGCCGCGTCAGGGCAGCGGCGGCACCGTGCTGCCGTTGTTCCGCGAAATCTGCTTCTCGATCCCCACGCTCGAGGCACGGGTCGGACTGCACGGCGGCGCGCGCACCGACCTGTTCCTGTTCCGCCACCTTGCGCGCCGGCTGGACGAACGCATGCTGGCGTTGCTGGCGGAGGCGAGCGGCACGGGCGGCCCGCTCGATATCTTCGCGCAAGGTGCTCCGCCGCTGCATCTCAACCTGACGCCAGCGGCCGTGGCCTCGCCGGCATTCGAGCGTTTCGCGGCATGTTGTCAGGCCGCCGGAATGAGAGCGGGAATTGAGATCACGCTGCTCGAAGCCTGCGCCGATCCCTCCGGTCTTGCCGGGCTGCGCAGCCGGGTTGCGGCGTGGGGGTTCAGTCTCGTGCTGGACAACATTTCGCATCTGGCACTCGAACTGGCGCGCGTCTGGATGCTGCCGGCCGACCTGGTGAAATTCGACTGGACCCCGCACCTCATGGCGCTGGGGATTGAGGACGCGCACCGCCTGGACGCGGCGGTGGCGCGCATCGGGCCGGGTCGGCTGCTGTTGCACCACGCGGAATCCGAGGAGGCAGTGCGCTGGGGTCTGGCACGCGGCATCCGGCGATTCCAGGGGCGGCATGTCGAGGCCATGCTGGCGGCCTCGCGCATGGCCGGCTGCCCATGGTCCGGAGCGTGCGAGCTGCGCCAATGCGTCGAGCGTGGCACGGTCACCGCACCCGCGTCGCGGCGGTTCTGCCGCAATCCGGCCCTGCTCGACGCGGGTGCGCCGACCGCGCCGCCACAAGCCGAAGCCGCATGACCACGCCACCTCGCGACCCTCCCGAGCCTGGCCCCGGAACCGGCGCGGACGACGCGGAATCGCTGCTGCGCCTGGTGGGCGAGTGCCAGGCCGCCGGCATCGCCCGCAACGCGCTGCTGCTGCGGCTCTCACTCCTGCCGCGCGCCATGACCCGCCCGCATCATCTGCGCCTGGCGCGGGCGGCGCTCGATCCCTTGCTGCGCGCCGACCGGGCGCGGCTGTTCCGTCTCTCCGGCGAGGCGGCCGCCGATCTGGTCGTGGTGTGGCGGGGCGACGCGGAGCAGGCCGTGGCCCTCTGCCTGATGACGATCGGGCGCCTGTTCGCCGATCCCTGCGTGCCGGGATCGCCAGCGCTTGCCGAGACGCTGCTGCTGCCGCGCGACGCCGACACGCTGCTCGCGGCCATCGATGCTGCCCGGCTGCAGCAAGCGCCGATCCCCGATGCGCACTCGCAGGCGCTGGCCCTGGACACGGTCAGCCTGGCGACGCTCGAGGCGCGGCTTTCCCGTGCCGACATGTCCCGCTTCGCCCGCCGCCGCGACATCTGCGCATTGGACGAGCGCGACCGGTTCGTCCTGCAATGGGAGAAGCGCTTCCTGAGCGTCGAGGAGGTGACCGAGACACTCGCCCCGGATCGCGCGGTGCGCGCCGATCCGTGGCTGTATCGCCGCCTCACGCGCACGCTCGATCAGCGGATGCTGGCGCTGCTCGCGGCCCGCGGCGAATTGCGCGAGGCTGGGCCGTTCGCCATCAACCTCAATGTCGCGAGCATCCTCGCACCCGAGTTCCTGCGCTTCGACGCGAACCTGCCGGCGGCCCTGCGCGGGCGGGTGGTGCTGGCGCTGCATCCGGCCGACATGCTGGCCGACCCCTCGGCCTTCCTGTTCGCGCGCGACTTCGCCCGCGCGCGGCTGTACCGGCTGCTGCTGCGCGGCATATCGGCGGAGCTGATGGACGTGCTGCCACTGGAATCGAGCGGCCTCGACCTGCTGCAACTGCGCTGGTCGCCCGCCCTGGCGCGCGTCAATTGCCTCTCATCCGATCCCTCCCGAACCGTGCTGGCCGGCGCCGATAGCGATGAGGCGATCGCGTGGGGGAGGGCGCGCGGCATCGCCATGTTCTGCGGCCGTCTCGCGCTGCGCGGCGCCCGCGCGCCGCTCGGACTGCGGACATGCCGGAGGTCGGTCGCGTCGCGCGGGCTTGCCCTTGGCGACGTCGCCATTCCGGCGTAGGTTCAAACCTCGATCAGGAATGGCGCCTGGCCGAAGGGCCACTCTCCTGGTGGGCAATTCGGACTTGTCGCCCGCTCCAGCCCGGCCGCGCGGTGTTGGAGTTCTTTCCTAGGGAAAGTCTCTCCTTGAACACGGTTTCGCGTTGCATCATCCCGGACAATGAAGAGCAGCGCATCGAGGCGGTGAGGCGCTACGACATCCTGGACACGCCTCCCGATGGAGCCTTCGACCGCATCACGGCACTCGCGGCCCGCCGTTTCGGCGTTCCGATATCGATCATCAGCATCGTCGACGAGGACCGCATCTGGTTCAAATCCCATCATGGTGTGCCGGTCAGCCAGATTGGCCGCGACCCGGGATTGTGCGCGTCGGCCATCCTTTCGCCCGATCCGCACGTTCTCACAGACGCGAAGATCGATCCGCGCTCGCTGGCCAATCCGCTGGTCGCGGGCGAATTCGGACTCCGCTTCTACGCGGGCGTGCCGCTGCGCACGAGCGACGGCTACCATCTCGGCACGCTCTGCGTCATCGACAAGGCGCCCCGGCCCATTGATCAGAACGCAGATCGACGATCTCACGGATCTGGCTTGCGTGGTCATGGACCAGATGGAGCTGCGCCTGTCGGCGCGTCGCGCGGTCTCCCAAGCCGCAGCTCATGGCGCGGGAGATCGACCATCGGGTGATGAACAGCTTGCAATTCATCTCCAGCCTGCTGGCGATGCAGAGCCGGACTCTCGGCGCGACCAACGGCGCGGATCAGTTGCAGACGGCCGCCAACCGCGTTGCCGCGGTCGCGCGTGTGCATCGGCACTTCTATTCGAACGAAGCAGCCGAATTGTCCTGCATCGCCTTTCTTCGCCGGCTCTGCGCGGAGCTGTCGGGCATTCTCGGACAGTCCATCGAAGTGCGTGGTGACGAGGGGCAGGTTCCTACGATCTGGATTCAGCCGATCGGCCTCATCGTCAACGAGCTCGCCACGAATGCGGCGAAGCATGGCGCCGGAACGATTACCGTCATCTACAGGACCGATGATGGCGTGCATGAACTGAGCGTCTGCGACGAGGGTGAGAGCCTCCCGGCGGAGTTCGATCCGGCGGCCAGCGCGACGGGCCTGGGAATGAAGGTGCTCACGACGCTCGCACATCAGCTCGGCGGACGCATCGCGGCGGCGGTCAATCCGCTCGACCGTGGATCGTGCTTCACCGTGACCTTCCCGAGCGGTCGCGAAGTGGATGACAACGGGGCTGGGGGCGCGACACTGGCGGCCTGACCCGGTTTGGTTCTAATCCCTGCCGCATGGACGTGATCGAGGCAAGTCGCCTGTCCAAGAGCTATGGGCAGACGGTGGCCGTGGACGGGATAGACTTCACGGTGCGGCGCGGCGAGACGGTGGGCCTGCTGGGCGGCAACGGTGCCGGCAAGAGTACGACTATCGCCATGCTGCTGGGCCTGCTGATCCCCTCATCCGGGAGCATCCGCATCCTGGGTCACGACATGGCGCGCGACCGTTTCGCCGCGCTCGCGCGCATGAACTTCTCCTCGCCCTATGTGGCGCTGCCGTCCCGCCTCTCGGTGGCCGAGAACCTGCGCGTCTATTGCCATCTCTACGGCGTGCGGCGGCCGGGGCAGCGCATCGCCGAACTGGCGGCGGAACTCGATCTCGGCGCCTTGCTGGCCCGTCCGGCGGGCGAGCTGTCGGCCGGACAGAAAACCCGCGTGGCGCTGGCCAAATCGCTGGTCAACCGGCCGGAGGTGCTGCTGCTGGACGAGCCGACCGCGAGCCTCGATCCTGACACCGGCGACCGCGTGCGCGGCTGGCTGGAGCGCTACCGGTCGCAGAGCGGCTGCACCATGCTGCTCGCCTCGCACAACATGGCCGAGGTGGAACGATTGTGCGACCAGGTGCTGATGCTGCGCCGCGGCCGCATCGTCGATCGTGGCACGCCCGCCTCCCTGCTGTCCCGCTACGGCCGCAGCGATCTGGAGCAGGTGTTCCTCGACATCGCCCGCGATCGCGCGGCGGCGGCGCTGGCGTGACGGCGCACATGAAAGGGGACGCCGCGTTGCGGGTCTGGGGGCTGATGTACCGGCACCTGGCACTGTATCGCCGCTCCTGGCCGCGGCTGCTCGAGCTGATGTACTGGCCGATCCTGCAAATGCTGGTCTGGGGCTTCACGGCGCGGTTCTTCGCCCTGCGGCTGGGCAATCCCGCCATGGTCGTGGCCGGCACGCTGCTGGGCGGCGTGCTGCTGTGGGAGGTGGCGATCCGCAGCCAATTGGGCGTGGCCGCGAGCTTCCTGGAGGAAATCTGGTCGCGCAATCTGGGCCATCTGTTCGTCAGTCCGCTGCGCCCGGTCGAGCTGGTGGCCGGACTGATCGGCATGTCGGTGCTGCGTATGCTGGCCGGCATCCTGCCCGCCGTGCTGCTGGCCTGGGCGCTGTACGCCTTCAATATCTTCGCACTCGGGCCGGTGCTGGTGCTGTTCGTCATGAACCTCATGGCGATGGGCTGGTGGATGTCGCTCGGCGTGGTCAGCCTGATCCTGCGTCACGGCGCGGGGGCGGAGGCACTGGCCTGGTCGCTGATGTTCGGCTTCGCGCCGCTCTGCGCCATCTACTATCCGGTGGCGGTGCTGCCGGCTGTCTTGCAGCCGGTGTCGCTCGCCCTGCCCGCCACGCATGTCTTCGAGGGGATGCGCGCGATGCTGAACCACGGCGTCATCGCCTGGGACCAGCTGGCCTGGGCGGCGGGGCTGAACGTGGTCTGGCTCTGTCTGGCCGCCCTGCTGTTCGCGCGGCAGTTCCGCGCGGCGCGCGAACGCGGCGCGCTCATTTCCATCGGCGAGTAGGACGCGGATGCGAACGTGCTATGGCTGCGCCGCCGCGTGATTTCCCCCGACGAGTAGAGAACATCCTGCATGACGACGACCCGGTTCTGGATGATCCGCCACGCGGTCGTGGCGGAGAACGAGTTGGCGCTTGTCTATGGCGCCAACGACGTCGAGCTGTGCCCGCACAATCTGGTGGCGCAGATCCCGATGTACCGGGCGCTGGCCCGCCGCCTGCCGCCGCCCGGACCGCGCACGATCTGGCTGACCTCGCCACTGTCGCGCGCCCGGCGCACCGCGCAGGCCATCTTCGATGCCGGCTATCCGCGGCAGCAGCCGATCATCGAAGACGGGCTGATCGAAATCCATTTCGGCGACTGGCAGGGCCTGCGCAACGAGGAACTGCCGGCGCGGCTGACCATGCCGGCGCACGCCTTCTGGCCGGTTGCCGCGACCGAGCGCCCGCCGGGCGGCGAGAGCATGGAGGACGGCATCGCCCGCGTCGGCCCCTTGATGGACCGTCTGGCCGAGACCTATTCCGGGATGGACGTGGTGGCGGTCACGCATGGCGGCATCATCCGCGCGGCGGCGGCGCATGCGCTTCGGATCGGCGCGGAGAGCGCCCTGTCGATCTCGGTGGAGAACCTGTCGCTGACCCGCATCGACCGCTGGGACGCCGGCTGGCTGGTCGATTGCGTCAACGAGCTGCCGGGCGTGTGATCGCCGCCCGCTTTTGCGACGGCGGGTGAGGCTTGCGTGGCAACGGACTGATCGGACAAGGTGCCGCCCCGGATCAGAGGAGGCGTGCGATGCTGCGTTCGGTTCTGGCGGTGGTCCTGCTCTGTCTCGCGGGCTGTGCCTCCGGTCTGCCCAGCGAACAACAGGATCTGGTCGATCGCTCGACGCTCACGGTGCAGGCCATGATGACCTCGAGCCAGGGCAAGGATGCCCGTCCCCTGCTGCAGCGGGCGACGGGCGTGCTGGTTTGCCCGCAACTGTTCAAGGCGAGCTTCCTGTTGGGCGGGGCAGGCGGGCAGTGCGTGCTTGTCGGGGCGTGGCCAGAACGGCTGGTCGAGCCCCGCTTTCTATCAGATCAGCAGCGGCAGCCTGGGATTGCAGGCGGGCATCCAGGATAGCGAACTGATGCTGATCGTGCTGACCCCGCGCGGGATGCAGGCGCTGATCGACAGCCAGTTCAAGATCGGCGCCAATGCCGGAGTGGCTTTCGCCACGCTGGGCGCCGGCATCGAAGGCGCCACCACGGCGGCGCTGCGGGCCGATATCGTGGCATTCGCGCGCAATCGCGGGCTGTTCCTCGGCGTGTCGCTGGACGGCAGCCTGGTCAACGTGAAGAGCGCCTGGAACGCCACCTATTACGGTCGGCCGATCGCGGCACAGGAGATCGTGCTAGAGGGCCAGGGCAACAATCCGGGTGCCGCACCGCTGCGCGAGATGCTGGCCCGCTTCTCCGGGCCGGGCTAGAACGGCTGGGATGAGCCAACCATCCCGCCCTTTCTGGGAGACCAAGCGACTCGACCAGATGACGCGGGCAGAATGGGAGAGCCTGTGCGATGGCTGCGGCCGCTGCTGCCTGCACAAGCTGCGCCACGACGACGAGTCCTTGAGCTTCACCAATGTTGCCTGCAAGCTGCTGGATACGCATAGCTGCCGGTGCACGGATTACGCGCACCGCCGTCGGCGCGTGCCGGATTGCGTGGCGCTGACGCCCGCGGCGCTGGAGGCGATCGACTGGCTGCCGCCCTCCTGCGCCTATCGCCGCCTGGCCGAGGGGCGGGGACTCGCCTGGTGGCACCCGCTGGTCTCGGGCGACCCGGAGACGGTGCATCGCTCGGGTGCCTCGGTGCGGGACCGGGTGATCAGCGAGGAGCGCGCCGGCCCGCTCGAGGAGCATGTGGCCGAGTGGCCCGCACGCCACCCGCGCTCGCGGCGCGCGACCCAAGGACCGGCACGGGACGGGGCCGGATGACCGGCTGGGCGCTCCCGCGATTGCCGCGGCGGCGCAAGGTTTGTCACTATCCCCGCCATGGAACTGGTGCCGTCAGAGTTGTTGGCGCTGCCCGGCGGCCCGGCGCGCGTGGAGTGGCGGCGCAGCCGGCGGGCGCGCAGGATCAGCCTGCGCATCGATCCGCGCGGCGGTGCCGTCGTGGTGACGCTGCCGCCGCGCGCCGGGCGCAACGCGGGCATGGCGCTGCTGATGGACCATGCCGGCTGGGTGGCGGAGCGGCTCGCGGCCCTGCCGGGGGTGGTGCCGTTCGCCGATGGCGCGGTGATCCCGCTGCACGGGATCGAGCACCGCATCCGCCATGCTCCCGGCCGGGGTGGGCCGGTCTGGATCGAGGATCGCGAGATCCTGGTCGCGGGCGACGCCGAGTTCCTGCCCCGCCGCGTAGCCGATTTCCTGCGCGCCGAGGCGCGGCGGCGGCTCTCCGCCCTGGTCGCGCAGAAGGCGGTCCAGGCCGGGCTGGTGGCGCGACGGATCACGGTGAAAGATACCAGAAGCCGCTGGGGCAGTTGTGCCGCCAGCGGCAATCTGGCGTTCAGCTGGCGGCTGGTGATGGCGCCCCGGCACGTGCAGGACTACGTGGCCGCCCACGAGGTCGCCCACCTGCGGCACATGAATCACGGCTCGCGGTTCTGGGCGTTGGTGAGCGAGCTGACCCCGCATACCGACGCGGCCGTGATCTGGCTGCGCACCGACGGGCCACGGCTGCTGCGGGTGGGCTAGAAGCCGGCCGCGCTGGCGGCCTCAGCGGCACTTGTACGGGTGATAGTAGCACCAGCCCGGCCGGGCCGGGTACACGACGCATCCGGTCAGCGGCAGCGCCAGGGCAAGCAGCAGCAGGGTCGCGGTGACACGCAGCATCAAGGGTATCCCTTCGTGGTGCAGACGCTAATGCGAATCGGATACGGATGGTTCCGACCCGGCGCCTGCACGCGAGTCTGCCCGCGCCGGCCGCCCGCCGCAACGACCGCGCGTCGAGATCGTGGTCGGCAGGGTGGTGGGCCTACGGCATGGAGGTCTTTCGTGCTTGCCCCGCAGTGGTTGCGGACGCAGAATTGCGCAGATTCCTCCAGCTCTCCGACCGTTGGCTCGTGCCGGCTTCACGGAGCTTCCGACGGAGTCGTGCGTCGGGGCTGCCTTAGGAGCGGTGCTGCCGGCATTCGGCCCCTGGCGGGCGTTGCAGACTATGCAAGGCATCCGGCTGCGTCATTGTTCCGTTGCGGGAACCCAATAGCGCTATTGACGATAAGGTGGTGCAGCTGGCGCGCACCTGAATTGAATACCTCCGCGCCGGCCCAATACGCTACCGACCGCCGGCTGACAGCGGCGAAGGGGATGAGACACGATGCCGATCTACAACTGGCGCGGTTCGAGTAAGCAGCACGGCGGCAATTTGGCGGACCCGACGAACTGGGTGCAATCCGGTGGGCCACCCGGGCCGCACGACGACGCTGTGTTCAAGGGCAGTACCGGCGTCGAGCAAGGCAACATTACCCTGGAAGCGCTTGCCGCATTTCACAACGACTCCACATTTACCGGAGATCTGACAATCCTTGGTCCCGCTGAGGGTGTGGGGCTCCTTCTCAGGGACAGCCACACGACATTCAAAGGAACGGTCACGGCATCTTCGATTGAAATTGTGTCTGTGGCGAATGCGACACATGTCGGATCGGATGTGACATTCGACGGCACTCTGACGGCGACAGACATTCTCATCCTCTCGCGACCGGGCTCGTCCGGCGATCTGCTCGTGTTCAGCGGCCACGAGATGACCCGAAATGTGACGGTTGGCGGGCCCTCGTATGAGCCTGCGGGGACATTGGAGGTCCGCGCGGGCATGTGGGACAATTCAGGATCAGTCAGGATCGAAGGCCGATTTGGGGCGCTGATAATCGCGGGCGGAGTGGCACGGATCGGGTATGGAAGAGGCGAAACAGGATCTCTGACCATAGGCAGCATTGATGGCCAGTCCGACACTGCTGACGTCAAGGCGCTAGCAACACTCGACGTCGCCGGAACAGTTGAGGTGGGGAGTCCAGGGTGGGCCCGGCTCGCTTATTCTTGAAGATCGCTCGGCCGCCTACGCCCACGACCTAATAATCAGCGATGGCACCCTTGATATGATGACGGCGTGGACAGGAACTAACTGGGATTCCAACACGGTGTTGCAGACTGACAGCCTGACCGTCGGGAGCGGCGGTTTTGTTTCGGCCTCCGGGACGATAGCTGCGACGCACGGAATCCTTGACAATACCCTTATTGAGAATTCCCACAACCTAACTATTCAGGGTGATCTGACTGATAATGGTGCTCTCGACCTCAATCCCGGTGTGGTCGCGATCAGCGGCAAAATGCTGGGACACGGTGAGCTTTATTTCGTAGGGGGTCCGACAACACTTGAGCTCAGCGCAAATCCTACGGTCACGCCTTACATTGTGGGGTTCGGTTCGGCTCAGACGATCGAGGTTCCCGGCGTGAATGCCGTGGAATACAATCCCTATCAACTGACGCTACTAGCCGGAGGCAACGCCGTAGGCACGCTCGAGATAATGGGAACCTATGCAGCCAACGGCTTTCAGGTGGCGGTGCATGGAGGAGATGGATTTATAACTTACACCACGCCCGGTCACATCGGTTAATGTGTGTCCGCTAACTTCGTCACGATCCGACGGCCGACTGAGCCGCTTGTTAGCGGCTCGAAAGGTCGGGTTGCTCGACAGCAAGCTTGCCAGGTATCGGCGAACTCGGCGCCTCGTCCGGTCCATCAGGGCCGGCAGTGTCTTGCTCGTGCTGGCGCCGAGCGCCTTAAGCTGCTCGATCTGCGCGCACGACGTTGCCGCTGCCGGCGCGCAGCTTGCTCATCGCCTTGTCGTAGCTGTCGCGCGCCTGGTTCAGCCGGCTGCCGAGCGATGTCATGTCCTCGGCGAAGCCCACGAACTTGTCATAGATGGTGCCCGCGCGCGCGGCGATGTCGTCGGCGTTGCGGTGGCGGCGTTCGATGTTCCACACATTTGCCACGGTGCGCAACGCGATCATCAGCGTCGTGGGTGTCGCGATCGCCACGTTGTTCCTCGTGGCATGGACGGTCAGCTCCGGATCGGCGTCCAATGCCACCGCCAGCGCGCCCTCGATCGGCACGAACAGGATGACGTAATCGAGCGCGCTGCCGGTGACGGAGTGGTACTCCTTCTCGCCCAGCGTGCGGATATGCGTGCGCAGCGAGGCCAGGTGCGACGCCAGATGTGTCGCCCGCTCGGCGTCGGTCTCGGCGTTCACATGCGCCTCGAAGGCGACCAGCGAGACTTTCGAAGTCGATGACAATGCGCTGCCCGCCGGGCAGGTTCACGATCACGTCCGGGCGCAGCCGCTGGCCGTCATCGTTGGTGTGGCTCTGCTGGGCGACATACTCCTCGCCGGCGCGCAGCCCGGACCGCTCCAGGATCGAGACCAGCACCATCTCGCCCCAGGCGCCCTGCGTCTGCGCGCGGCCTTTCAGCGCGCGCGTGAGGTTCAGCGTCTCGGTAGTCATTTGCGCACTGCGTTCGCTGAGCTGGCCGATCTGTTCGCGCAACGCCGCGCGTTCCTTAGCACTTTCCGTGTGCGCGGTCTGCAGACCCTGCTGGAACTCCACCAGCTTTTCGCGCAGCGGGCCCAGGATGGTGCCGATCTGCTCGCGGTTCTGCTTGCCGAAAATTTCGCTGTGGCCGCGCATGACCTCCTCGGCCAGCAGCTTGAACTCGCCGGTCATTTGCGCGCGCGCCTCGGTCAGCAGCGCGAGCTTGTCCTCCGCCGCCTTGCGCTCCTGCCGGACCGCCTCCTGCATCGTCGCGAGCTGAGCGGCAAGTCGGCGTTCTCGTCGCGAGCGTCGCGACGGGCCGTTTCGCGCTGGTGCAGCGCGCCTTCCATTTCGGGAATGCGCTTGCGGTCCTGCTCGGCGGCGGCGAGCCGGCGCTCCAGATCGAGGCGCTCGGCCATGGCGCTCGCCGCCGCGCCGCGTCGCAGCAGCAGCCGCGACGCCAGCAAGGCGCGCCGCCACGACGATCGGCGAGCGGCCAGACCGATCACAGGCGCGGTGGCGCTCAGCCCGCGGCGATGCCGATCGATCATCCGGTGTTCTATCCGCCGCGCCGCACTCGCTTCGCGTAACGTTCCGAAACAGAAACGTTACCCCGGATGGTGGCACGCCGCCTCGTGCCCAGGCCGACGCTCGATCAGCACCGGATCCTCAACGCGGCAGATTTCGGTGGCGCGGGCACAGCGCGGATGGAACCGGCAGCCCGGCGGGGGTGCCGAGGGGTCCGGCGGCTCACCGGGGAGCATGATTCGCCGCCGCGTGCGCTCGCGCAGCGGGTCGGGCAATGGCACCGCCGACAGCAGCGCGTGCGTGTAGGGGTGCAGGGGTGAAGTGAACAAGGCCTCGCGCGGCGCCATCTCGACGATGCGGCCGAGATACATCACGGCGACCCGGCGGCAGGTATGCGCCACCACACTCAGATCGTGCGAGATGAACAGCATCGACAGGCCGCGCGCCTGCTGCAAGCCCGCGCAGAAGGTTGATGATCTGCGCCCGCGTGGAGACATCGAGCGCCGAGACCGGCTCATCGGCCACCAGGAAATCGGGATCCGTGCTGATGGCGCGCGCGATCACCGCGCGCTGCCGCTGGCCCCCGGACATCTCGTGCGGGTAGCGCCGCGCGTAGTCCGGCGACAATCCTGCTTGCACGAGCACCTCCGGCACCCGCGCCCGCGTTTGCGTGCGAGAAAATCCCTGGACCGACAGGTGCTCAGAGAGCGTCGTGCCCAGCGTCATGCGCGGATTGAGCGCCGCCGAGGGATCCTGGAACACGAACTGCCGCCGACGGCGAAGCGCGCGCAGAGCCTCACCGTCGGCCTCGCGCGTGTCCGCACCGGCGAAGCGGATCGTGCCCCGGGTCGGGGTCTGCAACCCGACCAGGGTGCGGCCCAGCGTGGACTTGCCCGACCCGCTCTCGCCCACCAGCCCCAGCGTCTCGCCCGGCTCGATCGCCACATCGACCCCGTCCAGCGCCCGCAGCACACGGCCGCCTGCAACCGCGTAGTGGCGCGACAGGCCGATCGCTTCCGCAAGGGGCGTCATGCAGGTTTCCAGCACGGCGGTTGCGGAATACTGTGCAGCATCGTCATCGCGAGCCGCCGTTTGGCGGCGCGGCGATCCAGGCGGGCCACGCGGTGTTGCGGGCCTGGATTGCTTCGTCGCTTCGCACCTCGCAATGACGGACAGAACCGCGCAGGAGCCCAACGATGCAGCTTGCTTACGTGAACGGCGAGTTCAAGCCTCTCGCGGAGGCGCGGATCTCCGTGCTCGACCGGGGCTTCCTGTTCGCCGACGGCATCTATGAAGTGACCGCGGTGCTGGGCGGCAGGCTGGTCGATCTCGACTCGCATCTGGCGCGGCTGCAACGCTCGCTGGGCGAGATCGACATGGAGATGCCGGAATCGGCCGAGCGCATCGCCGAACTGCATCGCGAGTTGCTGGCACGCAGCAGTCTCGACGAGGGCATGGTCTATCTGCAAGTCACCAGCGGCGCCGGTGCCGAGCGCGAATTCCTGCCACCTACCGGTGGCGCGCCGTCGCTCGTGATGTTCACCCAGGCGAAGCCGCTCGCCGACAATCCGGCGGCGCGCACCGGCATCGCGGTGCGCACGGTGCCCGATCTGCGCTGGGAGCGGCGCGACATCAAGTCGGTGGCGCTGCTGGCGCAGGTACTGGCCAAGCGGCAGGCCGCCGCTTCGGGCTGCCAGGAAGCCTGGATGGTCGAGGATGGGTGCGTGACCGAGGGCGCTTCCTCCACCGCCTATATCGTGCAGGGCGAAACGATCGTCACGCGCGCCAATTCGCACGCGATCCTGCCCGGCTGCACGCGGCGCGCCCTGCTGGCGCTGGCCGCCGAGCACAATCTGCGCATCGAGGAGCGTGCCTTCACCGTGGCCGAGGCGCTGGCGGCGGATGAGGCATTCTCCACCAGCGCCACGAGCTTCGTGCTGCCGGTGGTGCGCATCGACGGCCAGGCGATCGCGGCGGGCAGACCCGGGCCGCTTGCCACGCGCCTGCGCGCGCTGTACCTGGATTTCGCGCGCGGTCATGCGCCGGCTCTCCAGCACGCTGCGAGGTGATCCTCGCCAACCGGCTCCAGTTGGGGCTCCCTGCGGCAGATGTCCGCCGCGCGCGGGCAGCGCGGCGCGAAACGGCAGCCGACGGCGCCCTCGGCGGTGCTGACGCTGCCCGCGATGGTCGGCAGATCGTCCTCCCACGCCGCATCCAGCGCCGGCACCGAGCCGAGCAGGCCCTGCGTGTAGGGATGCGCGGGGGCGGCGAACAGGCGCTCGGTCGGGGCCTGCTCGACGATGCGCCCGGCATACATCACCGCCACCCGGTCGGCCTGCCCGGCCACCACGCCCAGATCGTGCGTGATCAGCACCATCGCAGTGCCGCTCTCGCGCGATACTTCGCGCAGCAATTCGAGAATCTGTGCCTGCACCGTGACGTCGAGTGCCGTGGTCGGCTCATCCGCCAGCAGCAGCTTCGGGCGGCAGGCGATGGCGGAGGCGATGACGACGCGCTGGCACATGCCGCCCGACATCTCGTGCGGAAAGGCGCGCAGCCGTTGCTCCGGCGCGCTGATGCCGACCTGCCGGAACAGGTCCAGCGTCCGCGCCCGCGCGGCGGCGGCGGACATGCGTTCGTGTGCGCGCAGCGTCTCCGCCACCTGATCGCCCGCGCGGATCAGCGGATGCAGCGCCGTGCCGGGATCCTGGAAGATCATGGCGATCTCCGGTCCGCGCAGCCGGCGCATCTCGGTCTCGTCCAGCGCCAGCAGGTCGTGCCCATCCAGCGTGGCGCTGCCGGTCACGCGGGCACCGGCCAGCAGATGCATCAGCGCCAGCGCCGTGGTCGATTTGCCGCAGCCGCTTTCGCCGACCAGCCCCAGCACCTCGCCTTGCGCCAGCGAGAACGAGACGCCGTCCACCGCGCGCGTCGGCCCGAACGACACGGTCAGATCGCGCACCTCCAGCAGCGGCGTCACGCCGCCTGCGCCTCCATCGCCGCCGGCGGCAGCCAGCCGCGCCGCTCGCGCCAATCGCTTGGCAAATTGGCGAAGCGCGACAGCCGCAGGGTACGCAGATCGGCGAAGCGGCACTCGCCGAATTGCACCAGCTCGGAAATCGCGCGGCCGGAGGCGGGAGACAGGCCGAAGCCCACGCTGCTCATGGTGGCGACCGTGACGTTGCTCGGCTCGTCCAGCCGGTCCAGCACCGGCCGCCCGTCCGGCGTGTTCTCGATGATGCCGGCCCAGGAACGGATCACCCGTGCGTGCGCCGCTTTCGGCAGCACCTCGGCCAGCCGGCGCGCCATGTTGCGCAACAGCGGCGTGGTCGGGCGATCGAGGCCGCGATCGTCGGCGTCGAGCCACTCATGCGGACCGCCACCATAGACCAGATTGCCGCGCCGCGTCTGTCGGCCGTACAGATCGACGCCGTGGAAGCCGCCATGCTTCAGCAGCGGCAGCGGCTCGGTGACGAACATCTCTGCCCGCGCCGGCGTCACCGGCACCTCATGGCCCAGCATCCGCGAGAGCACGCCGGTCTGCGGCCCGGCCGCTATCACCAGCGCATCGCAGGCGAACTCGCCCGCACTGGTCCGCACGCCGCGCACCGTGTCGCCCTCGACCGTGAAGCCGGTGACTGTCGCGTGCTGCACGATCCGCCCGCCCAGGCGCTGCAAGGCCCAGCCATAGGCCTGCACGGTGCGCTGCGGGTTGGCGTGGCCGCCATAGTGGAAGAACAGGCCGCCATAAACATCGTCGCCAACCAGCGGCACCAGTTCGCGCAGTTCCGCTGCACTCAGGACGCTGGTGCGGAACCCGTCATTCTCGCTGCCGCCATAGGCGGCGTGGAACTGGCCCATGTCATCGGGATTGCGGGCGATGCCGATGCGGTACGGGCACCATTCGGTCGGATGGCCGAGCAATTCGTCCATCTGCGGCCATAGGCGCTGCTCTTCCTTGAACAGCGGCGAGTGCGCGTGCGTGCAGCCGCCGCCATTGCGGCCCGAGGCCTCCCAGCCGATCACGCCGCGCTCGATCACCAGCACGTCGATGCCCGCCTGCGCCAGCCACCAGGCCGAGGACAGGCCGGTGACGCCGCCGCCGACGATGACGACCGAGGCTCCTTGTCCGGTCATGACTCCACCACGGGGATCTCGGTCCAATGCGTCCATTGCGTCTCGATGCCGAACCAGATCGGCCAGTCCTGTTCCATGCCGGGGATTTCCTGCGCGTCCGACAGCGCCGCCATCGGCAGAGGCCGCAGCGGGATGCGGTAGGTGGCAAGAGGCACACGATCGAGCGGCACGCCGCCGTCGATGGCCAGCAGCATCGCCACCTGCTCGCGGCAGCGGCGGCCCTGGCAGGCGCCCATGCCGGCGCGGGTCAGCCGCTTGGCGTGGTCGGGATGCGTCGGCTGGTCCGGGTCCAGCGTCGCCTGACCTTCGGCGGAGGCGTGGAGATAGCGCGGCGGCTGCACCTCGATCAGTTCGCGCCGCGTCACCTCCTCGCAGAGGCACAGCGTCACGTCGTCGCCGCCGCTGGCGAGCAGGCCGCGCATCCAGTCCAGGCGGTTGTCAGTGCGCGACACCGGCCGCGTCGCCCACCACGCGCACGAAGGGCAGCGAGGTCCTCCCTCCGCGTCCAGCACCGGCACCCAGCCGCCGCGCGCCGCGTCGAACGTGAGCGCGCAGCCCAGGACCGCGGGTAGCTCGATATTCGGCACCAGACCCGACGGCGAGGCACACCGTATCGCAGGGTATCGTGCGCTGGGCACCGTCCGGCCCGATCAGGGTCAGCCTCTCCACCCCGTCCGCGCCGCCGCTTGCGCAGAGCGGCAGCCAGGGCAGCGCCACCGTCTCGACCACCTCCAGCCCGCGCGAGCGGGCCAGCGAGGCGGTCTGTTCGGCCAGCGCGCCATCGCCCAGAATGACGATGCGCCGGCCCGCGAAGGCGTCATAGCGCGCGAGCAGGCTGTGCAGCCCCTGCGCGCCGACCACGCCCGGCAGATCGGCACCCTCGAAGCCAAGCGCCAGGTCGCGCGCGCCGGCGGCGACCACGAGCCTATCGAAGCCGACCAGCCAGCTCGTCGTGTCGTCCGACAGGCCCAGCAACGGGCCGGGCAGGGCGCGCGAGGCAGGGCCGGGCGCCCAGGCGCCCCAGGCACAGACGCCGAGGCGCACATCGACCCCGGCCTCGAACGCCTCGGCCAATAGCGGTTCGGCGGTCAGGATCTGTTCCATCATCCGTTCCGGCCGCTGCACGGCGGCGGTCGCACGGCCACCGAAGCGCAGCGGCACGTCCAGGCCGATCAGGCCCGGCGGCAGCGGGTTCTCGTCGATCAGCAGCACGCGCGCTCCATCGCGCGCCGCCGCCAGCGCCTCGGCGCAGCCGGACGCGCCCGGCGCCGACAACGGCCACATCGAAGTGCTCGCGCGCTGGGGGAAACTTGCCGTCGATGGCGGTGGGATCGACAATTCTCATGCACGCTCCCGCAGGCGCGGGTCGAGCGCGTCGCGCAGCCCGTCGCCGATGAAGTTGAAGCTGGCGACCGCCAGCGTGATGCACAGGCCCGGCCAGAAGGCGAGCCACGCATCGACCTGGAAATCGCTCTGCGCGTTGGTCAGCATGTTGCCCCAGCTAGCAGCCGGCGGCTGGATGCCATAGCCCAAAAAACTGATGTAGCTCTCGAGCAGGATCGCATTGGCGGTGTTCAGCGTCGCCGCCACCAGGATCGGCGCCAGCGTGTTGGGCAGGATCTGGCGCAGCACGATGCGCCAGGACGGCGTGCCCACCATGCGCGCGACCGCGATGAAATCGGACTGCTTCAGGGCCAGGATCTGCGCATGGACGATGCGCGCGATCTCCATCCAGCAGGTGAGTCCGATCATCAGCGCGATGGAGACCAGCGTGGGAGTGACGAAGGCCGCCACGAACAGCAGCAGGAACACCGACGGGAAGCACAGCATCATGTCGGTCAGCCGCATCAGCGCGGTATCCAGCCAGCCGCCGTGATAGGCGGCGAACGCGCCGATGGCGAAGCCCACGATCAGGGTCACGAGCATCGCCGCGATGCCGACCGAAAGCGACACCTGGCCCGCGAACATCAGCCGGCTCGCCACGTCCCGCCCGAGATCGTCGGCACCGAGCAGGTGGCCCGCGGTGAGCGGCCCGGCATAGCGGTTGGCAATGTCGATCGCATCGGGATCCTGCGGCGCCAGCCACGCGGCACCGCCGGAGACGATCGCCAGGAAGACGATGACGACGACGCCCAGCACCGCCAGCCTGTGGCGCATGAAGCGGCGCAGCACGCCACGTCCGCGCACGGGGCCGGCGGTCAGCGAGGCCGATTCGATGGCGAGGTCAGACATGCGCGAGCTTGATGCGCGGGTCGATCAGCGCCACCGCGATATCGGCCAGCAGGTTGCCAACCACCACCAGCACCGCGCCGACCATCAGAATCGCCATCAGCACCGGGTAATCGCGCATCCCCAGCACGTTGACGAACAGATTGCCCATGCCGGGCCAGGCGAACACCGTCTCCGTCACCAGCGCGCCGCCGACCAGCGTCGGCAGTTGCAGCCCGGCCAATGTCACCAGCGGCACCAATGCCGCCCGCAAGCCGTGCCCCAGCAGCACCCGCGAGCGCGGCAGGCCGCGCGCGCGCGCGCTGCGCATGAAATCCTGGTTCAATATGTCGATCATCGCCGAGCGCGTGTAGCGGCTCCATTGCGCGACCAGCACCAGCGCCAGCACCACCATCGGCAGCAGCAGATGGCGCAGCCCGTCGATGATGCCGCCATTGCCGCTGGAGATGCCGCCGGCCGGCAGCCAGCCCAGCACCTGCGCGAACAGATAGATGCCGAGCAGCCCGAACCAGAAGGTCGGCAGCGACAGTGCCAGCATCGCCGCCGTCGCGGTCGCGTAGTCAAACACCGAATTGCGCCGCACCGCCGCCAGCACGCCGGTCCGACGCCGATGACGAGGGCGAGCGCGAAGCTGCTGCCCATCAGCTCCAGCGTGGCCGGGAATGCGCTCCAGCACGATCGCGGCCACCGGCCTGCCGCCGAAGAAGCTGTAGCCCCAATTGCCGGTCGCCATGCCGAACGCCCATTTGGCGTACTGAATGTACATCGGCTGGTCGAGGCCGAACTGGTGCTTGATCCGCTCGATGTCCTGCGCGGTGACGGTGGGGTTGATGGTGTACAGCGCAAGCGGCCCGCCGGGGGCGAGGTGCATCAGCGCGAAGCCGATGACCGAGACGCCCACCAGCAGCAGGAGGGATTGGCCGAGGCGGTTCAGGATGTAGCGGGGCACTCAAACGTCCTCGTGGCCGCACCCTCACCCCGGCCCTCTCCCAGAGGGAGAGGGAGCAGAAGGCCCTCTCCCTCTGGGAGAGGGTTGGGTGAGGGGTCTTTGCCTACGAAACCGACCAATCGCCATTGTTCCAAGAATTGCACGCGGTGTACGGGTTCGCCTTGTAGCCATGCATCCGATCGCGCACGCCAGCCGGAACCTGATAGGCGAAGATCGGCGCGAACGGCACGTCCTCCAGCAGGATTTCCTGGATCTTGTCATAGATCGGCTTGCGCTTCTCCAGCCCCACCGTGGACACGCCCTGCGCGCACAGCGCGGTCGATCTCGGGATTCTGGTACTGCACGTAGTTCGAGCCGCTGCCGCTCTTGGCCGGGATCAAATTGCTGGCGATGCGGTCGGTGTAATCGGGGTCGGGATACAGCAGCGGGTCCCAGGCCACCATCAGCGTGTCGAACTGGCTTTTCACCGTGTAGTCGCCCCACACCACCGACGCGGGCATGTTCTTGATCGTCATCGCGACGTTGATCTTCTTCCAGTTCTGCTGGACCAGCTGCTGCGCCTGCTCGCGGCTCTTGTTGCCCGCCGTCGTGGACATGGTGAACGCCAGCTTCACGCCGTCCTTCTCGCGCACGCCGTCGCTGCCGATCTTCCAGCCTGCCGCATCCAGCAGGGCACGCGGCCTTCTGCGGATTGAATCCGGGATCGACCAGCTTGGTGTTGTACGCCCAATGACTCGGCGGCAGGTAGCTGAGCGTGGGCGAGGGCAGGCCGTAATACACCGCCTCCGCCCAACCCTTCTTGTCCACCGCCATGTACAACGCCTGGCGCACCCGCTTGTCGGAGAATTGCGGCTTGCCGCAATTGAAATAGATGAACTCGACGAAGGGCTGCGGGGTCATCGGGATCGTCACACCCGGCAGCTTCTTGGCGCGGCTGTAGAGCAGCGGCGGGATTCCCTGAATCACGTCATAGATATCGACTTCGCCGGTCTGGAACTGCGCGTACAGCGTCTGCTGGTCGGGGACGTATTTCTGGATCAGCGAGGTGAGCTTCGGCGCGCCCCCGTGGTATTTCGGGTTGCCCGTGAACTCGATGTGGTCGCCCGCGACGCGGCTCTTGAACACGAACGGGCCTGTGCCGATCGGCGCCGTGTTGAACGGTGCCGTGTTGATGTCGGCGACCTTCTCCAGAATGTGCCGGGGAATCACGCTGGTCTTCTGCCAGGACACCATGTACGGCGCGAAATCGTCCTTCAGCACGATCTTGATCGTGTGCTCGTCCGGCGCCTCGTAACTGGCCACATGGTCCTGGCCGTTGCGGCTGCGCACCGCAACCTTGGGATCCATCAGCGTCTTGAGCGTGAACAGCACGTCGGCCGAGGTGAAGGGCGTGCCGTCATGCCACAGCACATCCGGGCGCAGCTTGATGGTCCAGGTGCGGCCATCGGCGCTGATGCCGCCATTCTCCTGCGTCGGCAGTTCGGCGGCCAGGTTCGGTAGGAATTTGCCGTCTGGATCGATTTTCCACAGCGAGTCGAACACGCTGAACTCGACCGCCGTCTCGCAGCCCGTGTTGACGTAGAGCAGCGGGTTGAAGTTCACCGCCTCTTGCGTGAAGGCGTCGATGCACTGGCCGGCCACGCCCTGCGCGCGGGCAGGGCGGATCGCGCCCAGCGCCACCAGGGCGGCCGCCGCGCCGATTGCCTCGCGGCGGCCTAGTCCAATCGCACTCTCGGTCATGGCGGTCCCCTTCTTGCTTGCGGCCAGTAAAGCACTTTTCCTGCCCCGGCCAAGCCCGATTCAGGTGTTACTGCCGGTCGGCGCCGCGCAGCAGCACTCCCGCAAGAATTCGGCGTACACGCCAGCCGCTTCGGCAATGCGTCCGACGTCGCAGGATTCGTCGGTCTGATGCGCCTTCCCCGGATCGCCGGGTCCGAAGATGACCGTCGGGCAATGGCCGTAGGCGGGCTGCAATGCCGACGCATCGGTGAAGTAGGGCATGCCTACGGGTTCCGCCGCCGCCTTGCCGATCCGTGCTTCGACCACCCGTGCGAAGTGTTGCACGAACGCGTCCGACGGGGCCGTGCCCACCGCCGGCAGGTCCGCGAGCGGCGGATCGAGCGTCACCTCCGGACCCAGCGCCACGCACAGACGTTCGCACAGCTCGCGATGATCCATGCCGGGGAGTGTGCGGATGTCCAGCGTGAAGCTGCATGCGTCCGGCACCGAGTTCACGTTTTCCCCGCCCTGCACGGTGGTCACTGTCAGCGTGGCCGGTCCGAGCAGCGGGTGGGACGCCTGGCCGAGATCGAACCGGCCGGCCGCCATGATCGCGCGCGCCGCCTTCGCCACGGCGTTGTCGCCCAGCTGCGGCATCGAGCCATGCGCCGTGCGCCCAGCCGTCCGCGCGCGCAGATGCAATGCGCCCTTGTGCGCGATGGCAAGGCCGTTGGTCGTGGGTTCGGCGACGATCAGCCCACTTGCCGCGCCGAGAGCGCCGGTCGCGGCCAGATGGAGGGCGCCGCGGCAGCCGGTTTCCTCGCCCGACGTGAGCACGAGCACGATACCGCGCCGGACCTGCCCTGAGGCGGCTTCGATCGCCGCCGCGACTGCGGCCGCGACTCCGGCCTTCATGTCGGACGCGCCGCGGCCGAACAGACGCCCGTCGCGGATCTCCGCGCCAAACGGATCGGCGGCCCATGGCCGCGCGCCCAACGGCACTGTATCGAGGTGCCCGGTCAGGACCAGCGGCGCCAGCGCGCCGTCGCTGCCCGGATAGCGGGCCACCAGGCTGGTCCGGTCCGCCGCGAAATCGCATCGCGTGACCGCGAAGCCGTGCCGCTCCAGCACGGGCTGCAGATGGGCCGCACACTTCTCCTCTCGTCCCGGCGGGCTCGTCGTGTCGAGGCGGATCAGCGCCTGCGCCAGTGCCACCGGGTCGATCAGCACGGGTAGTTGCCTTCCCTAGCCCCGGCGATCCCTTCGGGACGCAGCGCCAGTATCTTGTGATAGAGCGGCAGCAGCCGGCGACGATCGGCCTTGGTCTCGCGAATTCCCAGCGCGTAGTAGCCGACCTGCTGGCTGTAGGTGACGCGCGCGCGGACGAACGCCTCGTCACTGGGGAAGCCCATCTCGCGATACGCCTTGTCGAACAGCGCGATCCTCGACTGGTCGGCCGCGCGCACCGCGTCGGCGATGTGCTTCGCCGTGCGCGCCCAGTCCCGCATTGCCGAGTCGAACTCCGGGCTGAACGGCGCTTCTTCCAGCCAGAATTCGACCACCCGCAGAATGCGCTCCCAGCCGGTGATGCCTCCGTCGCGGGCGACCGCCTCGAACGGTTCGGCGTTCTGCGTGCGCCAAAGCTGGAACAGCGCATCGAGCAGGTCGGGCCGGCCACGGAAATGAAAGTAGAAACTGCCCCGCGTCACGCCCAGCCGGTGCGCCAGGTGATCCACCTTTACCGTGTGAATGCCGCCCTTGATGAAGGCACCGCGCGCCGCCAGCACCCAATCCTGCCGGGTGAGTGTACGCGCAGCGCGCTCTGATTGCGCTGTGCCCGTCTCGATAGCTGCAGACCGCCCTGTGGGGGCGCCGCGACGCGTCGGTGCGCCCGGATGACGGTTGAGGGTCTTGCCGTCCGCGCCCGCTGCCACAGGTCGCCTCTTGCTACATACAGTGCTGTACTGTAGCGTCGAGTGCTGGAGACCGCAAGCAGGAATCCTTCCCGGCCGGCCCATCGCCGGACCGGTGCGCCGCACGAAAGGGGTCGGTATGGACAGTGCAACGATCCGCGCCGAGTTTCCGGCACTTGCCGCCGCGACGGGTGCCGGGACCATCCGCTTCGACAATCCGGCCGGGACGCAGATGGCGGCGCGGGCGATCCGCCGGCTGACCGCGGCCATCACGGATTGCAACGCCAATCTCGGCGGGCATTTCGATGCGTCGGTCCGAGCGGGCGGGCTGGTCGATACCGCCCGGCGCGCGGCGGCCGATTTCGTCAACGCCGCCGATCCGCGCGAGGTGGTGTTTGGGCCGAGCATGACCGCGCTGACCTTCATAGTGGCACGCGCGCTCGGGCGTGGCTGGCTCAAGGGCGGCGACGAAATCCTGGTGACGCGAATGGATCACGACGCGAACGTGGCGCCCTGGCTGCGCGTGGCCGAGGAGCTGGCGCTCACGGTGCGCTGGCTCGACTTCGATCCGGAAACGTTCGAGTTCGATCTCGGGCAGTTGGACGACATGCTGACGGATCGGGTCCGCGTGGTGGCGGTGGGCCTGGCGAGTAACGTGACCGGCACCATCAACGACGCGAAGGCGATCGCGCGGAGGGCACACGAGCGGGGTGCACTGGTCTATGTCGATGCGGTGCAATTGGCACCGCACGCTGCAATCGACGTGCAGGATCTTGGCTGCGATTTTCTCGCCTGTTCGGCCTACAAGTTTTACGGACCTCATCAGGCTGTTCTGTGGGGGCGCCTGGATCTGCTCGATCGCCTCGTCCTCGGATAAGGTCCGTCCGGCTGAGGACGCGTCGCCGGGCAAATGGGAGATGGGTACAAAGAGCCGCGAGGCGATCGCCGGAGTTCTGGGCGCGATCGAGCATATCGCGTGGTGCGGCGACACGTTCGGGGCAACGACGGAAAGCGCGACCCTGCGCGACAGGATCAGGGCCGGTATGCAAGCCACTGCCGAGCATGAGCGGGTTCTGACAGCCCGGCTCATTGGCGGCCTCCTCGACATTCCCGATGTGCGGATCCAAGGCATAACGCAGTTGCAAAATCTGGCACGCAGGGTTCCCGACGGTGTCGTTCACCGTCGATGGCATCGCGCCCGCGGCGATCACCGCGGCGATGGCCGCGATCGGCGTCGCAGTCTGGGACGGCCACAATTACGGGATAGAGCCGATCAGGCGACTCGGCTTGCAGGACAGGGGCGGCGTGGTCCGCGTCGGTCTTGCTCAATACAACACCGCGTCGGAGGTCGATGCCTTCCTCGGTCATCTGGATGGCTTCTTGCAGCGTCGTCCGTGACCGCCCTGCGCTGACGGCCGGCTGCCGCCCGCGACTCAGGCCGCAAGCGTGTCCGCTTTCTTGGCGCCACGCATGCCGAGCGGCTTTTCCCCCGCACCTTGTGTGGTGTCGCGCGCCGTCTGATGCTCCATTTCCGCGTTCACCTCGGCGCCGATCAGCACCACCGCGACCGACAGCCAGATCCAGGTCATGAAGCCGACCGCCGCCCCCAGCGAGCCATAGGTCTTGTTGTAGCTGCCGAAACTGGCGACGTACCAGGAGAAGGCGAGCGACACGACCAGCCAGGCGAGGGAGGCGAAGGCGCTGCCCCAGCTTACCCAGCGCCACCGCGCCTTCGCCCGGCTGGGGCCGTAGCGGTAGACCAGGGCGAGGAACACCGCTACCACCACCACCAGCACCGGCCAGCGCAGCACCCGCAGCAGCAGCGCGGTGACGCCGCCCAGGCCGACGGCGTTCAGCGCCACCGGCAGCACCACCACGCCCACCAGCGCGAGGATGATGAACAGGATGGCGCCCAGCGTGAACGCCATCGAGATCGCCGTCAGCCGCACGAAGCCGCGCGTCTCGCGTTCCTCGTAGACGGCGTTCAGGGCGTCGAACAGCGCCTTGATGGCGGCATTGGCGCTCCACAGCGACGTGACGAGGCCGATCGCGAGGCCCAGGCCCAGCGCGCTGCGGCCGTTGGAGGCCAGGCTATGCACCTGCTGCGTGATGATCTGCATTCCCCCGCCCGGCACCACGCCGCCGGCGCCCTGCAACTGGGTTTCGATCGCCGCCGGGTTGGCGAACAGGCCGTACAGCGAGACCAGCGCGGCCAGCGCCGGGAACAGCGCCAGCAGCGCATAAAACGTCACCCCGGCCGCCTCGGCCAACACCCGGTTGCTGGAGAACTTTCCGGCTACCCGCCTAGCGATCTGCCACCAGCCGCGCGCCGGGATCTGCGCCGGGCTGTCGGCCTGCCGTCCGCGACCGCTATCCGCCCGTGCGCCGGCATCCTGCGTTTGCGTCGCCAGCGCTGGCGAGCGCACCGGGCCATTTACGACCCTCGACAGTCCGAGCCCGGCCAGCACCCCGGCCGCCACGAGCTCCAGTTCGTGTCTGAACCCCACCGGTCCGCTCCCGATCTGCTGCCGCATGGCGCAACGCGACAGCCGGGGATCGGTCGCGTGCGCTAGAACCGCTCCGACCAGGGCCGCACATCCGCCTCATGCGTCCAGGCCGAGCGGGGCTGGCGGTGCAACTGGACGTAGAGCGCGGCGATCGCGTCGGGCTCCAGCAGCGAGTCCGGGCCGCGCTCGGCCAGGACTCCCTCGGAGCGCGGGGTCCTGATCTGCCCGTCGATGATGACGTGGGCGACATGGATGCCGCGCGGCCCCAGCTCGCGCGCCATGCTCTGCGCAAGCGCGCGGAGGGCGAATTTCGGGCTGGCCAGACCGGCGAAGCGAGCGCCGCCGCGCAGCGAGGCGGTGGCGCCGGTGAACAGGATGCTGCCCTGGCCGCGCGGCACCATCCGCCGTGCCGCGGCCTGCGCCACGAGGAAGCCGGCAAAGGCGCCGACTCGCCAGGATTGCTCGAACTCGGTGGCGGAGATGTCCAGGATGCCACCCGGCGCGTACATGCCCGCGTTGAACACCGCGCAGGCGAGCGGCCCAAGCTCGCGCTCGGCGCGGTCGAAGGCGCGGGCGACCTGCTCCGGATTCGGTCGGCATCGGCCACCAGCGGCAGCAGATGCTCCGGGTCGCTCTCCGCCAGTTCAGCCAAGCGCTCGGCGTTGCGCGCCAGCAGCCCGACCCGATAGCCGTCGGCGGCGAACGCGCGGGCGACCGCCATGCCGAGGCCGGGGCCCACGCCCGCGATCACGACACTTTCATTCATGTCGGCATCCCCAGCCGGCGGAACAGATCGACCAGCACGACATTCACGTTGAACTTGAACTCATCGGTGTCGCGCACCGTCTCATAGACGCGCTGGATCGGCCACAGCTCGAAATGCTCGATCTCGCCATCGTGCGGCCGCGGCACGAAATCCTGCGGCAGCTCCAGGTCGTAGCAGTGCAGGATGTCCCGGCGCAGGCCCTCCGGCCGCTCCATCGCATAGGCGATGCGCGCGGCATGCACGGCCTTGCGCGCCAGGGTCTTGGGAATGGCCGCCTCTTCCTTCGCCTCCTTGATGAGCGTCTGCTCGACCGACAGCCCGGCCGGTACGCCGCCGGCCACGATGTGATCAAGCTTGCCGGGATCGACCAGCTTGTCGGCCGCGCGCTTGCCCACCCAGAGATGGATGCCGTCACGCCGCCGGACGATGCCGTTCACATGCACGCCGAGCGCCTGCACCCCGAAGGCCGGCAGGGCGCCGCGGTCCAGCACCGTCAGCACCGGCCCGTCCTCCTCCGCGCGCACGTCGAACGCCTCGCCGCGCCAGCGCAGCAGACCCTGGTCGCACAGCACGCGCGCGGCGTCCTGCACCGCGTTCGGGCGCGTCGGACGAACCCAGACCTCATCGGGGTTCACGGCGATGGCGGCGAAGCCGTGCAGGGCATTTGCGAAGACAGGCCGCACCCAGCCCACCTGTGCCGCGCCGATGCGCAGCGGCAGGAAGGGGCCGGGCAGCCTGGCGTTGTCGCAGGCATCGAGGTGACGTTGAAACTGCTGCATGAAATCGCCCTACAAGCCCAGTCTCCGCGCGCCAAGCGGCGGTTTTGTGGCAAACTGTCATCGTCCCGGCCATGGCACCGGGCTTTGCGGACGCCGCTCGACGTGCCACATGGGCGGGGATGCCCGACAACCGATCCGTTCCCCGGGCGGCCGCGATCCCGGCGCCCGAGCGACCGGTGCCCGAACGCCTCGCCGCCGAAGGTCAGGTCTCGGACCGCCCGGCCCCTGAACGCTCCGCCCTGGCCACCATCGGCTCGCTGCTGCCCTATCTCTGGCCGAAGGGCGACCACCGGGCGCATGTGCGCGTCATACTCGCGGTCATCTTCCTGGTCGCGGCCAAGGTCGCCACCGTCTATGTGCCGCTGATCTACAGCCATGCCGTCGATGCCCTGGCGCCGAAGGGCCATCCGATGCTGGCCGTGCCGGTGTTCCTGATCGGCGGCTACGGCTTGTTGCGCATCGCCTCGGCCGGGTTCGCCGAGCTGCGCGATGCGGTGTTCGCCTCCGTGCAGCAGCGCACCGTGCGCATGGTGGCGCTCAAGACCTTCCGTCACCTGCATCGCCTGTCGCTACGCTTCCACCTGGACCGCCAGACCGGCGGCCTGTCCCGCGCCGTCGATCGCGGCACCAAGGGCGTGGAGGCGGTGCTGCGGCTTGCCGTGTTCAACATCCTGCCAACCATCCTGGAGCTGCTGCTGGTCACGGCGGTCCTGTGGCGGCTGTTCGACTGGCGCTATGCGGCGCTGACTTTCGCGGCGGTAGCCGTCTACATGTACTTCACGCTCGCCTTCACCAACTGGCGCGTGCGCTTCCGCCGCATCATGAACGAGGTGGATTCCGAGGCCCAGACCAAGGCCGTGGACAGCCTGCTGAACTACGAGACGGTCAAGTATTTCGGCAACGAGGCGCATGAGGCGCATCGCTACGACGACGCCCTGGCCCGCTACGAGCACGCCGCGGTCAAGAGCCAGGTGACGCTCAACATGCTCAATATCGGCCAGGCCACGATCATCGCGGTGGGCCTCGCCTTCATCATGCTGATGGCCGCCGACGGTGTGCATCAGGGCACCATGACCGTCGGCAAGTTCGTTCTGGTCAATACCTACCTGATGCAGCTCTACACTCCGCTGAACTTCCTGGGCTTCGTCTATCGCGAGATCAAGCAGGGGCTGGTGGACATGGAATCCATGTTCCAACTGATGGCGACCGGCGAGGAGATCGCCGATGCCCCAGGTGCCGTGGCGCTGCCGCCGCCGCCGCCGGGGCTGCCGGCCGGCGAGCTGGTGTTCGAGGACGTGCATTTCGGATACCGCCCCGACCGCGAGATCCTGAAGGGCGTGTCGTTCCGCGTGCCGGCCGGCCGGTCGCTCGCCGTGGTGGGGCCGACCGGCGCGGGAAAATCCACCATCAGCCGGCTGCTGTTCCGCTTCTATGATGCGACCGGCGGGCGGGTGCTGATCGACGGCCAGGATCTCCGCCTGCTGACGCAGGACAGCCTGCGCGCTGCGATCGGCGTGGTGCCGCAGGATACCGTGCTGTTCAACGACACGATCCGCTACAACATCGCCTATGGCAGGCCGGGTGCCACGCAGGCGGAGATCGAGCACGCGGCGCGGCTGGCGCAGGTGCATGACTTCGTGCTGCGACTGCCGCAAGGCTATGACACGAGGGTTGGCGAGCGCGGCCTGAAGCTGTCCGGCGGCGAGAAGCAGCGGGTGGCGATCGCCCGCACCATCCTGAAGAATCCGCGCATCCTGATCCTGGACGAGGCAACCAGCGCGCTCGACACCGGCACCGAGCAGGACATTGCCGCGGCCCTGCGCGTGGTGGCCGCGCATCGCACCACGCTGACCATCGCGCATCGGCTGTCCACCGTGGTCGATGCCGACCAGATCCTGGTGCTGTCAGACGGGCGGGTGGCGGAGCGTGGCGCGCATGACGAGCTGCTGGCGCTGGGTGGCCTGTACGCGCAGATGTGGGCGCGCCAGGCCGAGCAGGACGGGTCCGACGAGCTCGTGGCCGAGCCGCCGCGCGCGGCGGCCGAATAGGGGAACAGCTTATGGCGAGCTTCGATGCGACCGGCGCGCCGGCCGACCTGAACCATGCCGGTGCCGTGGTCGACAAGGCGGTGGAATACATGCTGGGCCAGAACATCGCCTCGCTGGCCATCGCCTCGGCGCTGCTGGGGGGTGCCGTGCAGATGCTGCTGCGGAGTCTGGACGACGAATCCGTGATCCGCGTGCTGGGCAACGCGATCGACAGCGTGCGGTCGGGCGAGCTGCGCACCAATTGAGGGTGCGGAACGGCCTGACCGGCCATCGCGCGATAGGGTTTTCGGCGCGCTGAGCAGGTCGTTGCGGAGAGGCACGGCCCGTTTCTGCCCGGCACGACCTTGACGTGCCCGGCCGGCTCGGCAATAAGCCGTGCCTTCCAGCGAACCCGATGGGGATAGACATGTCTCGCCGCTGCCAGATCACCGGCAAGGGCGTGCTGAGCGGCAACAACGTCAGCCACGCCAACAACAAGACCCGCCGCCGTTTCCTGCCCAATCTGCAGGAGACGTCGCTCCTGTCGGACGCGCTCGGCCTCGATGTGCGGATGCGCCTGTCCACGCGCGCGATCCGCACCGTGGAGCATAATGGCGGCATTGACGCCTTCCTGCTGGCGACCCCGAACCGGCGCCTGCCGGCCGAGGCGCTCACGGTGAAGCGGCGCATCCTGCGCGCGCAGAAGAAGACGGCCGCTCCCGCCGCCTGACACAATGCCGGGCGGCGTCCGTTAACCGCCGCTTCGGCTTGACCTGCGATCATCGGCGGCCATGATCGCGTTCGCCTGTCTCCTTTTCGGCTGCCTCGCTTGTGCGGCGCTCTGGCGCGGCGGGTGCGTGATACGTCGGCGCCTGCACCGGGCGCTCGATCAGGTGGAGACGGTGCAGCGGACGGCCCGCCTCGCCTCACTCGATCTGCGCGAGGCGGCGCTGCGGTTGCACGGCCAGGCCGCGGCGCCGCGGACGGCGCCCAACTCGGCGGCGGCGCTGGCTGCGGTGGCACAGCGATGCCGGATTCTCGCCGACGATCTGGGCCTCGTCGGGCGATCCGCGGATGCCCCCATGATCCACGAAGAACCGATCGACCTGCTGGATTGCGCGCGCGAGGCGGCGGAGGCCGTCGCCGTGACGATCGCCCCCGGCCGGCGCCACTTCCGGATTCCGGATATCGGCGAGGCCCGCATTTGGGCCGACCGGCGAGCCATAAGGCAAGTGCTGGGTCGCGTGCTGACGGAAGCGGCGCTCAACACCGGCGAGGACGATTGGGTGGTGCTGGGTCTCGCGGACGGCGCCGGTCCGCTCGTGCTGGAGGTGGCGGACGAGGGCAGGGGTTTGGCTGGAGGCGCCGCCGGGCAGGCTGCCACGCCCGGTCACGACTTCCGCGGCATCAGCACGGGCCTCGCGCTGGCGCGGGCGCTGATGGAGGCGCATGGCGGCCGGCTCGAATTGGTGGCGGCGCCGCGCACGGGAACCCGCGTCAGCCTGTGGTTTCCGGCGCAGCGTCGGCGCGGAC
Organism: uncultured Pseudomonadota bacterium; assembly: GCA_963838805.1. Lineage (GTDB taxonomy): Bacteria > Pseudomonadota > Alphaproteobacteria > Acetobacterales > Acetobacteraceae > CAVRQM01. The sequence goes on from CAWISK010000008.1 coordinate 403,677, forward strand.
TGCACGCAGACGGGGTTCCACATGCGATTCGCGCAACCCAGCCATCCTGAGCTACGCTGACATCGGCATGACGCAATCCCGTGTCATCCGGCGTCGTCAGCAGGCGAGGGCGAATGGTGCAGAGGTTGCGTGGCGGCTGGCTGCGAGTGGCCGGAATCTGCCTCCTGCTGCTGGGCCAAGGGCTGCTGCCCAGGCCGGCAGCCGCCGAGCCGGTCGGCCATGCCCGGCTGGATCGCTTCGTCCGCAGCTACGACCTGCACGCCGATCTCACCTATGTCGAGACGGTCGAGGTCAATTACACGCTGCTCGACGCGCGCGGGCTGGCCGAGCGCGAGCGCAGCGCCTTCTCGTTCTATCCGGCATCGCAGGGCCTGCAGGTGGTCGAGGCCTGGGTCGAGCAGCCCGATGGCACGCGCATCGACGTGCCGGCCTCCGGCCGCTTCACCCGCCCTTCGGCGGCGGCGCAGAACGCGCCGGGCTTCACCGGTGCCATGACCACAACGCTGCTCTTTCCGCAGTTGCGTGAGGGCAGCCGGACGCATGTGCTGTGGCGGCTGACGCAGAAAGTGCCGCCGGTCAACGGCTTCAATGTCTGGGCCGAGCCGCCGCTGGAAACCCCGGTGGGCATGGGCGAGATCAATGTCGTGGCCCCCGCGAGCGCTTCCCCTGCACTGGGCCGCGCGCGGCGGGTTCGAGGTCGTCGATCAGAGCGATGGCGGTCAGCGCCTGATCACCGCCACCATCCGCGACACGCACGCCGCCGAACCGGAACCCGAGATGGTGGCGGAGGCCGATTTCCAGCCGCTGTTCCTGGTCACGTCGCTGGCCCGCCTGCAAGATATCGGGGCACTCTACTGGCGCCAGTCGCACGACAAGGTGGTGGTGACACCCGAGATTTCCGCCTTGGCGGCGCAGGTCGCGGGCGGCCGCGCCGACGAGGCGGCCGCGCGCGCCGTCTATGACTGGGTGACGAAGAACATCCGCTATGTGGCGGTGTATCTCGATCCCAATGATGGCTGGGTGCCGCACACGGCCCCCGAGGTGCTGGCGCGCGGCTATGGCGACTGCAAGGACCACGTGGTGCTGATGCAGGCGATGCTGGGCTCGCTCGGCATCCGTGCGGAGGCGGCGCTGGTGGATTGGGGCGACCAGACGGCCCCGGCACCGCTCTGGATGCCGCAGTTCAATCACGCGATCGTCTATCTGCCCGCCTATGACCGCTATCTGAACCCGACAAATCCGTACGCGAGATATGGCAGCCTGGACCTGCACCTCGCGGGCAAGCTCACCGTGCTGGCGACGCCGCAGGGCGAGATCGGCCATACGCCGGCCGGCACGCCTGCGGGCAACATCTACCGCATGGACAGCCAACTGGCGCTCGATCCGGACGGCACGATCGAGGGGTCCGCCCGTTTCGTGCTGTCGTCCAATCTGGAGAGCATGATGCGCTCGGCCGTCGCTTCGGCCGAGTCGGCGACGGACTTGCCGGACCGGCTGCTCGCCATGACTCCGGAGGGAGGCTTCGGCACGTTCAGCAGCAGCAATGCGCGTGACCTGTCGCAGCCCTTCTCGCTGGTGGCGACCTGGCGCAGCCCGCACGCCGTGGCGTTCGACGAGCAGCAGGCCTATCTGACCGCGCCGGTCGGGCCGGATCCCAATTCGATCACCCGCTTGCGGCGCTTCCTGTCTTTGGGCGGCATCCGTCATCATGCGATGATCGTCGGCGCCGGCGACTACACCTGGACGGAGAGCCTGCGCCTGCCGCCGTCCGAGACGGTGACGGCGCTGCCGCGCGACGTGGAGCTGCGCAACGGCGCCGGTCTGTACCGGGCAAGCTATGCGCGCACGGACGCCGGCCTGCGGATCGATCGGCATCTGGTGATCGCGCGCGACGTGTACGAGGCGCGCGACTATCCGGAACTGGAGACGCTGCTCTATGCCGCCTTGCAGGACTCACGCTCCACGATGGTCCTGTCGCGGCCGGAGACGGTGGCCTGGTCGCCACCCTGAGATCAGGCGCCAGCCTCCCAGAGCGGCTTGCCGGTGGTATCGGAGTCGATGCGGGTGACGTGCCAGCGGCCGAGATTGGCGGTGTAGAGTTCCGTTCCGCGGAAGGCGAGGTTCGTCGGATGCGCGAACAGATGCGCGGTCGCGTCCTCGATATAGACATCGATGCGGCGTCCGTCCGGCGATAGACGCAGGATGCGCGAAGGCTCGTAGCAGCCGACGAAGACCTGGCCCCGGTCATCGAGGGCAAGCCCGTCGGGCAGGCCGGGCAGGTCGGTGGCGAAGGGTGCGGCCGGGCCGGCCGTGCCGTCCTGCTGGATGGGAATGCGCAGGATGCGGCGCGCGAAGGTTTCGGCCACCAGGAGCGCCGCGTCATTCTCGGCCAGCGCCATGCCGTTGCCGAATACCAGCGGTTCCGCGTACCAGAGCGCGCCGCTGCCGGTCGCGAGGTCATAGGCCCAGACGCCAGGGCCAGGGGTCGCGAAGGCATGGCTGTCCGAGACCAGCAGGCGATTGTGCCGCCGATCCACGACCGGGAAATTGGGCACAAGGATGCCCGGCGCGCTGAAACGTTCGAGCCGGCGCGTCGCGAGATCGAGGCGGAACACGGCAGCGTGCTTCAGGTCGCAGGCGAACAGCGCCCGATCGCCGTCGAAGGCGAGGCCCAGCGTGAATCCGCCGGTGCTGGCCACCTCCTCGATGCGGCTTCGCGTCGGGGGCGATGCGCAGGATCTGGCCGTTCTCGCTGGAGCACCAGATCCAGCCGTCCGGCCCGACGGCCACGCACTCGGGGTGTTGCAGGCGCGGCTCGGAGAAGATGCCGTCGAAGAACACCGACGCGCGGGAGGGTGGCAGCACGGTGGTCTCGGCGGTCCGGAATCGGTGTTCCATCGTTCCCTCGCTATTCGCCGCGTACCACCAGCCCGCCATCCACGCGCACGATCTCGCCGGTGATGAACGAGGCGCGATCGCTGGCCAGGAACACCACCAGCTCGGCCACTTCCTCCGGCTGGCCGAAACGGCCGAGCGGATGCGCCTTGTTCCAGCTTTCGATCAGCGCCTGCGGATCGGCGACGGTTGCGAAGATGCGTTCGTTCAGCGGCGTCATGATGGTCCCGGGGGCCACCGCGTTGACGCGGATGCGGTGCGGCGCGAGGTCGATCGCCGCCTGCTGCGTCAGCGCGTTGATGCCGCCCTTCGCGGCCGCATAGGCGGCCCAGCCCTTGAACCCGGTCAGCGCCTGCACCGAGGACATGTTGACTACCGCACCGCCGCCGCGGCGGATCATCTCCGGAACACAGACGCGCATGCCGCGCCAGACGCTGCTGAGGTTGGTGGACAGCACGGTGTTCCACGTCGCCTCGTCCGTCTCATGCACCGCACCGCCGATCGCGCGCGCAGCGTTGTTCACCAGGATGTCGATGCCGCCGAATGCCGTGACCGTCTCCCGCGCGAGGCTTTCGAAATCGGCCAGCGAAGTCACGTCGGCGCGGACGAACAGCGCAGTCCCGCCGCCTTGGGCAATCGCTTCGGCGGCGGCACTGGCCGGCGGCCTCGTCGATGTCGGCGACCACGACGATCGCACCCTGGGCGGCGAGGGCTTTGGCGCAGGCATGGCCAATCCCCATCGCCGCACCGGTGACGATTGCGACCTTTCCCGACAGATCGTGACTGCTGCTCATGGGATCACCCTTTCACGGCCCCGCCCGTCAGCCCGGCGATGAGCTGGCGTTGCAGGACGAAGAACACCAGGATCACCGGCACCGACACCAGCACGGAGCTCGCCATCAGCTCGCCATAGCGGATGCCGTACTGGCCGATGAAATCGTTCATGCCGACCGGCAGCGTGCGCATGTTGCGCGTCGAGGTGAAGGACAGCGCGAACAGGAATTCCTGCCAGGTGACGATCAGCACGAACACGGCGGTTGCCACGATCCCCGGCCGGCACAGCGGCACGATGACCGAGAAGAACGCGCGCAGCGGTCCCGCGCCGTCGATCGCCGCCGCTTCCTCCAGCGCTACCGGCAGGCGTGCCAGGAAGCCGCGCAGCATCCAGATGGCGACGGGCAGCGTGATCGTCACGTATGCGATGATCAGCGAGACCAGCGTGTTGAGCAGGTGCGCCGCCTTCATCATGCGGTAGATCGGGATGATGATGGCGCTGGCCGGGAACATCTGCGCACCCACCAGCAGGGCCAAGATGATCGTGAGCAGCCGCGTCTGGAAGCGGCTGAAGCAGTATGCCGCCAACAGCCCGAGCGTCACCGTGATCGCCACCGTCGAGAGCGAGACGATGGTCGAGTTGAGGAAATAGGTGCGGAACTCGGGACGGAAGGCGGTGACGTAGTTCTCGAGTGTGGGATGCGCCGGCCATAGCCGGGCCGGAATGGCAAACGGCTCGGTTGCCGGCTTGAGCGAGACCGAGACCATCCAGAAGAACGGAAACAGCACCGCCGCCGCGACGGCGAGCTGCAGGATCGTGAGCCAGAACCGCTGGCGCCGCTCTCGCCGGAGGCTCACGCGCCGGCTCCGCGCGCAGCGAACGATCGGCGCACCGCGGCGTAGAGGAGCATCAGGAGCAACAGCAGCAGGATCGAGAACACCCCGTATACCGACGCCTCGCCGAACCGGAACTGGCCGAAGCCCAGCTCGTAGATCTTCGTGGGAAAGATATGCGTCGCATCCTGCGGGCCGCCGCGCGTCAGCACCCAGATCATGTCGAAATAGTTAAAGGTGAGGATGGCCGTGAGGATGACGTTGATCGCCACCGTCTCCCGCATGGCCGGCAGCACGACGGCGAACAGACGGCGCCAGCGGCCCGCACCGTCGATGGTGGCCGCCTCGATCTGCTCCTGGTCGATGCCCTGAAGTGCCGCGAGATAGACCACGGTGGAGAACGGAAACCCCTTCCACACCGCGGCAATGATGACGGCGGGCAAGGCGGTGCTGGATTGGGCCAGCCAGGCGATCGGGCTTGCCACCAGGCCGCTTTGCACCAGGAACGAGTTGATCAGGCCCAGTTGCGGGTCGTACATGAACCGCCACAGAATCGCCGCGACCACGCCCGGCAGGATCCAGGGCAGCAGGATCAGCGACCGCATGATGCCCTGTCCGTACAAGCGCTGGTTCAGCAGCAGGGCGATAGCGAAGCCGATGAGGTTCTGCAGCGCCACGACGCAGACGGTCCAGATGCAGGAGTTCCATACGACGCGCGTGAACACGGCGCTGTCGAGCGTGCGCACGTACGAGGCGAGGCCGACAAAGCGCGGCAAGGGATTGATGAACGAGCTGTCGTAGAGGCTTTCGATGACGGTGCCGATCATCGGGTAGTACATCAGCACCCCGACCAGCAGGATCGCCGGGGCTGAGGAACAGCCAAGCCAGCCAGGCGTCGCGTCTGGTCATGCGGCCATCCTTGCCGGTAGCACCCTCACCCACCCTCTCCCGGAGGGAGAGGGCTTTGCCCTCTCTCTTTGGGAGAGAGCCGGGGTGAGGGTAGGCCGCGGCCGGTATCACTCCAGCGAGTCGATGGCACTGCACGCCTTGGCCGCGGCCGTCTGCGGGTTCACGCCGGCAAAGATGTCCTGTGCGAGATTCACCTCGATGTCGGACACCTGCAAATAGCGCGGCGACAGCGGGCGGGGTGCGGCATCCTGCAGCAATCGCATGATGCGGTCCGGACCCTTGCGGTTCTTCTGCAGGAAGGCCTTGGCCGCCTCGATGTTCGCCGGGATCAAATCCACCACCGCGCCGTTGACGTCCGGCCGCGTCAGGAACCGGATGAACTTCCACGCGGCATCCTGATGCTGGCTGCTCTTGTAGATGACCAGGTTCCAGCCGCCATAGGTGCCAACCGGCTTCCGGCCTTCGGGCGCGGTGCCGGCCACGAAATCCCAGTCGAGCTTGGATTTGGCGAGGGTCGGCTGCTCCAGCGCCGGCCAGAATTCCACGGCGAGCGAACCGTTCAGGAACAGCTCGCGCATGTCGCCGGACGAGGCGTTGGCGATGCCCTTCGGCGCGTAGGGTGCGAGCGAGGCGAGATAGGTGAGCGCTTCGACCGACTGCTTGCTGGTCAGGGCGCACTTGCCGTTGTCGTCGAGGATGCGTCCGCCGTTGGAGAAGATGAAGGAGTTGAGCACAACCACTGTGTCCTCGCCCTTATGCGCGAACAGGCCCAGCCCGTAATGCCCTTTCGCTGCGTCGGTCAGCTTCGCGCCTGCTTCCTTCATGCCGGTCCAGGTGGAAAGGCTTGCGGGATCGAGCCCGGCCGATTTCAGCAGCGCCGCGTTGTAGTAGCTGAACGACCAGACATCGACGTTGAACGGAATCCCCCACAATGTCTTGTCGTACACCGACGAGGCCCAGGCGCCGGGGAAGAACGCGCTGGCCTTGATGCCGGCAGCCTTCGCCCGCTCGTCCAGCGGTGCGATGGCGCCGGCGCTTGGCGAATGCCGCGACCCAGATCTGGTCGATGGTGGAGACATCCGGCGCGTTGCCGCTCTGCACGGCGGTCAGCAGGCGCTGCTGATATTCCGGATAGGGGATGGTGGTGACCTCGACCTTGATGTCCGGGTTCTCGGCCTCGAACCGCTTGACCGCCTCGCGCTGATACTGGCTGAGGCCGGACTCGGTCTGCTGGTTGTCCCAGAATTGCAACGTCACCGGATCGCCCGCACGGGCCGCCCAGGGGCAGGCGAGGGCAAGTGCTGCCGCGAGCAGCCATGTCGTTTTCATTACGCATCCTCCCATGTTGGCGCTTTGTCGTCAGTGACCCAGCGCCGCCGAAATGGCACGCGCCGCCTCGGCGGTCGCCGCTCGTGCCACATCGAGCGACGGGGTGTCGTGGCTTACCGGCAGGAACGGCATGGTGAGTGCCGCGACAGCCGTATCCGTGAAGTTCCTGACCGGAAACGAGATATTCACGACGCCCGGCACCACCATCGACGGTCGCACGTCAAAACCGTCCCGCAGCACCGGGCCGAGGTGGTCTCGCAATTCGGCCATCTCCCGTGCGCTGCCGTTCACGTCTGCCAGCAGACGCTCGCGCGCGTCCTCCGGCAATCCGGCCAGGAGCACGAGACCCGAACTGGTTTCCTGCACCGGGAAGCGGGCACCGAGCGTTACGCCGTAGAACATCGGCTGCGGGGAGTTGACCTGCGCCACCACCGTTACCTCGCGACCGGTGAGAATTGCCAAATGGCAGCTCTGGCGTGCGATCTCCGACAACCGCCGCATCGGCTCGGCGGCGGCAATGGTGAGGCTCGCAAGCGGCGGCGATTCATGGACCAGGTTAAAGAGCTTGAGCGTCAGCCCATAGCCGTCGCCGCCGGGTCCGCGCGCGATGTAGCCGCGGCGCTCCAGCAACTGGATGATGCGATAGACCTCGTGGATCGAGCGCCCGACGCCGGACGCGATCTCCGTCTGGCTACGGCCCTCGGCAGCGGCGGCCATGTATTCCAGGATGTCCAGCGCCTTCTCGACGGCGGGCGCGCGGTACTGCGCCGGCTCGCCCGGCGGCAGCGTATCGGCTTCGGCGGCGGCGCCTTGACGATCCGGCATGGGCGCAAGTAACTTGCCAGAATGAAAAACACAAGAGGGAAGCCGCTCTCTTCGACCGGCCATCCGCGGTGACCGCCGAGCCCGCCCATCGCGGCCTCACCTGGGATCATCCTCGTGGCTACGCGGCGCTGATCGCGGCGGCCGCGCGGGCGCAGGCGGAGCCCGGTCGCGCGCTGCTGCATTGGGACCGCCAGAGGCTCGAGGGGTTCGAATCGCATCCGATCGGCGATCTGGCGCGCGACTACGATCTGCTGGTGATGGATCATCCGCATGTCGGCGAGGCGGTGGCGCTCGATTGCCTGGTACCGCTGGAGGAGCTGTTTGCCGCCGAACTGATCGCTACATGGCGGGCGCGAACCGTTGGGCTGGCAATGGAGAGCTATCACTGGGCCGGGCGGCACTGGGCGCTGCCGCTGGATGTGGCCACCCAGGTCATGGCATCGCGCGCCGACCTGCTGGGAACCGCGCCGCCGCGCGACTGGAACGAAGTGATCCGGTTGTCGGAGCGTGGCCGCGTGGCGCTGGCGATTGCCGGCCCGCACGCGGTTCTGCACCTGTTCGCGATCTGCGCGGCGCTCGGCCACCCGCCCCAAGGTGACGATCTGCTGCCGGCCGCCGCCTGCGCCGAGGCGTGGGACATTCTCTGCCGCCTTTATGCGCGTACCGTGCCCGGAACCACGGAGATGAACCCGATCGGGCTGCTCGAGACGATGGCGGGCGGTGATGACATCGCCCTCGTGCCGCTGGTGTACGGCTACGTGAACTACGCGGTGGCACAGCCGGGACGACGTCCGATCGATTTCGACGACGCACCGCTGGCGGGCTTGGGCGGCCGGCACGGCAGCATCCTGGGTGGCACCGGCATCGCCATCACGCGGCGCGCGCGCGTGTCGCCGCCGTTGCTGGACCATCTCGCCTGGCTGCTCTCGGACGAAGCGCAGACGTGGTTCATTCCGGAGCACGAGGGCCAGCCGTCGTCACGCGCTGCCTGGCACGACAATCGCGTGAACGCGCGGTGGGGCGAATTCTATCGCCGCACCGAGGCGACCATCGCCGACGCGGTGCTGCGGCCGCGCCATGACGGCTACATCGCCTTCCAGACGCGCGCCGCGTCGCTGGTCCGCGCGGGCTTGCGCGACGGTGCCGATGCCGCCTCGGTTCTCACGCGGTTGCGCGCCGCCTGGCGGGAGAGCCTCGCGCCTTCGTGCCGTCACGTACACGCAGGAGTATCCGTTCAGCCATGACCGACAGAGCCCCCGACAAGGCATTGGGCGACGTGACCGTGCTCGATCTCAGCCATCTGTTGCAGGGACCATTCTGCACGCAGTTGCTGGCCGACATGGGTGCCAATGTCATCAAGGTGGAACGCCCCGGCCAGGGCGATCTGTTTCGCACGCTGACCTTCAACAATCGCTGGGTGGGCGGCACCGAAAGCCCGAACTTCCTCGCCTGGAACCGCAACAAGCGCTCACTGGCACTCGACCTGAAGGCTCCCGAAGCGAAGATCATCCTGTACCGCATCGCCGAGACCGCCGACGTCGTGGTGCAGAACTTCCGCCCCGGGGTGCTGGCGCGGCTCGGTTTTGGCTACGAGGATTTCCGCCGCGTCAATCCGCGCATCATCTATTGCTCGGGGTCCGGCTATGGCGAGAGCGGGCCATATCTGAGCCGTCCGGGACAGGACATGCTGATCCAGGGGCTGACCGGATTGGCCGCCGCGACCGGGCGCGGCGACGGGCCGCCGGTGCCGGTGGGCGCCGGCTTCTCCGACCAGATCGGCGCCATGAACATGGTCTACGGCATCCTTTCGGCGCTGTATTGGCGCGAGCGGTCCGGCCGCGGGCAGGAAGTGCACGTCAACTTGCTGGCCGGAATGCTCGCGCATCAGAGCCAGGAGATGCTGATGGCGATGAATTTCGGCCAGGATTTCGAGCGCCCCAATTCCGGCATCGGCCATCCCGGCATGGACGCGCCGTTCGGCGTCTACCCGACTTCGGACGGGTGGGTGACGATCGCCATGAGTCCGTTCAAGCGGCTCGTGGGCGTGCTGGGCGACGACAGCCTGCTGATCTACGACGATCCCGCCACGCTGTTCGACAAGCGCGACGAGATCTGGGAACGGCTCGCGGCGCCTGACGAAGACCTGGACCACGGCGAAGCTGATGGCGGCGATGCTCGCGGTCGATATCTGGTGCGGCGAGGTGAAGACGCATCTCGGCGCCGCGTCCGATCCGCAGGTGCAACACTTGGGCGCCATCGGCGAATACGAGCATCCGGTCGGCCGGAACGGTGAAGGTCGTGGCGCCGGCGGTCGGCATGAGCGAGACGCCGCCCGCGATCGACCGGCCGGCGCCGCTGATCGGCCAGCACTCCGCGGAAATCCTGCGCGAGTTCGGCTTCGCGCAGGCGGATATCGACCGCTTCGTGGCAGGCGGCGCGGTCGCCCAGCCGTGAGTGCCGATCCGCTGCTGCGCGACGAATTGGCACCCGGCGTCGCGCGTCTGACCTTCAACCGGCCGGACAAGCTGAACGCGCTGTCCACCGAGATGATCCGCATGCTGGATCGCGCGCTGGACGAGATCGCGGCGGATCGCGCGGTGCGGGTACTGGTGCTGGCAGGTGCCGGCGAGCGCAGTTTCGTGGCGGGAGCCGACATCGCCGAATATCGCGGCGGCCGTCACGCCGAATTCGCCGCCTACCAGTTCGAGAGCCGCCGCGTGTTCGACAAGCTGGAAGCTCTGCCCAGGCCCACCATCGCCGCCATTCGCGGTTATGCGCTGGGCGGCGGGTTCGAGATCGCGCTGTGCTGCGATGTGCTGATCTGTGCCGAGAGCGCGCGGCTCGGCCTGCCGGAGGGGCGGCTCGGCCTATCGCCCGGTGGCGGCGGCACGCAGCGCCTGACGCGCGCGGTGGGACGCCACGTCGCCTCGGACATCATGCTGTCGGGCTGGCGGATCACCGGCGAGCGCGCCTGGCAGCTCGGGCTGGCGGCCGAGCTTTGCGCGGACGACGCGCTGGACGAGGCCGTGGCTGCGCGCGCCCGTGCCATGCTGAAGCTGGCGCCGCTCGCGCAGGCGGAGATGAAGCGGCTGATCCGGCAGGGTTCCGACGCGGCCCTGCCGGTGGCGCAGAGCCTGGAGCAGGAGGTGCTGCTGCGCCTGTACCAGAGCCGCGACGGACAGGAGGGCATCGCGGCATTCCTCGACAAGCGCGAGCCGGAGTTCCGGGGCGAATAGGCGGCGCACGTCGATTTGACCGCTTCCGGCGCGCGGCGGGCGCGTTGCTGCTCATCATGCGGCAATGCGGGGGAGCGCCATGTCGGTCGTGAAAGTCGTCGAACTGCTCGCCGAATCCGACAAGAGCTGGGAGGACGCCGCGCAGCAGGCCGTCGCCGAGGCGACGAAGACGCTGCGCGGCATCCGCTCCGTCTATGTGAGCGAGTTCCAGGCGACGGTTGAGAACGACCGCATCCGGGCCTTTCGTGTGAACGTGAAAGTGTCGTTCGTGCTCGAAAGAGAGAAGGCGGCGTAACGGATCGCGCCGCTGGAAAAGGCAATGGACGTGAGGATATGAGAACAACTTGGCTTGCCGTGCTGCCCCTCTGCGCGGCCCTGGCGGCGCCGGCCGGGGCGCAGTCCCCGCCGGCCCCGCTGACCTATACCCAGCCGCTGACACCGCAGGCGGTGCAGGTGGTGCAGCAAGCCCTGCAAGGCCAGGGCGCCTATACCGGCCGCGTCGACGGCGTCTGGGGTCCCGACAGCGAGGCGGCGCTGCAACGCTTCCAGCAGGCGCATGGGCTGCAGGTCACCGGGCAACTGAACGAGGCGACGATCGCCACTCTTTCGATCGCGCCCGACCAGATCCTCGCGAGCCCTGCGGCGCCACCGGCGACAGCGGCGGCGATTCCGGGCGCGCGCCTCAGTCACCTATCGGTGGCGACGGTCCAGTCGCGCCTGCGCGACCTGAACTTCTATAGCGGCGCGATCGACGGGGTCTGGGGTGGTGCCACGCAGCAGGCGATCGAGCAGTTCCAGCAGGGACGCGGATTGCAGGTGAACGGCCAGCTCAATCCGGCGACGATCACTGCACTCGGGCTTTCGCCGGGCGTTCTCAGGCCGCAGCCCTAGCGCCTATCCGCGCATACCGGGACCACATACGGCCCCTCCGGCACGATCGCCACCGCCGGGTCGCCGTGCCGATCCAGGCTGGCCCGCACCGCGGAGTCGATGTCGTCGATCAGATCGACGGCCGTGATGCGCCGCTCCTCCGCGTCAAGCCCCGTCGTGTAGAGCTGCACCCGTCCCAGCCGCATCGGCTTGAGCTGCATTTCGCTCTGCCATTCGTCCACGTCGGCGAGGGTCTTGGCGGTAAGTGTCGCAAGGAACCGTTCCGGCCCAAGTTCGACCAACCGTGCCTGCGCGGCGCGGAACTCCGCCGAGCCAAAACCTTCGGAGCAGGCTGAAGCAATGATGAGCGTGCCGCCCGGCTCCAGGATGTCGAGCGGCGTCACCATACCCTTGACCGTCTGATAATAGGTCTTGTCCAGCGGATATCCGGCCGAGGAGGTGACGACGGTGCTGAACCGGCGCGGCACGGGAATGCGCGTGGCCGCGGTGACCAAATCGACGGCGGCCAGATGGCCGGCGATGATCTCGCCGAAGGTGACGCACACCAGATCGCGATCCTCGTCGATCACCGTATTCAGCGCGTAGATGTCGCCGATCATGCGCACGATCTCAAGCTGTTCCTCGTGCAGCGGGTTGCCGACCAGGTTGCACTGGATGGCGAGCGGGTCCTCCATGAAGCGGGCGGAATGGAAGGTGCGGATGGTGTCGTGACGCGCTACTGCCGGGCGCCACCACCTTCCGCCCGCCCGACCAGCCGGCCATGAAATGCGGCTCGACCAGGCCGGTCGCGATCTTCAGGTCGGCATCCATGAAGCGCCGGTCGATGCCGACCGGCGTGCCGCGCGTGCGGGTGCAGCCCGAGATCGACATGCGCCACCTCGTCGCGCGCGAAATGGTTCTCGACGCGGATATTGGCAAGTACCCAGGCATCGCCCACCAGTTCGGCCAGTTCGGCGCCCTCGTTCGGGCCGATGCAGGCCGGTCGCCACCAGCACGGTGATGGCGTCGAGCGGGATGCCGGAGGCGGCCAGCGTCTCGATCATCGGCCGCAGGAACAGCCGGTTCGGCACCGGGCGGGTAATGTCGCAGATCAGGATGCAGGCGCTGCGCTTGCCGCGTGCGAGATCGGCGAGGGGTGGCGAGGCGATCGGTTGGGCGAAGGCGCGGGCGATGGCGGCGGCAGGGTCGCGCAGCTTGGGCAGCGCGGCCTTGCGGATCACGGTCGGCTGCGCGTGCGCGGGCAGGCGCAGGGGCAGGTGCCCGCGCCCGTAGGCGATGCCGATGGTCTGGTCGTCGTGCATGGTGTGCTCCCGGCGATGATTGTAGCACCGGCGGGGAGGGGGGCGAATGGGGCGAAGGCGAAGGCCGCCCGGACGGCATCATCATGCGGCGGCCACGCATCGACCGCGCGAGAAGCGAGTGACCTGCGGGAACGGCATCGGGCACGAGGAACGGCTTGACCTGCACAACCCCAATCAGAGAGGACACTCAGGCCACGAGGCGTCGCCGCAATCATTCATTGCCGAAGGGGCCCCGATGCCCGATGCGCTTGCTAGTCTGCAAAGAATCCTGGGCGAGCGCGGGCTGCTGACCGAGCCTGCCGATGTTGCCGCCTACTGCACCGACTGGCGCGGCCTCTATCACGGCGCGGCGCTGGCGGTGGCGCGCCCGGCCGATACCGCGCAACTGGCAGCCGTGGTGGCCGCCTGTGCTGCGGCGCAGGTAGCGGTCGTGCCGCAGGGCGGCAACACCTCGATGGTGGGCGGCGCCACCCCCTCCGAGGACGGGCGGCAGGTCGTGATCACGCTGGCGCGCATGAACCGCGTGCGCGACCTCGATCCGCTCGACATGACGCTCACCGTCGAGGCGGGTGCCACGCTGCGCGCGGCGCAGGACGCCGCCTCGGCCGCCGGCTGCCAGTTGCCGCTGTCCATCGCCGCCGAAGGGAGCGCCACCATCGGCGGCGTGCTGGCCACCAATGCCGGCGGCAACCTCACCGTGCGCCACGGCAACGCGCGCGAGCTGGCGCTGGGGCTGGAAGTGGTGTTGGCGGACGGCACGATCTGGAACGGGCTGCGCCGGCTGCGCAAGGACAATACCGGCTACGCGCTGCGCCAGCTATTCGTCGGCAGCGAGGGCACGCTGGGCATCATCACCGCCGCGGTGCTGCGCCTGGTTCCCGCGGCCGTCGAGACCGCCGTGGCGCTGTGTGCCGTGCCGGGCGCCCGCGCGGCGCTGGACCTGTTCGCCCGGCTGCGCCGACATGATCCGGGTGCGTTGCAGGCGTTCGAATACATGTCCGGCGCCAGCATGGATCTGGTGCTGGCGCATGTGCCGGGGACCACGCTGCCGCTCGGGTCACGCGCGCCCGCCTATGTGCTGATCGAGCTTGCCTCTCCCGCCCGGGACGCTGGCTTGCGCGCGATCGCTGGAGCATGTGCTGGAAGCGGCGTTCGAGGCTGGCGAGGCGAGCGACGCGGTGCTGGCCGAGAGCGAGGCGCAGCGCGCCGCACTCTGGCGGCTGCGCGAGGAGCACAGCGAAGGCCAGCGGCTCGCGGGTGCGACGGTGAAGAACGACGTATCCGTGCCGGTCTCGCGCATACCCATTTTCCTGGAGCGCGCTACCGCCGCTTGTGCGGCGCTGGTCCCCGGCAGCCGCGCGGTGCCGTTCGGCCATGTCGGCGACGGCAACATCCACTTCAACCTGCTGGCACCCGAGGGCGCCGACCCGGCCGCGTTCCTGGCGCGGGGCGATGCGATTCTCGACGCCGTGGGCGAGGTGGTGCGCGACCTGGACGGCAGTTTCTCGGCCGAGCACGGCGTGGGCCGGCTCAAGGCACATATGATGCCCGCGTGGCGCGGCGGGGCGGAGCTGGACATGATGCGCCGCATCAAGCAGGCGCTCGACCCGCAGGGCCTGCTCAACCCCGCCGTCATGCTACCGCCGGCTACGGCATGAGATAGTAGCGGTCCACCATCGCCGTCAGCATCACGGTGGGCGTCACCGCTGCCAGCAGCAGCACCGCGAGCAGCGCCGGCGGCCGCAGCGCGCGCGCCCACCGCCCGAGGCCGGGCATCGCCAGCGCCAGCGCCGGCAGCAGCGGCAGGAAGTAGCGCCCCTGCACGCCTTCCACGATCGACTCCGCCCGTGCCGACCAGATCAGATAGAGCGAGAGGAAGACCGCGAGTGCTGAACCGAGCGTCGCCGCGAGACCCAGCACGACGCGGTGCTGCCACCAGGGACCGCGCTGCGACTCCGGCGTCGCGGCACTCAGCAGCGCCAGCAGCACCGCCCAGCCCGCCCAGTCCGTGAAGGCGCCGGGCAGCGGCGCATCGAGCCATCCCAGCACGCCGATGCCGCTGGCCACATAGAAATGCCAACTCGATCGCAGCGAGAGCCCGAGCGCGTCCATGAAGGCGATCGGGTGGCGCAGCACAAAGATGGCTTGCCCCTTGGGATCGGCACCGTGCATCGGAACGCTGATGCGCAGGGACACATAGCTGACCCACAGCAGGGTCGCCGCCCCCACGCCAAGCACCAGCCAGAGCCGCGCCCGTTGCCCGCGACCGGGCAGCAGCAGAAGCAGGGCCGCGAGCGGCAGATATGGCGGCCGGGCGAGCACGACCAGCAGCAGGAGCAGGGCGATCAGGCCGTCCCGCCGCAGACCCTCGGCCAATCCCGGCTGACTCCGGGCACGGTCGATCATCGCCACCGCCAGGGCAGCCAGCGGGATCAGCAGGGCGTCCTGGCTGGCCGAGGCGGCGAGGGCGAGGCTCATTGGCAGCACCAGCATCGCGGCGATCGCGAGTCGCGTCCGTTGCGCTGCCGCCAGGGCCGCGGCGCCGATTGCCGCGGCAGCGATCAGGTCGAACAGGCGGATCAGCCGCAGCGTGGCGACAATGCTCATCCGGCTCGCCTGGCCGATCCAGATCGCGGGCACCGCGGCGGCGTAGAGGAACGGCGGGTAGGTCGCGGTATTGTCGAATGCTTCCTGGGCTCGATGCCCCCAGCGCACTGCCCGGGCGCTCGCCAGCATCCGGGCACTCACCCGCACATCCGGATGGCCGCTTACCGTCACCTCGGTTGCGTATGAGCCATTCACACCCGGATCGGTGAGGCCGCCGGAGCTGTGCGCCAAGCGCCGGCCGAGCAGGTGGCCGAGGCCGATCTGCACCGCCCGCTCGACATGCGCCGATTCGTCGGCGTTCTGCCAGGGCGGCATGATCCAGACGATGATCGTGCCGGCCAGCCCGGCCCAGAGGCAGTACAGCACAGGCAGCGCATCGAGCATTCGCCGATACCGTTCACCCCACAAACGGGCGGGTCGGGGTGTCGGTCTGGGCATGGCCGGTCCTGCTGGCTGTCGTCGGAGGCGGTCCGGTCAGTAGCGTCTGGCGCGGATCGGCGCTACAGGCGGCGGCACCCCCGTCGCTGCTCCGGAGTCCCGCTTGCCCGATCATCTACTGGAGGTGCCGGTGCGGGGAGGGCGGCGTGCCGCCTGGCTGCGGAGCCAAGCCGGCGACGCTCGACCGGCTCGCCATCGTCCTGCTGGCCCTGCTGGTGCAGGTGCCGGGATTGCTGCACTGGATCGACAGCAACCCGCTGCCACTGCTCTCGCCATTGGGTCAGGGCGGGCTGCCGGCGCTGTGGCCCGGCTTTCCGGGCTGGATCGACCCCAATTTCGGCACCACGACGCTGAGCGCTGGGCCATCTCGCCGCGGCCGCAACTTCTGGCCGGGCGGATGCCCTGGTGGAATCCCTATAGCGGCATCGGCATGCCGCTCGCGGCCGAGATGCAGCCAGCGGCGCTGTTCCTGCCCTTCATCCTGCTGCTGCGTGCGGCGGACGGAGTGTTGTGGCTGCGCGCGGCGATGTGTGTGGTGGCCGGGCTCGGCACCTATGAGCTGCTGCGCACGCTTGGGCTGCGCCGGGCGGCGTGCCTCGCCGGCGGCGTGCTGTTCGCCTTCAACGGCACGCTGGCATGGCTGCCGCACGGTCCGGATCGGGCCTCGGCGTTCCTGCCCCTCATCCTGCTGGGTGTGGAGCGCGCCCGGTCGCACGCCATCGACGGGCGTCCACTGGGCTGGTTCTGGATTGCCTCGGGCCTCGCCTGGTCGCTCTATGCCGGGTTTCCGGAGACAGCCTATCTCGACGGGCTGTTCGTCGCCGCCTGGGCGCTCTGGCGGCTCGCGCTGCCGTTCGGCTCGGCGCCAGCGCCAGGGCGGCGGCTGGCGCTGGGCCCTGCGCCGCCGCTGTCTGGCGAAGCTCCTCGCGGGCGTGGGCGTGGCTCTGCTGGTCTCGATGCCGATCAACGTGCCGTTCCTGCAATACCTGCGGCTGGGTGAACTCGGCAGCCACGGGGCCGGCTTCGCCCATTTCGCCCTGCCCGCGAACGCCTGGCCGATGGTCCTGCTGCCCTATCTCTACGGACCGATCTACGCCTTCGGGTCGGACTACCCGGCTGGGGTGGTGCGCGCCGCCTGGGGTCTTATCGGCGGCTATGCGGGAGGTGGAGTAGTCATCCTCGCCGTCGCCCGGCTGGTCGGCGGCGGTGGCCGCGACGGCGGCCTGCGCTGGTTCCTGGCGGGCTGGATCGCGCTGTGTCTCGCCAAGACCGGCGACCTGCCGGTGGCCACCGGCCTCATGAACCTCGTCCCCGCGATGCCGGTTATCGCGTTCTTCCGCTACGCCGAGCCGAGCTGGGAGCTTGCGCTGATCCTGCTGGCGGCCGGCGCCATCGACCGGTGGCAGCGGCTCGGCGCCTATAGCTGGCGCGTGCTGCCGGCAGCGGCGGCGAGCGCCCTGCTGCTGGCCGCTGCGCTATGGCGCGCCTGGCCCACGATGGAGGTGCTCGGCCGGCTGGCCGGCTGGCAGCCATTCGCCATTGGCGCCCTGGCCTGGTGCGTCCTGCTGCTGGTCGTCCTGATGGCGTTGCTTGCCGCGCGACCCACACGCTGGCGTGTGGCCCTGGCCGTCGGACTGGCCGGGCTGGACGCCGTCGCGATGTTCGCGCTGCCCCTGGGCTCGGCCACGCGCGGCGTTGCCGTTGATCGCACGCCGCTCGATTTCCTGCGCGCGCATCTGGGCTTGCAGCGGTTCTACTCGATGGGCGCGATCCCGCCGAACTACGGCGCGCTGGAGGGACTGGCGCAGATCAACCACGACATGCTGCCGGTGCCGGGCAACTGGATCCGGTACGTCGCGGGCAGGCTTGACCCGCTCGCCGACCCGATCACCTTCAGCGGCGGCTTCGGCGGGCGCCCGCCGGGCTCGGACCCGCGCGCCATGCTGCTGCACCATCTCGACGCCTATCAGGCGCTGGGCGTGCGCTACATCGTGACGCTGCGCGGGCCGGACTCGCTGGCCGCCGACAGGGGCACGGCACGGCTCGGCCAGCCGGGCGTGCCGCTGCAACTGGCACCCGGAGCGACCCTGCGCGGGAGGATTTCGGCTGGCTTCGCGCAGGGACGGCCGATCGACGGGCTGGCGGTGGATATAGGCACCTATTTCGGCAAGGCGGACGGGATGCTGTCAGCGACGCTCTGCACGCCGTCCGCCTGCGCCCGGGGCCAGGCGGAAGCTGGGCGGGGCCGCCGACAACGTGCCGCTCGACATCGCCCTCTCACCGCCGCTGGCGACTGCACCCGGGGATGCGCTGCGCTTCACGCTGCTCCATGCGGGCGGCACCGCCCCCGTGGCCATCTGGCTGCTGCCGGGCAGCGCCGCCCGCCTCGATGCGCCGGCGGCGCCCGCCGACTCTGGGCCGGCCCTGGTGCTGACTTATGAGTGGCCGGGATCGCCGCTGGTTCGGGTATTCCGCGACCCGCACGTGGACATCTTCGAGCTGCCCGGTGCCGCCCCCTATTTCTCCGCCGAACCCGCCTGCGCGCTGGCGCCGTCCGGACGGCGCGATCTGGTGGCGACCTGTCCCGCGGCCGCCATCCTGACCCGCCGCGAGCTGAGCTTCCCGGGCTGGACCGCCAGCATCGACGGCGCCCCGGCCGTCCTGGGTTCGCGCGGCATCGTCCAGACCGTCGCCCTGCCGGCCGGGCGGTCGTTTGTGCGCTTCGCTTATGCGCCGCCGCATATCCGCCTGGCCTACGCGGCGGCTGGGCTTGGCGCTGCTGTGGGTGCTGCTGGCCTGGTTCGGCGGCCGCCGACGCGCCGCGGGCTGGCGCGGCGCCAGCCCGCCCCTGTAGAATGGGCGATGGCCTCCGACCTGCTTCCTGCCGCGTCGCGGCGCGCCCGGCCCCTGACGTCGCGGCAGATCGACCGCTACATCCTGCGCCAGCTCGCGGTGGCCCTGGTCGCCGTCACCGGCGGGCTGGTGGCGCTGATCTGGCTCACGCAGTCGCTGCGTTTCGTCGAGCTGGTGGTCAATCGCGGCCTGTCGCTGCGCGTGTTCTTCCAGTTGACCGGGCTGCTGATCCCCAATTTCGTGGCCGTCATCCTGCCGATCACGACCTTTGTCGTGGTGCAGTTCGTCTATCAGCGGCTGAGCGGCGACCGCGAGCTGACGGTGATGCGCGCCGCCGGTCTCTCGCCGCTGGCACTGGCGCGTCCGGCGCTATGGCTCGCGACGTTCTCGATGATCGCCTGCTTCCTGCTCAACCTTTACGTGGTCCCCGCGAGTTTTGCCGCGTTCCGGCAGTACCAGTTCGAAATCCGCAACCGCGTCGCCGCCTTTCTGCTGCAGGAGGGTGTGTTCACGCCCGTCTCCGACGATCTCGTGGTCTATGTGCGCGCGCGCGACCCTGACGGCACGCTGCATGGCATCATGGTCGATGACGCGCGCAACAAGAACAGCCACGCCACCATCTTCGCCGAGCGCGGCCGGCTGGTCGCTGGCACCGCCGGGGCGCCGCGCGTGTTGCTGTGGAACGGCAGCCGGCAGGAGCTCGACCACCAGACCGGGCGCCTGAACGTGCTGATCTTCGCGCAGAACGTGCTCGACCTGACCACCGACGCGCATGGCGACGAGCAACGCTATCGCGACGCCACGGAAATGTCGCTCTCGGAGCTGCTGCACCCGGCGCCGGGTCTCGTGTCCGACCGCGATATTCCGAAGCTGCTGGTGGAGGCGCATCGCCGCCTGGCGACGCCGCTGACTGCGATGGGCTTTACCGCGTTGGCCCTGGTCTCGGTGCTGATGGGCGGGTTCCGCCGCCACGGCAACCTGCTGCGGCCGCTCGTCGCCGTGCTGGCGGTGGTGGGGCTGCTGGCGCTGGGGCTTGCCATCATCAACCTGGCACAGCGGCAGCCGGCGCTGATCCCGCTGATCTGGGTCCAGGCGGCGGCACCCGCCGTGATCTGCCTGTGGGTGCTGCTGGGCGGGCAGCTCCGGCGGATGCCGCGGCCACGCCTGTCGGCGGCGGAAGCCCGCTAGCATGGCGGTCACGCTGTCGCTGTATATCGCGCGCGTGTTCGCGCTGGCCGTGGCCGGCATGATCGCGGCGCTGTCGCTGCTGGTCTCGCTGTTCGATTTCATCGAGTTGCTGCGCCGCTCGGCCACCAGGCCGGACGTGTCGTTCGGCCTGGTGACGCAGATCGCGGCCCTGCGGCTGCCGTGGATCAGCATGGAGATCCTGCCTTTCGCGGTGCTGCTGGGCGGCATCCTGGCGTTCTGGCGGCTCACCCGATCCTCCGAGCTGATCGTGGCCCGCGCCGCCGGCATCTCCGCCTGGCAGTTCCTGGCGGCGCCGACCCTGGTGGCGGCGGCGATGGGCGCGTTTGCCACCGGCGCCATCAGCCCGCTGTCGGCGGCCATGCGCGCGCGTGCGGTGGTACTCGAGGATACCTATCTGCGCACCGGCGGCGGTCCGCTGGCGATGGCCGGCGGGCAGCTCTGGCTGCGTCAGTCCGATCACACGCTCGACCGGCAGGGTGTGGCGATCCTGCACGCGCAAACCGTGAGCGTGCATGGGAAGATGCTCGACGCCCATGACGTCAGCGTGTTCCGCCTATCCGGGCGCGATACGCTGCTGGAGCGGATCGAGGCGCGCTCGGCCCGGCTCGGACATGGCGACTGGCTGCTGGCGGATGCGCACACGCTGACGCCAGGCCACCTGCCGGGACCGCCCGCCGAGATCAGCCTGCCCACCGACCTGACGGTGGCGCGAGTGCAGGAGAGTTTCGCCCCGCCCGATACATTGTCGGTCTGGGCGCTGCCGGGGTTCATCGGGCTGCTGGAGAAATCCGGCTTCTCGGCGATCCGCCACCGGCTGCAACTGCAATCGCTTCTGGCGCTGCCGCTGCTGGCCGGGACGATGTGCCTGCTGGCGGCCGCCTTCTCGATGCGGCCCGCCCGGCGCGGCGGCGTGGCGCAGATGCTGGGCAGCGGCGTCGCTGCCGGATTCTCGCTGTTCGTGATCTCGAAGGTCGCGGAGGAGTTCGGCCAGTCCGGGGTGCTGCCGCCCGCGCTCGCGGCCTGGGCGCCGGCGGCGGCGGGGCTGCTGCTCGCGGTGTCGCTGCTGCTGCACCTGGAGGATGGCTGATGCGCCGTGCCGCGCTGCTGGCGGGCGTGGCGGGCCTGTGTCTCGCGGCGGCCTTCGCCGCCCGCGCCCAGTTCGCGGGCATCGGCGGCGGCAGCCAGCCGGTCTCGCGCAACGAGCCGGTGTTCTATCAGGCCGATACGGCGAGCTACGACCGCGACCGGGGCTTCGTGACGCTGTCCGGCCATGTCGAGATCTGGCAGGGCAATCGCGTGCTGCATGCCGACCGGGTGACCTATGACCGCAATACCGGGGTGGCCGCCGCGAGCGGGCACGTCGTGCTGCTGGAACCGGACGGGCAGGTGCTGTTCAGCAACTACGCCGAACTGTCGGGCGGAATGAAGGAAGGCATCCTGCGCAGCTTTTCGGCGCAGCTCGCCGAGAATGGCAGGCTCGCCGCCAATGGCGCGCGCCGCACCGGGGGCCAGATCAACGAATTGAGCCGGGCGATCTACTCGACCTGCAATTTGTGCCGGCAGCATCCCGATCGGCCGCCACTATGGGATCTGCGCGCCCGCTCGGCGGTGCAGGACACGGTCAACAAGCGGATCGAGTATCGCGACGTGGTGCTCGATTTCTACGGCGTGCCGGTCCTGTACATGCCGTATTTCACCCATGCCGATCCTTCGGTGAAGCGCGCCAGCGGCTTCCTGGTGCCGGTCTTCGGGCAGTCCAGCCATCTCGGGCCGTATGTCGCGATCCCTTATTACTGGGTGCTCGACAAGCAATCGGATGTCACGATCACGCCCACGATCGCCGCCGATGCCGGCCCGGCACTCGACGCCACCTATCGCCGCGCCTTCAATAATGGCCAGGTGTCGATCAATGGCTCGGTTGCCTACGACCAGAACGCGGCGCAGGCCGCCGTCTTCGCCCACGGCCAGTTCGCGCTCAATGACGAGTGGCGTTACGGCTTCGACATCAACCGCGCCAGTTCCAGCGCCTATCTGCGGGATTTCAAGATCGGCGGCGGCCTCGCCGACCTGCTCACCAGCCAGGTCTATCTCGAGGGATTCGGTCAGGGCGCCTATGCCAGACTGGACGCGCGCGCCTATCAGGGTCTGTCCTCGCGCTATGTCGCGGCACAGCTCCCCTACGTGCTGCCGCGCTACGAATACAGTTTCGTGGGCGAGCCGGACGCGCTGGGCGGTCGGTTCTCGCTCGACACCCAGAATTTCAACGTCTACCGCCAGCAGGGCACGAACACCCAGCGCGCGAGCCTGAGCCTGAACTGGGAGCGCCCGGCCACCGGCGCGTTCGGCGAGCTGTACAAGCTGATCCTGCACGTGGACAGCGCCGTGTATCACGCGACCCAGCTCGACCAGCAGCCGAGTTTCGGCCCGGAAAACGCCGCCGATGCCGGCCAGGCAATGCCGACCGCGGCGCTCAACATGCGCTGGCCGTTCTCGCGCAATGCCGGGCGGTGGGGAACCCAGGTGATCGAGCCGATCGTGCAGGTGATCGCCGCACCGTACGGCTCGAGCTACGGCATCGGCACCCATGCCGACGGCATCACCTTCGTCAACAGCCTCATCCCGAACGAGGACAGCGTGGGGCTGGAGTTCACGGACGCCAACCTGTTCAGCCTCAATCGGTTCCCCGGCATCGACCGGCTGGAGGGCGGCCCGCGCGCGGCCGCGGCCTTGCACGCCGCCTGGTATCTTCCGTCGGGCGCCGTGATCGACGGGATGGTGGGGCAGTCCTATCGCCTGAAGAAGGACAACGCATTCCTGCCCGGCTCGGGCCTGGAGGACACT
The DNA here is from genome assembly GCA_963838805.1 of uncultured Pseudomonadota bacterium. Classification (GTDB taxonomy): domain Bacteria; phylum Pseudomonadota; class Alphaproteobacteria; order Acetobacterales; family Acetobacteraceae; genus CAVRQM01. Next base: position 426,619 of record CAWISK010000008.1, read on the forward strand.
GTTTCGGATGTCGTGGCCCGGCAGACCTTCACGCCGAACCCGTTCTTCGACCTAACGGCGCGCGAGCGGTTCGATCCCCACACTTTCGACGTCCGCTTCGCCGATGCGCTGGCGTCGGCGGGACCGCCCTGGCTGCGGGTCAGCGGCGGCTACGTCTTCGAGACGACCAACCTGACCAATTACTATAACACGCCGCCGACCGGGGTTCTGCCGGGGCCTACGAACAACGAGATCGCGCTCGGCGTCAACACGGCTCTCGGCCACTACCGCTTCGGCGCCTCCGCCCGGCAAGACCTGCAAACCGGCAAGATGGTGTCGCTCGGCGTCGCCGGCGCCTATGAGGACGAGTGCTTCATCTTCAGCACCAACCTCTTCCGCCGCTATACGTCGCTCGATGGCGACAACGGCGCTACCACCGTCCTGTTCCAGATCACGTTCAAGACCGTCGGCACCTTCGGCTTCCATGCCTTCTAGCCGCGCGCACGGCCCGCGTCTGGCCCGGAGCAGCCCCCTGGAGTATGTTTTGCCATGCGTTGCTTCCCGCTTCCCGTAGCGTCCGTCGCCGTCGCCGCGCTTGCCTGCGCGCTGGTCTGCGCCGCGCCGCGCACCGCCCGAGCGCAGGACAACGCAGGCGCCGCGCCGCCCGTGGCAGCGCCGCCGGCCGATACGGCGTCGATCGTGGCGGTGGTCAATGGCGACGTGATCAGCCGCGAGGATGTGGAGAGCCGCCGCCGCCTGTTCGCGCTCTCCTCCGGCCTGCCGATCAGCCCGGACGTGCTGGACCGGCTGACGCCGCAGATCACCCGCCAGCTGATCGACGAAAAGCTGCGCCTGCAGGAAATCCAGCGGCGGCAGATCGTCGTTTCCGATCAGGACATCGCCAAGGCGATCGGCGAGGTGGAGAGCCGCAACGGCATGGCCCCTGGCACGCTGCGCAAGCGGCTGGAGGCGAGCGGAGTGGGCATGCGCACGCTGATCGACCAGATCCGCGTGCAGATCGGCTGGACGCGCGTGCTGCGCGAGGTGCTGGGGCCGCGGGTGCAGGTGACGGACGCCGACATCGCCGAACAGATGGCCATCCTCAAATCCGAGATCGGCCAGACCGAGTATCAGGTGGGCGAGATCTTCATTCCCGTGGAGACCCCGCAAGCGGCGGCCGAGGCGCAGAAATTCGCCGATCTGGTGATCCAGCAACTGCATCAGGGCGTGCCGTTCCCGGTGGCCGCAACGCAATTCAGCCAGAGCGAGACCGCACTGACCGGCGGCGATCTGGGCTGGGTGCAGCCGGACAATCTCGATCCGGCGGTGGTCGCCATCCTGGCACGGATGCCGGTGGGCGCCATCAGCGATCCCATTCGCGTGCCGGGCGGCATCGACATCGTGACCCTTCGCGGCAAGCGCGACATCGGCCGCGACATGGAAAATATCCTGACCATGCGCCAGGCGTTCGTGCCATTCACGACGCCGCTCAATCCGCAGGCGCCGACCGATCAGCAGAAGCAGGCGCTCACGCAGGCGCAGCATCTGTCCGCCACCGCCACAAGCTGCGACGAGATCGAGGCCGCGAACAAGCAGTTCGGCAGCAATCATCCGGCCGATCCCGGCCCGGTGCAGTTGAGCGCCGTGCCGCAGCCGATGCACGGCGTCCTGGAAGCCCTGCAACCCGGCCACGCCAGCAAGCCGCTCGTCGCCCAGGACGGGATCGCTGTCGTGATGATCTGTTCGAGCGAGACCAAGCCCGCGGGCCTGCCCAGCAAGCAAGAGATGTCGCAGCGCATACTGAGCGAGCGGATCGAGCTGACCTCGCGCCAGTTGCAGCGCGACCTGCGGCGCCGCGCGATCATCGAGCAGCGCGCCTGATCGCACCCGCCATGCGCCCGGCGCTGCGCGAGGTCATCGCGCGGCACGGGCTGGATGCCCGCCGGGCGCTCGGCCAGCATTTCCTGCTCGACGCCAATCTGTGCGCCCGGGTGGCGCGGCAGGCGGGCGATCTGGCCGGGCGGCACGTGGTCGAGATCGGTCCGGGTCCGGGCGGCCTGACGCGCGCCTTGCTGGACAGTCCCGCCGCCAGCATCATCGCCGTCGAGATCGATGCGCGGGCGGTGGGCGCGATCAGGGAGCTCGCGGACGAGGCCCGTGGCCGGCTGCGCGTGATCGAGGCCGATGCGCTCGGCCTCGATCTGGTGCCGCTGGTGCCGGCGCCGCGCCAGATCGTCGCCAATCTGCCCTACAATATCGCCTCGCCGCTGCTGATAGGCTGGTTGCGGCAGGCGGCGGCATGGGAGCGGATGACGCTCATGTTCCAGCAGGAGGTCGCCGAGCGGATCTGCGCCGCGCCGGACACCGCTTCCTATGGGCGGCTGTCGGTGCTGGCGCAGTTCCTGTGCGCGGCGGATTTCTGTTTCCGCATTCCGCCCGAGGCGTTCGCGCCGCCGCCGAAGGTCTGGTCGGCGGTCGTGACCCTGGTGCCGCGTCCCGTGCAACCGCTGCCGACGCTGGTGGCGGCGATGGAGCGTCTGACTGCGGCCGCGTTCGGCCAGCGGCGCAAGATGCTGCGCGGCTCGCTGCGCAGGCTGGGCGGGTCGTCGCTGCTGGACCGGGCCGGCATCTCGGACGAAAGGCGGGCGGAGACGCTGAGCGTGGCCGAGTTCGCCACCCTCGCCGGCCTGCTGGCGAGCGAGGCCCTCTGATGGGAACGCCGCGCATCCGCGCAGACCAACGGCTGGTGGAGCTGGGCCTGGCCGAGAGCCGCGCGCGGGCGCAGGCGCTGATCCTGGCGGGCAAGGTGTTCGCGGGCGAGCTGCGCGTCGAGAAGGCGGGGCAGGAGGTACGGGACGGCGTGCGACTGGAAGTGCGCGGCCAGGATCATCCGTGGGTCTCGCGCGGCGGCATCAAGCTCGCCCACGCGCTCGATCTGTTCGGCCTCGATCCGGCCGGACGGGTGTGCATGGATGTCGGCGCCTCGACCGGCGGCTTTACCGACGTGCTGCTATCGCGGAATGCAACGCGCGTGCATGCGGTCGATGTAGGGCACGGTCAGCTTGCCTGGAGGCTGCGCAACGATCCGCGCGTCGTGGTGCATGAACGCTGCAACGCACGCTATCTGACCGCGTCGGTCATCGGCGAGCCGGTCGCGGCGTTGGTGTGCGATGCGAGCTTTATCGGGCTCGCGACCGTGCTGCCGGCGCCGCTTGCGCTGTGCGAGTACGGCGCCTGGGCGGTGGCGCTCATCAAGCCGCAATTCGAGGCCGGACCCGGTGCAGTGGGCAAGGGCGGCGTGGTGCGCGACCCGGCGGTGCATCGGCAGGTCTGTGCCAGCGTCATGGATTGGTGGCGCGCGCTGCCGGGCTGGACCGTGCTGGGGCTGGGCGAAAGCCCGATCACCGGACCGGAGGGCAACCGCGAGTTCCTGATCGCCGCGCGGCGCGAGGAGTCGTGACCTCAGCTCAGGGTGGCGCGGATCACGCCGAGGCGTGCCAGGGCGCGGGCGGCATGGTCCAGAAAGGCGCGCAGTCTCGGCGCCATGTGGCGGCCGCCAGGGGTGACGAGGTGGACCGGGAGTGCCGGCGGTTCGCAGTCCGGCAGCAGGGAAGTGAGCGCGCCCGAGGCGAGATCGTCGGCCACCTGGTACGAAAGCGCCGTGGCGATGCCGAGTCCGGCGCGCGCGGCCACCAGCGCCGCCTCCACGTCGTTCACCACCAGCCGCGGTGCAAGCCGCACGGTGCGTGTCCGGCCACCCTCGTGAAAGCGCCACTGCACGGGCATGGCCCGGCTGGCCGTGAAAATCGTGGCGTGGCCAGCGAGTGCCGACGGGCGCTCTGGCGCGCCGTGTGATCCGATGTAGGCGGGGCTTGCCACGAGCATGCGCCGCACCGCGCCGACCCGGCGGGCAATGAGCGAGGACTCCGCCAGCGGGCCGATCCGCACCGCCGCGTCCAGCCCCTCCTCGACAAGGTCGAGATTGCGGTCGGCCAGCACCAGTTCCACCTGCACCTCCGGATGGGCGTCGAGAAAGCTCGCGACCAGCGGCGTCACGTGCCGGCGCCCGAAGTTGACCGGCGCCGTCACGCGGACCAGCCCGCGCAAGGGCGTCTCGTTCGCGTCGCGCACCGCGTCGGCATAGTTGCCCAGCACGGCGCGGGCCGCCTCCGCGAGCCGCCGCCCTGCCTCGGTCGGGGCCGCGCGGCGCGTCGTGCGCTCCACCAGCCGCGCGCCCACTCGCTCTTCGAGCGCGGCCAGGATTTGGGTGATGGCGGGAGCGGAGCGGCGCAGCCGGCGCGCGGCTGCGGCAAGGCTGCCGCCGTCGAGGATGGCGACCAGCACCGCGAGTTCGTCCAGCCGGTCCATTCGGCATTCCGATTTTTGGAAGATTGAGTTGCAGTCTAGCCGGGTTTGCTGCTCGTGGGGCAAGGATCAGATTGGCCGCAGCAAGTCGTGAGGCCGTCGATGACCGAACCCTCCCTGATCCTGCGCGCCACGAGGCGGTCCGGGCACGCGCACCGCGTCGAGCTGCTGCTGCACATGCTGGATTTATCCTACGTCTATCGCGAAGCGTTGGCGGCGTAGGCGCTCGCCCATGCTGTTCCATGCGGGAGAGAGGGAGGCGCAGGCGCGGGCGGGGGTGGAGGTGCGCCACGCCCCGATCCGCGACTTCATGCCCGAGCAGCATCGGCGATTTCTTCGCGGGTCTGCCGGTGATTTTCGTGGCGCTCGCGGGCGAGCAGGGGTGGCCGTGGGCGACGGCGCTGGCCGGTCCCGCCGGGTTCGTGACCAGCCCCGATCCGCGCAGCCTGCGCATCGCGCGCCTGCCTGCCCGGGATGATCCGGCGCTGGCCGGCTTGCGTCCGGGTGCTGCGGTGGGCCTGCTGGGCATCGACCTGGCGACGCGCCGGCGCAACCGGGCAAACGGCGTCGTCCGCGCGGTCGAGGGCGACGCATTCAGCGTCGAGATACGGCAGAGCTTCGGCAATTGCGCGCAATACATCCAGGCCCGCGAGCCGGAAGACCGGATGATCGCGCCGCCCGGAGCCGCTGAGCGGCTGAATGGTCTTGACGAAGCGGCGCGCACGCTGATTGCCGGCGCCGATACGTTCTTCGTGGCGTCCGGCAACGCGGCAGAGGGGCTGGACATGTCCCATCGCGGCGGCCGTCCCGGCTTCGTGCGCGTCGATGGCGACGTGCTGACCATCCCGGACTTCCGCGGCAACCGCTATTTCAACACGCTCGGCAATCTGCTGCTGGACCCTCGGGCGGGGCTCCTGTTCGTGGATTTCGCGACCGGCGAGCTGCTGCACCTGCAAGGCCGGGCCGAAGTGTTGTGGGCGTGCAGCGAGACCCAGGAGATTGCGGGCGCCGAACGGCTATGGCGCGTGCGGCTCACCGGCGGGTGGCGCCGTCGCGCCGCCCTGCCGCTGCGCTGGATGTTCCAGACCTATGCGCCCACGACCGAGCGTACCGGAATCTGGCCGCAGCGCCGCTGACACGCTCCGGCCAGTGCCGCATCCGCATCTTCGCATAAGGGGCGGATCTGTTATCGTCGGAGCGCGCGTGGCTGAATCGGGAGTTCTGGAACGTGCCGCAAAGCCTGCGCGCACTGTTGTTGCAACTGATGCTCACCCCCGGCCTCTCCGGCTACGAGGGCCGGGTGCGGAGCCGCATCCGGGCGGCACTGCAGGGGATCGGCGCGGCCAGGACCGACCGGGCCGGCAATCTGATCCTGACACTCCTGGGCGCCGACCCGTCCGCGCCCAGCGTCATGCTGTTCACCCACATGGATCAGCTCGGGCTGATCGTGCGGCGGATCGAGGCGGGCGGAATGCTGCGGGTCGAGCGGCTGGGCGGCGTGCCGGAGCGCGCGCTGGCCGGGCAGGCGGTGCTGTGCTGCGTGGGCGAGGGGCGGGACCGGCTGGGCGTGATCGCCCATAAGAGCCACCACGCGACCCCGCAGGACGAGAAATACCGTGTCGTCCCGGTCGCCGACCTGTTCATCGACATCGGCGCGCGCGACGCGGCCGAGGTACGCGAAGCCGGCATCGATATCGGCACGCCGGTTGTCTATGCGCCGCGCGCGCTGGAGATCGGCGAGGATCGCATCGCCGGAACCTCGGTCGATGACCGCGCCGGCTGTGCCGTGCTGGTGGAGGTGGCCCGCGCGCTGGCGGCGGAGCCGCCGCCGGCCACGGTGCATTGCGTGTTCTCGGTGCAGGAGGAGTTCAATCTGCGCGGCGCGATGATCGCGGCCGAGGCGCTGCGGCCGGACATCGCTATCCAGCTCGATCTGATGCTGGCTACGGACACGCCCGATCTGGCGCAGCGCGGCGAATGCGTGCTGGGTGGCGGCCCGGCGATGAGTCTCTACAGCTTTCACGGACGTGGCACGCTGAACGGCCTGATCGCGCATCCGGCGCTGGTCGATCTGTTCCAGCGCGCCGCTGCGAGATCCGGCATTGCGTTGCAGCGCAGCGCGCAGGTGGGCGTGCTGACCGACAATTCCTATGTGCAGCTTGTCGGGCAGGGAGTCGCCTGTCTCGATCTGGGATTCCCGATGCGCTACTCGCATTCGGCCCTGGAGATGTGCGACATTGGCGACCTGCATGAGCTGATGCGTCTGCTGATTGCCGGCGTGCGCGCGATCTCCGCCGATTTCTCCCTCGATCGCGACAGGTTCGACGCATGACGGCGTTCATCGGCATCGATATCGGCACGTTCGAGTCCAAGGGCGTGCTGGTGCGCGAGGACGGGCAGGTGCTGGCTACCGCCGCGCGCCCGCACAAGATGCTGGTGCCGCAGCCGGGCTGGGCGGAGCATCGGCCGGACGAGGACTGGTGGGACGATCTGGTGGCGATCAGCCGGCAATTGCTCGCAGAGTCGCGCGTGCCGCCGGCCGAGATCCGTGCGATCAGCCTCAGCGCCATCGGCCCGTGCATGCTGCCGCTGGACGATCGCGGGCGACCGCTGTGCAACGCCGTGCTGTACGGCGTGGACACGCGCGCGGCGGCAGAGATCGAGGAGCTGGGTGCCGCGATGGGCGAGGAGCGGCTGCTGCGCGATTGCGGCAATCTGCTCACGTCGCAATCGGTCGGGCCGAAGATCCTGTGGCTCCGACGCAACCGGCCGGATCTGTACCAGCGCGCGCGGTGGATCGTGAACAGCACGACTTATCTCGTGCAGCGCCTGACCGGAGAGGTGATGATCGACCATTACAGCGCCGCCGGCTTCGCGCCGCTCTACGACATTGCCGGGCGATGCTGGAACCCGGAACTGGCCCGAGGGATCATCGAGCCGGATCGCCTGCCTCGCCTCGTTCCGACCACGGCGATCGTGGGTGGCGTCACCCGCGCGGCAGCGGATGCGACAGGACTTGCGGAGGGCACCGCTGTCGTCGCCGGCACGATCGACGCGGCGGCCGAAGCGTTCTCGGTCGGCGTGCATGCGCCGGGCGACATGATGCTGATGTACGGTTCGACCATCTTCACCATCCAGGTCACGGCGGGTCCGGTGCGCGACGGGCGGCTGTGGTACGCGCCCTGGATCATCGACGGGTTGCATGCCTCAGCCGCCGGCCTGTCCACCAGCGGCACGCTGACGCACTGGTTCCGCGAGCAGTTCGCGCGCGAGCTGTCGACCGCCGAGGCGATGCCGACACTTGCGCGCGATGCGGCGGCAATTCCGCCTGGCGCCGATGGTCTGATCGCGTTGCCCTATTTCTCGGGTGAGCGGACGCCGATACATGATCCGCGTGCCAAGGGCGTGTTCTTCGGCCTCAACCTCACGCATACCCGTGCGCATATGTTCCGCGCCGTGCTCGAGGGCATTGCGTGCGGCGTGCGCCACCTGATGGAGCCGTATGTCGAGGCGGGCGAGGCGCCTCGGCGGTTGGTGGCGGTGGGTGGCGGCACGCGCAATGCCGTGTGGCTGCAAGCCGTATCCGACGTGACCGGCCGCGCGCAGGAATTGACGGAGCGGACCATCGGCGCGTCATTCGGCGATGCGATGCTCGCGGCGATCGCGACCGGGACCGCGACGCTTGCGGATGTACGCGCGTGGAATCCGCCGGTCGGGGCGGCACGGCCGGACGAGGCGCTGCGGCCGTTATACGACCGGCAATTCGCGATCTATCGTGCGCTGTACGATCGCACGAAGGATTTGATGGCGGAGTTGCCGTTGCGATAGTCTCGCTTTGCGAAACGTGCCGGTGCTGACACCCGCACCCCGGCCCTCCCCGGAGGGAGAGGGAGCAGAAAGCCCTCTCGCTTTGGGAGAGGGTTGGGTGAGGGGTGCTCACCTCGCCAGCGACACGACTTCCCCCGTCCGGATGCTTCGGTCCGCCGCCAGCACGATGCGTAGGCTGTTCACAGCGTCCTGCATGTGATCGGTCAAGTCCAGATTCTCGCGGATGGCGCGCAGCAGGTACGCCTGCTCGCGCTCGCAGAGCGCGTTGTGGTCCGGCTCGTCATCCATGCGGAACAGCTCGTCCGGTTGTGCCAGCGAGTTGTCCGCGCGCAGCGCCGAGTGGTGCAGGCGGATGGCGCTGGTCTTGGTGTGGCTGTCGATGTCCGACGAGGCGGTGGCGGCCGCACCCTCACCGGCGGCGGAACCCTGCTCGGCCGCGACGATGCTGACGGCACCTTTCGGCCCTACCACGTCCTTCACGAAATAGGCGATCTCGCTCATCATCGGTCCCCAGCCGGCCTCGTACCAGCCGACCGAGCCATCGTCGAAGACGACATGCAGATGGCCGTAATTGTACATGCCGGGGTTAAGTTCGTCGGACAGCCGCGCCCCGATGCCATGCACGCGCACCGGCTTGGCGCCGGTCATCTGGCACATCACGTCCACGTAATGCACGCCGCAATCGACGATCGGCGAAAGCGAGTTCATCAGGTTCTTGTGCCAGGTCCAGGCAGGGCCGATGGATTGCTGGTTCAGGTTCATGCGCATCGCCAGCGGCTTGCCCAGCGTGCGCGCCAGTTCCACGAGCTTCATCCAGGACGGGTGGTGGCGCAGGATGTAGCCCACGACCAGCTTGCGGTCCGCCGCCACCGTCGCGTCAACCACGGACTGGGCGTCCTCCACCGTCTCGGCGATCGGCTTTTCCACGAACACGTGCGCGCCCGCGGCAAACGCCTGCTTCGCATAGGCTGCGTGGGTATCGGGCCAGGTGTTGATCGAGACCACATCCGGCCTGGTCTCGGCCAGCGCCTGCGCATACTCGCAGTAGCGGGGAATGTCGCTCCAATGCGCCGGCAGATCGTGACGTTCGCCGATGCCGCGCGCGCACAGGCCGCACAGCTCGAAGCCGTCCAGCCTGTCATAGGCCAGCGCGTGCGACAGGCCCATATTGCCCAGGCCCACGACCAGGACGCGCAAATTGTCCGGCATGGCTCCGTCCTCCCCATTCCTTTGCGCGCGCTTGACAGCGCAAACACCCGTCCCTAGCGTACCCGGTTTCCAATGCGACGCAATGCCTATCCGACGCCAGTGGGCAGGAGGCACGATGTGGAGGGTGATCTGACGGCACGGCCGCGTCGGCCGATCACCACGGCGAAGCTGCGCATCGACGGAGCCACCAAGAACTACAAGACGCGTACCGGCACGGTGCAGGCCCTGGCCGACGTATCTTTTGACGTGGCCGATGGCGAGCTGGTCTGCGTGCTGGGCCCCAGCGGCTGTGGCAAATCCACCCTGCTCTGGGCCATGTCCGGGCTGCATAAGCTGACCCGCGGCCGCATCCTGCTCGACGGCGCACCGATCGAGCGCCCGCACCCCGACCATCGCCATGATCTTCCAGGACGCCAACCTGCTCCCGTGGCGGACATTGCTGCGCAACATCCAGCTGCCGTTCGAGATCAAGCGCGCCCCGGTTGCAGCACAGCGCGAGCGGATCACCGCGCTGCTGCGGCGCGTCGGCCTGGAGGGATTCGAGCAGAAATACCCGCGCGAGCTGTCCGGCGGCATGCAGCAGCGCGCCTCCATCGTGCGCAGCCTGGCCGTGGACCCGTCCGTGCTGCTGATGGACGAGCCGTTCGGGGCACTCGACGCCTTCACCCGCGACGAGATGAACCTGCTGATCCAGGAAATCTGGATGGATACCGGCAAGACCGTGGTGTTCATCACGCACAACATCGCCGAGGCGATCTTCCTCGCCGACCGCATCGTTATCCTTTCCGCACGACCGGGCCGGTTGTCGCGCATCTTCCCGATCGACCTGCCACGCCCACGAACGCTGGCGATGACCACGACGCCGCGCTTCATCGAAATGCTGGTCGAGGTGAAGTCCTCGATCGATCACAAGCCGCGCTGACGGACGAGGAGATCGCCTGATGCTCGACCGCCAGTTGCAGGAGGAGATCCCGAGCTTCGAGCACGCGGGCGGCGGCGAAGCCGAGCAGGTCGGGCTGTCGAACTGGTCGGCGCTCACCAGCGGGCCGGGCGTGCGCAGCTGGCTCGAAGCCGGAGCCATCGCGCTGGTCGCCGTGGTCATCATCGGCGGCGCCGAGGTGTTGTTGCGGGTGCTTCCAGGTCCCGCAATACATCCTGCCCACGCCGAGCAAGATCGTGCTCGCCCTGTTTACCGACTGGCGCTTCATCTGGCCGCATCTGCTGGTGACGCTGACTGAGCTGCTGTCGGGCTTCGCCATCGGCGGTGCCATCGGCTTCGTGTTGGCGGCGGTGATCACGCAATTCCCGTTCGTCGAGAAGATCATCACCCCGTATATCCTGTTGCTGGTGACGACGCCGATGCTGGCGCTGGTGCCGCTGCTGATCCTGCGCTTCGGCTTCGGCATGGAGCCGCGCATCATCGCGGTCGCACTCGCGGTCGGGCCGATGGTGATGATCAACTCGGCGTCGGGATTCCGCCGCGCCGACCTCGCCAAGATCGCGCTGGCGCGCTCGTTCGGTGCCAGTACGGTGCAGGTGTTCCTGAAGATCCGCATCCCGATGGCCATGCCGATGATCATCGTGGGGCTGATGGTCGGCTCCATCTTCGGACTTCTGACGGCGGTGGGGGCGGAGATGGTGGGTGGCGCCGAGGGGCTGGGCAACCGGCTCGCCTATTATTCCTCGTTGATCCGGATGCCGCAGTTCTTTGCCACGATCCTGCTGCTCGCGCTGATCGGCATCGGGCTGTACGTGCTGTTCTACTGGGTGGGCAAGCGCTGGGCGAGTTGGGAATCATAAGCGCAATAGGGGGAAATCGCATGGCCGATAACGGGACAATGTCGCGGCGGCTGCTGATGCAGACGACGGCGGGCGGGGTCGCGGCGTTCTCGCTCGGCGCGCGCGCAGCGCGGGCAGCGGATGCCGGGCGCGTGCGCTGGGTTTCGCCGCGCGGCACGATCGAGGTGCTGGACGATTATCCGTACTGGGTCGCCAAGAAGTTCGGCTATTTCGGCGATATCGCGACCACCCTTGAACCGGGTCCGCTGGAGGCTACCGCGACCGTCAAGCTGGTGGACCAGGGCCAGTCCGACATGGGCTATCCCTCGCCCGGCGTGTTCTCGCTGGGGTTGGAGCAGGGTATCAAGCTCGTCTCCGTGTTCCAGATGGGCGCCTATGACGTGTTCGACATCGCCTTCCGAAAGGGCGAGAAGCCGGCCGACATCAAGGCGCTGCAAGGCAAGACCGTGGTGCTGGGCAGCGCCGGCTGGCAGGCGATCTGCGATCCGTGGTTCGCGCAGGCGGGGCTGGCACCCGGCTCCATCAAATATGTCGAGGCCGGCAACGGCTGGGCGCAGGCGCTGGCGCAAGGCAAGGGCGATGCGGCGCTGAGCTGGGAGGGGCTGCGCGCTCAGTGGAAGGGCCAGGGCCTGCATTTCGACTATGTGCTGGGCCAGACATTCTCGAAGTTCCCCGCCAACTCCTTCGTCATCCGCACCGCGGATTTCAACGACCCGGCGAAGAAGTCGCTCTATGAGAACTATCTGCGCGGCTGGGCGATGGGGCTGGAGTTCGGTCATCAGAATCCGCGCGCGGCGACGCATATCGTGATGCAGCACTTCCCCGGCCTCGCCTCGCAGATGACGCCCAGCATCGCCACCGAATCGATGATGGAGCTGGCCAACGTGTTCCGCGGCGATTTCGCCAAGCGCCAGGGCTGGGGCTGGGCCGATCTGGACAGCTGGGGCCTGTTCCTCAAGACCATCTACAAGATCGGCCAGGTCAGCCGCGACATCGACCCCGCGAGCGTCATCAAGAACGACTACATCGCCGCCGCCAACAATTTCGACAAGGCAAAGCTCGCCGCCGACGCGCAGGGCTACAAGCTGCCGCCCGAATATCAGGCGGTGGATGTCGAGGCGATCCGCGCCAATCTGCTGAAGGATTAACGCTCGCCATGTCCGCGATCCTGCCGTTCGACCATGTCGGGCTCACCACCGATCAGGTGCAGCCCGACGAGGACTGGATCGAGCAGAGCCGCGTCTGGGTCACGAACCCGCGCCGCCACGCGGAGAGCATCGAGTTCCTGCGCTACGAGAAGGACAGCCAGGTGCCGGAAGTGGTGCGCCGCAATCCGCACGTCGCCTATCGCGTGACGTCGCTGGAGCCGCATCTGGCGGGCCAGGCGGTTGTGATCCCGCCCTTCGTGGTGGGTGGCTTCGTGCGCGTGGCCTTCATCGTCAAGCACGGCATGGTGTTCGAATACATGCAGTACGTGGACGAAGGCCGCTGGTTCGACCGAGCGGGAAACTGACATGGCGACGATCACAGACGATCTGCTGCGCCTCTACGCCGACAGCGACGCGCTCGCGCTTGCGGCGCTGGTGCGTGGCGGACAGGTATCGCCCGCCGAAATGGTGGAGACGGCGATCACCGCCATCGAGCGGCTCAATCCGCGCCTGAACGCGGTCATCCATCGGCTCTACGACATGGCCCGCGCGCAGGCGGAGGCGGTGCCGCGCGATGGGCTGTTCGCCGGCGTGCCGTTCCTGCTCAAGGAACTGGCGTCCATGTGGCAGGGCGCGCCGATGACCAACAGCAGCGCCTGGCTGCGCGACGTGGTGGCCCCTGCGGATTGGGAGCAGGCGCGGCGGCAGAAAGCGGCAGGCCTGATCCTGCTCGGCAAGTCCAACGCGCCGGAAAACGGCTGGGCCATCACCACCGAGCCGCGCCTGTACGGCGCCACGCATAATCCCTGGCGCGACGACGTGACGCCGGGCGGGTCGAGCGGCGGAGTCGGCCGCCGCGGTCGCCTCTCGCATGGTGCCGCTGGCCGAGGCGAGCGACGGTGCGGGCTCGATCCGTGTGCCGGCCTCGTGCTGCGGCGTGGTCGGGCTGAAGCCGTCGCGCGGGCGGGTGACGCTCGCCCCCTTCGCCGATTTCTGGTACGGTGGCGCGTATTTCCTGTGCCATTCCCGCACGATCCGCGACACCGCCGCCTATCTTGACATGCTGGCGGGCGGCCTTCCGGGCGAGCCATACACGCCCCCCGTGCCGTCGAAACGCCCTGGCGCGAACTTGCCGAACAGACCGCCGGGGCGTCTGCGCATCGGCTTTCGGTCACACCGCCGGATGGCGGCCCGGTTGCAGCAGGACTGTGCCGATGCGGTGCGCCGCACTGCGCGCGTGCTGGAACAGCAGGGTCATGCCGTCGAGGAACACGACCTGAAACTCGATTGGCAAACCGCCTGGACCACCTACACGCGCATGACTACGGTGCAGTCGGCCGGCCTGTTCGATGCGCTGGCCCCGCTCGCCGGCCGCGCCGTCACGCGCGAGGATGTGGAGCCGGTCACGTGGGCGACTATCGAGCGCGGGCGCGCCATCGGTGGAATGCAGCACGCGGCCGATATCGAGGGGGTGCGCATCTTCGGCCGGCAGATCGCAACCGACTTGGCTCCGTACGACGCCTATCTCACGCCCACGCTGACGCAGAAGCCGCGTCCGCTCGGCTATTGGGACATGAGCGAGCCGGATCTGGATCGCTACAATGCGAAATGGACCGATCCGGTGTTCATGGCGCCGTTCAACATGTCCGGCCAGCCGGCGATCTCGCTGCCGCTGCACTGGTCGGCGGACGGGCTGCCGATCGGCGTTCAATTGTCGGTCGCTACGGCGACGAGGCAGGGCTGCTCTCGCTCGCCCGCGTGCTGGAGCAGGTGATGCCGTGGCGCGACCGGCGGCCGCCGGTCAGCCTGTGAGCCTCAAACCCGCCTCTGTTCGATGCTTGGGGATCATCTTGCCCCCGCCTGCATGAGCAGAACGTTGTGCCCTTCGGGATCGTGAAGCACGGCCCAGGACAATTCGATACGCACAAACCGATCTCGTCCTACGGCATCGATGCGTGTGCCCAGATCATCCACTTCGAAGAAGAGCACCGCCTTGTCTCGCGAAGGATATGTTTCGGAACCTTTCTTCTCAAGGCAGATGAATCCGGCCCCGCTTTCGAACTTCGCATAGCGGCCGGACTGCTGTTCAGAGATTTCCAGACCGAGGGTCTTGCGGTAGAAGTTTGCCGCTTGCTGCAGATTGTCGAAGTAGAGTTCGACACCAACGAACCGGCCGAGGCCTACGCATCACTCCCTCCTGTGACGACAACCGCGTTCCGGCGCGGTAAGTCTGGTCCAGGGCAGCCATCCAACACGAACGCTGCTATCATCGCACCAGCACCGTGGCCTGGGCGGTCCGTCCCGTCAGCGCATCCGTGACCAGTACCTGCCAGCCTCCGGGCCGGTCGTTGATGGCGATTGGCCAGTTCCATACCGAGCCCTGTGGCGGCACGCGCACCGTTTCTGACAGGAGCGGTGCGGGCTGGCCCGCGGGGTCGAGTACCGTCACCTGCACGAACTGCGCCTGCATCGGCGAAGGCCGATCCAGCCCCAGCCGCACCGGCACCAACTCGCCCAGGGCCGCGTCCGCCGGCGCCATGATGGTCGGGCCGGGGAGGGGTTCTGCGGAGAGCACGAGCAGCAGCGGCTGTACCGGATCAAGCTGTACCGGAAGCCGCGTGACGGGTGTCGCGGGCGAGGCGCCGCCTACGATCTGCGCGTGCCGGGGTGCCGGCAGGAGCAGGGTCAGCGCGCGGTCGCCCGGCGCGTCGTCGGTGCGCTGGATGCCGGCGATCAGCGCGCCGCCACTTCGGAACAGCCGGATGTCCAGATCGGCCGCCGGCCTTCCGTCGGCGCCGACCAGCCGCAGCGGGGTTTGCACCCCCGCCTTGTCGAGCAGGCGCGCCATCTCGTCCGGCGCGGCATGCTCCGTGCGCAGCGAGGCGGGAAGGAGCACATCGAGCCAAGGGCGGTGCCGGACGCGGCCGGCCGAGCGCGTCTCGCTCGCCTGGAGCCACATCCGCCAGCACCAGCCCGCCCGATTGTGCGAAGCCGCGGATCGCGGCGGCTTCCGCATCCGACAGCGCGATCGTGTGCGGCAGCACCAGCACGCGAATGCCGTCGCGTGTCAGCGTGCCGGAGGTCAGCATCTGGGGTGTGATCCAGCGCGGCTGTGCGCCGAGCCCGGCAAGCAGCCGTGCCGCCCGCCGTGTCGCCGCGCGCCAGGCATTCTCGGCGTTCTCGCTTTCGGCGTCGCGATCTTCCCAGCGCCCGCCCTCGCGCCTGCGGTCCAGCAGCCAGGTGAGGCGGAAGCTGGCCTGCGAATACAGGACCGCCACCTGGCCCGGTTCTGGCGTCGCGTCCAGAACTTGCGCGCCGAGTGCCCCGGTCAGGCGATGCCAAAGAGCTGCCAGTTCCCTCCCGCGCGGCCCCGGCTTGCCATCGGGGCGCAGCACGTCGCCGCTCTCATCCCAGACGATGCAGCCGTCGCCGCCCAGCAGAAATTCGTGCCACAGCCGCCGTTGCTCGGCCGGGCCGCCGCGAAAGCTCGTGGTCAGCAGGCGCAGCCGGGGGTTGAGCGAGCGGGCGATCTCGACCGCGTTGCCGGCGTCGTAGATCTCCATCGCATCGACGGAAGGGGCCAGCTTGCCGTAATCGTAGCCGCCCCAGCCCGGTACCTGCGCGCCCTCGAGCCCGGCCCGCGCCTCCCTGTCGCCTCGGTGCACTGCCTCGGCGCCGGCCTGCACGGCGCGGGCGAACGCCGTATCCATCCAGGCCTTGAAATCCATCCAGGATGACACAGCCGCGTCGGAGCGGATCGCGGCATCGGTCAAAGCGGGCCGCACATCGTCCCAGTTCGTGAAGTGCGTGCCCCATGCCCGGTTCAGCGCGTCGAGCGTGCTGTACCGGCCGCGCAACCACGCCCGCATGTCACTCAGGGATGCCGGCGAGAGGTCGAAATCCCAGGCGGCAGCGAGGTCGGCGATGCCGGTCTCGTCGCCCAGGTTCAGGAACAGCGGTCGGTACGGCGCCTGCCGTCGCGCGATATCCGCAAGCCGCGTCTCGATCGTGGCGAGCCAGGCGGGGTCGGACAGGCTCGGCTGGCGCTCGAACACCGACAGGTCATCGGGTGCGGCGCGATGGCGCGCGCGGATGCGGTCGAATGACCAGGTCACGGGCAGGTCCGCCCGCCAGCGGTGATAGGCGGCGTAGAAATCCGTCGCCAGATTCTCGTCGTACCCAGCGTAGATCATCCGCCAGGAATTGCCGCGCTCGCGCCTGTCCGTCAGCCGCGAGTGGGTGCAGCAATGCCGCACCTGTGATGCCCAGCGAACGAAGCGCCGCACCGCTGCCGGGCGGTGGGATCTGCCACAGCAGCACCTGATAACCGTCCCAACCCTGTTTCGGGCGGGCCAGGAACTCGGCCGTGGCATGGCTCGGCGGCCCGCCGTCATGCGGCAGGAAGCTCGCGGTCAGCGTGTTGTCCGGTACCAGGGCGCGCCGCAGATCGAGCGTGATCGCCGCCTCGGGCAGCGCGGTCGGAAGGTCCAATTGGTGCTGCTCGACCAGCCGCCCAGCCGTATCGGTCCAATCGAGGCGCACCGTGCCGGCGGCGGGGTGGTCGGGGCGCCAGATCGCGACGATCGGGCCGGTGCGGTCCAGGGCGGGCGGGATGTCGATCTGGTCGGCCCGCGCGGCGAGTGCCGAGATGAGGAGTAGCAGGAGTGCCAGAGCGGCCCTCATCGCAGCCATGCCATCAACCGCCGGTACAGGCCGCCGGCAAGCCAGCGCGCGTCGCGATAGGCCTGGCCGAGCGTCGCGCGCAGGCGATGCGACCAGGCCCCGGCGGTCGATTGCAGCACGCCGCCCTGGCCCACGACATTCGCCGCCAGCACCGGCACGCGACCCGACCAGTTCAGCAGCAGAGTGCCGCCGCCGAGCAGCGTGTTGCCGTGCAGCGCCAGCGTGTCCCCCGGTCCGGGCAGCGAGAGCACGGCAGCCTGCCGCCCGGACTGTCCGCCACCTGACTGCACCGTGCTGCCGGTCATGCTCAAGCCGCCGCTCGCCTCGATGGTGGCACCGTCGCCGGTCGCGGCCTCGATACGGCTGGCCGAGATGCTGGTGAGGGCGGCGGCGGAGCGGATCTGTGACTGGCCCGGACCCGGCATGAAAATTGTGTTGCGTATGTCGAGCCGCGCCCAGAGGCCCACGACGAGCGATGCCGTCGGGTGCGGGCTGCCACGCGCCCCGTTCTGGGTGAACACGCAATCCTCGATCTGCAGCACGCCTGCCGGCGCGTCGGCTGCCAACAGGCCGTCCTGATTGTTCTCGAATCGCACGCCCTGCACCAGCAGGTCCGCACGCTCGGCGCGGATGCCGGCGCCGTTGCCGTCCGGCACGCGCGCGCGCGCCAGGGTCAGGTCGCGCACGATGATGCCGCGCGCGGCGGCAACCAGGATCGCCTTGCCCTGGCAGGTCGTGTCGGTGAGCCGCGTCTCCGGGCCGGCGCCTTCGATCACCACCCGGTCGGCGCTGAGCACCGCACAATCGTAATAGGTGCCGGCGGCGATCTCGATACGGTCGCCGGGAGAAGCCGCCGCCGCGGCCTCGCTCGGGCGGGTGAAGGCCGCCCCAGGGCCGACCGAGAGGGTGCGCGCGGCGCCAGCGCGCGGCGCGGCGGCGACCAGCGCCAGAGCGAGCGTGGCGTGCCATAGTGCGTCCCAGATGCAGCCACCCGGGGGGATTGCCATGATGCGACTAGCGGCCTTGGCGGCGACTCTGAGCCTTGCGGCGTGCTCCACGGCGGCGGGTGCGCGCACGCTCATGGTGGGACCGGGCCAGCAATACGCGCAGCCTTCGCAGGCGGCGGCGGCGGCGGCGGATGGCGACCGGGTGGTGATCGCGCCCGGGCAATATTTCGACTGCGCGGTCTGGCGGCAGAACAACCTGACCGTGGAAGGCGTCTCGGAGACCGGGACGGTGATCACCGACAAGACATGCCAGGGCAAGGCTCTGTTTGTCATCCCCGGCCGTAACGTGACCATCCGCAACCTGACGCTGACGCGCGCGCGGGTGCCGGACGGGAATGGCGCCGGCATCAGGGCGGAGGGCGGGAACCTGATTGTCGATCACGTCCGCTTCATCAACAACCAGGACGGCATCCTCGCCGCTGACGAGCCGCAGGCGACGATGCTGGTGCGGGGCAGCGAGTTCGTGGGCAACGGCGTGTGCAATCCGAGCTGTGCGCACGGGATCTACGCCAACCGCTGGGCCTTGCTGCGGGTCGAGGGTACGGTGTTCCGCGAGACGCACCAGGGACACCACATCAAGTCGCGCGCCACACAGACGGAGGTGGTGGGCTGCGACATCGCGGATGGGCCGAACGGCACCGCCAGCTACCTGATCGACGTGCCGAACGGCGGCGGGGTGCTGATCCAGGGCAACCGGCTGGAGAAGGGGCCGAAGGCGGAGAACCACTCGGCCGCCATCACCATCGGCGAGGAGGGGGTGGACCGGCCGACGCCCGAAATCCTGGTGCAGGGCAACGTGTTTCGCAACGACGGCAATTTCGAGACGACCTTCGTTGTCAACATGACGGCGACGCCGGCGGTTTTGCGCGGCAACCACCTGAGCGGCGCGGTGAAGCCCCTGCGTGGGGATGGGGCCGTCAGCGGAAGGTAGGGCGGGTGCGCCGAATGGGTGCGCTGCGTGTTGGGAGCCGGCTGCGATTTGGCGTCGGACCGAACTGCCCGCTCCTCAGACGGCCGCCTTGAAGCAGCGCCCGACCAGCGCCACCAGCTCGGGAAGCGTGAACGGCTTGGCGAGGCGCGGAACCTGCTGGTAGGCGGTCGGGATGCCCGCGTCGCCATAGCCGGTCAGGAAGGCGAACGGGATGTGCCGTTGCGCGAGGGCATCCGCGATCGGAAAGCAGCGTTCGCCTGCCAGGTTCACATCGAGCAGGGCGCCGTCCAACGTCTTGCCATCCACGAGGGCCAACCCCTGTTCGAGCCGGGCGGCGGGCCCAACGATGCTGCATCCATGCTCGCGCAGCGTCTCGACGATCAGATCGGCAATCAGGAACATGTCCTCGACGACGAGAACACGGATCCCGTTCAGGTCCGGAGTGGCTGAGGCAGAACTCATGACGGGTCGTCCGGAACGGTTGTCGCGGGGTCTCGGTGCAGAGGGAATTCAAGGATGCAACGAACACCCTCGGGGGCGAGTTCCAGTTCCGCTGTTCCGGCCAGCTCGTAGGTCGCTGCGCGGGTGATGAACCCGGTGCCGAAGCCGGCGGCGTGAGACGGGTCGGGAGGTGGTCCGCCGCGTTCGGTCCAGACCAGGCGCAGGTGCTGCTCGGTGCCGCCTTCCGCCTCGGTCTGCTGCCACGATACCTCGACATGGCCGCCGTCGGCGGACAGCGCGCCGTATTTCGCGGCATTGGTGGCGAGCTCGTGCAGGATCATGCCCAGTGTGGTCGCCACCGCCGCCGTTACCCTGATTTCCTCTCCGTCGGTCCGAACGGAATTCCTCGCGGTCGCGGCATAGGGTGCGAGCGCGAGTTCCACCAGGGCCTTCACGCTGGCGCTGCTCCTCACCCCTTCCGTCAGCAGGCTGTGGGTCCGGCTCATCGCCCCGATCCGCGCGACGAACGCCGCCTGAAAATCCGCGACCGACAAGCGGTTGCCCGGCATGCGGGCGGCCAGCGAACTGATGGTCGCCAGGATGTTCTTGACCCGATGCTGCAACTCGCTCAGCAGGAATTGCTGCCGCGCCTCCGCCTGCTTATGCCGGGAGATGTCCACGATCGCGGCCACGGCGCCCCGCACTCCGCCGCTTTCCGTGAGCAAGGGAGTGGCGGAGATCATGACCTGAGCGGAGCCTCCGCGATCATTCTCCAGTCGTCCCTGCCAATCCGGGACGGACTCGACGGTGCGCGCCGCCCGTTGCAACGGCTGTTGGTCCAGCGGCAGTTCTCCGCTCTCGTCGACAAGGCGGAAGGACATCGCAGCCGGCCTCAGTCCCCGGTGTTGCTCGTCCTGCCCGAGCAGTCGGGCGCCGATCGTGTTGATCAGCACGTCGCGCGTGCCGTTGATGCCGGTGACCATCACGCCCACCGGGACGAGATCGAGGATCGTCGTCAGCTCGTCGATGCGCGCCCGCAAATCATGCGTCAGCTCCTCGATGCGGGCCTCGGCCGCCTCGATGCGGGTGATGTCGGTAAACGTCATCACCACGCCGTCGATCACGTTTTCGGTCGTCCGATATGGCAGCATCCGCATCATGTAGCGGGTATCGCCCTCATTGCTGCGCACCGGCCTTTCGATGGTGCGCAGGGTGCGCAGCACACGTTCGGCATCCTGTTGCAGCGTATCGTACTCGAAACGCGGGCGCACATGGCTGATCGGCCGCCCGGAATCGCTTTCGACCAGCCGGAACACGTCCTTGGCCGCCGGCGTGAAGCTTTTCACGATCGAGCGTGCGATCGAGGAACACGGTGGCGATCTGCGTGCTCTCGAGCAGGTTGCTCATGTCGTTGTTCGCCCGGCTCAGCTCGTCCACCCTGGCGCTCAGCTCCGCATTGACGGTCTGCAACTCCTCGTTGATGGATTGCAGCTCCTCCTTCGAGGTCTCCAGCTCCTCGTTCGCGGATTGCAGCTCCTCGTTCATGGACTGCAATTCCTCGTTGCCGGATTTCAGCTCCTCGTTGGAGGATTCCAGCTCCTCGGTGGCGGTCTGCAACCGCTCCCTGGTGGCGCGCAGCTCCGCCTCCAGGTGGCGCACGCCTGTCTCCTCGGTGTCGCCCTCGGCTGCGCTCTCTCCCGCGGCTACCGGCTGGATCGCGCCAAGATCCTGGAACACGACCATATAGAATGTCTCGATCGAGAAATCGTACCGAAGCGGTTGGACAATGAGGTCGATGTCCTGGCGACCGCCATTCGTGCCGACCGCGACGCTCGATTGCACGGCCGGCTGTCCGCTGCCGATCGCCCGGTGCAATGCCGTGCGCAGCTCCAGCCGCAGCCCCGGTCGTGCCATGTTGAAGACGTTCGTGTTCGGCGCGCCGGGCGGCAGCTCGATGTACTTGCCGGTGCGGCTCGACGAGTGCAGCAGGTCGCCCTCCGCATTGATCACGACGTAGGCCGGGGTGAACCGATCCAGCATCTGCCGCTCGGCCAGGGATTTCAGGCTCGGTTCGATGGACACGGGGTACGGCGGCGAGCCGTGCGACGGCCGCGGCGTAGTCAGCGGCGTGGTCAGCGGAAACTCCGGAATGCGCCGTTCGGGCAGCACGCGCCGGCGGAAGATGCGGTGGGTCTTGTCCACCGTCAGGAACAGGCGGGAGTGACGGGTCACGTTCTCCGACGAGCCCAGGAACAGATAGCCGTTCGGGGACAGCGCGTAATGGAACAGGGGAATCACGCGGTCCTGCAAATCCGCGCTGAAATAGATCAGCAGGTTGCGGCAGGAAATCAGGTCCAGCTTGGAGAACGGCGGGTCGCGCAGCAGGTTGTGCGACGAAAACAGGCAGATCTCGCGCAGCTCGCCGCCGATCCGGTAGTTGCCGTCCTCGCGCAGGAAATAGCGTTCCAGGCGCGACTCCGGCACATCCTTCAGGACCGCCGCGGAATAGCGGCCGATTCGCGCGGTCGCCAGCGCGTGCTCGTCGATATCGGTGGCAAAGACTTGCAGCTTCGGCGCGCTGCCCGATTTCGGTGCGCATTCGCGCAGCAGGATGGCGAGGGAATACGCCTCCTCGCCGGTGGCGCAGCCGGGAACCCAGACGCGCACCGTATCATCCGCTCCCTTGTCCTTGAACAGCAGCGGGATCACCTCGCGCTCCAGTGCCGCGAAGGCGGCCGGCTCGCGAAAAAAGTCGGTGACGCCGATCAGCAGATCCTGGAACAGCAGGTTCACCTCGCGGCTGTCGCGGCGAAGACGCTCGATGAAGTCGGGAACCGTGTCGATCTGCAGGACGTGCATGCGCCGCTGGATGCGCCGGACGATCGTCCGGTTCTTGTAGCTGCCGAAATCGTGGCCGGTCTGGACCCGCAGCAGTGCCGTGATCTGATCCAGATAATTGGTCGGGATCGGGCTGCCGATCGCCACGGCCCGGCGCGCCGGCGGCCCGGGTCACATGGCGGAAATAGGAGGCGAGCGCTTCCGGCATCTCCTCGGCCCGCAGCACGACATCGACGAGACCGGTCGCGACCGCGCTGCGCATCATCCCGTCGTACTCGGCGTCCGTTTGCGCCAGGGCGAGCCCGCCATTCTCCTTGATGGCCCGCAATCCGAGCGTGCCGTCGCTGCCGGTGCCCGACAGGATGACGCAGGCGGCGTTTTCGCCCTGATCGCGCGCGAGCGAGGTGAGGAACTCGTCGATCGGGCTGCGATGACCCCGCGCGGGCGCCGGGCGTGCCAGCAGCAGGCGGCCCTGGGCGATGGTCAGGGTGGCATTGGGGGGAATGACATAGACGTGCCCCGATTCGACCGCCGTATCGGCCGCGATCTGCGACACGTGCAGCGACGTGTTGCCGGCCAGGATTTCGGCAAGCATGCTGCCGTGATCCGGGTCTAGGTGCTGCACGACCACGAACGCCATGCCGCATTCCGGATCGACGTTCGGGAACAGGCGCTTCAGCGCCTCGACCCCGCCCGCGGATGCGCCGATGCCGACGATGGGGCAGATGGCGCGCGGCGTCGCTGGGGGGCGGCTCTCCGGCTGGTTCTGGTCGTCCGCTTCGTCGGCCATCACGACAAATCCTGTTCCCGCCCGCCTGCCCCGACCGTGAGGCGGTGGCCGCGCAACAGGTTGCGGACCACTTGGGCGTCCTCGTCATAGTCCCGCGCCCGCTCCAGCAGGTGATCGGCGAAGGCGTCGCGGTGCTGCGCCCGTTCACGCTCGGCCATGCGGCGTGCCAGGGCCGCGTGTTCCTGATGCGCGCGGGCCAGGCTCCAGAGCATCTCCTCGGCATTCGCCGCCTGCGCGTGCAGCATCGTATCGGCGGTGAAGGCATGACCGACATGGCAGCGATAGCGCAGCAGGCTGCCGTCATCGATCTCCCACAGCGCGCCGTGGCATTCCGGGCAGGTGAAGCGGGACGGCGTGCCGAGTTGGTCTTCCGCTTCCATGCCCGAGAGCTCCTGTGCGGCGATGGCGGTTTCCAGTCTCAGGTCGAGCGGGATCGGCGGCGTCGGTGCCGCCGGCTCGCGCACCAGGCCGGCGAGCAGGCCGGCCAGAGCGTTCGCCGGCACGAAATGGTCCACGTCCACATGTCGCAGCGCGCTCTGCGGCATGTCGGGATGGGCCGCGTCGCGAGGATCCTGGACGACGGCGATCCCGCCGCACCGCTTGATCGCGCGCAGGCCCGCCGTGCCGTCGTTCAGTGCGCCCGACAGGACCACGCCGATCACCCGGCCGCCAAAGCTGCAGGCCGCCGAACGGAACAGCGGGTCCACCGCGGGGCGCGCCAGATTCTCGCGCGGGCCGCGCCGGAGCATGATGTGGCTGTCGTGCAGCAGCAGATGAGCGCCGGGCACCGCCACGCAAACATGCCCGGGCATGATGGCCTGCCCGCTCACCGCCGGTGCTACCGGCAGTGTCGAAGACGCGGCCAAGGATGTCGGCCAGGTGGCTTTTCGCGCCGAGATGCAGCACGACGAAAACGGCGGCCGGCAGGTCGGCCGGCAAATCCCCCAGCAGGCGCCGCAAGGGTTCCAGCCCCCCGGCCGAGGCGCCGATCACGACGATGTCGTGGCATTGTGGCCGGCCGCCGAGACTGCCTTCAGCCATCCCCTGGGCCTCTTCGGGCCTGCACCATTCGCTGGGCAGCCGGGCGGCGCCCCGAGGCGGGTCGGTCCTCGATGACCCGCTCCAGGCGCCCGGTCGGCGCTATCGTCAGGTTCGGCTGCGGCGGCAAGGCACAGCGGCTCCGCTTTTCGTGATGTCTTCCGACACCCTAACGGACGCAACCCGCCCTGTGTTCCCCGCCCTACCGGCTCCCGGCAATGTGAGGTGGAACGTCCCGCCTATTTTCCGCCCCAGCGCTGCGGGTATCCCGGCATGTCGCTGCACCCGCACATCGCGTAGTGCAGCGGCGGCATCTTCTCGTTCACATATTGATCGAGAGTGGCGTCGGTGATCACCGGCTGCGGCAGCTTCCAGTGCGGCCCGATCACCGGCTTGCCTTGCAGGATGTCGAGTGTGGCGATCACCGCCGAGCGCCATTGATAGGTGGGATAGGTAGGAGCCATCGCCGTCAGATGCTCCTTCTTCCACTTCACCAGGAAATCCTCCTGGTCCTCGCCGGTGATGATCGGGTAGGGCTGGCCGGCATCCTCGAACGCCTCCAGTGCGGCGACCGCCGTGGCCCCCGCGTCCATCCAAACCGCGTCGATCTTGCCATAGCGGTTGATGTAGTCCTCGACGATCGACTTGGTCTTGGCGTTGTCGCCGTTGGTGAACTCGGCGCCGACCACGGTGACGCCGTGCTCCTTGAAGATGCGCCGCGCCGCGGCCCAGCGCGTCTCCAGCACATCGACGCCGGGCAGGATGCGCAGCGCCAGCACCTTGCCGCCCTTCGGCAGTTTCGAGACGATGAAATTGGCGGTCTGGATGCCCCAGCCATAGCCGCCGATCGGGTTGACGAAGGTCACGGGGCAGTCGGTCAGCACGCCGCGGTCGAACACGACGACCGGCAGTTTCTTGCAGGCCGCCTCGACAGCCGGCGTCAGGGCCGCGGTGGTGTTGGGCGAGACGATCAGCGCGTCGCACTTGCCGCTGGCGACGAACGAGGCGATGTCGGAGATCTGCTTGTCGTCCTTGCCCTCCGCGTCGGCCGCCGTGAACGAGGCGATGTTCGCTTTGTTGAGATCGACCTCTGCCTGCATGTCGATCCAGCCCACCACGCGCCACGGATTGTTCACCCCGGCGTTGGAGAAGCAGATGTGATACGGGCCGGGCTTCTTGTACTGCGTCGTATCGATGGTGTGGCCACCCAGATTCTGTTCCCACGGCTTGCCGGCCGGGCCTTGCGGCTGCATGGCGAGCAGGTCTTTCGCCGCCTGGAACTCCTTCGGATCGTCGAAATTCTGCGCGAAGGCCGCGACTGGCACGGAAACCGTCGCCAGCATCAGCATGAAGCGCAAACTGGTCCGCATCGTCTTCTCCCCTAATGTGCCGCTTGTTGCGGCGTTCGTATCCAGGCGTCCGCTCAGCCGCCACGCCGGCGACGATACGCGCCGACCGCCACCGCGGCGATGAGAATAAGGCCCTGCGCCGCATCTTTCAGCGGCTGCGGCAGGCCCAGCAAGACCAGCAGGGTGAACAGGCTGAACAGCGTGAGCGTGCCGGCGATGGCACCCGTCACGGTGCCCCGGCCGCCCATCAATTGCACGCCGCCGATCACGCAGGCGGCGATGGCCTGCAACTCCAGCCCCGCGCCCACATCGGTCGAAACGCCGCCGAACCCGCCCAGCATGATGCCGCTGGTGACGGCACTCAGCGCCGAAATCACGAAGGCGGCGAGGCGCGTCAGATCGACGCGCACGCCGCCCAGCTCGGCGGCGCGCGGATTGTCGCCCACCGCCAGCACGCGGCGGCCGAACACGGTGAAGTGCAGCCCCCAATAGCCCAGGGCAGCGGCGAGGATGAGCATGCCGACCGCAACCGGGAAGATGCCGACCAGCGGCACGTGATGGACGACGGCGCGCCCGAGCACGCGGAAATTGTCCGGCAGATAGCCGCGCGGGCTGCCGCCGCACCACATCATCGCCGCCCCGTTGACCGAGAGCAGCATGCCCAGCGTGGCGATGATCGACGGCACCTTCAGATAGGCGACCACCATCCCGTTGATCACGCCCACCAGCACGCCGATGCCGTAAAGGACGGCAATCGCCCAGATCGTGTTGGCCGGATCGTTGTTGGTCAGCATGGAGGCGCCGACCACCGTCAGCGTGACGAGCGATCCCACCGACAGATCGAAGCCGCCCGAGACCAGGACGAAAAGCTGGCCGATCGCCAGGATGGCCAGCGGCGCCACGCGGCGCAGGAAGTTCATGAAGAATGCCGGCTCGGCATAGGCCGGCTGCAACGCGACGATCGCCGCGTACAGCACCACGAAGACGAGCACGGCGATGTTGACGCGGCGCAGCAGCGGTGCGGCCGGAATCGCCGCGCGGCGGGTCTGCGCCAGCGCCGTCACGCGACATGCCCCCGCGAGCGGATCGCATAGGCGGCCACGGCGGCGATGACGATGGCGCCACGGAGCACCTGTTTCGGGAAGGGCGAGACGCCCAGCATGTTGAACACCTCGTCGATCACCGCGAACAGCAGCACGCCGGCCAGCGTGCCCCACACGCCGCCGCGCCCGCCAGCCAGCAGCGTGCCGCCCACCACCACGACGGCGATCGATTCGAGGTCATAGACTCCGTCGCGACCGACCCAGGGGGCGCCGGAACGCAGCCGGCTTGCCAGATACAGGCCGGCGATGCCCGCCATGATGCTGCACATCACATGCGCCATGACGGTGACGGCACCCGTGCGGATGCCGGCCAGGCGCGCCCCGTCCGCGTTGCCGCCCACCGCGTAGAGATGCGCGCCGAACCGTGTGGCGCGCAGCGCCCAGCCGCAGGCCAGGTAGAGCGCGAACAGACCGAGTACCGCAAAGGGCAGGGGTCCGATCGTGCCATAGGCCATGAGCTGAAAGACCGGCGGCACCGATCCCGCGAAATTGCTGAAACTGGCCGAGAGCAGGCCTTGCAGCACCATTCCCACGCCAAGGGTCGCGATCAGCGGGTTGACCTGAAGCCGGGCGATGATGAGGCCGTTGGCGAGACCGACCACCGTCGAAATGACCAGTACCAGCGCCACCGCCGGCAGGATCATCGACGGGTGTCCCTGCATCACGAACGAGGCCATGACAGCCGCGACGCTGATCAAATTGGCAACCGACAGGTCGATGGACGCGCACAGGATGACGAAGGTCTGGCCGAGTGCCACGACGCCCAGCGCCACCATGCGTTGCAGCAGCCCCACCAGCCCTTGGACGCCGAGCTGGTGCGTCTGCCCGGTCCACGCGGCGGTGCCGACATACAGCGCGACCGAGCCCAGCAGCAGAAGCAGCGGCGTCGGCAGGCCGCCGCCGGCGAATCGGATGGCACGGCGAGCGTGGTGGCGCTCACGACGCCGCCCGATCCGCGCCAGCAGGCGCTGGTGCCTGCCGGTGCCCGACGGCCAGTGCCATGACGTCCTCCTCGGCGGCACCGCCCGGGCAGGTGCCGGCGATCCTGCCCTCATGCATCACGACAATGCGGTCGCTCACCCCCACCACCTCGGCGAGATCGGAGGAGACCATGAGGATGCCGCAGCCGCCGCTATCCGCCAACTCGCGCATGATGCGGTAGATCGCGGCCTTCGAGGCCACGTCGATGCCGCGCGTGGGTTCGCAGAACAGCAGCAGTCGCGGGGCGCGGGCGAGCCAGCGGCCGATGATGACCTTCTGCTGGTTGCCGCCGGACAGCGTGCGGATTTCCTGGTCGAAGCGCGCGGCCCGCACGTCGAGCTGGCGCAGCCTGCGGTCGGCCTGCGGCGTCCGCCATCTTTCCAGAGGCCGGCGGGCGCAGCGGCGTGCCGAAAGCCCGTAGCGCCAGCATGATGTTGTCGCGCAGCGTTTGCAGCAGCAGCAGCCCCTCGCGCTTGCGGTCGTCGGGCAGATAGCCGATGCCGTGCGCGATCGCCGCGCGCGGGCTGCGGATCGAGATAGTCCTGCCGTCGAGGCGCATGCTGCCGCGCTCGAACGGCGCGTCGCCGAAGATGGCGCGCGCGAGTGCCGTCTTGCCAGATCCATCGAGCCCCGCCACGCCGACGATTTCGCCCGCGCACACCGCAAGGCCGATCCCGTCCAGCAAATCGTTGCCGCCGCCCTGGATTTCCAGCAGCACGGGACCGGCGCATGTCGGGGCACGCGGCGGGTAGAAATCCGCCAGTTCGCGGCCCACCATCAGGCGCACGATGCGATCGGTTGGCATTTCCTCCAGCCGGCCGGTGGCGACGTGGCGCCCATCCTTCAGCACCGTCACGCGATCGGCCACGCGCTGTACCTCGGCCATCCGGTGCGAGATGTAGATGACTGCCACACCGTCCGCGCGCAGCCGGCGCACAAGGTCGAGCAGGTGCCGCGCCTCGGCATCATCCAGCGCCGCCGTCGGCTCGTCCATCACCATGATGCGCGGACCCGGCGCCAGCGCCTTGGCGATTTCCACCGTCTGCTGCTGCGCGATCGAGAGGTCGCCGGCGCGCTGGTCGGGGGAAGCAGTCGAACCGACGCGTTCGAGCAGCCGTCTCGCCTGCGCGCGCATGGTTGTGCGGTCGAGAATGCCGAATCGGGACGGTTCCAGCGCCAGGTGGATGTTCTCCGCAACGGACCGTTCCGGCAGCAGGCTCAGCTCCTGGTGGATGATGCTGATGCCGGCGCGGCGTGCCTCGACCGGGTGGGTGAACGCCGCCTCGCGCCCACCGATCCGGATGGTTCCCGAATCGGGTCGGTACACGCCGCCCAGCACCTTGATCAGGGTGGACTTGCCGGCACCGTTCTCGCCGCAGATCGCATGGACCTCGCCCGGCGCGCAGTCGAAGCTGACAGCGTCGAGCGCGAGGATGCCGGGGAAGGCCTTGGTGATCTCGCGCATCTCGAGTTCTGGCATTCCCTCACCCCGGTCCTCTCCCAAAGAGAGAGGGAGCAGAAAGCCCTCTCGCTTTGGGGGAGAGGGTTGGGTGAGGGTGGTGCTCCTGCGGGGGCTACCCCGTGCCATCGAACCCGCGCACGCGCACGCACATTGGCGTGCCGACCTCCTGCTGCTCACTCGTCCGTGTCAGCGCGCCCGTGGCCGCATCGCGCCGGAACACAGTCAGGCTGTCGCTGTTCTGATTGGCCGCGATCAGGAATCCGCCCGACGGATCGAGGCAGAAGCTGCGTGGGGTGGCACCGCCGGTCAGCACCTGCCCGCGCGGCTGCAACGCGCTGCCATCGCGGGACGTCTCGAACACCGCGACACTGTCGTGTCCGCGATTGGAGCAATAGACGAACCGCCCGTCCGGCGAGACGTGCACATCCGCGGTGTGATTGACCCCCACGAACCCAGCCGGCAGGGTGGCCACGGTGTGCAGGTGCCGCAGCGTCCCTGCGTTCCACTCCAGCGCGCTCACGGTCTGGTCGAGTTCGCCATTGACGTACAAGATGCGTCCGGCGGGATGCCAAGCCATATGCCGCGGGCCCGTGCCGGGCCGCAGCGAGAGCGCGGTCGTACGCTCCAGCTTTCCCGAGCCGTCGAGCTGGTAGACAACCATCTCGTCGGTGCCGAGATCGGTAGCGACCGCGTGGTGTCCATCGGGGCTGACCAGCACGCAATGCGGATGCGGCCCTTCCTGGCGATCGGCATCCGGGCCGCTGCCGGAATGGACGGCACTGGCGCAGGGCGGCATCAGGCTGCCATCCTCGCGTACCGGGAACACCGCGACGGACTGGCCCGGCAAATCGTCCGGCTCGCCCATCCGATAGTTGACCAGGAACAGGAAGCGGCCCTCGGCATCCAGGCTCGATTGCGCGGCGACGCTGCCAAGTGTCGGCTGCTTGTTCAGATAGGTCAGTTTCCCGGCTTCGGTATCGATGCGATAGGCGCTGACCGTGCCCTCGTTCCAGCCATACACCTCGCTCGTCGCGTACAGCACCGGCAGACGCGGATGCAGGCTGAGGAAGCTCGGGTTGACAATAGCGCCGGTGCGAGACAGCTCGCGCAGCACGCCCGTCTCTGGATCGAAGTCGAACACTGTGATGCCCACGCCGCGCGCCTGCGGCGCATAGGGGCAGGGTTCGGTCAGCGAGCCGACAAAGGCCAGCGTGCGCGCGGCGCTCATCCGCGCAGCGCCGCCATCGCCACGTCACGCACCAGCTCGGGCAGCACGTCAAACGCATAGGGCTGGTGCACGCGCTCCAGCCAGTGATGATAGTCGCGGCCCCACGGTCCGATATTCGTCATCGGAATGCCGGGAGTCGGCGGCCGCGAGAGATCCCATCTGATGCTGCTGCCCCAGATCGGCGTGTTCGCCGCCGTGGCGCGCAGGTCATCCGCATCGGCCATGCCCAGGAAGCTCATGTCCACGATCACGGGCAGATGCCGGACGGCGGTAATGCCCGTGGCGTGGCGCGCCGCCGTCGCATCGGCGGCGGCGCGGATGCGTGCCTCCAGCGCCTGGCCCTCCGACGTCGCGGGGAAGGTCACGGCCGGATAGGGCAATGAGGCATAGCCCAGCACGATCGCCGGCCCTTCCTCGCCCGCCGCATCCCAGGCCAGTTCCGTGAGAACGCGGCAGCGAGTCGGCAGATCGAGTTCGGCGTGCCGCGCCAGCTCCGCCGCTTCGGCATCGAAGCGCGCGGCGAACCCGGGCTCACGCGCGAGGGCGCGGTCGCGCAGCTCGGCGAAGGAGAGCACCGGCACGACGTCCCAGCCCGTGGACAATCCAGGCCCGTGTGCGAGCTGTGCCGCGCGGGCTGCGATCTTTTGCCGCGCCTGCCGCATGGTCGCGCGCGCGATATCGGTCGCGATATCCAGCACCTCGGCCGCGCTGCGACGCTGCGTCAGCACATTCCAGGTGGTCCACACCCGGCTCGGCGTGGTCACGTTGTACACCGTCTTCAGGTCGCGGCTGCCCAGGACTGTGGGCGGCGAAGCGATCTCGGCGCCGCTCTGCTCGCCCAGTTCCGGCGCGTATTCCAGCGCGCAGACCAGCTCGGCCGCCAGATAGGCGGCGTTGACGCCGTGCAGCGGATAGCAGGCATGCGCGTCACGGCCGACCACGAAGGCGCTCAGCAGCAGCTTGCCAATGCAGCCGAGTGCGAGGATGCGCCCGCCCGTGCCGTCGCCATTGTCGATCAGCGCGTCGAGGTTGATGCCGAGCCGTGCTTCCAGGCCGAAGCGTTGCAGCACGCCCGGCAGCGCGTCGGCGGCGGCGCGCATGCCGGCCGAGCGATCCTCCTCGTCCGGGGTTGCGATCAGCAGCAGATTGCCCTGCCGGTTCGGGTCGGCGGCGAACTGCTCCAGCACCGCCATTCCGGCGGCGTCGCCGGATTTCATGTCGAGCAAACCACGACCCGGCAGATAGTCGCCTGAGGCAAGATCGGCGCGCGCCCGCGGATGGGTGCCGCTGGCGTCCAGCCGCGCCAGCAGCGCGGGCCGCAGCGCCTCCGGCTCCGTGGCGAGCGAGGCGAGATCGGCATAGTCCTCGACGGGAACCGTATCGAAATGTCCGCTGAGCGTGACGCAAGCCGATCCCTGTCCCCGGACCAGCGCCATCACGTTCGATCGTCCGTACGGGTCGTCCGGGATCGGCAGCACCATCAGGTGTTCGGGATGTTCGCGGAAATAGGGGAATTCGCCAAGCAGTCCGGCCAGATGGCGCGGCAGTTCCGCCTCGCCCGGCGTGCCCGTGACGCTGGGCCAGCGGGTCAGGGCGATTGCAAACTCGCGCGCACGCGCGGCGAGCGGCGTCGCGGGCTGCCAGCTCATGGCGTACGCTGCGGCATGCCGTGGGGAACCACGGTTTGCACGATCGAGGCGTCCAGCGCCTCGTAGCCGGCGTAGTCGATCGCGGTGTACAATTCGGCCCTCGTCTGCATCTGGTCGATCACTCCCTGGGTGCCGCCGTCGCGGCGAATGGCGGCGTACAGTCTCTCCTGCGCCTTGTTCGCGACACGCAGCGAGGAGACCGGCCAGATCACCATGCTGTAGCCCATCGCCTGGAACTCGGCGGCGGTGAAGAACGGTGTCTTGCCGAACTCGGTCATGTTGGCGAGCAGCTTGATGCCCGGCATGGCGCGTGCGAAGGCGCGGAACATCTCGGCACTGTGCAGCGCCTCGGGGAAGATCGCGTCGGCTCCGGCCTCGACATACAGCCGCGCACGCGCCACGGCGCCATCCAGCCCTTCGCTGGCGGCGGCATCGGTGCGGGCGACGATCTGCAGATGCCGGCGCGCGCGCACCGCTGCCGCGACCTTGGCCGCCATGTCGTGCGCATCGACCAGGCTCTTGTCGTTCAGGTGGCCGCATTTCTTCGGCAGGCGCTGATCCTCGATATGCACCGCCGCGGCTCCCGCATCCTCGAAGCTGCGGACCATGTGCATGACGTTCAGCGCCTCGCCATAGCCGGTGTCGCCATCCACCAGCACCGGCAGGCAGGACGCGCGCACCACCTGGCGGATGAAGAAGCACACCTCGTCGATGGTGATGATCCCGAGATCGGGCAGCCCCATGCTGGCGGTCATCGCCGCACCCGACAGGTACAGCGCCTTGAACCCGGCGGCGCGGGCCTGGGCGGCGGCCATGCCATTATGGGCGCCCGGCATCTGCACGATGCGGTCCAACGCCAGCAGTCCCCGCAGGCGTTCGCCGGCCGGGATATGCGGCTGGTCGGCGCCGACCAGATAGGTCATCGCCGGCGCTCGGCGAGCGGCACGAAGGCGAGATCCTCGGGGCCGACATAGTTGGCGCTCGGGCGGATGATCTTGCCATCTGCGCGCTGCTCGATCACGTGCGCGGCCCAGCCGGAGGTGCGGCTGATGACGAAGACCGGCGTGAACATATCGGTGGGCACACCCATCTCGCTGTACGATACCGCGCTGAACCAGTCGAGATTGGCGAACATCCGCTTGGCATCGGCCATCACCCGCTCGATGCGCTCGGCGACGCGGAACCGCGTGTCGTCGCCCGCCTGTTCGGACAGGCGGCGGGCCACGTCGCGGATGACGGCGTTGCGCGGGTCGGAGACTGTGTACA
This sequence comes from uncultured Pseudomonadota bacterium, assembly GCA_963838805.1. Classification (GTDB taxonomy): domain Bacteria; phylum Pseudomonadota; class Alphaproteobacteria; order Acetobacterales; family Acetobacteraceae; genus CAVRQM01. Next base: position 459,714 of record CAWISK010000008.1, read on the forward strand.
CGGGATGGCCGAAGCCGATCACGACCTCCTTCTGCTCCAGCCGCCGGCGGATATCCGCCTCGGCGGCATCCGGCGTGTCGTAACGCTCCTGGATCTCGAACGCCGCCTCGTTGGCGCCCCCGTGCTTGGGGCCGCGCAAGGCGCCGATGGCGGCTGTGATGGCCGAATACATGTCCGACCCGGTGCCGGCCACGACGCGCGCGGCGAAGGTCGAGGCGTTGAACTCGTGTTCCGCATACAGCACCAGCGAGGTGTGCATGGCGCGCACCCATTCGGCGGAGGGTGGGCGTCCGTGCAGCATATGCAGGAAATGCCCGCCGATGCTGTCGTCGTCGGTTTCGACCTCGATGCGGCGGCCGTGCTGCGACCAGTGGAACCAGTACAGCAGCATCGAGCCGAAGCAGGCCATCAGCCGATCGGCGACGGCACGGGCACCAGGGGCGGCGTGGGCGTGATGCTCGGGCTGCGCGCAGCCCAGCGCCGAGCAGGCGGTGCGCATCACGTCCATAGGGTGCGTCGATGCGGGCAACGCCTCCAGCACGCGGCGCACGCTGTGGGGAATGCCGCGCATGGCGCGCAGCCGGGCCTTGTAGGCAGCCAGCTCGGGCGCGGTGGGCAGGTGCTCATGCACCAGCAGGTGCGCGATCTCCTCGAACTCGCAGGATTCCGCTACGTCGAGAATGTCGTACCCGCGATAGTGCAGATCGTTGCCGGTGCGGCCGACCGTGCAGAGCGCCGTGTTGCCGGCGATCACGCCGGACAGGGCGACGGATTTCTTGGGCTTGGGAGTTGGGGAGTTGTTCATGGCACGGATCCTTTCACCGTCATCGCGTCGTGCCCCACCCGGCGCTTCGCGCCACCCTCCCCATTCCGGGGAGGGACAGACTCTCCCTCCCCGTCTCGTGGAGGGTGGCCCGAAGGGCCGGGTGGGGCGCGACGGCGCGCGCTCTCAAAACAGCCCCGCCGCCGCCAAGGCCAGCTCGCCGTCCGGCACCGCCACGTTCAACCCGGCGAGCTCCTCCGCGCGCAGCATCTCCAACTGCTCCACCACTCCCAGGAACCGCTCCGCCTCGCGCTCCGACAAGATCCCCTCCGTCAACCCGCGGAATTTGCGCACGTAGTCTGCGCGCCTCCACGGCGCCGCGCCTAGCGGGTGCGCGTTCGCCACCGCCAGCTCGTCCTCGATCGTGCTGCCGTCCTTCATGCGGATCACCACCCGCCCGCCGAACGCCTTGGTCGCCGGGTCGTCGGCGTGATAGCGCCGCGTCCATTCCGGTTCTTCCACAGTGCGGATCTTGCGCCACAGCCGCACCGTGTCGGGCCGCGACGCGCGCTCGGGCAGGTAGCTGCGCACATGGTGCCAGGTGCCATCCTGCAACGCCACCGCGACGATGTACATGATCGAATGATCCAGCGTCTCGCGGCTGGCGGCGGGATCGAACTTCTGCGGATCGTTCGAGCCCGTGCCGATCACGTAATGCGTGTGGTGGCTGGTGTGGATCACCACCTCTTCCACGGCGTCCCAGTCGCGCACCCGCTTGCCCATGCGGAAGGCCAGGTCGATCAGCGCCTGGCTCTGGTATTCGGCCGAGTGCTCCTTCGTATAGGTGTCGAGAATCGCCCGCTTCGGCTCGCCTGGCGCGGGCAGGGGTACGCGATACAGTGCATCGCGTCCGTCCAGCATCCAGGCGATCACTGAATCCTCGCCTTCATAGATCGGGCTGGGTGCCCCTTCGCCGCGCATCGCCCGATCCACCGCCTCGATGGCGAGCTTGCCGGCATGGGCGGGCGCGAATGCCTTCCACGACGAAATCTCTCCCTTGCGGCTCTGCCGTGTCGCGGTGGTCACGTGTAGCGCCTGCTGCACCGCCTGATAAATGACTTCGACCGGCAGCCCCAGCAGCGTCCCCAGTCCGGCCGCGACCGAGGGGCCGAGATGCGCCACGTGGTCGATCTTATGCTTATGCAACGAGATCGCCCGCACGAGATCGACCTGGATTTCGTATCCGGTGGCGATGCGCGCGCACCAAGCTCCGCCACCGCTTCGGCCGCATTGCTGTGCCACCGCCAGGGTCGGCGGAATATTGTCGCCCGGATGGCTGTATTCCGCGGCCAGGAAGGTGTCGTGGAAATCGAGTTCGCGAACCGCGGTGCCGTTGGCCCAGGCTGCCCATTCGGCGTGCACGCGCAGCGCCGGCGCGCAGCCGATCGACGCAGGCACCGCCCGCGCGCGGATGCGCCAGCGCCTGCGCGCGCGCGGTCGCGACGGGGCGACGGTTGATGGCGGCGAGTCGCCACCGCGGTATTGTCGATGATACGGCTGCCGATCATCTCGGTCACTTCGGGCAGCACGGGCACGGGATCGGACGCCACGGCCGCAATTCTCCAGGCAAGCTGGTCCTCGCGCGCCAGCCGGTCGGCTTCGGGGTGGACCCGGACTTCGTGCAGTTGCATCGACGCTCCCTCGGCTGTCTTGCCTAGTAGTCGAGCCGCGCGAACCCGTCTACGCTATGGGCGGGAATGGAAACGATGAGCAAGTATCCGGCCACCTACGCCGCATGCGCGCGCGATCCCGAGGCGTGGTGGGCGAAGGCGGCCGAGGCGATCGACTGGACCCGAGGCTGGGATCGCGCGTTCGACCCGGCGAGCGGGCCGTACGGGCGCTGGTTCGTGGGTGCCGCCCTCAACACCTGCCACAACTGCCTGGATCGCCACGTCGCCGCCGGGCGCGGTGGGCAGACGGCGCTGATCTGGGATTCGCCCATGACCGGCGAGGTGCGACGCTACAGCTACGCCGACCTGCTGGACCATGTGGCGCGGCTTGCGGGCGCGCTGGCGGGTCTGGGCGTGCAGACGCGGCGATCGGGTGGTGATCTATATGCCGATGGTGCCCGAGGCGGCGATGGCCATGCTGGCCTGCGCCCGGCTGGGGGCCGTGCATTCGGTGGTGTTCGGCGGCTTCGCCTCGCGCGAGCTCGCCATGCGCATCGACGACGCCCAGCCGGTTGTCGTCATCTCCGCCTCCTGCGGGCTGGAGCCGGGCCGGACCGTCGCCTACAAGCCGCTGCTGGATGCCGCCCTGGAGATGAGCGCGCACCGGCCGCATGCCTGCCTGATCCTGCAACGGCCGATGCTGGAGGCGGCGATGACCGCCGGCCGCGATCACGATTTCGCCAACGCGATGCAGGAAGCCTCGCCGCACGCGCCGGTGCCGGTGGAGGCCACCGATCCGCTGTACATCCTCTACACCTCCGGCACCACGGGACGGCCGAAGGGCATCGTGCGCGACAATGGCGGCCACGCGGTCGCCCTGCACGCTTCGATCGGCATGGTCTATGGCCTGTCCGCCGGGCAGGTGATGTGGACCGCGTCCGATGTCGGCTGGGTCGTGGGCCATAGCTACATCGTCTATGCGCCGCTGCTGGCGGGGCTGACCACGGTCATGTACGAGGGCAAGCCCGTTGGCACCCCGGATGCCGGCGCGTTCTGGCGGGTCTGCGCGCAGCATGGCGTGCAGGCGATGTTCACCGCCCCCACGGCGCTGCGTGCCATCAAGCAGCAGGATCCCGGCGGCTCGCTGATCGCGCACCACGACCTGTCGCGCCTGCAGGCGCTGTATCTGGCCGGCGAGCGCTGCGATCCGGCGACCGGCGAGTGGATCGCGGCGCTGCTCGGCCGCCCGGTGATCGACCATTGGTGGCAGACCGAGACCGGCTGGACCATCACCGGCAATTTCCGCGGCCTGGGCCTGCTGCCGTGGAGGCCCGGATCGGGCGGGCGACCGGCGCCCGGCTACGATCTGCGGGCGCTCGACGATCACGGGGATCCGGCGGCTGCGGGCAGCGTCGGCAACCTGGCGATCCGCCTGCCGCTGCCGCCGGGCTGCGCGCCGACGCTGTGGGGCGACGACGAGCGGTTCCGCGCCGCCTATCTCGCCGATTTCCCCGGCTTCTACCGCACCGGCGACGCCGGCTCGATCGACGCCGACGGTGACGTGTGGATCATGGGGCGCACCGATGACGTCATCAACGTCGCCGGCCACCGGCTCTCGACGGGCGCCATCGAGGAGGTGCTGGCGGCACATCCCGACGTGGCCGAGTGCTGCGTGGTCGGCATGGCCGATCCCATCAAGGGTCAGGTGCCGCTCGGCCTCGCGGTGCTGAAGGCCGGGGTGGCGCGGCCGACCGTCGATCTGGCGGCCGAACTGGTGGCGCTGGTGCGCGAGCGGGTGGGGCCGGTGGCGTCGTTCAAGGATGCCCGCATCGTGCCCGCGACTGCCCAAGACACGCTCGGGCAAGATCCTGCGCGCCACCATCCGCGCGCTCGCGGATGGCGAGACGCCCACAGTGCCGGCCACGATTGACGATCCCGTGGCACTCGAGGAGGTGGCGGTCGTGCTGCAACGCTCAGATTCGGGGAATCCATGAGAGCCATCGTCCTGCGCAAGACCGACGCCGCACCCGAGGCGCGGCTGGAGGATTTTCCCGATTCCGAGCTGATGCATGGCGAGGTGCTGATCCGCGTCAGCCACTCGACGCTGAACTACAAGGACGGGCTCGCCATCATGCGCGGGGCGCCTGTGGTGCGGCGCTGGCCGATGATCCCCGGCATCGATCTGGCCGGGACGGTCGAGCGCAGCGACAGCGCCGAATGGGGCGTGGGCGAGGCGGTGCTGGTCAATGGCTGGGGCATGGGCGAGACGCATCTCGGCGCCTATGCGGAGCGCGTGCGGGTGCCCGCCGAATGGCCGATCCCGCTGCCGCATGGCCTGTCCGCGCCGCAAGCGATGGCGATCGGCACTGCCGGCTACACAGCCATGCTGTGCCTGATGGCGCTGGAGCGGCACGGGCTGAAACCGGCTGGCGGCCCGCTGCTCGTCACCGGGGCGGCCGGTGGCGTCGGCTCGGTCGCCGTGGCGCTGGCGGCGCGCGCCGGCTGGCACGTGATCGCCAGTACCGGGCGGACGGCCGAGACCGACTATCTGCGCGGATTGGGCGCCGTCGAAATTCTCGATCGGGCCGAACTCGCCGCCCCCGGCAAGCCGCTCGGCCGCGAGCGTTGGCTCGCGGCGATCGACAGCGTGGGGTCGCAGACCCTGGCGAACGTGCTGGCGCAGACTCGCGAGGGGGGCGCGGTGGCCGCCTGCGGCCTGGCACAGGGGATGGATCTGCCGGCCACCGTCGCGCCCTTCATCCTGCGCGGCGTCTCGCTGCTCGGCATCAACAGCGTCACCTGCCCGCGCCCGTTGCGCCAGCAGGCCTGGCGCCGGCTGGCGAGCGAACTCGACCACGGCAAGCTCGCCGCCATGACACAGGGCGTGAGACTGTCGGAGGTGATTGCCACGGCGCCGAAAATCCTGGCCGGCCAGGTGCGCGGGCGGGTGGTCGTGGAGGTGGAGTGAATGAGGAATGGTCGCGATGAGCCGGAAGTAACGACAGGGGTGGACGGAGTCCGATTTGCGCTAGCTCTTTCGTTACTGAAATCAAGGGGACTTGCGGTCTCGGCGATCTATGGCGCGCTGCTGGCGCGCGGCAATCCCGCCCTTCCGGGGCGGATCGGCGCCTACGTCGCCGATCGATAGGGTCCGGCGCGGGGAGGCCCGGCGTCAAAGCGCCGGATAGAGCACCGTCGCCAGGCATTGCGCGCCGATCCCCTCGGAGCGGCCGTAGAAGCCGCTCTCGAGCGCCGAGAGCCGCTTGATGCCCACCCGCTCCGGCTCGACAGACAGCAGATCGGCGAGCCGCGTCACCATGTCGTCGCGATGCGGGCGGATGTCCGGCCATTCGCCCAGGATGCTCATATCGACATGCACGATGCGGCCGCCCTTCATGGCCACGGCCGAGACCGCCTGGCGCACGAAAAGATCGGAGCTCAGGCCGCGATGGATCGGTGCCGCGGCGTCGAAATGGGCGCGGCCCTGCTGTCCGCCGATGGTGCCCAGCAGCGCGTCGGTCGCGGCATTCAGCGGAATGTCGGTATTGTGGTTGCGCAGTGCGCCGCGATCGAACGGCACCGGAATGCCGCACAGCATCAGATGGTCGCCCGGCCCGAACCCCGCGAAATCGAAACCCCAGCCGGTATGCGCCTCCATCCGGCCGCGGGTCAGCAGCAATTCGGCCCGCTCCAGGTCGCGTTCGGTGGTGATCTTGAAATTGTCGTCGCTGCCCAGCACCAGCCGCACCGGCAGCCCGGCGCGCTCGGCCACGGCGCTGTCGTCGGTCAGTTCCATGTGCAGCGGATCCTGGCGTAGCGCGCCGCGATGCGCCGCCAGGATCGCATCGAACCGGAAGCCCTGCGGCGTCTGCGCCCGCCAGACATCGGTGCGGTCCACCGTCCCGGCCACCTGGCCGCCCGGAGCACGTTTCAGCGTGTCGGGCACCGGCAGGGCTGCCACGACGGCCGGCGCCTCGTCGAGGGCGGCGATCACGGCACTGATCGTCTCCTGCTCGATGAACGGGCGCACGGCGTCATGGATGACCACCTTGGCGAAGCCTTCGCCGGCCAGGCTCTCGAGGCCCAGCCGCACCGTCTCCTGCCGCGTGTTGCCGCCGATCACCGGCGGCGGCAGGTCCAGGCCCTGCGTCGCCTGCTCGTAGAGCGTGCGGTCGTTCGGGTGGATCACCGTCTGCACCCGGCTGATCGCCTTGTGGCGCAGGAACGCGACCAAGGTGTGGCGCAGCACCGGCAGACCGTCGAGCGAGCGATATTGCTTGGGAATTGGTCCGCCCATCCGCTGGCCGCGGCCCGCGGCCACGATGATCGCTGCAGTCACGCGCTGCCCTGCCTCTCTCTCTGGTTGCATCGTGCATAGACGCTTGCCGGCGGCCCGGCAAACCGGCGCACTTCCGGCACAGGGCGCCAAAAGGATGATTTCGGATATTGGTTTCTGGGCGGGGTCGCCCTATATGAGAGATCGTGCATATATCTTTGGAGCCGTGCGATGAAAAGGGCGATGGCTCGGGTGTTCTTCTTTCCCGGCGAGACGGTCTGCAACATGCTGGGGGCCAAGGCCGAGGATGACCGCATGATGATCCGGACCCTGGTCGACATGCTCGCCTGGAACCTGGTCGTCGTACTGGCGGTCGTGGCGATCTGGTAGGACCGGATGATGATGATGCAGGCGCTGGCTTCCCGGCTCACGCATGTCTCGGAGGAAGGAATCGCCCTGCTGGTCGATGCCTTCTATGACAAGGTGCGTCGGGACGAGGTTCTTGGCCCGGTTTTCGATGCAGCGATCGCGCCTCACAGAATGGCCGGAGCACCTGGCGACCATGCGCCGCTTCTGGTCGTCGGTGATGCTGACCTCCGGCCGCTATTCGGGAAACCCGGTGGCGGTCCATCGTGCCGTGGCGGGCCTGGAGCGATCCATGTTCGCGCGGTGGCTGGCCCTGTTCGGAGAGGCCGCGACCGAATTGTTCGCGGATGAACCGGCGGCCGAGTTCGTGGCCAAGGCGCAGCGCATCGCCTTCAGCCTGCAACTGGCGGTCTTTCATCGCCCCGGCGCGCCGCCGGACGGTCTGGCGTCGCCACAGCCCGCGGGGAGTTCGCGATGCGCCTGACCACCTATACGGACTACACCCTGCGCACGCTGATGTACCTGGCGCTGGACGAGCGGCGTCAGGCGACCATCGCCGAGATCGCGGAGGCATACGGCGTCTCGCAGGCGCACCTGATGAAGGTGGTGCATCAGTTGGGAGTCGCCGGAGACATCGCCACCACGCGAGGTCGGCATGGCGGGCTGCGCCTGAACCGGCCGCCCGCCAGCATCAATATCGGCGCGGTCGTGCGGCGCACCGAGCAGGACACCGCATTGGTGCCGTGTTTCGAGCGTCCGGAGAGCTGCCCCATCGGCCCGGCCTGCGTGCTGCGTCATGCGTTGGATGAGGCGCTGGCCGCCTTTCTGGCCGTGCTCGATCGCTACACCCTGGCCGATCTGGTGGCACCCCGCATGCGGCTGGCCGAACTGCTCGGGCTCGGCATCCCGGACGAGACGGTAAACGCCTGACACATGGCGGTGACGGTCGCGCTGGCGGTCCACGTGCTCGGCGTCGTGCTGTGGATCGGCGGCGTCGGCCTCGTGACGACCGTGCTCCTGCCGGCGGCGCGCGCGGCGGAGGCGGCAGCGCCCGCAACCGGGGCCGCCTGGTTCGAGGCGGTGGAGCGCCGCTTCGCGCGCCAGGCGCGCTGGACCGTGGCGATCACCGGATTGAGCGGCCTGTTCATGCTCGACCGGCTCGGCCTGTGGAGCGCATGGCGATCGGCCTCGATGTGGTGGATCGGCGCGATGCTGGGCGTGTGGCTGATCTTCGCCCTCATGCTGTTCATCGTCGAGCCGTTCGCTCTGCGTCGCCAGAGGGTCGGGAGCGACGCGGGAAGGCTGCGCGCCATGCAGATCGTGCATGCGATCCTGCTGGCACTCAGCGTCGTGACCGTTGTCGGAGCCGTGCTGGGCAGCCACGGCATCAGCTTCACGGACTGAGGAGGGGCGGTACGCGGCGATTGACACCGCCTGCCGGGAGGCACAGCATTGCGAGATCCGAGGGGTGCCCCGGCCAGGGGCTGAGATATCGCCGATGCCGCGATGACCCTGAGAACCTGATCCGGTTCATGCCGGCGTAGGGACGGAACGCGATCGCCGGCTTGCCTTCTTCCGCCGGCCCGCATCTTCCCGCCGCCCGTGTCGAGCCTTTGCGGAGGTGCGTGATGAACGTCCAGTCGAAGCCTGCCACCGTCACCGACCGGCCCGGTCGCCGGATCGCGGAAGATCTACAGCAGTCCCGAAGGCTTCCCGCACATCTCGGTGCCGTTCCGGGAAATCGACCTGCATCCCTCGGCCGGCGAGGAGCCGCTGCGCATCTACGACAGCTCTGGCCCCTACACCGACCCCGCGCAGCCGATCGACCTCGCCGCCGGCCTGCCGCCGGTGCGCGCAAGCTGGATCGCGGCGCGCGGCTTCCGGCCCGTGCCGCCGCGCGAAGTGCGCCCCGAGGATAACGGCTTCGCGCCCGCCGACCGGCTCGTGCCGGAATGCCCGGCCGAGCGCTTGGTCCTGGCGGGCCAGCCGGGACAGCATGTCACGCAACTCGAATTCGCCCGCGCCGGCATCATCACCGAGGAGATGCGCTTCGTCGCCCATCGCGAAAATCTTGGCCGCGCCGCGGCCCACGCGGGAGCCGCCGACCGCATCGCGGACGGCGAGGGCTTCGGCGCCGCGATCCCCGAATTCGTCGCCCCCGAATTCGTGCGTGACGAGATCGCCCGCGGTCGCGCCATCATCCCCGCCAACATCAACCACCCGGAGCTGGAACCGGTCATCATCGGCCGCAACTTCCTGGTCAAGATCAACGCCAATATCGGCAACTCCGCCGTGACCTCCGGTGCGGCCGAGGAGGTGGAGAAGCTGGTCTGGGCGATTCGCTGGGGTGGCGACACCGTGATGGACCTGTCCACCGGCCGCAACATCCACAACATCCGCGGCTGGATCATCCGCAATTCGCCGGTGCCGATCGGCACGGTGCCGATCTATCAGGCACTGGAGAAGGTAGGCGGCGATCCGGACAAGCTGGACTGGGAGGTCTTCCGCGACACGCTGATCGAACAGGCCGAGCAGGGGGTGGATTATTTCACCATCCATGCCGGCGTGCGCCTCGCCCACGTGCCGCTGACGGCGCGTCGGGTGACCGGCATCGTCTCGCGCGGCGGCTCGATCATGGCGCGCTGGTGTCTGGCACACCACAAGGAAAGCTTCCTCTACGAGCATTTCGCCGACATCTGCGACATCGCGCGACGTTATGACGTGTCGTTCTCGCTGGGCGACGGGTTGCGCCCCGGCTGCAACGCGGATGCCAACGACGCGGCGCAGTTCGCCGAGCTGGAGACCTTGGGCGAGCTGACGAAAATCGCCTGGGACCGCGGCTGTCAGGTGATGATCGAAGGCCCGGGCCACATCCCGATGCACAAGATCAAGGTCAACATGGACAAGCAGCTCGCCGAATGCGGCGAGGCGCCGTTCTACACGCTGGGGCCGCTCACGACCGACATCGCGCCCGGCTACGACCACATCACCTCGGCGATCGGGGCGGCGATGATCGGCTGGTTCGGCACGGCGATGCTCTGCTACGTGACGCCGAAGGAGCATCTGGGCCTGCCCAACCGCGACGACGTCAAGACCGGCGTCATCACCTACCGCATCGCGGCGCACGCAGCGGATCTGGCGAAGGGCCATCCGGCGGCCAAGCTGCGCGACGACGCGATCAGCCGCGCCCGCTTCGAGTTTCGCTGGGAGGATCAGTTCAACCTCGGCCTCGATCCCGACACCGCGCGGCTGTTCCACGACGAGACGCTGCCCAAGGAAGCGCACAAGGTGGCGCATTTCTGCTCCATGTGCGGGCCGAAATTCTGCTCGATGAAGATCTCGCACGACATCCGCGCCGATTCCGAGAAGCTGGAAGCCGAGCGGCAGGCCGGCATGGCGGCCATGAGCGAGACGTTCCGCGAGAAGGGGTCTTCGCTCTATGTCCCCGAGGCGGCGGACGCGAAGGCAACGGAATGACGCGCGCGGGGCCTCGGCCGGAGACGATGGCTGCCTGACCTGCATGACGCGCTGGATGCGATCGGCGTGTTGCCGGATGACGAGATCGATCTCGCCGACGCCGCCCTGGTGCTGGCGCGGGTCGATCTGCCGGATGCCGGCGTCCTGGTCGTCCAGAACCATCTGACCAGCATTGCCCGTGCCGCCGCCGGGGCGAAGGTGGCACCTGACGATCTGCCCGGTCAGGCCGCGTTCCTCGCCCGTCTGCTGGCCGGCCGGCACGGCTATCGCGGCGATACCGAGACGTATGACGACCTCGCCAACGCCAATCTGATCCGTGTGGTCGAGCGTCGCCGCGGCTTGCCGGTGGCGCTCGGCATCCTGTGGCTGCATGCGGCCCATGCCGCCGGATGGGATGCGTCGGGGATCAATCTGCCAGGTCATTTCATGGTGTCGCTGTGCCGGCCGGGCATGGGGCCGCTGATGCTGGACCCGTTCCGGGGCGGTGCCATAGCCGATTCATCGGAGCTGTCGCGCGCGGTCCTGGAGCCGATGCGCCGTCGCGACGTGCTGGTGCGGCTACAGAACAACATCCGCCTGCGCCGCCTGGATGCGGGCGATCTGGCCGGGGCCGTGGCGTGCGGGCGCGACATGCTGCGCATCGCCCCGGATTCGGTCGCCCTCTGGATGCAGACCGCTTCACTGTACCGTCGCCTGGACGACATCGGCGCGGCGTTGGAGTGCTACGGACGCGCCGCCGATCTTGGCGCGGAAGGGCAGGCGGGGCGGCAGGCGCGCGCGGCCATTGCCGAGTTGCGCGGCCGGCTGCATTAGCGCACGTGCACGCCGTCACTCCGGGCGGCAAAGAGGGCATGGACGATGGCGGACGGCTTGCGGGTCGCGGTGCAGATGGACCCGATCGAGACCATCAGCATCGATGGCGACAGCAGCTTCGCGCTCATGCTGGAGGCGCAGCGGCGCGGCTACACGCTGTGGCACTACGAGGTGCGACACCTCTCGCTTCGGCTGGGCCCGCGCGGCCAGCTTCTGACCGCGCTCGCACGGCCGGTGACGGTGCAGCGGGTGCGTGGCGACCACTACCGGTTCGGGCCGTCCGAGACGCTCGATCTGGGCAGCATGGACGTGGTGCTGATGCGCCAGGATCCGCCGTTCGACATGGCCTATATCACGGCCACCCACATGCTGGAGCACATCCATCCGCGCACGCTGGTGGTCAACGACCCTGCGCAGGTACGCAACGCGCCGGAGAAGCTGCTGGTCACGCATTTCCCCGAGCTGATGCCGCCGACGCTCGTTACCTGGGACACCGCCGCGATCCGCGCCTTCCGCGCCGAGCATCGCGACATCGTGGTGAAGCCGCTGTTCGGCAATGGAGGCGCCGGAGTGTTCCTGATCCGCGAGGATGATCCGAACCTGGGCGCGCTGCTAGAGATGCACTCGGCCCGCACGCGCGAGCCGCTGATGATCCAGCGCTACGAGCCGGCGGTGCGACAGGGCGACAAGCGCATCATCCTGGTGGACGGGGTGGCGATGGGGGCCATCAACCGCGTGCCGGCGGAAGGCGAGGCGCGCAGCAATATGCATGTGGGCGGGCGCGCCGAGCGGGCCCGGATGACCGCGCGGGACCGGGAGATCTGCGAGCGCATCGGCCCCACGCTGCGCGAGCGCGGGCTGGTCTTCGTCGGCATCGACGTGATCGGCGACTGGCTGACGGAAATCAACGTGACTTCGCCCACCGGCATCCAGGAGGTCGCGCGCTTCGACGGCATCGACCTCGCCGCCGCCATCTGGGATGCGATCGAGGCCAGGCGCCAGCCGGTCCGGTCCGGCGAAGTCTTGTAACGACTTCCCAATCATGTGCTGCTAGTCTCGCGCCCACTCGAGCAGAGGATGCCACCGATGTCGCTATCCCCCAGCCGGCTCGCGCTGCTGGCCTGGGTGCCGCTGCTGCCCTTGGCGCTGCCCTGTCCGGCCCTTGCGCAGGACGCCGCACCGCTCACGGCCGAACAGAGCGCCTCGCTGGATCGCGCCATAAGCCTGTGGACCGCGGGCCTCAGCGGCACGTCGAAGGGTGCGGCGCTGCCCTACACGGTCGCGCCGGAGGGCGATCACTACATTCTGACCACGCCCCTGCCGAAACAGATCGGCAAGACCGGCATCACCCTGTCGGGGGCCGATCTGGTGGCCCATGCGCGCCCGCTCGATGGCGGGCGATGGGCGTTCGACAACGTCCACGGGTTCTCGCCCCTGACGCTGGTCACGCCCAAGGGCGAGGACGGAAAGCAACTGCGCCTCTCTCTCACGCTGGCCGATCAGGACGGGCAGGCGGTGATCGACCCGTCGCTCGCCACCACGTCCAGCTTCGACAGCAAGTCCGGTGCGCTGGCCGCGAATGTGCAGATCGGGGATGGGTCGAGCAGCATCCATGCCGACCATACGACCTCTCATGCCGGCTGGCAGCCGGCTGGCTCCGGCCGGGTGAACGTCAGCCAGACCGGCGACATGCAGGGCCTCGCCTATGAGATCGCGGGACCGAAGCAAGCCAAGGCGACCGCTCACATCAGGACGGTCCATACCGAGAGCCACATGACCGGCTTCGATCCGCAGCGAATGGCGGCATTGGTCGGCCTGAGTCTCGATGTTCTGCGCGCTATTCCCGAGCTGGCGACGGGTGGGACCGGCCATGCCAAGAGCCCCGACGTCACGAAAACGGGCGATGCGCAGCCGGGGCCGGCCGCAACGCCGGGGAAGGCCGAGCCGAAAGCCGCGGCCGCCCCCGCCAAGCCGCAGCTGACCGCGGCGCAGCGCGCGGCGCTGCACAAGCTGCTCGACGACGTACGCGGGCTTTATACCAGCACCGACGACACGATGGCGCTGGTCGGCATCGACGTGCTGGCCCAGGGGCATCACGTGACCCTGGACAAGGCCACGTTCAGCCAGGCGTTCGCGGCGCCCGACGGCAAGGTGGACGCGCATATGCGCATGGCTTTCGAGGGCCTGACCAGCCCCGACATTCCGCCTGCCATCGCGCAGGACTTCGTGCCGCACCGGCTGGTCATCGCACCGCGCGTCTCCGGCCTGTCGGTCGATGCGGTGTTCGACGCGCTCGGCCGCGCCATCGACGACGCCCAGCCGAAGCCCGACGAGATGAAGACCCACGCCGCGGACATGCTGGCGAAGAGCCCGGTCACGGCCGGGCTGGACGAGCTGTCCTTCGACATCGGCCCGGCGCTGTTCACCGCGTCCGGCTCGGTCAAAATGGCCGGTCCCACGGCCCAGGACGTGACAGGCAGCGCCGTGATCGAGGCGCATGGGCTGAACGCCCTGATCAAGCGCGCGAACACCGACCCGCTGGTGAAGCAGGCGGCACCCGTGCTGATCTTCCTGAAGGGCATCGGCGACGCGGACCAGTCCGGCAGCGTCGTCTGGAAAGTGACCTATGGCGAGGGCAAGGTGCTGGTGAACGGCACCGATCTGTCGCAACTGGTGCCGCACAAATAGCGTCGACGTGCTTCGGCCTCGCGTGATGCCGCCGGCAAGGCCATGTCTGCGGAGCCGACGCCAGCGGTGATTGCGAAGACGATCGGAGGTTTCTGTGCGATACTCGGTCCGCGGCATCTTCGACGACCGCGCCGAGAACCTGAAATCCAAGATCGTCGGCGTCTATGCGCTGCTGATCGCCGCGAACGTAGCAGCCTGGGGCTGGGGGCTCGCGGCGTTTCACCACTATCCGGTCCTGCTGGGCACGGCGCTGCTTGCCTATGGTTTCGGACTGCGCCATGCGGTGGATGCGGACCACATCGCCGCCATCGACAATGTCACCCGCAAGCTGATGCACGAAGGGAAGCGGCCGGTCACGGTCGGGCTCTTCTTTTCGCTCGGCCATTCGACGGTCGTGCTGCTCGCGTCCATTGCCATCGCCGCGACGGCCATGGCCTTCAGGAGCCGGTTCGACGCCTTGGCTGGCGCGGGCGGCGTCATCGGCACGCTGGTTTCGGCGCTGTTCCTGCTGGCGGTCGCGCTGATGAACGTCGTCATCCTGATCTCCGTGTATCGAATCTTCCGGCGCGTGAAGGCCGGCGGCCGCTATGTGGATGAGGATCTGGACCTGCTGCTGGCCGGGCGCGGCCTGCTCGCCCGCCTGTTCCGGCCGATGTTCCGCATGGTCCGGCGCAGCTGGCACATGTATCCGCTTGGGTTCCTGTTCGGCCTTGGCTTCGATACGGCGACCGAGATCGGCCTGCTCGGCATCTCGGCCGCACAGGGCGCGCAGGGCATGTCGATCTGGTCGATCCTGGTGTTCCCGGCGCTGTTCACCGCCGGAATGTCGCTGCTGGACACCACCGACGCCATCATGATGCTGGGCGCTTACGGCTGGGCATTCCTCCGGCCGATCCGCAAGCTGTACTACAACATGACGATCACGTTCGTTTCGGTCATCGTTGCCCTGCTCGTCGGCGGCATCGAGGTGCTGGGGCTGGTCGGCGGCCGGTTTGGCCTGAAGGGCCGGTTCTGGGACGGCATCGGCGCGCTGAACGACAATTTTGGCACCATCGGCTACCTGATCATCGGGGTGTTCGTGGCGAGCTGGCTCGCGTCAGCCTGCATCTATCGCGCCCTTGGCTATGACCGGCTGGACATCGATACGGCAGACGGTTGAGCATGGTTCGCGAGCGCTGGGCCGCTTCATCCGGTCGTCCAGCCTGGCGGAGCGATGCCTAGCCTGCACGCCCCGCAAAGGGCATGATGCGCGGTTCAGGCACGCGGAGAGGACATGGGCGGCTGCGACTTTCCGCTGCTGATCCGCGAGATCCTGCTGACCCCGATCCGCACGCGGTCGCGCCAGGAGGTCGTCTACCGCGATTGGCGCCGCTACGACTATCCCACCTTGCACGACCGGGTGTGCCGTCTCGGGAGCGCGCTATCCGCGCTGGGCGTGCGGCCGGGCGATACCGTTGCGGTGATGGACTGGGACAGCCATCGCTATCTTGAGGCGTTCTTTGCCGTGCCGATGCTGGGCGCCGTGCTGTTCACGGTGAACGTGCGCCTCTCGCCGGATCAGATCGCCTACACGCTGGCGCACGCGCGGACACGGGCGCTGATCTGCCATGCCGACTTCCTCGCTTTTCTCGACGCGACCCTGCCGAAGCAGGACGGCGTGCATGTGGTCCGGGCCAGCGACGATACATCCTGCGAGTATGAGGCAATGCTCGCTTCCGGCGATCCGGCGCACGCCTTTCCCGATCTCGACGAGAACACGCCGGCCACGCTGTTCTACACCACGGGTACCACCGGCCAGCCGAAGGGCGTCAGCTTCACGCACCGGCAGATCGTGCTGCACACGCTGGCCGAAGCCGTGGCCCTGCGTCTGTCGCCGCACGATGTCTACATGCCGATGACGCCGATGTTCCATGTCCATGCCTGGGGCGTTCCGTACACGGCGACGATGCTCGGGCTGAAACAGGTCTATGCCGGCCGCTATAGCCCCGAAACGCTGCTGCATTTGCACGCGCGCGAGGGCGTCACCGTCTCGCATTGCGTGCCGACGATCCTGCGCCTGCTGCTCGATTGCCCGTCGGCGCAGGCCGCCGATCTGCGCGGCTGGCGCATGGTGATCGGCGGTGCGGCAATGCCGCGGACGCTGTGCCGCGCCGCACTCGACCGGGGCATGGAGGTGTTCACCGGATACGGCCTGTCCGAGACCTGCCCGATCCTCACCTTGGCGCAGATCAAGCCCGATCTGGAGGGCGAGCCGGACCGGGCAATCGCGTTCCGCGTCAAGGCCGGGCTGCCGATCCCGCTGGTCGATCTGCGCATCGTCGGGCCCGCGATGCAGGATCTGCCGCATGACGGCCGTGCCACGGGCGAGGTGGTCGTGCGCGCCCCCTGGCTGGCACGGGGCTATCGCGGCGACGCCGCTGCCTCGGCCGCCTTGTGGTCGGGTGGCGTCCTGCACACCGGGGATATCGGCAGCATCGACGCGCACGGCTATCTCACCCTGACCGACCGCATCAAGGACGTGATCAAGAGCGGCGGCGAATGGATATCGTCGTTGCAGATCGAGGACATCATCGCCGTCCATCAGGCGGTGGCCGAGGTCGCGGTAATCGGCGTGCCCGATCCGGTCTGGAGCGAGCGGCCGGCGGCGCTGATCGTGCTGCGGCCGGGTGCGGCGATGTCGGCCGACGAGGTACGCGCGCATGTCGCCCAGCGTGCCGCGCGCGGCGAGATCGCCGCCTATGCCGTGCCGCAGCATGTCCGTTTCGTGAGCGCGCTGCCTAAGACCAGTGTCGGCAAGCCGGACAAGAAGGCGATGCGGCTTGCGTTCAGCGCCGGGGTCAGCACTCCACCTGATTGACCGCGAGCCCGCCTTGCGAGGTCTCCTTGTATTTGTCGCTCATGTCGCGCGCCGGTCTGGCGCATCGTGGCGATCACGCGATCCAGCGAGACGTGATGCGTGCCGTCGCCGCGCAGGGCGAGCCGCGCGGCGTTGATCGCCTTCACCGCACCCATCGTGTTGCGCTCGATGCACGGCACCTGCACCAATCCGCCGATCGGATCGCAGGTGAGGCCGAGATTGTGCTCCATGCCGATCTCGGCCGCGTTCTCGATCTGCGCGTTGCTGCCGCCCAGCACAGCACAGAGCGCGCCGGCGGCCATCGAGCACGCGACGCCGACCTCGCCCTGGCAGCCGACCTCGGCGGCCGAGATCGAGGCGTTCTCCTTGTACAGCGAGCCGATCGCCGCGGCCGTGAGCAGGAATGTCACCACACCGTCGCGCGTGGCACCCGGCACGAACCGCGTAAAATATGCCAGCACCGCCGGGATGACGCCGGCCGCCCCGTTGGTGGGGGCGGTGACGACGCGGCCGCCCGCCGCGTTCTCCTCGTTCACCGCGAGCGCATAGAGATTGACCCAGTCCAGCACCGTGAGCTGATCGCGCAGCCCGGCTTCCGGCCGGCTGGTCAACTCGCAATACATTGCGTGCGCGCGCCTGCGTACGCGCAAGCCGCCGGGCAGCTCGCCGGGTGTCTTGCAGCCACGGCGCGATGCAGGCCTCCATCACCGACCAGATGCGGTGCAGCCCATCATGGATCTCGCGCGCGATCGCGCCAGGTCTCCTCATTGGCCTGCACGATTCCCGCGATGGACAGGCCGGTACGCTGCCCGATGGCCAGCAACTCCGCCGCCGAGTGAAAGGGATGGGGCGGCACAGCGTTGGCCACGGGCGGCGTGTCGGCCTCCGCCTCGCTCAGCACGAAGCCGCCGCCGACGGAATAGTACACTTCCTCCAGCAGCACCGTGCCGGCGGCACCCAGGGCGACGAAACGCATCCCGTTCGGATGGCGCAGCATCGTCTCGGCGCGGCGGAACAGCAGATCGCTCGTCTCGTCGAAGCTGATATCGTGCCGTCCCAGAAGCCTGATCCGCCGCTCGGCGCGCACTCGCGCCACGAGCGCCTCGGCAGCATCGGGATCGGTCTCAGGCGGTGTCTCGCCGGACAGGCCCAGGATGATCGCCTTGTCGGTCGCGTGTCCCTTGCCGGTCAGCGCCAGCGAGCCGTACAGCGACACAAGCACCCGCTCCGTCCGCGGCAACTGCCCGGCGGATTCGAGGGCACGGAGAAAGCGGTGCGCCGCCCACATGGGCCCCACCGTATGCGAGCTGGACGGCCCGATGCCGATCTTGAACAGGTCAAAGGCGCTGACGACCATCATCTCGCTCGCGGATACGCCCGATCGTAGCACGCTCGCCCGGCCATGTATGCCCCGGCCAGCCCGCCTCACCCGGCAGATCCTGCCGGCCACCCGGCGCAACTCACGCGGCGGCGGCGCAGCGCCACTCTGGCACGCTTCTTGACGGTTGGGAGGCGCAACGCAACCCGGGAGCAGGACATGCCCATCTCACCCGCCACGACGCCCGCGCCGTTCAGCGGCACCCAGTCGGGCCAGATCGTCATGCGCAAGGTGGATGGCTGGCAGAGCCTCGCCGCCACCTCGCGCCAAGCCCATTGACCTTGCCGCCTGAAGCCGATCACTCTCACCTCGTCGGAGGCGCCGCTCAGGCAATTTCAACACAACTCGCGACGGCACCCTGTGTGTTCTTCTGACTTAGCTCCCCTTCCTCACGTTTTGTATGGTTGAAACGATTGTTCGGCTACGCGCGCATCAGGCTAGAGCCTCTGGCTCTCGTGTAATCCTACTGTTTGGCTGGGCCCTGAATAGCGACGAGGCGGCTGGCCGCCGATCTGCGGGAGGAGTGAATTGAAAAATTCTGATGGCAAGTTCGATCTGGTTCTGTCCTATCCGCAGTGGCAAGGATCGGGGCGTTCGGAGAATTTGCGCAGGGGTGCGGAAGCTACGGCGAAGGTCTGCGGCCGATACGGGCCGCTCGCCCATGTCCCGGATGCCGGCGAAGGAGAAGCAATCGGTGGGATCAATCGCTGGACCGCGATCCTCGAACAATTCCGTTCGGCCCAGGCAATCCTCGATGAAGGGCGTCCGCGGCGCGTCCTGACCGCAGGGGGAGACTGCGCCTGCGACGTCGCCGTCATCGACTACCTGTGCAGGCAATATCCGGACTTGACCGTGATCTGGGTCGACGCGCATCTCGATGCTAACACAGTGGAAACCTCGCCTAGTGGCAACTTTCACGGGATGCCAGTGGCTGCGATCATGGGTTCGGCCCCGGCCGATCTGCAGCCGCTTCTCTCGACGTCGCTTCCGTCCTCGCAGTTTCGCTATGTCTCGGCGCACCTGGGCGATGATGGCGATTGGGCGTTTCAACGGGACTCAAATCTATCATGGCTCAAGCCCGGCGAGCCCTCTTCCGGGCCAATCCATATCCATTTCGATCTGGACGCACTTGATCCTGCCGAGTTTCCACACCTTGCCTATCCGGACGGCAAGCTGTCGCTTGAGGCCGGACTTGCCTTTGTGCGCAACGTCGCCGACTCCGGTACGCTAGTCGGCTTGACGATTACCGAGTTTTCGCCGTCGGACGAGGACGGCGCGATAGATGGCAGCGGCTTCCTTGAGAGGCTGTGCGAAGCGGCTGTCGCCTTTTAACCCGGCGTGCTGGC
>CAWISK010000009.1:0-263231 GCA_963838805.1 uncultured Pseudomonadota bacterium
TCGGCCCGACTGATATGGGCGGCGATGATGTGGCCGTGACAGGGGTCGGGATGGCACCAGCAGCCCAGCACCGTGCCGCGCCAGGGCGCGAGATCGCCCAGCCGCGCACGCATGGCCGGCCATTGCTGAGTGGTGAACCTTCGCGGCACCTCGGCCCGGTCGCCGTCCCGACCGATGATGAAGTCGTTGCCGAATTCGGTTCTGCGATCGATGCGCACGAAGCTAATCGTGCTCTCCGCCCATGCCCGCAGCGCATGATCCCAACGCATGTTCAGCACCACGACCTCGCCGCGTTCGGCGGCTTCGCGCCGGCCGAGTTGGTCCAGTGTCCAGCGTGCGCCACTCATGCCGCCGGCTCCCGGACGGCAGACGACACGACGTCCGCGCTGACCGGCAGCGGCGCGAGCGCGACGAAGCCGAACCGGGCCGCGTCGTCCGGACACAGATCGAGCGCCGCGACCACCAGCGCCGTCCAGCCGGGATACCAAGCCGACAGGTCGCGCCGCGCCCATACGCCCACGCCATGCCGCCGCGCGAACTCCGCCGCATCCGCCATCGCCATGTCCCGGAGTGCGCCGTCCTTGCCGAACACGTCGTAGGGCTGGCCCAGCAGCGCGCCGTTCCGCCAGGTCAGCGGACCCCTGGTGCCGCACCGGCGGAAATGCAGCGGGTGATCGAACAGCGCATGGCACCCGGCCGCTGCGTGTTCCCGGTAGGGTCGGAACAGGAACGCGCGCCCTTTCAGCACGCGATCCGATGTCCGCCATTCGCCGCCCAGCAGCGCCGGCAGCAGTTCCGCCGCGTAGGCCGACGCGACCGCCCGATAGGCGGATTCGGCGGCCTCGCGCGCGCGCTGCCATGCCAGCCGCTCGCCCAGCGGCCGAATGCGTCCGGGCTGCGCTCCGACCTCGTGCATGGCACGCCGCACGCTCATGGCGTGCGCGACGGCGGAAAACTGCGTCATGGCCGGAGCCTCCTGATGCGGGCTCGCGGCGGCGGTAAATCGCGCGCGAGGTCTTCGATCTCGATCTCGATGCCGCGCGCGCGAGCCAGCACGACAAGCTGATCCCAGTGCGCGGCCGGGATGCCGCGCTTGCACCAGTGGCGCGGGGCGCTGGCCTCCACCCCGAGCCGCGTCGCGATCGTGGCGGCGCCCAGCGCTTCGATCAGCAGCCGGTGCTTCATGGCCTGCACGCGACCGGAGCCTCATGGCCCGGCATCGACCCGGCGCTGCGATCGTGGCGCGGCCTCGAGGGGCGGCCAGGGCAGCGGCAAGGCGGCCTGGCAGCGGTCATGCGGCACCGGCCGCGCCCGCCTCTCTCTCTCTTGAGGGGGGCACTTTTAGAGTGCCCCCTCTCTCGTAGAGAGAGCAACGCAACGTGCGCCGGAAAATCACGCGCCTTATCAATGCGATAGGCGGGCAACGTGCGCCCGAAACGAACGGGCAACATGCGCCGCTTCCTGTGCATGACTGGGCGCCTAGTCATGTGTCTTCTGCTCGGCTTGCGGCACCGCGACCCAGTGCGGAGTGCCATGCTGCTTGCCGCCTCTCGGTTGCAGACGGATGCGACCAGCCACACGCAAGCGTTGCATCGCGCCGTAGAAATCGACCCGACCGAACGCGCCGCGATCCGGCCGCTTGCCGAAGACGGCCGGCGCATAGCGAACGCGGCTGTTCTCGCTGGCATGGACGTAGTCGCCTTCGTCGGTGATCTTCGCCAGCAACTCCAGGAACCTTGCATCGGCGGCGGCTTCGTGGGCCGCACGCGGTCCGGCCCGCAGTGCCGCGGCCTCGGGGTCGAGGGCCGCCAATTGAAAAATGCCCTGCGCACACGTCAGCTCAAGCGTCTCGCCCTGCCGTGCGTAATTGCACTTGGCCCGCGTGAGAATGCGCCGATCCGATGGCGTTGCGATGGGTGTGTCGTCCGCCTCATCGGCGCCGGGATCGTGCAGTGTCAGGCGAGCGCGCACCTTCGCCTCCCACCCGGTGCTGCCGGAATCGAGCGCACCCGAGGCGATGCCGGCTTTCGATGGATGCGCCGAGAACAAGACCGCGCATCCTGAGCGCATCGCCATACCGTCGAGCGCGCGGATGAACTGTGAGACTTCGCGCCGCGCGATTTCGCTGCCGCCATAAAAATCCACGCCGGTATCCAGCACGATGAGCGCAGCACTCCGCTGCTGCGCCTGTTCCTCCAACCAGCCGAAGCGTTCGGTGCGCTTCATGCGCGTGCCGTCGAACGTCATCAACTCAGTCTCCTCCCTGCCTGTCAGCGAGATGAAGTTGAGGTCCACCAACTCGGCGAGATCGCTGCCGTAGTGCCGGGCGATGCGCTCGGCGCGGCGCCATATCTCGTCTTCGGTGTCCTCGCAGAACAGGCCGATGGACGGGCGCGCGTGCAGCTCGCGCCCGAGGAACGTCCGGCCCAAGGCCAGGGCGATCATGAGCTGGAGCAGGAAGTCGGTCTTGCGCACGCCGCCTCGGCCGTAGAGCGAGGTGCATTGCGCGCCTGGTATCCAGTCCTCGACGATCCACTCGCGCGGCGGCGCGATCCTGCCCGCGAAGTCGGACATGCGGCGCAGGTGCCAGTCGGCGGTTGTGGCGGAGCGCGGCGGCCCGCCCGGCGGCGGCGGCTTGGGCACCCAGCTCGCAGGATCATCGAAGGCATGGCCGTCATCACGCACGGCCGAGGCCAGACCGGATTGTCCCATCCGCCTCGCGCGGCGCCAGCCCGGCGCGCAACGCCGCGCTCTCCAGCAGCGCCGCCGCTTCCCGTGCGCCGAGCTGGCCGGCGCGAACCAGCTCGCCGGTGCGGCAGGCCGACCAGAACAGGCGCGCCGTTGCGCTCGCCTTCGCCGGCCTCGGCCACGAACCGCAGCAGCGCGTCCAGCCGCGCCGCATCGTGGCACTGCCCATGCGCGAGTCGGATCGCCGCCGGCGCTGGTGGCGACGACACGAACAGGGTCTCGAACAGCCAGTCGGGCCAAGCCGCGATCGGTGCTGCATCGAGCTGCTCGAAGCCGGCAGAGAACCAGTGGATGACAAAACCGCCGTCGCCACGCGAGTCGATGCCCGGCACCGGCACGCCTTGCCGATTGCGGGCGCCCTCACGGTGCCGCAAGTAGAGATGCACGCCGCCCGAGCGGGTGCGGAACGCGGCCGTGCGCGGCAGGCGCGGATAATGGCGATGCCACCATGCGCAGGCGCTGTCGTGCTTGATGTCCACGTCCAGCACGTCGATGCCGGAGCAGGCGCCGGTGGCGATGCCGATCAGCGGGCCGGGATGACGGCGCCACAGCGCGGCAATCGCCTCGGCATCAATCGCTGCATCCTTGAAGCCATGCGGGCAGCTCGGGCGCTTGTCCTCGCGGCACGGGAACACGGCCCAGCCGCAATTGCGGGCGAGGTTGCGCGCGATCCGGCCTGCCTCCTCGGCCGTCATGCGACATCATCCAGCGGCAGCGATTCCGGATTGAGCATCGGTGGCACCCTTTTGCTTCGGGGCACCCGGACAATGGACAACGAGCGCGCGTGAGCCTATCTAGGCCGCGCGCTGGGCAGCGCGACTTCGTTTCGGCTGGCGCTCGGGCGTCTCCATCGTCCGGGCGCCGGCTCAATCCGCGATCAGCTTGCTCCGCCCGCCCGACGCAGGCCCGGCCGCGAGCCTGCCAGCAGCACCATCGTCACCACCGACCCGCGCGCCATGCCCGGAGCCACGCCGCAGCTCCGTCACTTTCGGCGCCACTGCTGCTGCGGCCGGTTGGCGCGGTGCCGGCGGCCGGATATTGGCGCGCGGCCGGGAACGCAGCCAGGCGAGACCGGCGGCCACGTCGATCAGCGTTCGCGTGCCGACTTTGATTGCCGGAAGGTTGCCGTTGCCGATCTCGTTGTAGACCGCCGATCGGCTCATGTCGGTGCGGCGGCACCAGTGATTGATCAACTCGAAGTCGGGCGAGTCCGCCGCATCTGTATTGAATTTCATCGTGCCCACCTTTGCTGCGGTGGACGTCTATATATTCGGCAAGCAAGGATCATTGCAAAGTTGACACTTTGTCACATGATCCGCTAGATCAGCACCTTGGCAGCGTGCCGCGGCTCGTCTCACGCGGATGTGATGGACAGAACCTGCGCGCCGCCGTCGCGGATGTTGTCCAGCGCGTCGGCCAGCAGTTGCAGCGCCGCCGCCACCGCCGGCCGGTATCTCGACTGGTTGTAGAGCGAGGCGAGCTGACCGCCGACATGCGCGTGGTTCAAGCCGGCCTCGATCACATGCGGCTCGACGCCCATCTCGCCCAGCAGGGTCGCACCTGAGCGCCGCAGATCGTGCCGCGTCCAGCCGCTCGTGCCGCTGGCTTGCATGATCCTCTTGCCCTCGCGGTCCCAATTGCCCAGCCGCGCGCCGGTGCCGGTCGCGAACACCAGCGAATCGGGTCGCGCGTCCTCGGGCCGGATCGCGCGCAGCAGCGCCAAGAGCCTGCCGCGAAAGCGGAACGACATGCGGCTTGCCGTTCTTGGTCTCGCGGATCGACCACGTCTTCCTGTCCAGATCGATGTCGCGCCAGCACGCGCCGGCCACTTCCTCGCGCCGTGCCAACGTCAGCAGCATGAACCGGAACGCGAAGCCGTAGCCGTCCGGGCGCGCCTCCAGCGCCGGCAGGATCGCCGCCAGCTCGTCGCGAGATAGCACGCGCTGCCGCCGCCGCACGGTCGCGGGTGGCACGATCTCGGTCAGCTCGCGCGCGACATAGGCGCGACCCGGCGCCGCCGCCCATTTCAGCACCGGGCGGATGTAGCGCACCGCCGCCGCCGCCGATTGCTGCGCCGGCCATCCATCCGCTTGCAATTGCAGCGCACCCAGCGTCAGCGAGGCCAGCGGCGTTGCCAGGAGCGGCGCGAACACGTCGCCGATGCGTCGGCGGTATTCCGGCCACGATTTCAGGTCGCGTCCGCGCTGCCGCGCGAACAGGTCGAGCAGCGAGGTCAGCGTCGTGCTGTCTTGCGGGACGGCTGCCGCCTCCGCCTTGGCGCGCTTCTCCCTCGCCTCGGCGATCGGGCTGGCGCCCGCCCGCACCCTCTCGCGCATGCCGCTCGCCAAGCGGCGGGCCTGAGCCACGCCAACGGCGGGATAGGCGGCCAGCACCAGCCGCCGCGGCTGCCCGCCGACCTTCATGTAGAGCGTCCAGCTAGCCGTCCGGCTGGGATAGACGATCAGGCGCAGCCCGGTATGTCCGGGGTCGGGCAGTTCGATCCGCGTTGCGGTCTCGACGGCGCGGCGGAGCGCGGCGTTGATCCGGGTCTCGGTCAGCAAGGCGGCCATCGGGCGGTCCCTTTCGTTACGGTGTCTGCCATCTGGAGCTACCCTGGAGCTACCCTGGAGCTACCAACTTGGCTCGACAGCCAGGGATAGTCCTAAACGTCCGGGGACACAATAAACCGGGGGAATGCCATTGTTATCAGCGCGTTACATGGCAGACTTTGGACAGCAGTGGACTGCTGTGGATGCCCATAAATTAGGCAGCCCGCTAACTCTTAATCAGCGGGTCGTAGGTTCGAATCCTACTGCGCCCACCAAGCATTTTCAAGAAGTTGCGAGAGGTTCGGCAACAGGGGCGAAAGCCCAGGCGGAACTGATTCTCTGGTTGTCCCGGCGCGCGGGACGGCTCAATTCGACCTCAATTTGACCGTCCCGGCTAAGATTGCTGGCCGGCGGACTGCCGAGTTGCAGCAGCCTGTGCTGAAGCTGCTGAGCGAGATGTGGCGGATTACTTCGGGGCGGAGCTGCGGTTAGCATCCGCGCTGGTGGTGGAAATTCCCGGACGGGCTGAGGTGGCCATCGGATCGGCTGGCTAAGGTGGAGTTGCGAGGCTTCACCCTGACGCCGAGAGGACCCGATGACCGAGGAGAGACTACCGCTGGCTGAGTTGCTGGCCAAAGCCGGAGACGGCGACTTCCTGCGCGGCGTGGCCGAGGCCGTGGTGCGGCTGCTGATGGAGACCGATGTGGAAGGGCTGATCGGCGCCGGCGCGTCACGAGCGGTCCGGCGAGCGCACGATCCTACCGCAACGGCTACCGCGATCGGCGACCTGGTGCAGGCGATGGGTCTGGCCGGCATCAGCAAGAGCACGGTCGGCAAGCTCTGCAAGGACATCGACGACCGCGCCAACGCGTTCCTCGACCGCCCGCTTGCCGGCGAGTGGCCGTATCTCTGGCTGGACGCGACCTACCTCAAGCAGCGAAGGCGGCCGGATCGTCTCCGTCGCGGCGATAATCGCCGTGGCCGGCAACACCGAGGGCAAGCGGGAGATCGTCGGCCTGCTTATCGGCCCGTCGGAAGCAGAGACGTTCTAGGCGACTTTCCTCAAGAGCATGCTTCGCCGCGGCCTGCGCGGGGTCCACCGTAGCCGCATGATCCGCGACTACCTCAACTCACCCGAATTGCCGCCACCAGCACGGACGCTAACCACGCGAGAGATGGCAGGGGCATCGCGGCGCCTCGATTGCTTCCGAGGCACAGCTCGCGTGTCGGTAGCATTTACAAAGCCGCCGGTCGGTCTAGGAACTCACTGGTTTGCCAGACATTTTTCCTTGGCACGCATCCCGCATGGGACGCCAGTCGCTCGGTCGTAACGAGGTGACGAGCGGCCGGAGGAAGCATGAACGACTTCTGGCGGGTTTTCGGTGCGATCGTCGGACTGTTGGCAGCCTGGGTGTTGCTAGTGGCGACGACGTGACCCGGCGCAATCGGATCGATTGGCTGTGGACCGCGCTGCTCGCGGTAATCCTGGCGGCGCCGCTCGGGACCGCCTGGGTATTGGCGATAATTTGGTGATGGTCGAGGCAGACCTCTCGGCAGGTATCGCCGAGGCAGAGACCACTAGCCTGGACCGCCCCATCACGAACTCGCTTAGATTGCTGGCATGGCTTCGGTATGGCCGACGCTCATGCTGGCCGTGGGCACATGATTGGACCGGCTGGCAAGGCGATCGCGTTTCGCGGTTCTGCGGTTCTATAGCCGAACGTGCGTTAGGTGCGGCGAGGTTCGGCTGCGGCAGTAGCGTCCCGGCATATCAAGCGGTCGTGTCGGGGAAACTTACGACGCGGTGCCCGCCTTCACATCTGGACCGTGCAAGTCTCTGTTCCAGCACGTCTTTTGGCGACGGCACGCAAGTTGCCAGTGACCAGACAAGCGGGCCGAGTGACAAACAGCAACCCCACTTAAATCGGACCTATATCCTGCACCGATGTGAAAACTGTGACTTCAAATAAAGTTTGGAGTGTTATGGAGGCTCTCGCAAATATGGCGAGTCGGAGTTGCAGGTCACAGGCTGACCTTGGGGCGGCACTCAACAAATATGAAATTGCGCTTTCGCCGGAAGAGCAGAACATCATTTTGGAACTACTGCTGGACGCCGGCAGGGTCGATCGCGTAATCCATCTCGGTGACGGCGGCATACTTCTGACCGTTACCGAGAAAGGTCTGCAAGGGTTCTGACGGCCCAGTTCCAGGGCGCCCGGGGTTCTTCGGCCCGGTCCGGCGCGCCCGTGCCCACGCCGATCTGAAAGCCGCCTAAGCGCCGTATGGCACCGGCCTCGTCAAGCTGCTCGTGAAAGCGCGATACTGACCTCCCGAGAGGCCCGAAATCTGTCCAATGGGTTGCTGCCGGGTACAGGCAATTTCCAGCCGCCCAGCTAACCCCTTGAAAACTTGGCGGACCCGACACGATTCGAACGTGCGACCTTCGCCTTCGGAGGGCGACGCTCTATCCAGCTGAGCTACGGGTCCGTCTGCCACGCCATAGCGCGAAACCGGCGAGGGCGGAAGGGTCTCAGGCCTGCATCGACAGCCACGCCCGCGCCGCCACGTCGGCGCCCGAGGGCAGCGCGCATCCGTGGTCGCCCATCCAGGCCAGGATGTCGCGGGTCGGCGCGGCGCGGCCGAGGTCGCGCAGCATCAGATGATAGTCGTTCGGATAATAGGCACGGCGGATCGGCGCCTCCCGCGGCAATTCCCGCCACGCCGCCGCCGTCGCGCGCTTGGGCACCAGCGCGTCATGCCCGCCATACTGGAACAGCGCCGGGCCGGGCATGTGCGGGGCTGCGGCGAGCGCGTCGTCCATCAGGTCCACGAGGCCGCGCAGCGTGTCGAACCGGGTCGCGTGCAAGGTCAGCGGGTCGCGCGACAGCCGGCGCAGGGCGGCCATGTTGTCGGTCGCCCAGACATGGATCGGCCCGCCACCCACCACCGAGAAGGAGGGCAGGGTGTGCGACAGCAGCCACAATCCGCCGCGCAGCAGCACATCCATCTCCGCCCGCCCCCAGACTGCGGGCGAGACCAGGATCCAGCCCGCGACACCCGGCGGGGGCGCCGCAGGCCGCGAGGCGCATCAGTACGGCACCCCCCATGCTTTCGCCCATTGCCAGCAGGCGCACGCCCCTGTGCCGGCCGGCCAGCTGGCGCAGCATCTCGCCTGCATCGGCGGACAGCCTCGCCGCACCCGGCCAGAGGCCCCGCCCGGGTGCGCTCCCGAAGCCGCGCTGGTCCGGCGCATAGACGGCGATCCCGGCTTTCGCCAGAACCGGCGCCGGCAGCTCCCACGCATCGCGGCTGTCGTTGAACCCGTGCAGCGCCAGCACCACCGCCTCCGGCGGTCCGGCCGGCTGCCAGACGCGATACGGCAGCTTCGCCCCGTCCGACATGGTGAACCACCCATCCCGCACAGGCGCCGGCGGCGGCGGCAGAAAATGGCCGGCGGGCGGGGCGGCGCAGGACGCAATCAGCGTGGTCCCGCCCAGGGCCAATAGCCGACGGCGCGGAAGAGCGGGGCGCGAGGAGGGCACGGTTGAACCCACGGCGGACCAAGCTATCATGCGCCACCCCGCGAGGGGCAGCCCCGAGACCCGAGGAGCCGACCCGATGCAGGAGGTTTTCGCACCCCCGCAAGCCGAGCAGACGCCGATCTATCAGCCGACCGAAATCATCCAGGCGGCCGATCGGGTGGTCGCCTGCGACGGCGGCGTGGGCGCGCTGGGCCATCCCAGGGTCTGGCTGCGCATCAAGGAGCAGCAAATTCTCTGCCCCTATTGCTCGCGGCTGTTCGTGCTGAACCCGGGAGCCGGCCACGACAGCGGACATTAAAGACGGGGGACACCGAGGCCGCCGCCCCGGCGCCGCTGCATCTGGTTCTGGTCGACGGCTCCGGCTTCATCTTCCGCGCCTTCCACGCCCTGCCGCCGATGAATCGGGGCGACGGCACGCCGGTAAACGCCGTGTTCGGCTTCACTAACATGCTGGCCAAGTTGCTGCGCGAGCAGGCCGGCACGCATCTCGCGGTGATCTTCGATGCCGGGCGCACCACGTTCCGCAACCGGCTCTCGGCCGACTACAAGGCGCATCGCCCGGAGGCGCCGCCCGAGCTGGTGCCGCAATTCGCTCTGGTGCGCGCGGCCACCGCGGCGTTCGGCGTACCGGCGATCGAGCTGGCCGACTGGGAGGCCGACGATCTGATCGCCTCCTACGCCTGCGCTGCGCGCGATGCGGGCGGGCAGGTGACGATCGTCTCCTCCGACAAGGATCTGATGCAGCTGCTGGGCGATGGCGTCGCCATGCTCGATCCGATCAAGAACAAGCCGATCGGCCCGGCCGAGGTGATCGAGAAATTCGGCGTGCCGCCCGCCAAGCTGATCGACGTGCAGGCGCTGATGGGCGACAGCGTGGACAACGTGCCGGGCGTCCCGGGCGTCGGCCCGAAGAACGCGGCCCAGCTCATCATCGAGCATGGCGACCTGGAGGGAGTGCTCGCGGCGGCTCCCTCGATGAAGCCCAGCCGCCGCCGCGATCTGCTGATCGAGCACGCCGAGGCGGCGCGCCTGTCGCGCAAGCTGGTCGAGCTGTGCCGCGAGGTGCCGCTGCCGCAGGCGATCGAGACGCTGGTCACGCGCGAGCCGGATCGCGAGGTGCTGGGCGGCTGGCTGCTGGAGATGGGATTCCGCAGCACCGCCAATCGGCTGGGGCTGGCAACGCCCGATGGACGGATCGCCTCCGCCGCCCGCCGCCGCCCCGGCGCAGGCCTCGCTCGACCTGCCGGTGCCGGCGGCGGAGGCGTTCGGCGACTATGCCTGCGTCACGACGGCTGATTCCCTCTCGCAATGGTGCGCCGAGGCCACCGCCTGCGGGGTGGTGGCGATCGCGGCGCTGGGCAGCGATCCGGTGCCGCAGCGGTCGCGGCTGATCGGCGTCGCGCTGGCGATCCGGCCGGGGCGGGCCTGCTACGTTCCGCTGGCGCATGAAACGGGCCAGGCCCAGTTGGCACCCGACGAGGCCTTGGCCTGTCTGGCACCGCTGCTGGCCGATCCGCACGTGCTGAAGGTGATGCACGATGCCAAGGCGGGAATGCGGCTGCTGGCATCGGCAGGCATCTCGGCGGTCGGGCCGATCGACGATGTCTCGGTCATCAGCTTCATGCAGGATGCCGGCCGGCACGGGCATGGGCCGGAGGAACTGGCCCGGCTGCATCTGGGCCATTCCGCCGCCAGCCTGGACGACGCTACCGGCACCGGCCGGGCGCGGCTGGCGATTCCGGCGATTCCGCTCGACCGCGCCACGAAGCTGATGGGCGAGGCCGCCGACATCGCGCTGCGTCTATGGCAGACGCTTCGCCCGATGCTGCGGCCGATTTGTGCGCTCGCGATCTATGAGCAGGTCGAGCGGCGGCTGATCCCGGTGCTGCTGGCGGCCGAGCGGACCGGCATCCGGGTGGATGCCGACGAGCTGCGCGCCATGAGCGCCGATTTCGCGAGCCGCATGGCGGCGATGGAGACCGAGATCCACCAGCTCGCCGGCGGCCCGTTCAATCTCGGCAGCGCCAAACAACTGGGCGAGGTGCTGTTCGACCAGATGGGCCTGCAAGGCGGCAAGCGCATGAAGACCGGGGCCTGGGGTACCGATGCCTCGGTGCTGCAGGGGCTCGCCGATCAGGGCCATGCGCTGCCGGCGCGCATCCTGGAATGGCGGCAACTGGCGAAGCTGAAATCGACCTATGCCGATGCGCTGGTGGGCGAGATCGATCCGGCGACCGGGCGTGTGCACACCAATTTCGCGATGGCCGCGGCGGCTACCGGCCGGCTGTCCTCCGTCGATCCCAATTTGCAGAACATCCCGATCCGCACCGAGGAGGGGCAGCGCATCCGCCGCGCCTTCGTGGCCGATCCCGGACATGTGCTGGTCAGCTGCGACTATTCGCAGATCGAGCTGCGGCTGCTGGCGCATGTCGCGGATATTCCGGCGCTGCGCGAGAGCTTCCTGCGCGGCGAGGACATTCATGCGCGCACCGCGAGCGAGGTGTTCGGCGTGCCGATGCAGGGCATGGATTCGGCCACGCGCAGGCGCGCCAAGGCGATCAATTTCGGCATCATCTACGGCATCAGCGCCTTCGGCCTCGGCCGCCAGTTGCAGATCGAGCCGCAGATGGCGAAACTGTATATCGACGCCTATTTCGAGCGTTATCCCGGTATCCGCGCCTATATGGAGCGCACGCGCGAGGAGGCGCGGCTGCACGGCTATGTGCTGACGCCGTTCGGCCGGCGCTGCTGGATTCCGGGCATCGCCGACCGCAACCCGGCCGCCCGCGGCTATGCCGAGCGGCAGGCGATCAACGCGCCGCTGCAAGGGGGAGCCGCCGATATCATCAAGCGCGCGATGGTGCGCGTGCCGGCGGCGCTGGCGGCGGAGGGCCTGTCGGCGCGGCTGCTGCTGCAGGTGCACGACGAATTGCTGTTCGAGGCGCCGGAGGCGGAGGCGGAAATCCTGGCACGGACCGCGCGGCGGGTGATGGAGGGTGCGGCTTCGCTCTCCGTGCCGCTGGTTGTGGAAACCGGCCAGGGGCCGTCCTGGGCGGATGCGCACTGATCGCGGCACATGACGCAGAACATCTACGACGATCCGGAGTTCTTCGCCGGGTACACCCGGCTGCCGCGCTCGATTGAAGGACTGGAAGCGGCGCCGGAATGGCCCGCCTTGCGGGCGCTGCTTCCGGACATCGGCGGCCGCAGGGTCGTCGATCTTGGGTGCGGTTTCGGCTGGTTCTGCCGCTGGGCGCGGGAGCATGGGGCGGCGCAGGTACTCGGGCTCGATGTGTCCGAGAAAATGCTGTCACGGGCCAGGGAAGCCACGCCGGACGGTGCCATCGCTTACGTCCAGGCCGATCTGGAGCGTCTCGATCTGCCGGACGCATCGTTCGACCTCGCCTATAGCTCGCTTGCCCTGCACTACGTCGAGAATCTCGCCGGCCTGTTCGCGACAGTGCATCGCGCGCT
The DNA here is from genome assembly GCA_963838805.1 of uncultured Pseudomonadota bacterium. GTDB lineage: Bacteria > Pseudomonadota > Alphaproteobacteria > Acetobacterales > Acetobacteraceae > CAVRQM01. Next base: position 12,314 of record CAWISK010000009.1, read on the forward strand.
GGTCCCTGGCGGGCGCTTCGTCTTTTCGATCGAGCATCCGATCTACATGGCCCCGCTTCATCCGGGCTGGCTTGTCGATGCGGAGGGACGCAAGACGTGGCCTGTGGACAGCTATCTCGTCGAAGGGCCGCGCACGACGGACTGGCTTGCGAATGGCGTGCTCAAGCAGCATCGCACCCTGGGCACGACTCTCAACCTGCTCATCCGCGCGGGCTTCACGATCGCGCATGTCGAGGAGTGGAGTCCGACCGACGATCAGATCACGGCCAGGCCGGAACTGGCCGAGGAACGGGAACGCCCGATGTTCCTGCTGGTCGCGGCCCAGCGCTAGAGCAGATAGGCGCCGCATGGCGCGCATCGCGCTGAACGTGCGGGCGGGAGCTGGGTTGGGCCAGCAGCAGCTTCCGGCACCGGGTCCAGCCCCGCGAACGCAGATTCTAGGAGTCCAAATCCGCGTCCTGAGGCAGGCGCTCGTAGCCGCCGGCTAATGTGGCGGTGCATCGCAGCCCGTACCGCGTCCGGGTCGCCCTTCGCGAGCGCCTCGATGATCGTCTCATGTTCCGCCACGATCGGCGCGCGATCCGGGACACCTTTGCCAAACAGTCTCTGTATGATCCGTTGGTGATAGCCGAGCCGCCTGTAGGAATTGATGATGAAGGAATTGGCGGACAGGCCGACGAGCACGACGTGGAATCGTTCATTGGTGGCGATGAACGCGCGATAGGCCTCGATGCTGCGCGACGGATCGAGCGTTTGGAGCTCCGCGTTGATCCGGCGGAGCTCAGCGATCACCGCAGCATCGACGCGCCCCAGCCCATGCTCCACCGCGCCAATTTCCAGGATCAGGCGGGCCGCGAAGAGCTGGCGCATCTCCAGTGCATCCGGCTTCGGCGCGACGCGATAGCCCTTGTTGCGCTCGAAGGTCACGAAGCGCTCGGCATGCAGCCGCACCAATGCCTCGCGCACAGGAATTCTGACTCGTGCCGTACTCGCGCGCGAGTGCATCGATGACCAGCCGCTCGCCGACTGTAAGGGCACCCGAAGCGATCCGCAGCTGCAGATCGCCATAGGCCAGATCGACCAGGCTCACCGGTCGAAGAGTCCTGGCGCGGGCTGCCTCGGGAACTCGGGTCTCGACTTGCGGTGACGGGTTCATCGCTGATCTCCGAACAACTATCCGCACCGCCTCCGCTCCGCTACCGGCATCGCGGATCGATGCCGGTAGCGACGGTCGTCGCGAATAGCCGTCTTAGCCGATCGGCTCGCCATCCTTCAGCTTCTTCAGCCAAATGTCGATATTGCTCGAATTGATCTCCTCGGCGCCGCTCTCCATGCTGACCGGCTTGGTCTTGTGGACCACGAGCTCGTACAGCGCCTTGACCGGGCGATAGCCCTGCAGATACGGCGTCTGGGTCAAGGTCGCCTGCGTGAACCCCGCCTTCACGTTGTCAAGCGTCTCGGGATTGAGGTCCTGGCCGACATGGACGATGGTATGCTTGAGCGAACCGGCTGTCTTCAGGCGCCCGAGGACGCGCCCTGTCATGGGCGTGGTCAGCGAGTCGTAGGTGACAATGCCCGTCAGATCGGGATGGGCGCGGATCGCATTCTCGATGGCTGCGTACTCGGACTGCTCCTCGAAACCTGGGCTCAGCTCCTGGACGATCTGGATGCCCGGATAGGCGCTGAGCGCCTTCTTCACCCCGTTGTTGCGATCCTGGGCATAGGCCGCGGCCATGTCGCCCGCGATCGCCAGAACCTTGCCCTGCTTGCCCATGATGCGAACGAGAATCTCGCCCTGGGTTACGCCGGACTTTGGCAGATCCTGGCCATAAAACGCCATCGTCGGCGAATCGGGCGAGTCGCTGTTGAAGGTCACGGTGGGTATGCCGGCATCGATCGCCTTGCGGATCAGCGGATTGAGCGCATCGCCGTTGATGTTGGTGGTGGCGATCCCGTCGACATGCTGCGCGATGCAATTCTCGATATCGGCCGCCTGTTCGTCGATCTTGTTGCCTGCCGGGCCAAGATATTGCAGCGACACGCCGAACTCCTTCGCGGCCGCCATCGCTCCGGCTTTCACGGTTTCCGAGAAGGCCGACGCCGTATCGTGGAACACCATGCAGATTCTCACCGGTGCCGCATTTGCTCCCGCTCCAAGGCCGAGTGCTGTCGCTAGGGTCGCGGCAACCAGGGTTCGTCTCATCATCGCAATTCCTCCAGCACGTGTGTTGTTTCTTTCCGTCACGTCGCATCGCAGCGCGCGCTGCCCACAGGCCGGGGCCGTCATGCGTTGCCGATCTCTACAGGACAAAGCTCAGGATGTTCTCCTTGCGGATCTCGTCACCGACGAGTTCGCCCACGAAGGCGCCGCCGCGCATGATCAGTACGCGCTGGCATTCGGCGACGATTTCCTCGATTTCCGAGGAGACCATGAGCACCGCGAGGCCACGAGCCCTCAACTGGCGGATGATGTCGAAGATCTCGACCTTCGCTCCCACGTCGATGCCCCGCGTCGGCTCATCGACCATGAAGACCAGCGGGTTGGTCGCGAGCCACCGGGCGATCAGCACCTTTTGCTGATTGCCGCCGCTCAGATCCCTGATCCGCTGACGCGATGAGGACGCCCTGATGTTGAGCGTCGTTTTTGCCTCCGCGAAGATCCGGCCCATCGCCGACCCCCTCAGCAGCCCGAGCGGACCGCAAATCGATCTGCCAAGGGCGGCGTTGGCGTTTTCCAGCACGGTCATGGAAGCGAAGATGCCAGAGCCCCGGCGATCCTCGGTCAGCAGCGCGAAGCCGTTGCGAATCGCCTCGCCTGGGCGTGCGGTTCTCGACGAGTCGTCCGCCAATCTCGATGCGGCCCGCCTGCTTGGGGGCCAATCCGAACAGTGTCTCCAGCAGTTCCGTCCGTCCGGCACCTTGCAGGCCGTAGATTCCCAGTATTTCGCCCTCGCCGACCTCGAAGGAAAGATCCTTGAAGCGGCCCCTGCGCGCGAGATTGCGCACCCGCAATGCGGGCCTCTTTTGGGCGGCCGCGCGGGTGGGCGCGTCGCTTCTCCCGATCAAGCTCCTTGCCGGCGATCAGGGCGACGATGGCCTGCGGACTCGTCTGCCTGGTCGGGAAGGTACCCAGATACTGCCCGTCCCGCAGAACCGAGATCCGATCGGCGAGGCTGAAGACCTCCTCCATCCGGTGTGAAATGTAGATGATCGAGATGCCACGACCGCGCAGTTCGCGAATCTTGCCGAACAGACGTTCGCTTTCGGTGAGGCTAAGTGCCGAGGTCGGCTCGTCCAGCACGATGGCGTCGGCATCGAGGCTGATCGCGCGCACCACCTCGACCTGCTGGCGATCGGCCACGCTCAGCCGGCCGACGCGGGCATCGGGATCGATCGGGATGGCGAGGCTCGACAGAAGTCGCGCCGCCTCATCGCGCATCTTCTGCCAGACGATTTTTCCGCCGCCCAGCACCCGCTCGCGGCCGAGAAAGATGTTCTCCGTCACTGTCAGCGCCGGGCAGAGACGCGTCTCCTGATAGACGATGCCGATGCCCATCTTCCTCGCGTGGGCGGGGTTTCGCAGCCTCACCTGCACGCCGCGCAGCAGCACCTCGCCCCTGTCCGGGGCGTATTGTCCACCGAGGATGTTCATCAAGGTGGACTTGCCCGCGCCGTTCTCGCCGACCAGCGCGTGAATTTCCGCGCGGCCGATCGAGAGGCTGACATCCTTCAGCGCGCGAACACCCGGGAATCCCTTGCTGACAGCACGAAACTCGATCAGTGGGCCATCGGTTGCCAAACTCATCGGCGGGTCTGCTTGCCGGTCCACACATCGAGCCCGACGGCGCCGATGATGACCATGCCGATGATCGCGGTCTGCCAGAAGGGCGACACGCCGATCATGACGATCCCGTTGCCAAGCACGCCCATCAGCAGCACGCCGATCAGCGTGCCGAGGATCGTGCCTTCGCCGCCGAGCAGGGACGTGCCGCCGATGATCACGGCAGCGATCACGCTGAGCTCCAGCCCCTGGCCGGCAATGCCGGAAACCGAACCCAGGAAAGCGATGTTGAGCAGCCCCGCCGCCCCGGACAGCAGACCGAGGATGACAAAACAGTAGAACTTCACCATTCGGGTGTTGATGCCCGAGGCGATCGCCGCGTCCCGGCTGCTGCCCACCGCGCGGATGCGAAAGCCCAGCAGGGATCGGTGATAGACACAGTAGCATATCGCCGTCACGAGCACGAAGCAGAGCGACATGATCGGTACGCCGAAGAGCCGCCCCTGCCCGAGAAAGATGAAGGCGGGCAGGGTCGTATCGTGAATCGTTCGGGGCGAGAGCGTCATCACCCGCGCATTGCTGATGATGAGCGCAAAGCCGCGGGCGACGCTCATCATGCCGAGTGTCACGATCAGCGACGGGATCTGGACCCAGGTGGTGAGCAGACCGTTCAACGCGCCGAATCCGGCGCCGACGATGAGCCCGATTGCGACCGAGATCCAGACCGGTACGCCGCCGAACATGCATGCTGCCGCGATCAGGGAAGCGGCGGCATAGACCGCACCGACCGACAGATCGATTTCACCGGCCACGATCACCATGGTCATGCCCATGGCGATGATGCCCATGAGGGAGACCTGGCGGACGATATCGATGAAGTTTTCCAGGCTGAAGAAGTAGGGCGAAAGATACGAAAACAGGACGATCAGGATCATGAGCGAAATCGAGAGGCCGAACTCTCGCGCGCCCGATAGCGAGCGGATCGAGCGCCGCACACCATCACGGGGGCGGCCGGCCGGGGTCATTGTGCTGCCCGCGCCGGTCGTATCGAGTGGCCAGACGCCCATGACTGCTCCCCGATCGTCCCGTCCCAATGTTCGTCACTGCGACCGAACTGCCCGCATGGCCGCTCGCTCATAAATCATGTATGATCGTTCATAGATCGTCAAGCACCTGAGCTTCGGGCGAAAAGAGGCGGCGGCAACTACACGGCGCGCCGAAACGTCAGATTGAACCGGCAGTCGCCGGTCGGCTCGTGCATCCCCGCCCGCAACGGCGCGATGCCGTGGAACGCCAGTCGCGCCGGCCCGCCCCACACCACCACGTCGCCGCTCTCCAGCCCGATCCGTCGTGCCGGATCGGTGCGCCGCGCGCCGCCCCACAGGAACGTTGCGGGCAATCCCAGAGAGACGGAAACGATCGGCTGCCTCATGTCGCGTTCGTCGCGGTCCTGGTGCAGTCCCATGCGCGCGCCCGGTTCGTACCGGTTGACCAGGCAGCTATCCGGCACGAAGCCCGCGAACCCGCCCGCCTTCGCCGCTCGCGCCGCGAGGTCCAGCATGACCGGAGGCAATGCCGGCCACGCCCGCCCGGTCAGCGGATCGCGCGGCGCATAGCGATAGCCCTCGCGGTCCGAGACCCAGCTCACCTGGCCGCAGCCGGTCATCGCCACCGACATGCTGTGCCCGCCCGGCACCAGCATGTGACGGAACGGCGCTGCCTCGGCGATCCCCGCGATCTCGGCCAGCAGCGCCGCTTCGCACGCGGCGGCGAAGCCGCGCAGCAACACAGCGCCCTCGGCCAGCCTCTCCATGCAGGCATCCGCCCCGAACAAATCGGCCTCAGCGCGCATCGTGGAAAATCACCCCCAGCGTGTGCCGCCGTCCCGAGCGCAGCCGGCTGACGCCGTGGCGCATGGCCACGCGATAAACTCCGCGCGTGCCCTGCACCGGCCGCTGGTTGACCGCGAACACCACGGCCTCGCCCTGCGCCAAGCCCACGACCTCCGCGCGCGTCTGCATGCGCGGCCGCTGCTCGGTCAGCACGAACTCGCCGCCGGAGAAATCCTCGCCGGGGCGGCTCAGCAGGAATGCCACCTGCAATGGAAAGAACAGGTCACCGTACAGATCCTGGTGCAGGCAGTTGTAATCGCCCTCGCCATAGCGCAGCAGCAGCGGCGTCGGCCGTATCTGCCCGGCCGCGTGGCAGCGCGCGAGGTAGTCCGCGTGGCTCGCAGGAAAGCAGGCCGGCTCGGCCAAGCGCCGCCTCCCAGCAATTCGCCACGGCGGCAAGCCGGGGGTAGAGCGCCTCGCGCAGGGCCGCGACCGCAGCAGGCAGTGGATATGCGTAGTACTTATATTCCCCCTGCCCGAAGCCGTGCCGTGCCATGACGACGCGGCTGCGGAAAATCCGCTCATCGTCATAGTCGGCCACCAGCGCCTCGCACTCGGTCGATGTGAGCAGGGCGCCGGTGGTGGCGCTGCCGCGCGCGTCAAGCTCGGCCGCGATGCGGTCCCAGTCGAGCCTCGCCACCCGTGCGGCCACCGGGGTCATCGGGCACCCTCGCGTTCGAGCAGCCGGCGCTTGCGCTGCACGCCCCAGCGATAGCCGGACGTGGCGCCGTCGGCGGCGACGACGCGGTGGCAGGGCACCGCGACCGCGAGCGCGTTGGCGGCACAGGCCCCGGCCACCGCCCGGATCGCGGCCGGCTGGCCGATCCGTGCGGCCACGTCGCGATAGCTGAGCGTCGTGCCGGGCGGGATGGCGCGCAGCACCTCCCAGACGCGGCGCTGGAAGGCGGTGCCGCGAATGTCGAGCGGCAAGGGAAAACTGTCGCTCGCACCCGGCGCATCGACGAAGGCCACGACCTGTTCGACCAGGGACGCAAAGCCGGATGCGCCCGCGCGCAGGGCGGCGCGCGGAAACCGCGCCCGCAAATCGTCGAGCAGCGGCTCGGGATCGTCGCCCAGCAGGATGGCGCAGATGCCCCGCGCCGTGGCGCCGACCAGGACCGTGCCCAACGAGGACCGGCCCGTGGCATAGTGGATCACCTCGTCCTTGCCGCCCGCCCGATAGGCCGAGGGTGTCATGCCCAGCATCGAATCCGCCGCCTCGTAGAAGCGGCCGGAGGAGTTGAAGCCGGCCTCGTACAGGCTGGCGGTTACGGCGCTGCCGTCATGCAGCGCCTCCTGCACCCGGCGCTGGCGCTGCGCACTGGCATAAGCCTTTGGCGTGACACCGGCGACGCGGCGGAACAGGCGGTGGAAGTGGTGCGGGCTGAGGCCGGCACCCGCCGCCAGAGCCGCAAGGCTCGGCGGCTCGTCGGCGGTCTCGATCGCCCGGCAGGCATCTGCCACCAGCGCCGCCTCGCGTTCAGCCCGTGGCGGCAGGTCCGGGCGGCAGCGCTTGCATGGGCGGAATCCGGCCCGCTCGGCCGCCTCGCGCGTGTCGAAGAAGCCGATGTTCTCGCGTCGCGCCGGACGAGCGGCACAGGACGGGCGGCAATATACGCCGGTCGTCGAGACCGAATAAAGGAACACGCCGTCCGCTGCGGGATCACGCCAGCGAACCGCCTCCAGGCGCGCGGCATCCGTGGCGAAGGCGGGGGTGATCCGGTCGTTCTCGGCGGGGCGTGAACTCATCGGCGCCAGGGCATTCATGGTCATTCTCCCGAACATGGTGTCTGTCGGGAAAGATGGCGTGTCACCTGGACCGCAACACTCCGCGGCTTGCGGTGCAATCCTATTGCGCCGTGGCACTCGCCTCCGAACGGGTGGCACCCACCCGCTGCGCCAGGGCGGCCGCCATGAAATCGTCCAGCGCACCGTCCAGCACCGCGTCCGGGTTGCTCTTCTCGACGCCCGTGCGCAGATCCTTCACCATCTGATACGGCGCCAGCACGTAGCTGCGGATCTGGTGGCCCCAGCCGATATCCGTCTTGGCCGCCTCGGTCGCATTCGCCGCAGCCTCGCGCTTCTGCAGCTCGGCCTCATACAGCCGCGCCTTCAGCATCCCCATCGCCGTGGCACGGTTGCGGTGCTGGCTGCGGTCGGTCTGGCAGGCGACGACGATTCCGCTCGGGATATGCGTGATGCGGATCGCACTCTCGGTCTTGTTCACGTGCTGCCCGCCGGCGCCGGAGGAGCGGTAGGTGTCCACCTTCAGATCCGAGGGGTCGATCTCGATCTCGATGCTGTCATCGACCACCGGATAGACCCAGACCGAGGCGAAGCTGGTCTGCCGCCGCGCCGCCGCGTCGAACGGGCTGATGCGCACCAGCCGATGCACCCCGGCCTCGGTCTTGAGCCAGCCATAGGCGGCGGGGCCGCTGACCTGCAAGGTCGCCGATTTGATGCCGGCCTGCTCGCCCTCACTGCTGTCGAGCAGCGAGACCTGGTAGCCGTGCTGCTCGGCCCAGCGCGTGTACATGCGCATCAGCATCTCGGCCCAGTCCTGCGCCTCGGTGCCGCCGGCGCCTGCGTTGATCTCCATGTAGGCGTCGTTGGCGTCCGCCTCGCCGGACAGCAGGCTTTCGGTGCCGCGCCGCTCCGCCTCGGCGGCGAGGCCGCGCAGGGCGGCAATCCCGTCGGCCACCATCGCCGTGTCGGATTCAGCTTCTGCCATGGCGATCAGCTCGACCGCGTCGGCGGTCTCGCGTTCCAGGCGCAGCACCGCCTCGACGCCGTCCGCAAGTCTTGTGCGCGCGCGCAGCAGGCTCTGTGCTGCGGTGGGGTCGTTCCACAGCGCCGGATCCTCGGCGCGGGCGTTCAGCTCATCGAGGCGGGCAATCGCGGCATCCCAGTCAAAGATGCCTCCTCAGCAGCGCCACGGACTGCTTGATCTGCTCGGCGGTCGCGTCGGATTCGGTGGACATGGCGCGGGCTAGTACAGACCGCCGAGGCCGCTGTCGACCCCCGCCGCAGTGCCGCCGGTCGCCCCTCCGGCGCCGCCGCTGTCCCCGCCGCCGCCGCTTGCGCTGCCCAGTTGCGCCTCGGCCGAGGAGGCGACATTGCCGCTCGAAGCGCCCGGCACCTGGCCGGGCTTGAAGGCGTCGGTCACGGTGCCGAAGCCGCTGTCATAGGAGGCGATGGTGACGCCCGGCGGCGGCACGAATTTCAGGTCGGGGCGGCCCTTCAGGGCTTCGGCCATGTAGTCGTGGAACACCGGAGCCGCGAGCTGCGCCCCGGTCTCGTTGTTGCCAAGACTTGCCGGGTTGTCGAAGCCGATCCACACCATCGTCACGAGGCCGGGCGTGAAGCCGCCGAACCATGCGTCGTTGAAATCCTGTGTCGTGCCGGTCTTGCCGGCGATCTGGTGCCCCAGACCCTGGCCCGCGGGAACACCGGTGCCGCGCTCGACCACCCCGCGCATCATCATCACCACCTGGAAGGCGCTGGCCGGATCGGCGAGTTGCTTTCGCTGATCGAGCAGGGTGGGCGGCTGCGCCGGATCGTCGCAGCCCTGGCAGGCGATGCCGGGGGCGGCATAGATCACGTGCCCGTCGCGGTCCTGCACGGTGTCGATCAGCGTCGGCTGCACTTCGCGGCCGCCCTCATCGAGGGCCGCATAGAACCCGGCCTGCCGCAGCACGGTGGTATCCACCGCACCGAGGGCTGCCGGCAGCACGCGCGGCATGGAATCCACTTCGTGGAAGGCGACGGCATTGGCCGCGACCGCATCCATGCCCACGCGCGCAGCCACCCGTACGGTCACCAGGTTCAGCGACTTCTCGAGCGCTACGTGCAGCGGAACCGAGCCGTTGAAGTCCTGCTCGTAATTGCCCGGCCGCCATTGCGTGCCGTCGCTCAGGTTCAGCACGAACGGCGCATCAAGGAAATGCTGCGAGGGCGAGATGCCCTGCTCCATCGCCGTCAGATAGACGAGCGGCTTGAAGCTCGATCCCGGTTGGCGCATCGCCTGGGTCGCACGGTTGAACTGGCTCTGCTCGTACGACCAGCCGCCGGCAAGGGCCAGCACCCGCCCGGTGGTCGGATCGAGCGAAACCAAGGCACCCTCGACCTTCGGGATCTGGCGCAGCAGCAGTCGCTCCGGCGCCGACCTGGCCCCGGTCTGGGCCGCGGGCGCCAGTTGCGCCATGACCACGTCGCCCACGCTCAGCACGTCGCCGATCCGGCGCGGCGCCGGGCCCAGCGTGCCGTCATGCGACGGCCGCGCCCAGGAGAGATCGGAGAGCAGCATGGGCAGCACCCGCGCCGAATTTCGGTCGACCACGCCCAGCCGGGCCGAGCCGGGAGAGATGGCGGTGACGATGGCGAGCTGCCAGTCCGGCAGCATGCCGGCCGGCCGGGTCACGGTCGCGAGTGCCGGGGCCCAGTCGGCACCCGCCGCCTGGTCGGCCGGCAGACGTGCAACCGGCCCGCGCCAGCCGCCATGCGCCTGGTCGTAGCGCATCAATTCGGCGCGCAGCGCCGCGTCCGCCGCTTTCTGCAATTTCGGGTCGAGACTGGTGCGCACCGTGAGGCCGCCCTGCATCGCCTGCTCCGGCCCGAAGCGGTCGATCAGTTGGCGGCGCACCTCGGCGGCGAAGAAATCGGCCCCGGTGACCATGTCTGGCCGCCGGTTGACGGCGGGCGCTACCGGCTCCTGCTTCGCCTGCGCCGCCTGGGCCGCGGTGATCGCGCCTGTGCCGACCATGCGATCGAGCACCCAGTTGCGACGATCGCGCGCGGCATCGGGGAAGCGCTGCGGGTTGTAGTTGTTGGGCGCTTTCGGCAGCGCCCCGAGGAACGCCGCCTCGGCCGGCGTCAGCGCATCGAGCGGCTTGTCGAAATAGGTCTGTGCCGCGGCCGCGACGCCATAAGCGCCTTCGCCCAGATAGATCTCGTTCAGATAGAGTTCGAGGATACGGTCCTTGGACAGCGTGCGCTCGATGCGCATGGCTAGCAGCGCTTCGCGAATCTTGCGCGACAGCGACACCTGGTTGTCCAGCAGCATGTTCTTGGCGACCTGCTGGGTGATGGTCGAGGCGCCGACCGGGCGGCGGCCCTGGCCATAGTGCAGCAGGTCCGTCGCCCCGGCGCGCAGGATGGCGAGCGGATCGACGCCGCCATGGACGAAGAAGTTCTGGTCCTCGGCCGCCAGGAAGGCGCGCTTCACGAGGTCCGGGATGGCGGTATAGGGGACGAAGATGCGCCGCTCGGTCGCCAGTTCCGCGAGCAGCCGGGAGTCCCCGGCATAGACCCGGCTCATCACCTGCGGCTGGTAGGCCAGCAGCCGGTTCACGTCCGGCAGGTCGGCGCTGTAGTGACGATACGCCCCGTAGGCCACGACGCCGCCCGCGAGCGCGCCGAAGACCACGATGGCCAGAAAGACCTGGGCGAGGCGGCCGAGCCAGCGAGCGGCGCCTGACACTGGCCGTCGGCCAGACGGGTGGCGCTGGCCGCGGCCCGGTCCGTCCCCGTGGTCGCCGCCATGATGGCGCTCGGGGGCCGCGTCGGAGGTCCGCGCCAAACGCTCGCCGGCGTGAAGGGGAGGCATCATGACGGCAGACTAGCCCCTTTCGCAGCCGCGAAGTAGCGGCGGCGATCGGGCTCTCCCGCCCGCCGCGTCAGCCAGCCATGCGGACCGTGCCGGACGGCGCGAAGAAATCGTCGATCGCGCGGTGCATCGCCGCGGCGACGACCGCCCGATGGCTCGCCTGCCGCAACGCCGCCTCGTCCTGCCGGTTCGACATGAAGCCCATTTCGACCAGCACGCTCGGGATGTCGGCCGCCTTCAGCACGGCAAAGGCGGCGTGGCGGTCGGGGTTCTGCAGCAATCCCACACCGTGCTGGAACTCGTCCACGATGCTGCGCGCCATCCGCGCCGAACCGGTGCGGGTTTCCTGCCGAACCAGGCTCGCCAGGATGCTGGCGATTTCGGGCGAGATGCCGCGGAAATGGCCGCCGCCGAAGCGGTCGGCCGCGTTCTCGTGGCGAGCCAGGGCCGCCGATTGCGCGTCCGACGCCTTCGCCGCCAGGGTATAGACGCTGGCGCCGCGCACCGAATGGTCCAGCAGCGCGTCGGCATGCATGGAAACAAAGATTGCCGCCCCGTGACCCTGGGCGATCGCCACTCGCTCCTCGAGCGGGATGAACTCGTCGCCGGAGCGCGACAGGGCGACCCGGTACCGCCCGCTGGCCAGCAACTGACGCCGCAACTCCTGCGCCGCGGCGAAGGCCACGTGCTTCTCATAGGTGCCGGAGATCCCGATCGCCCCGGGATCCTTCCCGCCATGCCCCGGATCGAGGAACACCAGAGGATTCTTATCCATGCGCGGCGCGCGGCCGGCGCATGGTGGCCGCGGCGGCGTTCCAGCAGGCAAGCGTGCCGGGCAGCAGGAGAGTGGGAGCAAGCAAGGCGCGGCGGCTGATCACAGGGTCGGCTCCATCGATCGATGGCTTCGCGAAGCTCTTCTATCATGCTACATCGGGAATTGCACGTTCGATGTTGATGTTGCGCGGTTTCGTGCATGCAGGATGAACCCGTTCGCTGCCCAGGCTTGCGGTGGCGGGCGGTTTGGACCAAGGTACCGGCCTGTCGGGCATGTGCAGCCTCGGGCGCGGTGTCGCGCCGCCAGCCTGTGCCCGGCATCCCGCCGTGACCTGGTCGCCTTGCGACATCCCGGCTGCTGTGCCGCTCGCGCTGCAACGCGGGCGGTTCGACCTATCTATCAGGGGTCGCGTTCCGTCGCGGGGCGCGCCTGCCCACAGGAAAAGGATCCGATGACCTCCCTGCAGACTCCCATGATCGCTGTCGCCGGACGCCGCCACGCGGCCGTGGCGCAGTCGCATGCGGGCGAGGTCACGCTCTCCAGCGGATTTCCCACGGCGCCATCCAGGCGCCGGCGGCAGGCCGTCGTCCCGACCGGCTCGCCCCTGCTTTTGTTCCCATCAAGCCCGTGCTGCGCCATCCCCTCCCGAGACGGGGTCTGGGCGCGCGGCCGCGCGGCGTTCCGGAGTTGGCCCACTTATGACCAAGCGCATGTTGATCGACGCCACGCACGCGGAAGAAACCCGCGTCGTGGTGCTGGACGATAACAAGCTCGAAGATTTTGACGTCGAGACCTCGACCAAGAAGCAGCTCAAGGGCAACATCTATCTCGCCAAGATCGTCCGGGTAGAGCCCAGCCTTCAGGCGGCGTTTGTCGAATACGGCGGCGGCCGGCACGGCTTCCTGGCGTTCGGCGAGATTCACCCGGACTATTACCAGATTCCGGTTGCCGATCGGCAACGTCTGCTGGCCATGCAGGCCGAGGAGGCGCGTGCTGCCGAAGCCGAGGAGGACGCGGCCGCCAGCGGCGAACCGGTGCAACAGCACGCCACGCCCCAGCCCCGGCAGCCGGACGAGCCGGAGGGTCCGCCGCTCTCGTCCAATTCGGACGAGGCGGCGCCGCGCCCACCCTGCCGCCTGTGGCCGATACAGAGCCGGAGAGCGTTCTCGGCTCCAGACGTTCCCGATGCCGTCGGTCCCGAGGCTGCCGAGGAGCGGAGCGGCAGTCGCTCACGTCCGACTCCGCGCCCGATCTGCGCCCGATCCGGCGGCGAGCGAGGAGGCGGACCAGCCCGAGCGGCCCTGGACGCCGGCGCAGCCCGCGGCGATCCCGCGCGAGGAACGCTTTGGCGCGATCGGCACCGTGCCCGAGCCCGACCCGCCGGGCGGAGACTGGAAGCCGAGCCGGTCGCCGCCGGGGTCGAGGAACCGTCCGAGGCAGCCTTCGAGGGTGCTGGCGCCGCCGAACCCTCGGCCTTCGACATTCCCGAGGCGGACGACCAGCCGCCCCCGGAAATCATCGGCGGCGACGACAGCGCCGGCGACGGCGCGGATGAGGCGCGCGCCCGCCGTGCCAGCCGCCTGCTGCGCACCTACCGCATCCAGGAGGTGATCCATCGCCGGCAGATCGTGCTGGTGCAGGTCGTGAAGGAGGAGCGCGGCACCAAGGGCGCGGCGCTCACGACCTATATCTCGCTGGCCGGGCGCTTCTCGGTGCTGATGCCCAATTCGCCGCGCGGCGGCGGCATCTCGCGCAAGATCACCTCGGCCGCCGACCGCAAGCGGCTGAAGGAGGTTACCGCCGAACTCGACCTGCCGCCGGGCATGGGGCTGATCGTGCGCACCGCCGGCGCCAACCGGCCGAAGCCCGAGATCCGGCGCGACTGCGAATACCTGATGCGCCTATGGGACGATATCCGCGAGCACACGCTGCGCTCGGTGGCCCCGGCGCTGATCTACGAGGAGGCGAGCCTCATCAAGCGCGCCATCCGCGACGTCTATTCGCGCGACATCGACGAGATCGTCGTCGATGGCGAGGAGGGATGGCGCGCGGCGCACGAGTTCATGCGCATGCTGATGCCGAGCCACGCCAACAAGGTGCGGCTGTGGCGCGGCGCCGATGGCGGACAGGGCGGCCAGCCGCTATTCGCGAAATACCAGGTCGAAACGCAACTCGACGCGATGCTGAGCCCCACCGTTCAGCTCCGCAGCGGCGGCTATCTGGTGATCAACCAGACCGAGGCGCTGGTGGCGATCGACGTCAACTCGGGCCGCTCGACCCGCGAGCGCAACATCGAGGAGACGGCGCTCAGGACCAATCTCGAGGCGGCCGACGAGGCGGCGCGGCAGCTCCGCCTGCGCGATCTGGCCGGGCTCATCGTCATCGACTTCATCGACATGGAGAGCCGCCGCCACAACGCCGCGGTCGAGAAGCGGCTGAAAGACGCGCTGAAGGTCGATCGCGCGCGCATCCAGGTCGGGCATATCAGCCATTTCGGCCTGCTGGAGATGAGCCGGCAGCGGCTGCGCCCGTCGCTCGCCGAGACCAGCTTCGACCCGTGCCCGCATTGCGGCGGCACCGGCCATGTCCGCAGCACCGACAGCAGCGCCATCAGCGTGCTGCGCGCGATCGAGGACGAGGGGGCCAAGGCGAAGGCCTCCGTCATCATGGTCCATGCCAGCGGGCCGGTGGTGATGTACCTGCTGAACCACAAGCGCGACCGCCTGGCGGAGATCGAGGCGCGCTTCGGCATGCGGGTGCAGTTCGCCCAGGACGACGCGCTGGTTCCCGGCCAGGTGCGGATCGACCGCGTGCGGCCGATGGGCGAGGTCGCACCGCGTGCAGCCGCTCCGATTCCGGTCGTTCCGGCAGCACCGCCCTCCGTCCTGGCGGATGAGGATGAGGTCGAGGACGAGGAGAGCGACGAGGCGGATGACGAGCCGCGCGCGACGGATACCGCGTCCGGCTCGGCCGAGGACGGCGAGCGCCGGCGCCGCCGTCGGCGGAGACGCCGGGGCGGCCGGCGCGAGAATGGGCAGGCCGAGGAAGCAGCGGCCGAGGCCGTGCCGGCAGCGCAGGCAGAACAGGAGCCCGGCGAGCCGGCACCGATCGGCGCTCCGGATCAGCCAGTCCCGGCCGACCTGGAACCGGCCGCGCCGGCCGCGGCGTCCGGCGACGGCAACGAGCAGCCAAGCCTGGATCCGGCGGACCTCGACGAAAATGGCCTGCCGCGCGCCCGCAGACGTGGTCGGCGCGGCGGCCGCCGCCGGCGCCGTGACGGCGAGGAGGCGGTCAGCGACGAGGCGGCCGCCGGTTGCGGAGGCGCCGGAACCCTTTGCGCCGCCCGTCTACGCCGGCCCCACCCCGGCGAACCCGTTCGGCGGCGCCGCCTTCGACATTTTCGACATGATCGACATTGCCAGCGGCGAAGCCGAGCAGCCCGCTCGGACGCAGGCCGCCCGACCCGCCGGCGGCCCACCGGAGAGCATGGCCGAGGCGGAACCCGCGCCCGCGCCCCCGCCCCCGTCCCCGGCAGAGTTGCCGCCGACCGCGCAACCCGCGCCGACGGCCGCGCCGGAACCGGAAGCTCGACCAGAACCGGAAGCGGCCGCGCTTCCGGCGGAGCCGGTGGTCGGCCCGGCCATCGAGCCGGTCGTCATCACCGAGGGCGAGCCGGTGGCGGAGCGCAAGCGCGGCTGGTGGCGTCGGTAGGGACGCGCGGAGGCGCGGCCGGCGTTACAGCCAGCCACGCAGCCGGAACCAGACCAGCGGCAGTACGGCTGTCACCGCCATCAGGCCCAGGGCGTACCAGTAGCCGAAGCTCCAGGACAGTTCCGGGATGTCGTGGAAGTTCATGCCGTACAGGCTCGCGACGAAGGTGGGCGGAATGCCGACGATCGAGACGATCGTCAGCACCTTGATGGTGTTGTTCTGCTCGATGCTGATGAAGCCCAGCGTCGCATCCAGCAGGAACTGCACCTTGTCGGAGAGGTGCGTCTGGTAGTCGGTCAACGAGGTGATATCGGCGCGCAGCGTCTCGAAGCGCAGGCGCTGCGCCGGCACGATCCAGTCGGCGACGCTGCCCATCACGTATTGGGCGACCCGTCCCACGCCCAGCAGCGTGTCGCGGACCTTCGACGTCAGATCGCCGGCGGCCCCCACCTCGCGCAGCATGCCGCGCAGGGCGCGGTCCACGCGAGCCGGACGACGGGCCGTGCCGGAGGCGGGATGAAAGATGCGCCGCGATGCGCGGTCCAGAGTATCGCCTTCGCGTTCAAGAACGTCGGCCAGGGCATCGACCAGACCCTCCACCAGCGCCAGGAAGACCTCCATGCTGCTGGCCGGCCGGGCGTCCTCGGCGCGGTAGCTCGCCGCGAGTGCCTCGAAACTCGGTAGCGTCGCGAATCGCACCGTGACCAGGCGCTCGCGCGACAGCACGAAGCCGAGCGGCTTGACGGAGTCGCCCAGCATGGCGAGGGGAAGGCTGAGATAGAGCCCATCGCCACGGCGCCGCAGCCGGCTGGAGCTCTCGATTTCCGACAGTTCGGCGCGGGTGGGGACGTGCAGGCCGGTGAGATCGGCGACCAGCCGCGCCTCCTCGTCCGAAGGGTCGAGCAGGTCGATCCACACCGCGTCCGGGTGCGGGGCTGTGGCAGGCGGCGCGTCGGGCGTCACGGTCAGCATCGGTCGTCCTTTGCGGCGGCGGCTTCCGGCGGGGTCGGGCCGTGTGTAGAACCAGCCTCGATGGTCCGTCAGCCCCGAGAGAGCTTTCCCGCCCCGTTCCTGATTTCGGACAGTACCGCCCTCGCGGCGCTGTGCGAACGGCTGCATAGCGAGGCGTTCGTCACCGTCGATACCGAGTTCATGCGCGAGCGCACCTACTGGTCCGAGCTGTGCGTCGTGCAGCTCGCGGGCGATGCCGAGGTGGCGGTCATCGACGCGCAGGCGCCGGGGCTCGACCTCGCTCCGCTCGGCGCCCTGCTGGCGGATCCCGCGGTGGTCAAGGTGTTTCACGCGGCACGGCAGGACATCGAGATTTTCGTGCAGTTGTTCGATGCCACGCCGACGCCGCTGTTCGACACGCAGATCGCCGCGATGGTCGCGGGATTCGGCGACCAGGTCGGTTATGACTCGCTGGTGTCGGGGCTCGCCGGCGGACATATCGACAAGGCGCACCGGTTCAGCGACTGGAGCCGCCGGCCGCTTTCCGATGCCCAGGTGGCCTATGCGGCGGCCGACGTGACCTGGCTGCGTCCGGTGTACCGGCGGCTGCGCGAGAAGCTGGAGCGCGAGGGACGCCTCGCCTGGGTGGCCGAGGAACTGGCTGAGCTCGCCGATCCCGCGACCTATCGCGCCGACCCGGAGCGGATGTGGGAGCGGCTGCGGCCGCGCACCTCCAACCGCCGGCTGCTGGGGGTGCTGCGCGCCATCGCCGCCTGGCGCGAGGTCCAGGCGCAGCGGTCCAATGTGCCGCGCGGGCGCATCCTGAAGGACGAGATGCTGCTGGAGATCGCCGCCACCGCGCCGGAGACGGCAGAGGCGCTGGGCCATGTGCGCGGCATGACGCGGGGCTTCGCGGAGGGACGCATGGGCGCCTCGCTGCTGGCCGCCATCGCCGAGGCGCGGGCGCTGCCGGATGCCGCACTGCCGGAGGCGCCGGGCGGGCGCGACGGACCGCGCCCGTCGCCGGCCCTGGTGTCGCTGCTGAAAGTGCTGTTGGCGGCCAATTGCGAACGCTACGACGTGGCCCCGAGACTGGTGGCCTCGTCCGAGGACATCGACCGGCTGGCGGTCGAGGAAACGCCGGACGTGCCGGCGCTGCATGGCTGGCGCGCGGAGATTTTCGGCGCCGATGCCGCGGCCCTCAAGGCCGGGCGAATCGCGCTCGGCGTCGAGGGTCGGCGGATCAAGCTGCTGCGCGACGCCGGCTGAGGCGATCATGGGCCGGCTCGCGCTGGCTGTGATCGCCCTGCTGATCGCGGCCGGAGCCGCGCAGGCGCGCCGCGTCTACCCGCAGGACGGCTCGCCGGTCGCTCAATGCGAGGCCGCCGCCGCCGCCGCCGGGGTGTTGGCCGGCATTCCGGACGGGCTGATGGGCCGCATCGCCCTGGCCGAGACCGGGCGGCGGGATGTGGACGGCGCGTGGCGGCCCTGGCCGTGGAGCATCGACGCCGACGGGGTGGATGTGGCGTTGTTTACGCGCGCCCAGGCGGTTGCCTATGCGGGAGGCGCGCCAGGGCGCGGCGTGCGGTCGCTCGATGTCGGCTGCCTCCAGGTGAACCTGCAATTCCATCCGCACGCCTTTGCGACACTCGACGACGCCTTCGACCCGTGGGCCAACGCGCTCTACGCCGCGCGCTACCTGCGCGCGCTGCACGATTCGGACGCCGGGGGCGACTGGGCGGTGGCGGTCGGCATGTATCATTCCCATACCCCCGAGCTCGCCGCCGAGTACCGAACCCGGGTGGCCGAACTGGGGGCCGGGATCATCGCCGGCATCACTCCGGGACCGCTGGCGATGCGGATGCAGATCTTGGGATTGCTGCGGCTGCGGCTGTCGAACGGCCATGTCTTGCGGCTGATCCTGAACCGCCAGCCCGCACCACCCGGCCATCGGCGGCCCAACCCCTGCCGGGTCGCGGCGGTCCTGGCGCCGGAAATGGCGGTTCCCCCACGCCTCGCGGGCTGCCCCCGGCGCTGACACGGATCGGTCAGTGGCGCCGGATGCCGGGCAGCCAGGCCAGCGTGAACAGAGGCGGCGTTGCGGTGTCTTCGACCGGAGCAGTCGAAAGCCACCAGCCATCGCCCTCCAGCCAGCACGTCGCGTCGGGCATTTCGGGATCGCGCCGCAGCGAGCGCACAGCCTCCAGCCCGGAGCGCGCCAGCGCCGCGCGCAGCAGCCCCTCGGCCTCGGCGGTGCGGCCACCGACGCACGAGATGATGCCGGTGCGCAGGAGGTACTGCACGGGATAGCGGCTCGCCTGGCCGTGCTGGCGATGGATCAGCAGGAAGCCGCCGTTCTGGTCGGAGGTCGTGAACGGCACCAGCAGGCGTCCGCCCTCCGCGGCCAGGCCGTCGAGCCAGCCGGCCGGCAGATGCGCCACTCCGGCATTGACCACGATGGCATCGGCCGGCGGCTGTGGCCGGTAGGCGAAGCCGTCGGCCGCCGCGACCAGCACCTGCGGTCGATCGGCCAGATTGCGTCTGGCTTGTTCCGCCAGCGCCGGGTCGATCTCGACCGCCTCGACCGAACCCTGCGCTCCCACGATCTCCGCCAGGACCGCGCTGTAGTAGCCCGTTCCGGCGCCGACATGGACGACGCGCTGGCCTTGCGCCAGACCCAGCCGGTCGAACAGCAGCGCCCAGAGCAGCGGCTCGCCGTTGTTGATGCCGCGTGCCGTGTCGATCGCCACAAGGACGTTGCGGTAGAGGTCGCGCGGATCGTCGGTTTCGCCAGAATGTCCGCCGGCTGAAAAGACGGTCCAGGGGCCTCGGGCCGAGAAAATGCTCGCGCGGCACGGAGGCGAACGCGTCCACGACCGCGGACGAGCGCACGGAACCGGATCGGCGCAGATCCTCGGCGTAACGCCGTCTCGCGGCCTCGAGTGACGCCCCCCTCATCCGTCAGGCGAGCAGGCCGGTGGCACGCGGCGACCAGACCACCGGCTCGAAGGCGTAGGCTGCGCCCCGCCGCAGAACGTGGCCAAAAACGGGGAAATCCAGGTGGATGCCGGCGACCAGCAGCCCGTCCGTGGCTGCCTCGTCGAACACCCGCGCCCGCGTGGCGCGGGCCTGCGAGACATCGACATCGAACGCCACCCCGGCATCGGGACGGGCGAACTGGATGCCCGGCAGATGCACGACGTCCGCCCACATGAACAGCGAGTCCGCCCCCGACGCAATCATGAATCCTGTGTGTCCGGGCGTGTGGCCGGGCAGGTGGCGGGCGATGATTCCGGGCAGCACCGTCTCGCCATCCTTGATCCGCCGCGTGCGCGAGGCGAAGGCGGCGAGCGCGCGGCGCGCGACGTCGAAGGCGGGGCGGCTCGCCTCGGGGGCACGGGCGCGGTTGTCGTCACTGGCCCAGTACTCGGCCTCGATGCCGTGGACGAGGAGTTCGGCGCGGTCGAACACCGGCGCCCCATCGGCATCGAGCATGCCGCCCAGGTGATCGCCGTGCGCATGCGTCAGCAGAATCGTGTCGATCGAGCCGGGCGAGACCCCGAGCGCCGCGAGCTTCTCGCCGGCATGGCCCAGGACCGCACCGTAGAGGCCCCCGGTGCCGGTATCGATCAGCACCCGCTGCTCTGGCGTTTCGAGCAGGAAGCACGAGACGGTGACACGCGGCGGCACCGGGCGGAAGCTGTTGCGCAGCAGCGCCTCGGATTCCTCGGCGCTGGGGCCGATCACCAGCGCAGTCGCGACCTCGAACTGGCCGTCGTTCAGTGCGGTCACTGTGATGTCGCCCACCTGGATGGAATGGGTGCCCGGATTGCTGCGCGTCACGACAGTCTCCTTGCTGATCGCCTGCGCATGTGAGGACCGTTGCGGGATCGCGCAAGCGGGCTGCGGCTGCTAAGGAGGCGCCCCGCATGTTGGTCCAGGATTTCGCCGGAATGCCGCCATGACCGCTTCGATGACCGGCTTCGCCCGTGCCGAGGGCGTAACCGCCGGGATCGGCTGGATCTGGGAGCTGCGCAGCGTGAATGGCCGCGGCCTGGAGCTGCGGCTGCGGCTGCCGGCGGGTCTGGATGGCCTGGAGCCTAGCGTGCGCGAGGCCGCCGGCGCCGTGTTGCGGCGGGGCAATGTCACGGCGAATCTGACGCTGAAACGGATCGAGCCGAACCGGCTCGCGCCGGACCCGGCGGCGCTGGAGCAGGTGCTGGTCCTGGCGCTGGAACTCGCGGCGCGGATTCCGGGCGCCCCCGCGCCACGTGCCGAGGCGCTGCTGGCGTTGCCGGGCGTGCTGCGGCCTTCCGTTTCGGCATCGGACGGGGCCGACGAAACAGAGACGGCCAGACATCTGGAGGCGCTGCGGGCGGGCTTCGCGCAGGCGCTGGAATGGCTGGTCGCGGCGCGCGCGGCGGAAGGGGCTCGGCTCGCCGTGGTCCTCGATGGGCTGCTGGATGAGATTGCAGCATTGCACGCGACCGCCATCCGGCAGGCCGAGGCACAGCCGGCATCGCAGAAGCAGCGCATGTTGGACGCGCTGAAGCCGCTCCTGGCCGAGCTGCCCGGACTGCCGGATGAGCGGATCGCGCAGGAGGTGGCGCTGCTGGCCGCGCGTTCGGACGTGCGCGAGGAACTGGACCGGTTGGCCGCGCATATCCAGGCCGGACGGGCGCTGCTGGCCGAGGATGGGGCGGTGGGACGGCGGTTCGACTTTCTGTTGCAGGAGTTCAATCGCGAGGTGAACACGCTGTGCAGCAAGTCGGCGTCGGTCGGGCTTGACCGATACCGGGCTGCGGCTGAAGGCCGCCATCGAGCGGCTGCGCGAGCAGGTGCAGAATGTGGAATGACCTGCCGCGTCGCGGCGTGTGCCTGGTGCTGGCCGCACCCTCGGGCGCCGGCAAGAGTTCGATCGCCTCGGCGCTGCTGGCGGCGGAGCCCGGCATCACGCTGTCGGTCAGCGCCACCACGCGCGCACCACGGCCGGGCGAGGCGGAGGGGGTGCACTACTATTTCCGCAGCCCCGAGGAGTTCGCGCGCATGGCCGATGCTGGCGAACTGCTGGAATGGGCGACCGTGTTCGGCCGCTCCTATGGCTCGCCCCGCGCGCCGGTCGAGGCGGCGCTGAAAGCCGGGCGCGACGTGTTGTTCGACATCGACTGGCAGGGGTTCCGCCAGTTGCGGGCGGCGCTGCCAGGCGATGTGGTGGGGGTGTTCGTCCTGCCTCCTTCGCTGTCCGAGCTGGAGGGGCGGCTGCGCGCGCGTGGCGGCGATGACGAGGCGGAGATCGCCCGACGCATGGCGGCGGCGCGCGCGGAAATGGGCCATGCCGGTGAGTTCGATCACGTGGTCGTCAATCGGGACTTCCGGCAGGCGCTGAGTGCCGTCCAGGCGGTGCTGATAGCGGCGCGCTCGGCCACGGTGCGCGTGGCGCTGACGCCATTCCTTCAGGTCTGATCGGCCCTGCTGCGCTGGTAATGGCGATGCGCCTTGGCGCGGTTGCCACAGGCGCTCATCGAGCACCAGCGCCGGTTGGCGCTCTTGCTGTCGTCGAGAAACACCCAGCCGCAGCGTTCGTTGGCGCAAAGCCGGACCCGATCGAGACGCGGGCTCGCCAGCAGATCCGCGGCCGACCACAGCACGCCAGCCAGCAAGATCTCGACAGAAGCACGAGCGTCGTCCAGCGCCCACAGGTAGTGTCCTTCGCGGCGGCACAGCGACGCCCGCGGGGGCGCCGCGTGCAGGGCGGCGGCGAAAACCTGCCAGTCCGCTTCCGGCGGTTCCCGCCCGGACACGGCCGCGGCGAAGACGCCGTAGATCGACTCGCGAATCCTGACGGTCGCCGCCAGCAGGGATGATGCGGCCGCCGGGTCGGACCGGCACCGAGCCCGCGCCTCGGCGATCGATGCCGGATCCACCCCGCCGTTGCTGCCCAGCCAGTCCAGCACCTCATCGACGCCGCGCAGTTCCTCGGTCGGCCGCACGGTGCCTCGCCAGTAAAGGGTGTCCGCGAACGCCAGGCACAGATCGTCGGCAGGCGCCGCGACGTAACCGCGTGCCGGCGAGGCGCCACTCAACATGTCCGCTTCAGACCCATCTCGCTCAAGATACTAACCGCCATGCTGGTTGACAAGGTCCACGATGCGCATACACTAACCCTGTAAACGGTTATAACCGGCCATGCGGCCGGTCCGTATTTTGGGAGAGCTTGACGTGATCGATCATCTGTCCCTGGGCGTGCGTGACATCAGTGTGGCGCGCCGCTTCTACGATGCAGTCCTGGAGCCGCTGGGCTGTAAGTGCCTGAGCGCCGCCGAGGACTCGCTCGGCTACGGGGCGGACGAGGCGGCGTTCTGGCTGTTGCAAACGGAGCACCCGGTGTCGCGGGACCGCCGCTCTGGCCTGCATGTCTGCTTCTGCGCGCCGACCCGATCAGCGGTCGATCGGTTCCACGCGGCGGCATTGCAGGCGGGGGGCGAGGACAATGGCGCTCCTGGGCTGCGGCCGGATTACGGCGAGGGTTACTACGCCGCATTTGCGCTCGATCCCGACGGCTACCGGATCGAGGCCCATTGCCAGGTAGCGTCGTGACCGCCCCGGCCCGCGCCGCGATTGGGGGCGGCATTCCGAAGGAGCGCGCCCGCACGAGGGGCACGACGGTCGGCGTGCTGGCCGGCTTGCTGGTGGTGGCGATCTGGTCCGGCTGGATCGTCAGCACCCGGCTGGCGGTGCGCTCCACCCTCGGACCGTCGGACGTGGCGTTCATCCGTTACGGCGTGGCGAGTCTGCTGCTGCTGCCGGTGCTATGGCAGCACGGGTTCGCGCTGCGCCGGATCGGGGCCGGACGGACGATCCTGATGGTGGGCGGCGCCGGCGCGCCGTTCCTGCTGATCAGCGCCCAGGCGATGCGATGGGCGCCGGTCTCGCATGTCGGGACCGTGATGGTCAGCGCCATGCCGATCTTCGTGGCGATCCTGTCGTCGCTGTTCCTGGGCGAGCGGTTCGGACACTGGCGCCGGATTGGTTTCGCCTTCGTCGCGGCGGGGGTGGTTTGCATCGCGACACTCGACCGCGGCGGGCCTTCGGGGGCCTGGCGAGGCGATCTGCTGCTGCTGGCAGGCGCCGCACTCTGGGCCTGCTTCACGGTGGCGCTGCGCAGCACGGGCATCGGCGCGTGGCACGCGGCGGCGCTGGTGAACACCTGGTCGCTGCTGGGCCTGGCGCCCCTGTACCTGGCGTTCTTCGGGACGCGGTTGGTCGCTGCACCGTGGCGGGACATTGTGCTGCAGGCGGTGGTGCAGGGCGTGCTGACAGGTCTCGTCGCGCTGTTCGCCTACGGGATCGCGGTCCGTCGCCTGGGGGCGTCGCGGGCATCGCTGATCGGCGCGCTGACACCCGCGGCAGCGGCATTGTTGGGATTCCTGGCACTGGGCGAGGCGCCCGGCCCGGCGGCACTTGCCGCGCTGGGATTGTCAATGCTGGGCGTGGCTCTGGCTTCCCTCCGTGATGGTAGAGTTGCCAAGGCCGCTTCTGCTCAGGCTCTCCGGGCCACGACGTAGTGCGCTAGCTCCCGCAGCCGTTCTGCGCCCTGCGCCCGAAGGCGTCCAGATGCGCCGCCGCCTGCTCGGCCAGCCGGGCGGCCTGCTGGCGGGCCCGCTCGGCGCCCATGACGGCCACCAGTGTCGCCTTGCCGGTCGCCGCGTCCTTGCCGGCGGTCTTGCCGATCTGCTCGGTGGTGCCGACCGCGTCCAGCAGGTCGTCGGCGATCTGGAACGCCGCCCCGAGGTCGCGCCCATAGCCCGCCATGAGATGCCGCTGCGTCACCGAGGCACGACCCAGCATCGCCCCGGCCTCGGCGCTGTACTGGATCAGCCGCCCGGTCTTGAGCGCTTGCAGGCGGATGATCTGCGCCTCGCCGAAGCCGGCACCCTCGGCCAGCATGTCGATCATCTGCCCGCCCGCCATGCCATGCGCCCCGGAGGCCAGGCCCAGCGCGCAGACCAGGTCGCAGCGCGCCTCGGCCAGCGGGTGCGTGGCAGGCTCGCCCAGCAGTTCGAAGGCGCGCGCCTGCAAGGCATCACCCGCGAGGATCGCCGTCGCCTCGTCAAAGGCGCGGTGCGTGCTGGGCTTGCCGCGGCGCAAATCGTCGTCGTCCATCGCCGGCAGATCGTCATGCACCAGCGAATAGGCGTGCATCATCTCGATCGAGGCGGCGACGCGGGCGGCCTGAATCCGGTCCACATTGAACATCGCCGCCCCCTCCATCACCAGGAAAGCGCGCATCCGCTTGCCGCCGCCCAGCACGGCGTAGCGCATCGCCTCGGTCAGCCGCGCCTCCGGACCCTCCGGGATGGGCAGCAGCCGATCCAGCGCCTGCTCCACGTCGGCGGCGACGGCGGCCATCGTCTCGGCCAGTGTCGCCTGCCCTGCCTGCACCCGATACGCCGTCATGCCGCCCGTGCCTTCCGTCCGCCGAAGCTGTGGCCGGCGTGACACATATCCGCCTTCGCCGCCGCTTGCGACCCGGGATTGCGCGCGCCCGGACCGATATCGGGGGTTGAACCCAGCCATGTGCCGCCCGTCATTGATGCGATGCGGGACAACCGGCTATATGCGCAGCCCTTGCCGGGCAGCGGAGTGGCGGAACCATGATGCGCGTGATCCTGGCCCAGCCGCGTGGATTCTGTGCCGGCGTGGAACGGGCCATCGAGATCGTCGAGCGGGCGCTGAAGAAATACGGCCCGCCGGTCTATGTGCGCCACGAGATCGTGCATAACCGGCACGTGGTCGAGGATCTGCGCAGCCGGGGTGCCGTGTTCGTCGATGAGCTGGACGAGATCCCGCCGGGTGCCATGACCGTGTTCTCGGCGCACGGCGTGGCCCAGCGGGTGGAGGAGGTGGCGCGCGAGCGCGGGCTGCCGGTGATCGACGCCACCTGTCCGCTGGTCGCCAAGGTCCATAACGAGGGCCGCCGCTACGCCGCCGCCGGCCGCGAGATCGTCCTGATCGGACATGCCGGCCATCCCGAGATCGAGGGCACGATCGGCCAGGTGCCGGGCGTGATCCATCTGGTGCAGACCGTGGCCGACGTGGCGAAGCTCGCCCCCGGCACGCCGGACCACCTGGCCTATATCACCCAGACGACGCTCTCGGTGGACGACACGCGCGGCATCATCGCGGCCCTGAAGGAGCGGTTCCCCGCCATCGTCGGACCGAACGTGCGCGACATCTGCTACGCGACACAGAATCGGCAGCAGGCGGTGCGCGATCTCGCGGGCCAGGTGGACGTTATCCTGGTCGTGGGCAGCCGCAACAGCTCCAACTCGAACCGGCTGCGCGAGATCGGCCAGGATCTCGGCCGGCCGGCCTATCTGATCGACGACGCCGCGGCCCTGAAACGAGAATGGTTCGACGGTGCGGCCACCGTGGGGCTGACGGCCGGCGCCTCGGCACCGGAGACGCTGGTGCAGGGCGTCATCGACGGCCTGCGCGGCTTCGGCGAGATCGAGGTGGCAACGCTCGATGGCGTGGCAGAGGACGTGCGTTTCCGCTTTCCGGCCGAGCTGGCCGACGCCTGAGGATCGAGGAGAGACTGATGTCGGTTCCGCTCAATCAGGTGGCGCGCGTCGGCGCCTATGTCGTCAAGCAGCATCTGCTCGGCCGCAAGCGCTATCCGCTGGTGCTGATGCTGGAGCCGCTGTTCCGCTGCAACCTGGCCTGCGCCGGCTGCGGCAAGATCGATTATCCGGCGGAAATCCTGAACCAGCGCCTGTCGGTCGAGGACGCGCTGGGAGCGGCCGACGAATGCGGCGCCCCCGTGGTCGCCATCGCCGGCGGCGAGCCGCTGCTGCACCGCGAAATGCCGCAGATCGTCGAGGGCCTGCTGGCGCGCAAGAAGTTCGTCTATCTCTGCACGAACGCGCTGCTGCTCGAAAAGAAGATGGATTTGTTCAAGCCGAACAAGTTCTTCTCCTGGGACGTGCATCTGGACGGCGACCGCGAGATGCACGACCGCGCGGTGTCGCAGGACGGCGTGTACGACCGCGCCGTGGCGGCGATCCGCGAGGCCAAGCGGCGCGGCTTCCGCCTGTCGATCAACTGCACGCTGTTCGACGGCGCCGAGCCGGAGCGGGTGGCGAAGTTCTTCGACGACGTCACGGCGATGGGCGTGGACGGCATCATGACCTCGCCCGGCTACGCCTATGAGCGGGCACCCGACCAGGCGCATTTCCTGAGCCGGCGCAAGACCAAGCAAGTGTTCCGCGACATCCTGAAGCACGACCCGCGGCGGCGTGGCGGGAAGGCATGGCGCTTCACCCAGTCGCCGCTGTTCATGGACTTCCTGGCCGGCAACCAGGAGTTCGTCTGCACGCCGTGGGGCAAGCCCACGCGCAACGTGTTCGGCTGGCAGCGCCCCTGCTACCTGCTGGGCGAGGGCTACGCCAAGACCTTCGCCGAGCTGATGGACACCACGCAGTGGGAACTGTACGGCACCGGCAATTACGAGAAATGCGCCAATTGCATGGTGCATAGCGGCTACGAGGCGACCGCCGTCGTGCAGGCGGTGAAGCATCCGGTGCAGGTGGCGCGGCTAGCCTTGCGCGGCCCCCGCGTGGAGGGGCCGATGGCGCCGGAGATCGACCTGTCGCGGCAGCGCCCGGCGGAATACGTGTTCAGCCGCCACGTCACCGAAATGATGCAGAAGCTAAAGCACAAGGCCCCCGCGAAGCCCGATCTCGCGGACGCGGCGGACTAGCGCGCCGCGCGCCCGCGCGGCGTCGCGGGCGAGGCTGAGCAGTCCCGGAAGCTGCTCGGGGTCGCGCGCGAGCGAGGCCAGCACGCGGGCGATGCCGATGGCGCCCTGCTGGTCAAGTGCCACCAGTGCTGCAGGCGGGAGCGAACGCCCGCGGGATCGCAGATCGCGCGCAACACCGCGAACGGCAGTCCGTGCCGGGCCGCGACCCGCGCAACGGCACCGCTCTCCATGTCGCAGGCGACGGCGCCCGTGGCGGCGAACAGGCGGGCCTTCTCCTCGCGCGTGACGACGATGGTGGGCATGTCGAGCAGCGGCTCGGGGTGGCCTTGCCCCAAATTCGCCGATGAGAGCGCGGGGTCGGCCTGGAAAATCTCGGCTTCCGCGAGAGGATGGCCGAGGGGAGCAGAACCGTGCCGGGCACGCAGGGCCGGATCGAGCCCGCCCACCAGGCCGAAGCTCAGCAGCGTCCGTGGCACCCCCGGCCGATCAGGCGCTCGGCGGCCGCTTCGGCTCGCCGATAGGCTGCACGTCCCAGCCTGGCGGCGATCCGGGCTTCGGCTGCGAGGCCCGTCACGATGCCGAGATGCAGGCGACGCACCCGCCTGGAGCCGATTATCATCCGACGACGACACCTCCCGTGCGGACGGCGCCAAATCCGTCCGGCTTCCAGGTGACGCAGTGGACGCGCGGCATACATGCATGGTCGACCCTCGTCGGGCCCGTGACGGCTAGCACCGACCGTACCATAGGCCGAACCGCGCGCTCGAGACGCGCTGAGAAGCGACTGCTCGCGGCGCTATACGGGCCGACAGCTGTATTCGAGCAATGAAGATGTTCCTTCGGCCGGGCGCCGCGCTAAGGGCAGCAACGGCGCGCGTTCGACGACGCCGAGGCGCGCGGTTATCGTCGCGCCAATTGCCGAAACATCGCAGATTGTGGGACTGCACTGGCTTGTTCGCGGCGATTTGGGCGTTTCCGCGTTTGTCGGAGCGGTGGTCTTTCATGCGGTCGTCATGCACGATCCGTCGAACCTGCAATGGACTGCCGCGGCCGCGTTCACCTTCGTCGTCATGGCGCTCCAATACGACACCTGGCGCCGAGCGCGGCAAACTGACCGCTTCAGGGCGTTGCACTCGTGCATGCCACCTGCAATCCGCTGATCGACGCTCGCAACGTTCTGCATCTGCCCTGACAGGCCGCCGACTTACCCACTCGCGCCGCTCCCCTCCAGCGGAAAATGGCAGGCGACCGCCCGGCCGCCATCGAAGTCGCGCAGCAGCGGCACCTCGATGCGGCATCGCGCCTCGGCGCGCGGGCAGCGTGTGTGGAAGCGGCAACCCGGTGGCGGCGCCAGCGGGCTCGGCACCTCGCCGCCCAGCACGATCCGACCGCGCCGCCGCTCGGTCTCTGCCTCCGGCACCGCCGAGATCAATGCGTCGGTGTACGGGATGCGCCGGGCGGGTGAACACCGCTTCGGTGGGACCGGTTTCGACGATGGTGCCGAGATACATCACCGCCGTCCGACGGGCGATCTGCCGCACTACCGACAGATCGTGCGCGATGAACACGTAGGTCAGCCCCAGCCGCTCCTGCAAATCCATCAGCAGGTTGACGATCTGTGCCTGCACCGAGACATCGAGCGCCGATACCGGCTCGTCGGCGATCACCAGCCCCGGGTCGAGTGCCAGTGCCCGGGCGATGCCGATACGCTGGCGCTGGCCGCCGGAGAATTCGTGCGGGAAGCGCGCCAGATGCTCGCGCGGCAGGCCCACAAGCGCCATCAGCTCGGCCAGCCGCTCGGTAATCCGCGCGCGGCCCCAGCGGCGATGCACGCGCAGCGGCTGGGCGATCAGCTCGCCCACGCGCCGGCGCGGATTGAGCGAGGCATAGGGATCCTGGAACACCATCTGCATGCGCGGCCGCAGCCGTCGCAGGCGGCGCTCGCTCATCGTCGTGATGTCGGTGCCGTCGAAACGCAGTGTGCCACCGCTGAGGCGGTACAGCCGCAGCAGGCAGCGGCCGAGAGTCGACTTGCCGCAGCCGGACTTGCCCACCAGCGCCAGCGTCTCGCCGCGTCGGACCGAGAGCGAGACGCCATCGAGCGCGTGCACCACCTGCACGCCGCCCGGGCTGAAGCGGCCGCCGATGCGGAAATGCTTGGCCAGATCGCGCGCCTCGATCACGGGTGCTGGCGCATCGATCACGATACCGCCTCGACGATTTGCCGCGCCGGTGGCCAGCCGGCGCGCTCCTCGGCGAGCCAGCACGCCATCTCCTGACCATCGCGGTTGAACAGTGGCGGCATGGTGGTGCAGCGGTCGTGCCGGGACGGGCAGCGCGGCTGGAACGGGCAGCCTTGCGGCAGATCGGTGATCAGCGGCGGGCTGCCGGGGATCGACGGCAGGCGATGCGGGCGGGCGCCGTGCATGCGCGGGATCGAGTCGAGCAGGCCCATCGTGTAGGGGTGGCCCGGATGCGCGAACACCGCTTCGCGTTCCGCGCGCTCTGCGATGCGGCCGGCATACATGACCATCACTCGGTCGGCGATTTCCGCCACCACGCCCATGTCGTGCGTGATGAGCACGATCGACGAGCCATGATCGGCGCGCAGCCGCCGCAGCAATTGCAGGATCTGCGCCTGCACCGTGACATCCAGTGCCGTCGTCGGCTCGTCGGCGATCAGCAGCGCCGGATTGCAGGAGAGCGCCATCGCGATCATCGCGCGCTGGCGCATGCCGCCCGAGAGCTGATGCGGGTAGCGCCCGGCTTGCAGGCGCGGGTTCGGCATTCCCATTTCGCCCAGCAACTCGACCGCGCGCGCCGTGGCGGCACGCGCGGACAGACGGGAATGAGCGCGCACCTGCTCGGCGATCTGCCAGCCGATCGTGTACACCGGCGTCAGTGCGGTCATCGGATCCTGGAAGATCATGGCGATCTTCTCGCCGCGGACCGATTGCCAGTCATGATCGGGCAAGCCGAGCAGCTCCTGTCCCTGGAAGCGGACCGAGCCGGTGATGACCGCGTTCGGGTCGCGGATCAGGCCCATCACCGCCATCAGCGACAGCGTCTTGCCGGAGCCGCTCTCGCCCACCACGCTCAGGATCTCGCGCTCGCGGACGCTGAACGACACGCCCTGCACGGCGCGCAGCAGCCCGCGTTCGGAGCGGAACGACACCGCGAGGTCGCGCACGCGCAGCAGGGGTTCAGGCGCGGGCAACGCGCACCCTCGGGTCGAGCGCCGCATAGATGATATCGACCGCGGCATTGGCGGCGACGACGAAGAAGGACGCGTACATGACGGTCGCCATGATGAACGGCAGATCGAGGTTCTGCAGCGCGTCCACTGTCAGCTTGCCGACACCGTGAATGTCGAACACAACCTCCGTCAGCAGCGCGCCGCCGCCCACGAGTGCCCCGAAATCCAGCCCGAACAGCGAGACGAAGGTGATGAGCGAGGTACGCAGCGCGTGGCGCAGCAGCACCCGCCGCTCCGACAGGCCCTTGGCGCGGGCCGTGCGGATGTAGTCTTCCTGGAACGCCTCGATCAGGCTCGCGCGCAGCACGCGACCGTAGATGCCGATATACAGGATCGCCAGCGTGATCCAGGGGATCACCAGGCCCTTGAACCAGAGAAACGGATTCTCAGTCAGCGGCGTGTAGCCGAGCGCCGGGACCCAGGAGAACAGCCAGGTGTCGTGATAGCGGTTCTGGGTGATCAGGTTGGCCACCTCGCCCACCCAGAACACCGGCATGGAAATGCCGATCAGGCCCAGGATCATCAGCAGCCGGTCCGGCCATCGATTGCGGTTGGCGGCGGCCACAAGTCCGATCAGGATGCCGAAGACGACCCACACCACAGCCGCTCCCAACACTAGCGAAAGCGTGGCCGGCATCGCCTCGACCACGGCGGGCACCACCTGCTCGCCGCGATTGACGAAGCTGGTGAGGTCGCCCGTGACGAACAGGCGTTTCATCAGCAAGGCGTATTGCACGGGCAGGGATTGATCCAGGCCGAAGCTGTGGCGCACCGCTTGCAGCACTTCGGGACTGGCGTTGCGTCCGGCAATGCGCGCCGCCGGGTCGGCGCCCGGTGTCGCAAAGAAGATCAGGAACACCAGGATGCTGATACCCAGCATCACGAAAATCATCTGCGCCAAGCGGCGGATGGCCGCGAACAGCATCAGCGTACTCGCAGCCGGGCGCGCGGATCGAGCGCGTCGCGCACGCCGTCCCCCAGCACGTTCAGCGCCAGCACGGTGATGACAATGGCGATGCCGGGTGCGATGGCGACCAGCGGGCGGGTGTAGATCAACGTCTGCCCGTCCTCGATGATGGTGCCCCAGGACGCGTTGGGCGGCTGCACGCCGATCGACAGGAACGACAGGGCGCTCTCGGTCAGCATGTTGAGCGCCATCATCAGCGGCACGAAGACGATGAGTGTCGCGGTGATGTTGGGCGTGATGTCGTGCAGCAGGATGCGCCAGGGCTGCACGCCCAGGGCGCGGGCCGCCAGCACAAAATCGCTGCGCACCAGCGACAGCACCTGTCCGCGTACCGGACGCGCCACGTAAGGCACATAGACGATGCCGATGATCAGCATGGGCAATGCCAGACTGCCCGAGCCGAGCTCGATCGGGCCGATATGGACGTTCTGGCTGAGCAGCACGATCGACAGCGAGATCGCCAGCAGATAGATGGGAAACGCCCACAGCACGTCGAGCAGGCGCGACAGCGTGGCATCCAGGACGCCGCCTGCGAAGCCTGCGACGGTGCCGATCACGCCCGCCAGCACCAGACAGATGACGGTCGCGACACCGGAGATCAGCAGCGAGCTGCGCCCGCCATACAGCAGGCGCGCCATCACGTCGCGCCCCTGGCTGTCGGCGCCCAGGAAATACTGCCAGTGCCAGGTGGGGCCGATCGGCGTCAGACCGAGCCCCAACCCGCCGGTCTCCGGTTGCAGCACCGGCACATCCTGCCCGCCGATGCTGATGCTGCCGTCGATGTTCGAGGTGAACGGGTCGAGCCGCGAGGCATAGCGCGCATAGAGCGGTGCCAGCGTGCAGACCACGATGATGATGACAAGGACGAGCAGCGCCGTCATCGCCGCCCGGTCCTGGCGCAGCTTGCGCGCGGCGGTGCGCCACGGACCGGCGGCCGGCGCCGCGACCATCCCGCCCGACGCAAGATCGGGCGGGCCGCTGGCCGGCAGCGCCGAGGCGCTCAAGGCCGGGCTACCTCACCCAGGCCTGGCTGAACAGCATATGCACCTGGTCGGACCATTCGTAATTGCCGACGCGCTTGCCGATCAGATCGACGAATTTCGGCTGGAACAGCGATACCGCCGGCACTGCGTCGGTGATGTCGTGATCGGCCTTGGCCCAGATCGCGTATGCCGCCTTGGGATCGCCGACGGCGGTCGCTAGCGCCTTCTTCATCTCCGCGTCGATCGTCTTGTCGCACCAGCCGGAGATGTTGATCGAGCTGTCCGATCCAGGGTGGAAGCTGTCGCAGCCAAACAGGACGTAGATGAAATCGGACGGTGCCGGATAATCCTGGTACCAGTCAGTCAGACTCGCCTGCACCTTGTTGTTGGTGTTCTGGATGTAAGTGAACTGGATGTTGGCCGAGATCGCCTTGGCTTGTGCGTCATATCCGAGCGTACGCAAAACGCTCGCCAGGTACTCGCCGATGCTTTTTTCCACCACCTTGTCGGTGCTGATCACGGTGACCTTCTGGCCAGCCGTGCCGGACTCCTTCATCAGTTCCTTGGCCTTCGCCAGATCAGGTGCCGTCCACTTGCCGGAACCGGGATTCTTTGTGAACGGGCAATAGGCGACGAAGCCCGGCATCCCCTCCGGCAGATGCTGGCAAAGCGGCGTGCCGAGCCGCGATCCGCCCCACAGCTTGACGATGGCATTGCGATCGACGGCATACGCGACCGCCTCGCGCGCCTTGAAATTGTTGAACGGCGGAATGTTCACGTTGAGTGGCATGTAATAGTAGGCCAGCAGCGGATGCACATGCACGAGATTCGCGTGCTGGGTGCCAAGCTCGGCGAGGCGGTCGAGCGGCTTCTCGTCGAACATCCAGTCGTATTGCCCGTTCAGGACAGCGGTGACCTCCGCCTCGTCCTGCAGACCATAGGATTCGACGATCTCGTCCGGATAGCCCGCCGGCATCGCATCCGCGCTGAACTCCTTGAAATAAGGGTTGCGCTTCAACACCAGCGCCTTGTTCGGGTCGTAGCTGGCGATCATGTAGGCGCCCGTGCTGGGAGCGGGCGAGGTGCCGAGATCCTTGGCCGGCGTGTCGGCCGGCAGGATGGTGCCGAACGGGGTGGCGAGCTGGTACAGGAACTCGGCGCTGGGCGCGGTGAGGTGAATGGTCACGGTGTGGGCTGCGTCATCGACCACCACGCCGTCCTTGAGCGAGCAGGTGGCCGGAGTCTTGAGGCAGGCATCGGCGCCCACGATCGAGTTGAACCAGCTTCCGGCGTTCGGATTGTTCACCTTGAACAGCCGCTCGAAGGAAGCGACCACGTCGCGCCCGGTCAGTTCCTGTCCGTTGGAGAACTTGACCCCCTGCCTCAGCTTGAACGTATAGGTCTTGCCGTCGTCGCTGATGGCAGGCAGGTTCTCGGCGAGATCGGCAACCACCGAGTTGCTGTCCGGACCCGTGATCTTCTTGAACGTGACGAGGCCGTCATAGACGCAGCACTGGTAGAGCTGCCAGAACTTCAATTCGTAGTTGATGTGCGGGTCGATCGTTCCCGCAGCGGAGGATGCGGTGAGCTTCAGCGTGCCGCCCTTGTGCTGCTGCATCAGTTGGGCGCGGTCGGCGGCATGGCCCGCCAGCGGCAGCATCGCCGCGAGGCAGGCGCCCAGTCCGAGGATGTATTTGCGGGTCATGGCGGTTCCTTTCGAACAAGCTTCTTTTGGCTCAGTCCGTCCGTCCGTAGCGCCCTCACCCAACCCTCTCCAGAGGGAGAGGGCTTTCTGCTCCCTCTCTCTGTGGGAGAGGGCAGGGGTGAGGGTCTCTCTAAAACCCCCAGCGTACCCGCCGGTCGTTGCCGCGCATCAGGGTCTGGAAGCGCGCCAGCGCCAGCAGCGGGAAATACTGCTTGTAGCCGTGATAGCGCAGATAGAACACGCGCGGGAATCCGACCGCCGTGTACGGAGGCTCGTCCCACTCGCCATCAGACTTCTGCACCGATGCGAGCCACGCGACGCCCCGCGCGACGGCCGGGTGTGCCGCCTGTCCGGCCGCCATCAACCCCAGCAGCGCCCAGGCGGCCTGCGAGGGGTTGCTGCGATGGTACCGGCCGCGCGGCGCATCCGCATAGGTCTCGTTGTCCTCGCCCCAGCCGCCATCCGCACGCTGCGTGTCGAGCAGGAAGCCGATGGCGCGGCGCACCGCGGGATCGTCGGCGCCGATGCCCGCCGCGTTCAGCGCGCACAACACCGACCAGGTGCCATAGATGTAGTTCGTCCCCCAGCGGCCGAACCACGAGCCGTCCGGCATCTGCTCGCGCCGCAGCCAGGCGAGCGCGCGGGCCACCGCGGGATGCTCTGCGCCAGCTCCCATCTGGCACAGGAACGACACGCAGCGCGCGGTGACATCGGCGGTGGACGGGTCGAGCAGCGCGCCGTGATCGGCGAACGGGATGTGATTGAGATACATGTGGTTGTTGTCGGCGTCGAAGGCGCCCCAGCCGCCGTCCCGTCCCTGCATCCCCTCGATCCAGGCGCGGGCGCGGCTCAGCGCCGCGTCATAGGCGGGATCATCCTGCCGGTGCAGCAGCATGCCGACGACGGCGGTGTCGTCCACGTCCGGGTAGTGCGGATTGGCGTACTGGAACGCCCAGCCGCCGGGAGGGGCGTTCGGCCGCGCGCGCGCCCAGTCGCCCACCACGTCCGTCACCTGCCGTTCGGCGAGCCAGCGGCTGGCGGCAGCGACCGAGGGGCTCGCCGCCACTCCGGCCTCGCACAGCGCGTGACCGGCGAGGCTCGTGTCCCAAACCGGCGAGACGCAGGGCTGGCAGTAGGCGCGGTCGTCCCCGATCACCAGCAGCTTGCGCACGGATTGCCAGGCGATCGCGGCGTCCGGATGATCGGGCGCATAGCCCAGCGTGTCGAACATCATCACGCTATTGGCCATCGCCGGATAGATGGCGCCCAGGCCGTCCTCGCCGTTCAGCCGCTCGGTGACGAACGCGAGCGCCGCCCGTTCGGCGCGCTGTCGCGGCCGGCGCGGCAGCAGCGGCACGATGCGCCGCAGCACCGTGTCGAGATGGCGAAAGACGCGGCCCCAGGCGGACCGGTACGGACCCCTGATCCAATCCCGCACCTGCTCGGGCGGGGTGGCGAACAGTTCCGGGACATGCACGCCGCGCGGGTTGCGCGCGCGCGGGCGGCGCGCCATCAGCACCAGCAGCGGCACGATGACCGTGCGCGACCAATAGCTCACGCGATCGAGGGTGAACGGGAACCAGCGCGGCAGCAGCATGATTTCCAGCGGCATGACCGGCACGGCGCGCCACGGCACCTCGCCGAACAGCGCCAGTTGCGCGCGGGTGAAGACGTTGCTGCGCTCGGCGCCGCCAGCCTCCAGGATGGCGCGGCGCGCGGACTGCATGTGCGGCGCCTCGGGATCGTCGCCGATCGCCTTCAGCGCGAAATACGCCTTGACGCTGGCCGAAAGGTTGAAGGCGCCGTCATGGAACAGCGGCCAGCCGCCATGCCGTCCCTGGGTCGCGCGCAGATAGCTGCCGATGCGCCGCTCCAGTTCCGGCTCGATGCGGTCGAGGAAGTGCTCCAGCAGCACGTATTCGGCGGGAATGGTCGCATCCGCCTCTAGCTCGAACACGAAATGGCCGTCCGGGTTCTGGCGGCGGAGCAGCGCCGTCCGCGCGCGTTCGATGCTGCTGGCGAGCACCTCGGTCGAACCGGCCTCGGTTGCGATCGTCTCGGCGTCGTGCAGTCGCATCGTCCAGGCCCTCAGGCGGCCAGCAGCGCCGCAGCGGCGGTTCGACCCGAACGGATCGCGCCCTCGATCGTGGCCGGCAGGCCGGTCGCTGTCCAATCGCCCGCCAGCATGACATTGGCAAGTCCGGTGCGCGGCCCGGGGCGGCGCCGATCCTGCTCGGCGGTCGCGGCAAAGGTGGCGCGCCTCTCCTTGACCACCCGCGACGGCGGCATCGGCTCGGGCAGGTCGAATGCGGCGCGCACATCCGGCCAGACCCGGGAGGTGATCTCCTCGGCGCTGAGATCGACCAGATGGTTGGCGGCGCTGATCGTGACCGAGACGATCCCGGGCTTGACGAACACCCATTCGGCCGTGCCGCCGATCAGGCCGATGAACCCGGCGCGTCCGGGGGTAGCGTCGGCCACGAAATGGATGTTCAGGATCGATTCGAACTGGTCGGGTGCCGGCAATCCGGGCAGCAGGTTGGCGGCGACCCAGGGCGGAACCGCCACGATCGCCGCGTCGCCGGCTTCGAACCGGGCCGGCCCATCGGTTGTCTCCAGACCGGCAGCCCGCCCGTCCTCGATCGCGAGCGCGCTGACCCGCCGCCCCAGATGCACCTTGGCACCCCGCGTGCGCAGCCAGGACAGGGCGGGATCGATCAGGCTCTCCGAAAGGCCGGTGCGCGGGAAGCTCGGAATGCAGGCGGCTCCGCCACGCAGCAGCGTATCGGCCAGCACGCGCATGAGCAGGCGGGCCAACGCCTGCTCCGGCCGCGTGTTCAGGGCTGCGATCGCCAGCGGTTCGAGCAGTCGCGTGTACAGCAGACCGTCCGCCAGCACGGCGGCCACGGTGGCGTCGCTGCGCGCCGCGCGCCGCAGACGCAGCAGGACGCAGATACTCGCGCAGCCGTGTCCCCGGAATCCGCGTACGCCGCCGCAGCAGCCACCAGGGCATGCGGCCCCGGCCCGGTGCGACGATCCAGCGCTCGCCATTGGCGAGATCCAGGAACGGAAAATGCGCCTCGCCGGGGCCGCCAAGCGTGTGCCGTGTGCCCAACTGGTCGAGATAGGTCATGAGCGCCGAGTTGCCGGACAGCACCAGATGATTGCCATTGTCGATACGCAGCCCGAGGCCACGGTCGAAATAGGATCGGCACCGCCCGCCGGCGGCAGGTCCGGCCTCGGTACAGCACCACCCGCCGACCGGCTTCCGCCAGGGAGAGTGCCGCCGCCAGTCCGGCAAGCCCCGCGCCGACAATGTGGACGCTGCTCATGTCAGGCCGTAACGCAGCGCGATCCAAACCTTTTCCCGACGCGGCAGTTTTGCTGGCACATCGAGGGCGTGCCAGCCGCGCCGCTCCAGCCGGGCCAGCAGCGCCGCATAGGTGGCCGCCATCAGGCGTGCCGGTCGCATGGCGCGCCGGTCGCAGTCCCGCATCGCCTGCCGCGCCTCGGCGAAGCGGGCGTGGGCGTCGGCGGCCAGGCGCTCGCAGACCGAGGCGAGGTGCGGGTGCGTTAATGCCGCTTCGGGCGAGGCGGGCACCCCGGCCCGATCCAGATACTCGCGCGGCAGATAGAGCCGGCCGCGCGCGGCATCCTCATGGATGTCGCGCAGGACATTGGTGAGCTGCAAGGCACGGCCGAGCGCGTGGGCGACGCGATCGGCCGAAGGCGAGGCGTCGCCGAAGGCCCGCACCGAGAGCCGCCCGACCGCCGCCGCGACGCGGTCGCAATAGAGATCGAGCGTCGCGAGATCAGGCGCCACGATGGCCTGCGAATCCATCTCCATGCCATCGATCACCGCCAGGAAATCCTCGCGACGCAGGCTGAAGGCGGCGATCGCCGAGCCCAGCATCCGCGTCACCGCATCATCGGCCTGGCCGTGGTACAGGCGCTCGATCCGCGCCCGCCATGCCTCGAGCGCCTGCCGCTTCGCCTCGATCGGCCCCGGCTCGTCGGCGATGTCGTCCACCAGCCGGCAGAATGCGTATATGGCATACATGGCGTGCCGGCGGTCCGGCGGCAGCACCCGCATGCCCTGGCGGAAGCTGGTGCCGGCGGCACGGACGATCGCCTCGACCGCTTCCAGGTCGGCGGGGTCGGCGCCGAGCGGAACCGTCACGGCAGGACGCGCAGGGCGGCGAGCAGGCTCGAGGCGGCATCGCCCTTGGTCAGCCGCACCCGCGCGGCGAGCGGGTCGCAGCACCGCAGCCGTGCGGCAAGGCGCTTAGCCAGTCCCACGATGATTGCGGTCTCCAGCCGCAGCCGCCGGTCGCGCACGCGGCGCGGCAGCTCGGCGGCGGTCCGGTTCAGGTCGTCGCAGCGGTCGAGCAAGGCATCGAACACGCGCCGCAGCGCCGGCGTCTCGGCCGGACCCCGCAGCGCCTCGTTACCCGTGCCGGCCTCGGCCAGCAGGTCGGCTGGCAGATAGGAGCGGTCGAGCGCTGCGAAATCGCGGGCGCAATCCTGCACATGGTTCAGCACCTGCAACGAGGCGCAGAGCGCGTCCGAGGGTTCCCAAGTGTCACGCCCCTCGCCATGCAGGTCGAGCACGTGGCGCCCGACCGGCATGGCGGAGAGGCGGCAATAATCGAGCAGCTCGCCCCAATCGGCATAGCGCCGCTTGGTCGCGTCCTGGCGGAAGGCATCGAGCAAATCGCGCGCGTGGCGCAGGGTGACGCCGGTCGCGGCCAGGCTTTCGCGCAACCGTACGCCGCTCGGGCTGCCCAAATCGGTGCGACCTTGCAGCACCGCGTCCATCACGTCGAGCCGAGCCAGTTTCTCGTCCTCCCCAAGGGTCGCGCTGTCGGCGATGTCGTCGGCATTGCGGGCAAAGGCGTAGAAGGCGTGGACGTGCGGGCGCAGCCGGGGGCTGATGAGCAGCGAGCCCACCGGGAAAGTTCTCGTCGCCGCGATCCTTGCCGGACCAGCTCTCGACGTTCTCAGCGACGGTGGCACTCACGCCGGCCCCTCCGTATAGGCGCGCTGCTTCCAGACCACGCCGCGGCCGAAATGGTGATCGAGCGCCGAGCCGATCGTGGCCGCCATATAGAAAAGAGCGATCAGCGGCAGCAGCGGCGCCCAGAGCGGCCAGCGCCCGTAGCGCTCCAGGGTCGGCTCGAAGGTGAAGGCCATCACCGCCCAGGCCGAGCAATCCGATCCAATGCCCGGCGCCGCCCGCCACCAGCATCGCCGCGGGCGGTACCAGGAAGACCAGCGCCAACCCCAGCAGCATCCCCGCCAGCAGCAGCGGCGAGCACCGGAGCTGCACATAGGCCGAGCGCGCCACCATGCGCCAGATGTCGCCGACATGCGGATAGGGCCGCACGGAGCGGGCGAGGCGGGAATGGCCGAGCCAGATCCGCCCGCCGCTGCGCTTCACGGCGCGCGCCAGCGCCACGTCGTCGATCAGCGCCCCGGCGATGGCCGCGACGCCGCCCGCCCGTTCCAGCGCCGCCCGGCGGATCAGCACGGTGCCCCCGGCCGCGGCGGCCGTGCGGCGGCGCGGGTCGGCGACCCAGGCGAACGGATAAAGGAGCTGGAAGAAGTAGACGAAGGCCGGCACCAGCGCGCGCTCGGCCAGGCTCTCGCAATGCAGCGCCACCATCTCGCTCACCATGTCGCAGCCGGTCTGCTCGGCGTGGGCGACCAGGGTCGAGACGATGGGCGGGGTCGTGCTCGATATCCGCGTCGGTCAGCAGCAGCCAGTCGTGATAGGTGGCGGCCACGCCCTGCTGCACCGCCCAGAGCTTGCCGGCCCAGCCGGGCGGGCGCGCCGCACCGGGCAGCACGCCGAGCTGGCCGTCCGACGGCAGGGCACGCGCAATGTCGGCCGTGCCGTCCGTGCTGCCGTCATCGACCAGCACCACGCCCAGTTCCGGATAGTCCTGCGCCAGCAGCGAGCCGATGCTGCGCGCCACGAGCGTCGCCTCGTCGCGCGCCGGGACAATCGCCACCACGGAAGGCGTGGTGTGCGGCCGCGCCGGGGCCAGGACCGGCCCCGCCTGCCAGAAGCGGCCATGCAGCAGCGCCAGATACAGCCAGGCCAGCAGCGCCAGGGCGGCGGCGATCGTCACACGGGCACCATGCCGTGCGCGCGGAACCAGGCCACCGCGTCGGCTATGGCCAGGGCGGCGGGGCGGGGTGCATAGCCCAGTTCGGACGCGGCCTTGGCGTGCGAGAAGAACATCCGCTTGCGCGCCATGCGCAGATGGTCGCGGGTGACGCGCGGCTCGACGCCGAAGCGCGCCAGGGCCTCGGCGGCAAGGGCAACCGGCCACAGCCACTCGCCGCGCAGCCGCATCCGCCACCGGGTGCGACCGGCAGCCTGGTCCACCAGGGAGAGGATCTCGCGCAAGCTCAGGTTCTCGCTGCCCAGGATATAGCGCTCCCCGATACGCCCGTGCTCCAGCGCCAGCACGTGGCCCAGCGCCACGTCGTCCACATGCACGATGTTGATGCCGGTATCCAGATAGGCGGGCATCCGCCCTGCGGCGGCATCGGCGATCATGCGCCCGGTCGGCGTGGGCTTGATGTCGCGCGGCCCGACCGGACCCGCCGGATTGACGATCACGGCGGGCAGCCCGCGCTCGCGCACCAGCGCCAGCACCGCCTGCTCGGCGCGGTATTTGGACTTCTTGTAGATACCAACCACGCCCGCATCGCTGACCGGCGTGGTCTCGTCGGCCGGCGAGCCATCCTTGGTCAATCCGAGTGTCGCGACACTGCTGCAATAGACGACCCGTTCGACCCCGGCGGCCAGCGCGGCCCGCATCAGCGCCGCAGTTCCATCGACATTGGCACCCAGCATCGCGGCGGGATCGGGAACCCAGATGCGGTAATCGGCCGCGACATGGAACAGGTAGCGGCAGCCATCGACAGCGCGAGCCAGGCTTTCGGGGTCGCGCAAATCCCCCTCCACCAGCAAGACAGGCAGACCCGCCAGGTTGCGGCGATCGCCGCCGGGCCGCACCAGCGCCCGCAGCGGAAAGCCGCGCTCGACCAGCGCGCGGGCGACGGCGGAGCCGACGAACCCGGTGGCGCCGGTCAGGAGGGTTGGTCCAGGTCGCACTTGCTGGCTATAGCGCGCCGACAGCGCGCCGCCCAAGCATCGGGACGATGCCCACCCGCCGGAAGGTGCGCGGCCCCCCCAGGGTTCACGTTTGCGTGGGAGCGAAGGGAAAGAAGATGTCTCCGGTGTCAGCCGCGCGGCGATAAGTGGCGTTCAGTTAATACTCCCGGACCTGTGAGGGTGAAATTACCGAGTCTGTGACAATGGTCATTGCGCAAGCGATCATCACAGGACATTTGTCCGATATCGAGTTCGTGTAACTCGCATGAACAATTCGAGACAGGTGTTGCGTGAGCGGCGTTGGGGCGGCTAGATGACGGCCGGTTCATGCGGATGACGTGCGCGGGGTGTGCCAAACCGCGCAACAGCAGTTACAGCATTTGGGGTTATCGCAATGCCAGCAGTCACCGTCCTGGGCGTGCAGGGATCGACCGTTACCCTTCCGTTCAAGTCCTACGACCAATTCCTGCTTGCGCAGTCTCTTGCGGGCACGATCAGCGCGGAGAACCGTGCCGGAACATTGCTCGCGGTCAATGCGCTGCCGAATTCCGTGCCGACCTTGCCCTCCGGACAGGCGGGCGAACTGGTCATCAGTCGCGCCGGCACGGAACATGCTGAGCGCCGGCTACAAGGCGGTGATCGTGAAGGCCAGCAGCCAGACCCTGTTCGGCGTGGGAGAGACCGATCAGACGTTCTGGCCACGGGCAGCGTGAACTTCATCACCGGCGGCGGCTCGGGCACGATCGTCGCGGGCGGGGGCGGCAGCAATATCTTGGCGACGGCCGCGGCGGGTGGCGGATGGAACTGGTCAGCACGATCGGCGGCGACAACACTATCAACGCGGTGTCCGGCAACGATACGATCAGCGCCGGCTTCGGCAACAACTCGATATCGCTGGGCACCGGGAACGATCTGGTTCTGGTGGAAGGAAACGACACCATCACGGCCGGCAGCGGGGCCGATACCGTGTCGATGAACCAGGGAGGCAACGCGCTCGTCTATGGCGGCTCGGGCACTCTTACATTCGTCGGTAATAACGGTAACAACAGCGTGATTGGCGGCAGCGGCAGCGAGACTATATTCGGCGGCACCGGAACCGGTTCGTTCAGGGGCGGCAGCGCCGGCAACAATCTCATCTATGGCGCCAGCGGCGGGGGCACCCTGGTCGGCGGCGGTAGCGGAGACTCGCTGTATGCGAGCGGCTCGGGCAACACCTGGCTGCAGGCCGGCGTCGGCAACGAGACACTCTCGGCGGCCCAATCGAGCGGGGCAGACACGTTGTTCGCGGGTGCCGGGAAGGATCAGCTCACCGCCGGCAGCGGCAACGACACGATGGTGGCGGGCACGGGTTCCGCGACCATGACCGCCGGAGCGGGTACGGATCTGATCCAGATCATCAACGGCGCCGCCGGCGGCAACGAGTTCCTGCTGAACTTCGCGGGTGCCGACAGCGTGAGCCTGGTCGGCTATGCGCCGGGCGAGGCGCAGAAGGATCTGGCCAACGCGCAGGTGACCCGGGGCGGCACCATCGTCACGCTGTCCGACAACACCAAGATCACCTTCGTGGGCGTCTCCAACCCGAACCAGATCTCCGGCCACTTCGGCTGATCGAGCCGGCCGGGCTCGCCCTACGAAGGGCCACCGCCTCGCGGCGGTGGCCCTTCGTTTCGTGATCAAGACATCGGCAAGGCTGAATCGGCCGTCTGTCAGACGGCCGTCGGGTTGGGTCGCCTCGCCAAGACGCTCCGCTACTTTACGGAGTGGACCGCAAGGGATGCAGTCTCGGCGGAGAGTGCGCCCAGCGCCTTCTCCGCTTCCTCTCGCACGGCCTCAAGACCCGTGCCGAACGGCACCGGGAGCGTAATGCGCTTGGTCGCGTCATTCTCCCAGGCCAAGGTGACGAAGGACTGCCTGGCAGCAAAGTCGTGCATGAGGTGAGTGACGATCACCCCGCTTTCCGACGGATTTCGCAAATCAATCTCCGCAGTCTTACATCACCGCGCCGATCTGCCACGGCGCGAATTCGGCCGCACCGAAATCGAATTGCTCGCTCTTGGTCCGCTCGCCCGAGGCCACGCGCAGCATCAGCTCGAAGATGCGCTGGCCGCATTGCTGCACGGTCTCGTCGCCGTCCAGGACGGTGCCGCAATTCACGTCCATGTCCTCCTCCATGCGGCGGTACATCGGCGTGTTGGTGGCGAGCTTGATCGACGGTGCCGGCTTGCAGCCGAACACGCTGCCGCGGCCGGTCGTGAAGCACACCAGATTGGCGCCGCCCGCGACCTGACCCGTGGCCGCCACCGGGTCGTGGCCGGGCGTGTCCATGAACACGAATCCCTTTTCCCGCACCCGCTCGGCGTAGCGCACCACATCGACCAGATTGGTGCTGCCGCACTTGGCCATGGCACCCAGCGACTTCTCGAGAATCGTCGTCAGCCCGCCGGCCTTGTTGCCGGGCGAGGGGTTGGCGTTCATTTCCGCCCCCTCGCGCTTCGTGTAGTCCTCCCACCAGCGCATCAGCGCCACCAGCTTCTCGCCCACCTCGCGCGAGACGGCGCGGCGGGTCAGC
This sequence comes from uncultured Pseudomonadota bacterium, assembly GCA_963838805.1. Classification (GTDB taxonomy): domain Bacteria; phylum Pseudomonadota; class Alphaproteobacteria; order Acetobacterales; family Acetobacteraceae; genus CAVRQM01. Next base: position 56,400 of record CAWISK010000009.1, read on the forward strand.
AGGTGCTCGGCGCCATAGGTCTCGGGCGTTTCCGACAGGATCACCGTGCCGCCATTGCGCACCAGAAGATCGCTCGCCGCCCCCAGCGACGGGTTGGCGGAGACGCCGGAATACCCGTCCGAGCCGCCGCATTGCAGCGCGACCATGAGCTCGCTGGCCGGCACCGTCTCGCGCGCCACGCGGTTGGCGTCGGCCAGGTGCTCGCGCACGAAGCCGACCGCGGCCGCCACGGTCTTGCGGCTGCCGCCCATCTCCTGGATGTCCATTGCCTGCAGCCGCCCCGCCAGCTTCTGCTCGGCGAGCAGTCCACCGATCTGGTTCACCTCGCAGCCGAGGCCCAGCACGATCACGGCGGCGAAATTGGCGTGGCGCGCATACCCGCCGATCGTGCGGCGCAGCAGATCCAGCGGCTCGCCCGCTGTCATGCCGCAGCCGGTCTTGTGCGTCAGCGCCACCACGCCATCCACGTTCGGGTAGTCGGAGAGCGGATTGTCGCCCGTGACCATGTTGCGCTTGAACGCATCGGCCACGACGCCCGCCACGTGGGCGCTGCAATTCACTGTGGTCAGGATGCCGATATAGTTGCGCGTCGCCACCCGCCCATCCGGCCGGCGGATGCCCTGGAATGTCGCCGGCGGGTCGATCATCAGGGTGGGCTTCGCGTCCACGCCCCAGGCATAGTCCTTGGCGAAGTCGCCCATGCCGCAATTCTGCACGTGCACGTGCTCGCCGGCGGCGATCGGGTGCCGTGGCGAAGCCGATGATCTGGCCGTAGCGGCGGATCGGCTCGCCCGGCGCGTGCGGGCGCACCGCGACCTTGTGCCCGGCCGGGACGCGGCCGAGCGTGGCAACGCCATCGGCGACCTGCGTGCCCGGCAGCAGGGTCGCGCGCGCGATCACCACGCCGTCGTCGGGATGCAGGCGGATCGTCAGCGCGGGGGTGGTCATGGCAAGCCTCTCTCCTGGCGTCAGAAGACGCCTCTGCTCTCTTTGCGAATATGGGCGACCGCCGCCTTCGATGCAGCGGACATGAACACCGCGTCGCTGCCGACCGTGATCATGTGAAAGCCCATGCCGAAGCCGCGCACGGCATAGGCGGCCGTCCCGCAATGCAGGCACGGGTGCAGGCCGCGCCGCGTCGTGGCCTCGACCACCCGCTCCAGGATCGCCAGCATCTCCGGCTCCTCGCGATCGAGCTTCGGGATCAGCCCGTGCGAGTAGCCGAGGTCGGACGGCCCGATATAGGCGCCGGCGATGCCCTCCACATCGAGGATGGCGTCCATGTTCGCCACCGCCTCGCGCGTCTCGATCATCGGCAGGACCAGCGTCTCCTCGTTCGCGGTCACCTGGTAGGCGCCCGGCTCGCCGTACATGGCCCAGCGGATCGGGCCGTTGCTGCGGGTGCCGTGCGGCGGGTATTTGCAGGCGGCAACCAGTGCCTGCGCCTCCTCGGCCGTGTTGATCATGGGGCAGATCACGCCCTGGGCGCCGCCGTCCAGCACCTTGCCGATGATGCCCGGCTCGTTCCAGGGCACACGGACCATCGGCATCACCGGCTCGCCCTTCATCGCCTGGAAGCAGGCGACCATCGACAGGTAATCCTGCACGCCGTGCTGCAGATCGACGGTGAGCGTGTCATAGCCGCTGCGCGCCATCAGCTCGGCCGAGAATCCGTTGGGGATCGCGAGCCAGCCGTTGATCGCGGTCTTGCCCTCGGACCAGATCTGCCTGAGTTTGTTGGTCATGCGCCCTCCTGCGAACGCGCGACGCTAGGCGCGGCCCGGGGGCTGGTCAACGTAACAGGACAGCATGACCGAATCGATCGCAGAGCTGATCGCCGCCGCCCGCGAGTTCCTGGGCGAGCGGATCGTCACCGGCGAGGCCGTGCGCTCGCACCACGCGCGCGGCCAGGACGCCTATCCGCCGGTGCTGCCGGATGCGGTCGCCTTCGTCGAGAGCACCGAGGAGGCGGCGCGCCTGCTGAGGCTCTGCCATGCACAGCGCGTGCCGGTGGTGGCGTTCGGCACCGGCACCTCGCTCGAGGGGCACGTGACGCCGGTGCGCGGCGGCATCAGCCTCGATCTGTCGCGCATGGCCGCGGTGCTGGAGGTGAATGCCGCCGACATGGACTGTCGCGTGCAGCCCGGGGTGACGCATCGCAGCCTCAATGTGCATCTGCGCGACCAGGGCCTGTTCTTCCCGGTCGATCCGGGAGCGGATGCGAGCCTCGGCGGCATGTGCGCCACGCGCGCCAGCGGCACCAACGCGGTGCGCTACGGGACGATGCGAGAGAACGTGCTGGGCCTCGTCGTCGTGCTGGCCGACGGCACGGTGATCCGCACCGGCGGGCGGGTGCGCAAGCAGGCGACCGGCTATGATCTGACGCGGCTGTTCATCGGCTCGGAGGGCACGCTGGGCGTGATCACCGAGATCACGCTGCGCCTGCATCCGATCGCCGAGGCGATCAGCGCCGCGGTCTGCCAGTTTCCCAGCCTGCAAGCCGCAGTCGAGACGGTGCAGGACGTGCTGGCGGCGGCGGTTCCGGTGGCGCGCATCGAACTGCTGGACGAGGTGCAGATGGCGGCCTGCATCGCCTATTCGAAGTTGGAGGGTTTCGCGGCCCTGCCGACACTGTTCCTGGAGTTTCACGGCAGCCCGGCCGCCGTCGCCGAGCAGGCCGAGACGGTCGAGGCGCTCGCCGGCGAGCGGGGCGGTGCCGCGTTCCGCTGGGCCACCGATCCCTCGGAACGGGCGCGGCTGTGGCGGGCACGCCACGATTCCTATTGGGCGGCGGTGGCCTCGCGCCCCGGGCACCAGGGCATCGCCACGGACGCCATCGTGCCGGTGTCGCGGCTGGTCGAGGCGATCCTGGGCGCCAAGCAGGACATCGCCGAATCGGGGCTGTCGGCGCCGATCGTGGGGCATGTGGGCGACGGCAATTTCCACACGCTGATCCTGGTGCCGCCGGAGCCGGACGGCATGGAGCGGGCCTGGGCGCTCGACCGCAAGATCGTCGCCCGCGCCCTGGCGTTGGGCGGCTCGTGCAGCGGCGAGCACGGCATCGGCATCGGCAAGCGCGAGTTCCTGGAGGCGGAGCACGGGCCGGAGGCGCTCGCGGTGATGCGGGCGATCAAGACGTCGCTCGACCCGCGCGGAATCCTCAATCCGGGCAAGATCTTCCTGAACTGAGCGCGGCACGGACCAGCCCCGCCGCATGGCGGGTCGCCGCCGCCGCGGCGTCGTGCTAGAGCGGCCGGCTGGAACGTTCCACCCGCCTATGGCGGCGGGCAGCGTGCGATCGAGGTAGTGTCTATGCGCCTTTGCCAACTCGCCAGGGCGACACTCGCCGCGGTCCTGCTCTTTGCCCTGACCGTGCCGGCCCTCGCACAACTCGGCCCCGGCGGACCGCCGCCCGCCGTCGGCACCGTGAAGGTCGTGCGCAAGCCGATCATCGACACCAACGAATTCGTGGGCCGCGTGCAGGCAGTGAATCGCGTGGACCTGGTGGCCCGCGTCACCGCCTTCCTGGAGGATCGCCTGTTCACCGAGGGCGCGGAGGTGGCGAAGGGGCAGTTGCTGTACCGGCTGGAGCGCGGTCCGTTCGAGGCCGACGTGCAGGCCAAGACCGCCGCGGTGGCGGAGGGTCAGGCGCGGCTTCACAACGCCACCATCACGCTGGATCGCGCGAAGTCGCTGCTGAACACACCGGCCGGCCAGCGCTCGACCGTGGATGACGCGCTGGCGCAGCAGGCGAGCGACGCGGCACAGGTCGCGCAGGCGCAGGCGCAGTTGCGCGCCTCGCAGATCAATCTCGACTACACCGAGATCCACGCCCCGGTGGCCGGCAAGATCACCCTCAGCAGGGTGTCGGTAGGCAACGTGGTCAGCCCCACCAGCGGCGTGCTGGCGACGATCGTGAGCCAGGATCCCATGTACGTGCTGTTCCCGGTTTCGGTGCGCACGGCGATCGACCTGCGGGAGCGCTACGTCCCCGAGGGCGGGTTGCAGGCGGTCACCATCAAGCTGCGCCTGCCGGACGGCCGCCCGTACTCGCACGAGGGCAAGCTCGACTATGTCGAGCCCACCGTCTCGCAGAACACCGACACGCTGATCTTCCGCGCGGTCATGCCGAACCCGCTGCTGCCCGGCGCGCATCCGGGCGATGTCGGCAACCGCGCGCTGGTGGATGGCATGTTCGTCACCGCGATCGTGCAGGCGATCGAGCCGATCCAGGCGCTGGCGATCCCGCGCGCCGCCGTGCTGTCCGACCAGCAGGGCAGCTACGTGTTCGTGGTAGGGCCGGGCAACAAGGCGGAGGAGCGGCGGATCACGCTCGGCCAGTCCACGCCGGAGACTGCGGTGGTCCTGACCGGCCTGAAGGAAGGCGAGCAGGTCATCTCCGACGGCATCCAGCGGGTCCGGCCCGGCATCGTCGTAAGTCCGGCACCGGCGCCGGCGCAGCCCAGCGTGCCGGCCAAGGGCTGACCGCATGATTTCGGGCGTCTTCATCGACCGGCCGCGGCTGGCCATCGTCATCGCGATCGTCATCACGCTGGCCGGCCTGATCGCGATGACGCGCATTCCGGTGGCGCAGTTCCCCGACATCGTGCCGCCGCAGGTGACAGTGAGCGCCACCTATCCCGGCGCCTCCGCCGCGGTGGTGGAGGCGACGGTCGCGCAGCCGCTGGAGGCGCAGGTGAACGGCGCCGACCAGATGCTGTACATGAGCAGCAACAGCGCCAATGACGGCACCTACTCGCTCACCGTCAGCTTCGCGCTCGGCACCAATCCCGACATCAACGTGGTGAACGTGAACAACCGGGTGCAGGCGGCGCTGTCGCGGCTGCCGGCCGAGGTGCAGCACAGCGGCGTCACCGTGCAGAAGCGCAGCTCGGCGATCCTGGAGTTCTTGCAGTTCTACAGCGACAATCCCAAGCAGGATCCGCTGTTCATCAGCAACTACGTAACCATCAACGTGCTGGACGCGCTGAACCGGGTTCCGGGGGTGGGCCAGGCGTTCCTGTTCGGCGCGCTCAACTACTCGATGCGGATCTGGTTTCGCACCGACCGGCTGATCCAGCTTGGCCTGACGCCCTCGGACATCATTGCCGCGATCGGGTCGCAGAACGTGCAGGCGGCGATCGGGCGTGTGGGCGCCCGGCCGACCAGCAACGAGACGCAGTTCCAGATCAATTTGCAGACCAAGGGCCGCCTGTCCACGCCCGAGGAATTCGGCAACATTGTCATCCGCGCCAACCCGGACGGCTCGATGCTGCGCGTGCGCGATGTGGCGCGGGTCGAGCTGGGTGCGCAGAACATGGACAGCCTGAGCCGGCTGGACGGGCACCCCGCGGTGTCGATCGGCATCTATCTGGCGCCGGGTGCCAATGCGGTGCAGACCTCGGCGCGCGTGCAGGCGACGCTGAACAGGCTCGGCAACCGCTTCCCCGAGGGGCTGCACGCGAAGGTGTTCTACGACAGCAGCACCTTCGTCTCGGACACGATCCGCGAGGTGCTGATCACGCTGGGCGAGGCGTTCGTGCTGGTGGTGATCGTGGTGTTCCTGTTCCTGGGCAAGCTGCGCACCACCATCATTCCGACGGTCGCCGTCCCGGTCAGCCTGATCGGCACCTTCGCGCTGCTGCTGACGTTCGGCTTTTCGGCGAACACCGTGACCTTGCTGGCGCTGGTGCTGGCCATCGGCATCGTCGTCGACGACGCGATCGTCGTGGTCGAGAATGTCGAGCGCGTCATGGAGGAGGAGCCGGACCTGCCGCGCCGTGACGCGGTGAAGAAGGCGATGGCGCAGATCACCGCGCCGATCATCGCCATCACCCTGGTGCTGCTGTCGGTGTTCGTGCCGATCGCCTTCGTCCCCGGCCTGCAAGGCAGCCTGTTCCGGCAATTCTCGGTCACCATCATCGTTGCAATGCTGATCTCGGCGCTGAACGCGCTGACCCTCAGCCCGCGCCTTGTGTGGGGTGGTGCTGCGGCGCAACCACAAGAAGCAGCGCGGCATCATGGCCGGCGTGCTGCGGGGCATCGACGCGACGCGCAACGGCTACGCCTCGCTCGTACGGCGCCTGGTACGCCGCTCGGTGATCTCCGTGCTGGTCGTCGCCGTCTGTGCCGTGGGAATCTATGGCATGTCGCGGATCACCCCCACGGGCTTCCTGCCGGACGAGGATCAGGGTGCGTTCTTCGTCGCCGTGCAGTTGCCCGACGGCGCCTCGGTAAACCGCACGCTCGCCACGACGAAGAAGGTGGAGGAGGTGCTGCACGGCATTCCCTCGATCCAGAGCGTGCTGTCGATCGTCGGCTTCTCGCTGCTCGACGGCGGCAACCAGCCCAACAGCGCCTTCCTGGTCGCGCGCATGAAACCGTTCGCCGACCGCGTCGGCGTCGCCAACAGCGTGCAGACGGCGGTTGGCCGCGTGTTCGGCGCCGCCCGATCGATCCGCAGCGCCAATGTCATCGCCTTCAACCTGCCGCCCATCATCGGCCTGTCCACCGGCGGCGGCTTCGAATACCAGTTGCAGGCGGTGAACGGGCAGGATCCGGTGGCCATGCAGGCACCGCTGCTGGCGATGGAGGTCGCGGCCAACCGCGACAAGCGGCTGTTCCAGGTGTTCTCGACCTTCAGCGCCAGCAATCCTTCGATCTTCCTCGACATCGACCGCGGCAAGGCGCAGGCGCTCGGACTGTCCATCAGTGACATCTTCACCACCTTGCAGGCGACGCTGGGCGGCATCTACGTCAACGACTTCAACCTGTACGGCCGTACCTGGCAGGTGCAGATCGAGGGCGACGCGCCGGATCGCTCGGACGTGCGCGACATCTTCAAGATCTATATCCGCAACCGGATGGGGACGATGGTGCCCCTGCGCCTCGATCGCCGATATCCGCATCGTGCTGGGGCCGCAGGTCATCACCCGCTACAACAACTATCGCGCGATCGACATTCGCGGCGCCCCCGCGCCAGGCGTGTCCTCCGGTGCAGCGCTGGACGCGATGGAGCAGATCTCGGCCAAGACGCTGCCCTCCGGCTACTCCTATGAGTGGACCGGGACCGCCTATCAGGAGCGCGCGGCCGGCGGCAACACCGGCGCCATTCTCGGCCTTGCCGTGCTGTTCGCCTATCTGTTCCTGGTGGCGCTGTACGAAAGCTGGGTGATCCCCGTTCCGGTGCTGCTGTCGGTCACGGCTGGCGTGCTGGGTGCGTTCATCGGCCTGCGTGTGTTCGCGTTGCCGCTCGACCTTTACGGGCAGATCGGCCTGGTCGTGCTGATCGCGCTGGCGGCCAAGAATGGCATCCTGATCGTCGAGTTCGCCAAGGACCGGCGCGAGGAAGGCATGCCGATCCGCCAGGCCGCCGAGCTGGGTGCGCGCACCCGGTTCCGCGCCGTGATGATGACCTCGGTCGCCTTCGTGCTCGGCCTGGTGCCGCTCGTCACCGCCACGGGTGCCGCCAAGCTGAGCCGCCGCGCGGTCGGCACGCCGGTCTTCGCCGGCATGATCGCGGCCAGTGCCGTGGGCATCTTCCTAATTCCGATGCTGTACGTTGCCTTCCAGACCATGCGCGAGCGCGTGAAGGCGCGCTTCGGCGATCATCACTGACCGGCATCCCTGTCGCCGTCCCGAGAGGAGTCCACAATGACCAAGTTCGGCCTCGCCCAGAATGTCCGCCGCGTCGAGGATCCTCGCCTGCTCAAGGGCCAGGGGCGCTACACCGACGATTTCGCCCCGCCCGGAACGCTGGCCGGCATCGTCCTGCGCAGCCCCCACGCGGCGGCGCGCATCGCCGCGGTCGATACCCAGGCGGCGCGGGCGACCCCCGGCGTGCACGCTGTCTATACCAGCACCGATCTCGCCGCCGACGGCATCAACGGACTGCCGTGCGTGGTCGATCTCAAGAACCGCGACGGCTCCGATCAGGCGAAGCCGCCGCATCCGGTGCTGGCGCAGGGGCGGGTACGCCATGTCGGCGATCCGGTCGCCTTCATCGTGGCCGACACCGTGCAGGCGGCGCGGGACGCGGCCGAGCTGATCGATATCCGCTATGAGACGCTGCCCTCCGTCACCGACCTGGCCACGGCACTCGATGCCGGCGTGGCGCAGGTTTACGATGACGTGCCGGGCAACCGCGTGTTCGACTGGGAGATCGGCGACCGTACCGCGACCGAGGCGGAGTTCGCCCGTGCCGCGCACGTGACGAGCCTGACCGTCGTCAACAACCGCGTCGTCGCCTCGCCGATGGAGGCGCGCGCCGCGCTCGCGCAATACGACCAAAGCTCCGGGCGCTGGACCCTGCACACCAACTCGCAGGGCGGCTGGATGATCAAGAACCTGATCGGCCCGCTGGTGTTCGGCGTGAAGGAGGATCGGTTCCGCGTCATCACGCCGGATGTGGGGGGCGGCTTCGGCATGAAGCTGTTCCTGTATGCCGAGCACGTGCTGACCTGCTACGCCGCGCGCAAGCTGGGGCGGCCGGTGAAATGGGCGTCCGAGCGCTCCGAGGCGTTCCTGGCCGACACGCATGGCCGCGACAACATCACGCTGGGCGAGCTGGCGATCGACGCCGACGGCCGCTTCCTCGCGCTGCGCACGCGCAACGTCGCCAATATGGGCGCCTACCTGTCGAATTACGGCCCGTATATCCCGACAGCCGCGGGAACCGGCGTGCTGGCCGGCGTCTATGGCTTCAAGGCGGTCTATGCGAACGTGATCGGCGTCGTTCACCAACACCGTGCCGGTCGATGCCTATCGCGGCGCGGGGCGGCCGGAGAGCAACTATCTGGTCGAGCGCCTGGTCGATGCGGCGGCGCGCGAGCTCGGCGTGGACCGCGCCGAATTGCGCCGGCGCAACATGGTGACACCCGAGGCGATGCCGCACACGACGCCGGTCGGCAAGATCTATGACAGCGGCGATTTCCGCGTCGTGCTCGACCATGCGCTGAGCACGATGGACTGGGCCGGGTTCGAGCAGCGCCGCGCGGCGGCTGCGCGCGCGCGGCAAGCGGCGTGGCATCGGCATGGCGTACTACCTGGAGGCGACCGGCGGCGATCCGACCGAGCGTGCCGAGATCCGCTTCTCCGAGGGCGGCTTCGTCGATGTCTATGTCGGCACGCAATCGACCGGGCAGGGGCACGAGACCGCCTATGTCCAGCTCACCGCCGACCGGCTGGGCGTCGATGGCGACCGCGTGCGCATCCACCAGGGCGATACCGACACGATCCCGGTGGGCGGCGGCACCGGCGGCGCCCGCAGCCTGTATTCCGAGGGCACGGCGATCCTGGCCACCGCAGCGACCGTGATCGAGCGCGGCAAGAAGGCGGCCTCGGAGGCGCTGGAGGCGGCTGCCGCCGATATCGTGTTCGAGCAGGGCCGGTTCTCGATCGTCGGCACCGATCGCGGCATGGACATCGTGACCCTCGCCTTGCAGCAGCGCGCCCGGGCCGACGCGGGTCAGGACGCGACCACGCTGGATGCCGCCGAGATCGCGGACATTCCGGCGCATACCTTCCCGAACGGCTGCCACATGGCCGAAATCGAGATCGATCCGGAAACCGGGACCGTGCGGGTGGTGCGCTACAGCGTCACCGATGACGTGGGCCGCGCGGTCAATCCGCTGATCGTGCGCGGCCAGGTGCATGGCGGCGTCGCCCAGGGCTTCGGCCAGGCGGTGCTGGAGCGGACGGCCTACGATGCGGAGTCGGGCCAGCTGTTGTCCGGCAGTTTCATGGACTACGCCCTGCCGCGTGCGGACGATCTGCCGGATATCGAGGTGGAGCTGGTCGAGGTGCCGTGCGCCACCAACCCGCTGGGCGTCAAGGGCGCCGGCGAGGCTGGTGCCGTGGGCAGCCCGCCGGCCGTCATCAACGCGATCGTGGATGCGCTGGCGCCTGCGGGGGTGACGCATATCGACATGCCGGCAACCCCGGAACGGGTGTGGCGGGCGCTGGAGGGGGCGAGGGCCGCCTAGGAACCCCTCTCGTGGATGCTTGCTTCATAGTGTCCGACGCCGTCACTGCGAGGAGCAACGCGACGAAACGGTCCAGGCCCGCCGCAACGGTGCTGCGGGGCTGGATCGCCACGCCGGCGAAGCGCCCGGCTCGCGATGACGGTGCGCGCAATGTGCATCAGCTATCCATAGTTCCGGGTACTAGCCAGCTCACTCCCTCGCTGATCGCATGCTCACGGCTGTCCTAGGCCGCCCCCGGCGCCGTAGATGTTCCCGGTCGTGTAGCTCGCGCCGTTATCCGCGAGCTGCACGTAAATGGAGGCAAGTTCCGCCGGCTGCCCCGCCCGGCCCAGCGGGTATTTGCCGCCGAAATTCTCCAGGTGCTCCATCGTAGCCCCGCCCGAGACCTGGAGCGGCGTCCAGATCGGTCCGGGTGCAACGCCGTTCACTCGGATGCCACGCGGCCCCAGCTGTTTTGCCAGCGACTTCACGTAATTCTGCGTGGCCGCCTTCGTCTGCGCATAGTCGTACAGGTTGGGCGCCGGGTCGTATGCCTGCTCCGACGTTGTTCCGATGATGACGGAACCCGGTTCGAGATAGGGCAGCGCCGCCTTGATGATCCAGAACGGCGCGTAGATGTTCGTCTTCATCGTCGCATCGAATGCTTCGGTGGTGAGATCGAGGATCGACTCGCATTGCTGCTGCCGCCCGGCGTTGCACACCACGATGTCCAGGCCGCCCAGGCCCCGCACCGCGTCCGCGACGAGCTGCTTGCAGAATGCCTCGCTCCTCAGATCGCCCGGAATGGGGATGCCGTTCCGCCCCGCATCCTTGATCAGGGCGATCACCTGCCGCGCGTCCGGCTCCTCGGTCGGGTAGTAGTTGATCGCCACATCGGCACCCTCGCGGGCAAAGGCGATCGCCGCGGCGCGTCCCATCCCGGAATCACCGCCGGTGATCAGCGCCTTCCGCCCTGCGAGCCGGCCCGAGCCGCGGTAGGTTTTCTCACCGTGATCGGGCGGTGGCTCCATCTTGCTCGCGAGGCCCGGCCAGGGCTGCGATTGCCTTTTATAAGGTGGGCGCGGGTATTTGGTGTCCGGGTTCTGCAACGGCTGGGCCGGTGGCGCCGGCGTCGTCTGCGCTGGGGCACCTTGAGCCAGCGCGGGTGTCGCGGCCGCGGCAAGCGTCAGCCCCGCCGCCCCGACGACATTGCGGCGCGACAGCGTGGGTTCGCCCTTGTCCATCGTCATCTCCCTGGTGTCCGCGCGCAAACGTGGGCCCGGCCTGCGTGTTGCGGGCCGGTCAGCACGTCTTGGCGAGCGGTGCCGGCGGATGCGGGGACGCCCGGATGCAGTCTCGGCGCCGCGCCCACCCGGCGCTGCGCGCCACCCTCCCCCGGCGGGCGGGAACGAGCCGGGCGCGGCTATTTCGCCAACCAGGCCTCGTACAGCTTGTCGAGCTTCGGTCCGTTGTCGTGCCAGAACGCCTCGTCGATCATCAGGCCCGCGCTCAGATTGGCGGGGGCGCTCGGCGAGGCTGCCAGCACCGGCGGCGGCAGGCCGTCATTGGCGCCGGTGGCCGCTGCCGCCATAGCCACCCAGGGCAGGCAGCAGGCGCTGGTTCTTCGGATCGGCGGCGAAGGCGAGGAATTTGGTCGCGAGTGCCGCATCCGGGGTGGCGGCCAGGATCGCCCAGCTCTCGACGCTGCTCAGGCTGCCCGCCCATTGCACCGCGAAGGCGGGATAGGCGGTGGGCACGCCCTCGCCGCGCTCGGCGGCAATGATGCCCGCCGCCGGCGCGCTGGTCATCAGCACCTCGCCGCTCTCCAGCAGGCGCGGCGCTTCGGCCTCCGTGTTCCACCAGACCAGATACGGCTTCAATTGGTCGAGCCGGCGGAAGGCGCGCTGCACGCCGGCATCGGTGCGAAGCGTGGAGTACACGTCGCCGGGCGCGACGCCGTCGGCCAGCAGCGCCAGTTCCAGGTTCCCCCGCGCGCCGCGCCGCAGGCCGCGCTTGCCGGGCACCTTGGCCACATCCCAGAACTCCGCCCAGGTTGGGGCGCCGGGAAACTTGTCGCGATTCCAGGCCAGCACCAGGCTTTGCAGGACGGCACCCTCGCCGCAATCGGTGGCCGAGCCGGGCAGTTGCCGGTCGCGGCCGCCCAAGGCGCCCCAGTCCAGCTTCTTCAGGCTGCCATCCTTGCACCCCGCGGTGAGGGCCTGTGCGTCGAGCACCGCGATATCCGCATGCGCGGCCCGGGCCGCGGCGATGCTGCCATCCGTCGTGATGACGTGGACGGTGTTGCCCGTGGCATGGCTGAACGGTGCAGCGAAGGCGTCGGCGAGGACGTGCGTGAGCGGCCCCTGCCGGATGGCGATCGAAACCTCGCCGGCCACGGCGGCACGGGCGCACAGGGCAATGGCCAGCCCCACGACGAATGCGGAACGCAGGGTCATGTCGCGGCTGGTCCTGGACCTGGGAGGACGGCGGGAGGCGGCACGCGGCACGGTAACGGCGGATAGACGCAGCGGCAACGGGTCGTGTTCACGAATCCCCCGCCGCCGCCCGAAAGGCGATCGCGTGATGGGGTTGCCAGGCGAGGGAAACCATCTGCCCGACGGCAATGCCACGCAGCGGCGCCCCTGCCGGGCGGGTGGCGATAAGCGCCAGATCTCCGGCGCGCAGGCCAAGTCGCAGATGGTCGCCGTGGAACGTGAGCCAGTCGACCACGGCGGCGAGAGAGCCTTCGCCCATCTGCTCGGGCGGCAGCGCCGCGACAGCCAATCGTTCGGGGCGCACGCAGACGAGGCATCTTGCCCCCGCTCCCACGCCCGACGGACGGGCCTCGATCGTGTCGCCCGAGGCGAGCCGCACGATTACGCCATCTTCAGTCTCCTCCTGCACCGATCCAGGCAGCCAGTTGACCGGCCCGGTCAGGGACGCGACCACTGCATCCGCCGGGTTGTCGTATACGGCTTGCGGCGCGCCCTCCTGCCGCACGGCGCCATCCACGATCACGCACAGGCGGTCGCCCAACGCGAGCGCCTGCCGCGGGTCGCCGGTGGCGTACAGCACGCCCAGGCCAGCCGCGCGCGCGGTGCGGATCAACGCGAACAGCGCCTCGCATTCGCGCCAGTCGAGCCCGCTTGCGGGCTCGTCGAGCAGCAGGGCGGCGGGCATCGCCGCCAGCGCGCGCGCCACCGCCAGGCGCGCACGCTGCCCGAGGGACAGCGCCGCGGGATAGAGGTGGGCCGCGGCGGCAAGCCCGGCTGCCTGCAGCAGCGATTGCGGCTGCACACCGGACCGGGCCACCCACGCGATCGCCGATTCGGCGGTCATACGCTCGAACAGGCCGAACCCATGCTCCACCAGCGCCACGCGGCGTTGGCGCGGGGCCGATGCGTGCGGCGTCTCGCCCCGCCAGCAGGACCTGCCCGGCGGTGGGCTGGATGAAGCCCGCCATAACCCGCAGCAGCGTGGTCTTGCCCGCGCCGGCGGCGCCCAGCAGCGTCACGATGTCGCCCGGGCGCAGCGCCAGCGAGACATCGCGCAGCCCGGTTCGTCCGTCCTGTTGCGCGTGGACGCGTGACAGCGCCACGCTGGCCGGCTGGACCATGCTACAAACCTCCCGCCCCGGCCGGCGATGCTGGGCAACCGCCGATCGAGCATTTGCGTTGCACGCCCGATCCTATGCAACACGGGAGTTTCCGATGGCCACCTCCAGCCGCCTGCGCGATGTCCCGGCCGACGCCAACGAGCAGATCCGCGAGCTGCGCAGCCAGGTCGATGAACTGATGCGCAACCGAATCGCGCCGGCCGTGTCCGACGTGGCCGGCCGTGCGCAGGACTACGCCCGTCACGCCAGCGACTTCTCGCGCGAGCAGGCGGAGGCTTTCTCGAGCCAGGTACGTGAGATGCCGATCGCCTCGGTGCTGATCGCGGCGGCGGCGGGGTATCTTCTCGGCCGCCTCGCGCGCTGATGCGCCTCGTCCGTCTCGGCAGGATCGCGGCGCAGGCGGAGCTGTTGCGCCTGCGCCGGCTGGCGCGCCGTCAGATCAGGCGCGGTATCTATGGGGCGATCGCCGGCATTTTTGCGCTCGGCCTGCTGGCATGGCTGCACATCGCGCTGGCGCTTTGGCTCGCCTCCCTGATGGCCCCCGTCTGGGCCGCGCTGATCGTCGCCGGGGTGGACCTGGTGATCGCCGGGGCCTTCGGTGCCGTGGCTGCGTCCAACACTCCGGACCGCATCGAGCGCGAGGCGCTGGTGGTGCGCGACGAGGCGCGGGCGCAGATGGCGGAGGCGGCGGTGATGAGCGTCGTCGTGGCGCCGGTGCTGCGCCGGTCCGGTCTCAATCTGCTGGCCCGCCTGATCGGCCGGCGCAGGCAACGCTGACGCGCAGATGGCTGCGGTCGCGGCTCCCACGCGCCTCTTTCACGGGTCCGACCGCTCGTCCGGCGCGAATGGCCCAGCATGCGGCTCCGGCTCGCCGCGACTGGCCTCGGCCGCGGCGCGGAGGCGTCGGAAGCTGCGCGCGCTGAACGGCAGCATGCCAATATAGATCAGCCCGGCGGCTGCCATCGCCGCCCAGGGATCGGCCACCAGCAAGGCCGCAAACAGGCCGGTGCCGACCAGCAGCGGCAGCACGTACGTCGCGGGAACCTTGAAGTTCTTGAAATTCCAGACCGGCAACGTCGAGACCAGCAGGAACGCCGTGCCGATCAGCACGAGTGCCGATACCAGCGGCGAGGCCGCGACCTCCTCCAGGCGCACCCAGCCCATCGAGCGCGCCTCAAGCCCTACGAACAACGGAAACAACGCCAGGCCGGCACCGGCCGGCGCCGGAACCCCGGTGAAGAAATTATAGGCATAGGCGGGGTGTGCCGCCGAGCCGGCTACGGCCTCGATCGAGGCGTTGAACCGGGCGAGGCGCAGCGCCATGCAGACGGCGAATAACAGGCATGGCATGAAGCCGTAGCCTCGCATGGCCTGCAACGACCACAGATACAGCACGAAGGCCGGCGCCACGCCGAAGCACAGGAAGTCGGCGAGGCTGTCGAACTCGGCGCCGAACCGGGACGTGACCTTCAGCAGCCGCGCGAGGCGTCCGTCCAGGCCGTCGATGCAGCCGGCGACCGCGATCGCCGCGGCGGCGGCGCCGAACCGCGCCTCGAGCGCGAAGCGCATCGCGGTGAGTCCGGCGCACAATCCCAGCATCGTCAGCAGATTCGGGATGATGCGGTTGAACGACAGTCCTCGGAAGCGTGGCCGCTCCGGCGGACGGAGCCGCCGCCGCAGCCGGCGCATCTGCGCCTCGGCCACCAGCACGCGGCGGGGCGGCTGCGGGCGCGGCGCCATCATGCGGGCGCTACCAGGGCCGGCGCCGTGTCGGCCAGCAGGTCGGCGATCACGGTCTCGCCGCCGATCATCGTCTGTCCCACCTCGACCAGGGCACTCACCCCCGGCGGGAGATAGAGATCGGTGCGGCTGCCGAAGCGGATCAGGCCCAGATGCTCGCCGGCGCGCACCGACTGGCCCTCGCGGACATGGCACAGGATGCGCCGCGCGATCAGCCCCGCGATCTGCACCACGGCCAGGTCGCGCCCATCCGGCAGGCGGATCGCCAGCGCGTTGCGTTCATTGGCGTCGGACGCCTTGTCCAGGCTGGCATTGACGAAGCGCCCGTGCCGATAGGCGATGCGGGTCACGGCGCCGTCGGCGGGGACGCGGTTGACGTGGACGTCGAGCACGGACAGGAAGATCGCCACCCGCTGCCGGGCAGCAGCCCCAAGCCCGAGTTCGGGAGGCGGCGAGGCGGGTCCGACCGAGACGACGTGGCCATCGGCGGGCGCCAGCACCAGCCCGGGGCGGGCTGGCGGCACGCGCACCGGATCGCGAAAGAAGGCCAGGCAGGCCACCGCGAACAGCAGGCCGATCCACAGCAGCCAGCCGGACACGAACACGCCGACCAGCGCCACCGCGATGCCGCCGGCGATGAACGGCCAGCCGGCACGATGGGGCGCGGCCAGGACCAGGCGAAGGGAGCGGGCGGGCGACATGAAAGGCGATGGAGGACCACAGCAGGAGTGGCGGTTTATGGATGCTTCACCCTGGTGCGGCAAGACTGCCCGGCATGTCCCGCACGGCAGCACCCGCATCCCCGCTCGACAACCTCAAGGCTGGTCTCCTGCCGCGGGCGCTGGCGGGCGTCGGTCAGGAGCCGGACCGGGCGGCGGTCCGGCTCGGGCCTTTCGTGGTCGGGAGGGACGGTTTGCTCCGACCCTCGGAACCCGGGTCGCGGCCCGCTTTCTCCGTGCGCTGGCGGGGCCGGCTGGTGCAGGCCCGGCTTGAAGCAGCGGGCGCCGGGGCCGATGGCACGCTGGCACTCGAGACCGTGCTCGGCTGCGTCCCCAGCACCGCTTCGTGCAGCGCCGTTCCGGTGTTGCGGGAGCGTGTTTTCGCACTGGCGAGGATCCTCCCCGGACACCTGCCGCCCGCATGGCGAGTGCGGCTGCTGCCCGATCATCGGATCGGCGTGGAGGCGCGGATCGCCCTGCGCGTTCCGGTTGCCGCCAGCGACCTGCTGGCCGGCCTGACCTCGTTCCTGCTCTGCCTCGGCGCCTATTTCGATGTGGTGGAGGAGACCGGCGCCGGCTTCGCGCCGTCCTCCGCAGGGGCCGTCGGGACCGCGAAGATCTGCCCGGGATAGATCAGGTCGGGGTTGCGGATCTGGCTGCGGTTCGCGAGGTAGATCACGGTGTAGCGGATGCCGTGTCCATAGACGTGGCGGGCGATCCGCCACAAATTCTCGCCCGGCTGGATGACGAGCTTCCCGTCCAGCATCTCGATGTCCGGCACTGCCACGCGCTCGAACGGCAGGGCGATCCGGGCGGCGACCGAGCCGTTCCGGTTGAGCTGGTCGGTGCGCAGGTGGTGGTGGCCTTCGGCGACCGGGACGGACGGAACCAGGGTCCATCGGCCCTGCGCGTCGGCGGCTGCATCGCCCACCGCGTGATGGTCGATATACATCCGCACAGTGCTGTGTGGTGGCGCCGTGCCGGCGAAGCGGATCGCGCCGTGCGCATCGTAGTCCACGATACCGAGACCGAGATGCGGCGGGCCCGGAACGGTGGCGCCGGGCGCTGACGGGATCTGGAGCAGGCGCGGCGGCCCGCTCGCCGGTGCCAGCAGGACAAGGGCGCCTTGTGGCGAGCTGGTGACTGCGGGGTGCCGGGGGCTTCGTGCTGGCGGGCTTCGTGCCGGCGGGCTTCGTATCGGGAACCAGGACGATCACCGGAGCGATGCCGGGCCTCGCGACCTCGCCCGGCTTAGCGGGAGCGGTCGAAAGCGTGAGCTGCTGGCCGCCCGGCGGCAGCGGCGCGGCGGGCAGCGCTACCCATTGGCCCTGCGCGTCCGCCCGTGTCTGGGCAATCGGATGGCCGTTGGCGGCGACCGTCACTTGCGCCCCGGGCTCGCTCCGGCCCGCGATGACCGCCTCGCCATGCGGGCTGACACGCACAATGTCGAAGCTCGGCGCGGCGGAAGCGCGGGCTGGCTGGGTTGCGGCAGACCGGCCTCGGTGAGAGTCGGCGGAGTTGTCCCGGGCGGCGCGGGCGCCGCCTGGACGGTCTTCGGCCTGAGCGCGGAGATTTCGGCGGATGCCGCCATGCGGCGTGCCGCCTGTGCCTGATCTGCCTGCTTTTGCGCCGGTGGCTCGGGCAGCGCCGGTGCGACTGCCGTGACCGCGCGGGATGGCAACGGTGTTGCCGCGGTCCGCGACGGTGCTGGCGGTGGGGCAGTCGATGGGGCAGTCGGGCGATTCAGATGGGCCGCCGGCTGCGAGGCTGGCGTCGGCATCACGTGACCGTGCCCGAGCCAACCCCAGGCCGCGACCGCACCGCCCAGCAGGACCGTCAACGCCACCAGCCGCCCCGCGACGGGGCTCCGTGCGCGCTGCTGGCCCAGCGGTGCCGACGATGACATGTCCATGACATAGCATCCCCTTTCCGCGCCGCAATATTCGAGCACGCGGAATTCGGGCACGCGGAGACTTGCCCGATAGCGCGATCTTGCGGTGCCGGGATATACGCGCGGCATCCAGCGAGAGGTGGGATATGGCGCTGCGTGCCAACAAGCCGGGAATGCGGCTGCCGATGCGCGTGTGGGACGCGCCGACTCGGCTGTTCCACTGGGCGATCGTTGTATTGGTGGCATTGGCCTATGCCAGCATCAGCCTGGGTGCCGTGTCCCTGCACCTCGCGGTCGGCTATGCGGTGCTCACGCTGCTCCTGTTCCGGCTGGCCTGGGGCATCGTCGGCAGCGAGACCGCGCGCTTCCGGGCCTTGCTGCGCAGCCCGGCGGCCGGGCTGCGTCAGCTTGCGCGCATCGGCAAGGCCGCGCCTGACAACGAGGTCGGACACAACGCGGCCTGCGGCTGGATGACGCTGCTGCTGCTGCTGCTGCTGGCGGCCGAGACCGTCACCGGTCTGTGTGCCGCAGCGCCGGGCGCCGGGCCTGCGGGGCCCTTGGCCAGGCATGTCGGCCAGCAAGCCGCCGGTCTCTTGTCCCGGCTGCACGCGGGGCCGCTTCAGCAGGCGCTGCTGGCGGCGATCGCGCTGCACCTGCTGGCGGTCGTGGCGTATGCCACTCTCAAGCGGCAAAACCTGCTGCGGCCGATGATCACCGGCAAGAAGATGCTGCCGGCGGCGACGCGGGCGCCGCGCATGGCTCCGGCCGTCCTGGCCTGGCTGATCGTGGTCGTCGCAGCGATCGCCGTATGGCTGCTGGCAACCCGCGCCTGACGCGGTATTCCTATCCGTGCTCGCGGCGGCCTGACGGTCGCCGCGATGCGTTGAATACAGGGAAGTTCAGCCTGATGCCGCATATAAGCTCGGTTTCCGTCTTCTGCGGCGCTCATCCGGGCCATGATCCGGCCTATCGCGCGGCGGCCCAGGCGCTGGGCGCCGGCCTCGCGCGCGCCGGCATCCGCCTCGTCTATGGCGGCGGCGGGGTGGGGCTGATGGGAACCGTGGCCGACGCGGCCTTGGCGGAAGGCGGACAGGTCACGGGCGTCATTCCGGAGTTCCTGACCCGGCGGGAGCAGGCGCATCCGGGGGCGCACACGATGATCGTCACCGACAGCATGCATAGCCGCAAGCGGCGCATGTTCGAGTTGTCGGACGCCTTCATCACCCTCGCGGGCGGGCTCGGCACGCTGGACGAGACATTCGAGATCCTGACCTGGCGCCAGCTCGGACTGCACGACAAGCCCATCCTCCTCTGCGACGTGGCGGGGAGTGCTGCACCTCTCCTGCGGCTGATCGAGGCGACGATTGCCGCCGGGTTTGCGCAGCCCGAGAATTCGTGACCTGTTCGAGGTGGCGCGCGACATCCCGGCGCTGCTGGCGCGTCTGGGCGGGGTCCAGCCGGTCGAGAGCGGCGCCGCGGAACGCCTGTGATCCGCTTGCCCCGGCGGCCGCGCGGGGCTAAGAGGGCGCCGCCGGAGTGTAGCTCAGCCTGGTAGAGCACTGTGTTCGGGACGCAGGGGCCGGAGGTTCGAATCCTCTCACTCCGACCATATTCCCGTCGGTCCCGCGGCTGTCAGCGCAGATGGGCCGCCCACAGCATCAGCCAGCGCGCGGGGAACACCCAGGCAGCGCCGGCAACCACGAAATACAACGCCTGGAGGGGCCACGCCGCATGGGTCACCCGGTCCGCGACCGTGACAACCGCGGCGACGTAGGCGACAAACCCGGCAATTCCCACCGCGACGGCGACCGGCACCCGTGACATGGCGACAGGGTTAGCCGTGCTCGCGACCAGACGCTAGTCTCCCGCCACACTCGGAGCCTCACGCCGCATGAACCTCAAGGACCACATCCGGGGCATCCCGGATTTCCCGAAGCCGGGGATCCTCTTCTACGACATCTCGACCTTGCTGCGGCACGCCGAGGCCTGGCAGGAGGCGATGGAGCAAATGACCACACGGGTCGCGGCGTACCGGCCGCATCTGCTGGCCGGCGTCGAGTCGCGCGGCTTCCTGATCGCGGCGCCGCTGGCACTCAAGCTTGGCTGCGGTTTCATCATGCTGCGCAAGCGCGGCAAGCTGCCGGGCGAGGTGGTGGCGTTGGACTACGCGCTGGAATACGGCGCGGACCGGATCGAGATACAAGCCGACGCGGTCAAGCCGGGCAGTCGCGTGGTGGTGGTCGATGACCTGCTGGCGACCGGGGGGACGATGGCGGCGGGCATCAGCCTGCTGCGCCTGGTCGGCGCGGTCGTGCCGGCGGCCGCCTCGCTGATCGAGTTGACCTTTCTGCAGGGGCGCGAGCGGCTGGACGTCCCGTTCGAATCCCTGGTCGCGTATCAATCGTGATTCCAGACCGACTGCGCCGGGAGGGGCGCGGTCCGGCTCGGCATCAGCCGGGCTGCGTTTCGCACCAGTCGCGCCATGCAGAGCGCAGGCAGGCGCCGAGATTGCGCCCGAAACGCGGCGCGTCGCAGAGCGGGCTGGCCTTCATGCGGGTGCGCAGGCCCCTCCGCACGGAGGCGAGTGCCGCGATATCGGCGGCCCGCGCCACGGCCTGGGCGCGATACGCATCGAGATCGGCGGCCACCCAGTCACCCAGGCCGACATTGCACAGATGGCTGGTCGAATGCCGCGAGGCGAAGGTGGTTCCCGGCACCGTCAGCACCGGCACCCCCATCCACAGCGCCTCGCAGGTGGTGAGCCCGCCGGAATAGGGGTGGGGATCGAGCACGATATCGATGTCGCCGTATTGTTCCAGCAGCGCGCGATGTGGCGAGGCGCCGCGCAGCTCGATCCGAGTGGGATCGATGCCGCGCGCGGCGAACTTCGCCGTGGCCTCCGCGGCGGTGGCGGGATCGCCGAACTGGTGTGTCTTTAGCACCAGCCGCGCATCGGGCACGGCGCGCAGGATGTCGCACCAGGCGGCGATTACGGCAGGGGTGATCTTGGCGTAGTTGTTGAAGCACCCGAAGGTGACATGGCCGCGCCGCAGGGCCGGCAACCCGGCCACGTCCGGCGCGTGCGGCGGCGGCGTGTAGCAGGCATAGCCGTCCGGCATGACCAGCAGCCGTTCGCTGTAGGTCGCGGCGAGAGAAGGCGGCGTCTCCCAGCGATCGGTGATGAACCAGTCCATTTCAGCCAGGCCGGTGCTGTGGTTCTGCATGCCGACCCATTTGATCTGCACCGGTGCGAGCCGCTCCGCGCAGCAGGCCAGCAGCCCCAGATCACCGTAGCCGCCGAGGTCGATCAGCACGTCCAGCCGAAGCGCGCGCGCGTGTGCCGCGGGATCAGCACCGAGTTCGTGCCATTCCGAAGCAGCCCGGCGAAAGCGCCGCTGCATCGGATCGGCGGAATCCGGCGGCCCCAGGCAGACCAGTTCGAAGCCGGCCGGATCAAGGGTTTCGATGCCGGCCAGGGCAAGCCAGCCCACCGGATGCGTGCGCAGCATCGCCGATAGCAGGCCGACCCGCAGGCGCCGATCCGGGTCGGGTGCCCGCTCCGGTGTGAACGGCGGCAGCCGGCCCCGCGGCGCCAGCTCGCCGGCGCGGCGGAGCGCGGCCAGCATCGCCTCGCCATTCGCCTCCTGTGCGTAGGAGAGCGCGTTGGCGAGCGTGCGCCAGGCCAGATGCGACTCTGGTGCCAGTTCGGTGGCGCGGCGCGCGGTGGCGACACCCGACGCCTGCTCGCCCAGGCAGACCTGCGCCGCCGCAAGATTGCACAGCACGCCAGCCTGATCGCCATGCGACGGCAGCAGCGACTCCAGCTCGCAGCGCGCCTCGCGGTAGCGATGCACGCGGGTCAGCGAGGCGGCGTAGTTGTTGCGGAGCAGCGGATTGTCGCGATCGAGGTCGAGGGCATGGCGCAGCGCCGGTACGGCCGCCTCGTGCTGCCCGCCGCGCAGCAGCCCATCCGCGGACAGCGCCGCCAGATCGGCATCGTCCGGCGCCAGTGCGGCCGCCGCTTCGAGGGCAGAGGCGGCTTCGACGGGGCGATCGGCGCGCGCCAGCAGCACGCCGGTTGCGGCGAGCGGGGCGGCGTTCAGCGGATCGTCCTCGCACTCGACCGCGAGCGCCGCCAGTGCCGCCTCGGCATCTCCGGCCTGGATCGCCGCCTCGGCCAGACGCAGTGCTATTCCGAGCCGCCGTGGTTCGAGTGCGTGGGCGCGCGCCAGTGCGGCGTGCGCCGCCTTGAAATCGGCCGTCCGCGTCAACGCGGTTCCGAGCGCGTCCCAGGCCTGCCAGGAGAGAGGCCGTGCCGCGCAGCAGCGCAGCAGCAATGTCTGGGCGCGGTCCGGCTCGCCCTGCCGCAGGCGCAGCGTCGCCAGGCCCAGAAGTGCCTCGAAGCGTGCCGGATCGCGCTCGAGCGCGCCCTCGTAGGCAGTGATGGCACGCGGCAGGTCGTCCTGCGCGCGCCAAAGCTCGGCAAGGCGAAGCGGCGGTTCGGCCCATCCGGGCTCACGCTGCTCCAGCTCCAGCATGATGGCCGCAGCGTGCCCGAGATCGCCCGCGTGCTGTTCGGCCAGCGCCAGATTCAGCCGCGTGACCGGCCGCCTGTCGCCCCCGTCCACGGCCGCGCGCAACAGTGGCAGAGCCGAGGCGTGGTCGCCATCGGCGAGGCAGCGCGTGCCGCGTGCCGCCGCGTCCGTCAGGTCGGCGCGCGCCGGCAGCAGGTCGAGGCTCACGGTGCGGACTTCGTCAGCACCAGAATGAGACCGGCCACCGTCGCGTCGCGCTGCGTGCGCAGTGTTTCGGCGGTTGCCGCCTGGACCGTGAAGCCGCATTCGCTGGCGCATGCGCGGACATGAGCGGGATCGTGCGCGTACCGGCCCTCCGGCCCGAGCAGCCAACCGTGCGCGACAGCCGCCGTCTCAAGCGATGCCACGAACCACCCGCCCGGCAGCAGCCGGCGATGCATGGCGTCCAGCAGTGGCGTGAGGTCGCCAATGTAGCACAGCACGTCCGCCGCGACCGCCAGCGCGTAGCAGGGACCCTCCTGCCCCAGCCATCCCGGCAGCGATCCCTCATGCAAGCTGCCGTAGAGGCCCTTGGCGCGGGCCTGCCGGAGCATGGCAGCCGAGAGATCGACGCCGTGCCAGGGGCCAAGCGGCAGATCCGACATCGCCACCGCCGCGAGTCCGGTGCCGCAGCCGAGATCGAGCACCGGGCCCGTACGCGCGGTCGCCACCATCGGCACATGCGCCTGGACCGCTGCGCGCAGCAGGCCGGGCACACGATAATGGAGCCCGATCAGGTGTTGCTCGAAACGCTCGGCGTAGCCGTCGAACAGCGTGCGCACGTAGTCGTCGGCTGCGCGCGGCGGCGCCGGCAGCCGGCCGCTTGCGGCGACCAGATGACGCACATAGGCATCCTCGGGCGCCAGCTTCAGCGCCTCGGCGTAGGCGTCCGCCGCCTGTTCGTGCTGGCCGAGACAGGACAGCGCGTGGCCCAGCATCCCGAGCAGGCACGCATCGAGCAGCCCGGTGCGCCGGCCCGTCTCGGCCAGCTCGACCGCGTCGGCAAACGCACCCTGGGCGATGGCCAGCCGGAGTGCCGCGTTGCGCAGGCGCAGGCTGGCAGGAACCCGGGCGATGCCATCGTCGAGCGTCGCGCGGGCCAGCTCCGGCGAGCCCGTTACCTCCTGCGCACGCGCCAAGGCGAGGCAGAACATCGGATTGTCCGGCTCGGCGCGCGCCGCCTCGCGCAGGCACGGCAGGGCGTCGTCGAGGCGCCCGAGCTCGGCCAATGCAATGCCGAGCATGGATTTTGCCGTGGGGTCGGCTGGGTCCGAGATCACCGCTTCGGCGGCGTCGGCTGCCGCCCCCGCCGCATCGTCGGCCAGCAGCCGCATCTCGGCGCGAATCAGCCGCAGGTCAGGTGATGCGCCGGCTCGGGCGAGCGCCGCGTCCAGCAGAGCCAGGGCCGCCTGGGTCTGTCCCGATCGCATCAGCAGCCTGGCCTCCAGCCTGTCCACCTCGCCGGCATCGACGCCAAGGCGCCGCACCGCGGACAGCAGCGGCCGCGCCGCCTCGGGGCGGCCGGACGCCGCCAGCACCCGGGCGCGGGCCAGCAGGCGGGCCCCGGCCTCGTTCGCGGGCGACACATCGCATGGAGCAGCGAAGGCATTCATCGGCAACATCTCCGGCTTTGGGAGCGCTCGGGCTTGTCCCGCTCAGACCACCAGCCCCTGCGCCTGCGCCGCGAGGGCATCGAGGTTCGAAGCACCGCCCGCACTCGCCTGCGACTGCTCGGCGATCAGGTATTGCTGCGTCATGCTCTCGACGAATTGCGGATCCTGGAAGCGGCCCACGTCGATGCGCGAGCTGATCGCCTGTTCCTGCGCGCCGAGATCCTGGTAGGCGATCTGCGGTGGGATGCCGAGGGCGGTCGTGACCACCGAGCGGAACACCGGATCGCCCAGGATCTGGTCCACCGAATTGATGGTCGAGGCGCGGCCGCGGAAGTCGAGCGCCTCCGAAAGACCAGGCGTGGTCGCGTCCAGCGATTGCCGCCAGGTGATCTCGGCATAGCTCTGGGTGAGTGCCGCGAGGGCCTGCGGGCTTTGCAGGGCTGCCAGTCCGTTCGCGGCGAAATCGTAATTGCTGGCGACCGTCTTCCAGCGCGTGTCGGAGAGCTGGTTCACCAGCGAATTCGGGTCGTTCGGATCGGACAGCAGCGCCTTCTGTGCCAGCGCCGAATAGCCGACCTGGTCGCTCATGCCGTTCGCGGTCAGAAGCACGTTCAGCACGGCCGGATTCTGCAATGCCGCGCCGATGCTGGTGGCGCGGCTCACAGCCGCGGTGAAGGCGGCGAGGGTCCGCTGGACCTGCGGCTGCTGCTCCGTTGCCGCCACGTCCTTCGTCTCGTTTTGCTCGGCCAGTGTGAGCGCGGTCAGCGGATCGCTTCCGCTGCCGGACATCGAGAGCGAGGTGATCAGCGATGTGATCGTGTTGCTGCCCGTGCCGGAGGAGTCCGGATAGAGCAGGCTGTAGTCGATCGACCCGCTCATGACGCCTTGCCGGCCAGACCGGCCGCGAGATTCTCGTTGATGGCAACGAGGAACTCGAAATCCGGCGAGGCGCTGCCCATTTCGCGCTGCACCGCAAGGCCGATCGAGGCGATGGAGGCGCGCAGCGCCTCTGGCAGCCTGTTGTCCGGGTCGCGGACCAGCCCGATCACCGTCGTCCATAGACGCTGATTGTCGGCGAGCGCGCGGATCCGCGCCAGTTCGCCGCCGCTCCCGGCCTGGCGCAGAGCCGCGTTGGCGCGCTGGAACACCTCCGCCTCCTGCTCGCGCGGGCTTCGATGCGCGGCACTCGCAGCATAGGCGAGGGCGGCCTGGAGCGGGTTGGTCATGGGCATTTTCTCCCGGGGGCGTGCGCAGGGTCGGGGTGGTCAGGCGGCGGGTGCCACTGCGGCCGGCGGCCGGCGGCCGAGCACCGCATCTTCGTGGCGGATGATCCGGCGCGCGAGCTTCAGAGCCTGATAGCAGTCATCAGCCTCGGCAAGGCTCAGCGCGCGTTCGAGAATCTCGCGCGCGAGCGCCGAAGTGGAGGCGGACGTGAACTGCGCGATCAGACTGGCGAGCCGCTGCCAGACCCTTCGGGCGCTCGGATTCGGTGCCGATATAGGCGGATTGCAGCGCGAAATAAATGCGCCGCGCCGGGCTGTCGCATTGATCGGGTGCCATGATCTGCTTGCCGAACAGGAAACGTGCGTGCGCCGCCAGCTCGATGCGCGACTTCGTCCGGAAGCGGATCGGCGCCCCGTTGACGATCATCATCTCGCCTTGCCGCAACTCCAGAACCAGCGCCGACATGCGTGCCCTTCTTGCGATTTCCAAGCCTACGGACGCGACGGCGGTTGCCCCGACGTCGCGTCCGTGAACGGTCCAGATCCTACTGGAACAGCTTGAGCAGGCTCTGCGGCGCCTGGTTGGCGATCGACAGCGACTGCGTGGCGAGCTGCTGGCGCACCTGCAACGCCTGGAGCTGCGCCGATTCCTTCGTCAAATCGGCATCGACCAAGGCACCCAGGCCGCTGTTCAGCGCGTCGATCTTGCTGTTGTTGTAGCTGACCTGGTTGCTGACATAGTTCGACGCGGAACCGTACGTGTTGAGCTCCGTGCCCAACGTGCCGAGCTTGTTGATGAAGGTGCCGGTGGCGGTGATCAGGGCAGCGGTGGTGCTGGCGCCATTGAGCTGGGTGGAGGTGAAATTCACCGATTTGTAGAACGACGACCCGTCAAAGGCAGAGATGCTGTAGGTGCCGCCCGAACTCGTTGCGGATGACGTTGATCGCGCCGTAGGTGCCGGTGCTGCCGGTGAGATTGCCGATCAGGGTCTTGCCGCCATAGGCGGCGTCCTGGAAGAAGGTCTTCACGTTGGCGATCAGCGACTGGTACTGCGACACGTATTGCGTGCGCGTATTGCCCTGCACCTGGCCGTTGGACAGATCGACCAGGATGTCGCGGGCGCTGTTCAGCGTGTTCGAGACGTCGGTCAGGCTGGACAGGGTGGTTTGCAGCAGGCCGGTGGTGTTGCCGAGCTGCTGGTTGGCCGTGGTCAGCGCGCCGACATCCGAGCGGACCCGCTGGGCGATGGCGAAGGCAGCGCCGTCATCGGTGGCGTCGGCCACGCGATAGCCGGTGGAGATCTGCTTCTGGGTGCTTTGCAATTGGGAGCTGGTGGCGTTCAGAACTTCGACGGCGAGGGACGCGGCGTTGTTCGTGATGATCGAGTCCATGACGGTTTTCCCCTGACTGGGTCTATGGTGTGTGCATGTCCCCGCGTTTTTGCAGGCTTCCCGCCACTATCTCGCGCGGGGCTTAACGCCGCGTGAAGATGGCGGCCATTCTTCAGCCCGCGGGCAGGTAGGTCACGAGCGATAGCGACTGCACGCGCGAAATGAGCTGGTAGGAGGCCTGCAACTGCGTCTGTGCCGCGGTCAGGCTGGTGAGGGTCTTCGCCATGTCCACGTCCTGCACGTTCGAAAGCTGGCTGGACATCGCGTCCTGGGTATCCTGAAGCTGGGTCTGGGTCGCCGTGAGCTGGGTCTGGCGGTTGCCCATCACACCCGCATCCTCGTTCAGCGCCGTGATGGCGCCCCCCAGGCTGGTGCGCACGTCGGCCACCACGGTTGCAAACCCCGCCGTATTGACCTGGCTGCTCGACAGCGATCCGAGTGTCGCGAGTGCCCGCAGGATGTCGCGCGTGTACGAGCCGGTGGTCGAGCCGCCGGTCGAAGCGACGTCGGAATTGGCGCTCGCCATGATGCCCGCCGGCACGCTCTGGCCAGGGCCGGTCTGCACCGAGGCGCGCAGCGCGTTCACACTCCCCGCCGGCTGCGATAGCGCCGCCGAAAACGGGGAAATGCCGACGACGTTCGAGCTGGCGATGCCCAGAGTGCCGGCGATCACCGCCGCCGCGCCGCTGCCGGCCAGTCCCGAAACCGCCGCCTGGATTTGCGCAGCGAAGCCGCTGGACCAGATCGCATCCGGATTGGGCACCGGCGGATTGCCGCTGTCCTGGCCGGCGAACACGTATTGCGTGCCGTCGGTGCTGTCGAGCAGCCCGGCCACCTGCGACAGCGCCGCCTGCGCCTGGGCCGCGATGCTGTCCACGTTACTCGCGTCGAGGCCGCCCAGCTCGTTGGTGTCGGCGTAGAAGGTACTGGCGATCGCGCTGATGCTGGTGAGCGCCGTCTGCGCCACCTGCATCTGTCCCGTCGCGGCACCGATGTCGCTCTGCCACGCCTGATTGTGGGCGATGCTCGGGGCCAGCGAGAGCGAGATGGATGCGGTGGCGCCCAGCCCGCCATAGGTGCCGGCGACCAGACCGCTGCCGGCCTGCTGCGTCAGCGTGTCGAGCCGCTGCTTCGCCGCCTCGCTATCGGCCACGACCAGCCCAAGCAGCCCATAGCCGCCCACCGCGTTACCGACATTCAAGCTGTCGCTCATCGCCGCATCCTCGCTTGTCAGCTCACCATCTGCAGCAGCGTCGCCCACATCGACTGCACGGCGGTGATGATTTTGGCGTTGGCGCCATAGGCGTTCTGCAACTCGATCATGTTGGACATCTCGGTGTCGATCGACACGCCGCTGCTGCTGGAGAGGCGCGCCTGCAAGCCGGTTTGCAGCGCCTGCGCCGAGGTCAGCGCGGTCGAGACGGCGCTGGTCGTCTGCGACATCGAGCCGACCAGCGCGGTGGCGAACCCGCCCAGATCGCGGGGCGGCGAGAAGCCCGCGTTCTGATCTCCGCCCGGGCCGAGGCCGGTGGCCGCCGGCGCGGCTTGCGCGACCCCCGGCTGGGCCTGGCTGCCCAGCGCGAAATCCAGAACCCGCGCGATCATGCCGGAGAACCCGGCGGGTCCGCCCGGAGGATTGGGCGTGAAGGCGCTGGCGCCGGTGGGGCTGCCAGCTACCGCATGGGTGCCGTCGCGCACCAAGCTGGGCTGCGCTGACTATCGCCGGGTTGACGGTGATTTCGGAGGCGAACCCGATATAGCCGGATTGCGCGTAGGGTCCGGTGGCGGACGGCACCACGCCCGCAGCATTGGTGAACAGCGTCAAGCCCTGCTGGTCGAAGCGTGTGGCCAGCGTGTGGGCGAACTCGTCGAGCCCCGCCTGCATCTGCGGCAATGTCGTGTCGCGCAGGGCCAGATTGGCGCCGAGCTGTCCCGTCGTCCCGAGTTCGCTCGTGACATCGACCCCGTCCAGCGTGACGCCCGGCACGGCCGGATCGGCGGGGTAGGTGGCGTTCGGCCCCATCATCGCCGGTGCCAGGCTGAGCTGCGGCTGCCCGGGTTCGGTCGGCAGGGCACAGGCCACCGCCGGTGATCAGCACCACGCTGCCATCGGCCTGCGGAATCTGCTGCACCGGCAGCAACTGGTTGAGCTGGTCCACCGCGGCGTCGCGCTGGTTTTGCAGATCGGCGGTGCTCTGGCCTTGCACCTGCAACGCCACGATCTGCGCGTTGAGGCCGCCGATCTGGCCCAGCGTGGCATTCAGCGACGCAACCTCGGAGACCGCCGCATCCTGCGCATTCTGCCGCGCCTGGCCGATCGCGCCGCTCAACGCATTGATTTGCCTGGTCAGGCTGCCGGCGGCCGCGACCACCGCCTGCTGCTGCGTCTGGTTCGACGGATCGCCCGCGAGCGTCGAGAACGCGTCCTGCAGCTTGCCGAGCAGGCTTGCGAGATCGGTGCCGCCGCCGACCACGCCCTGTATCTGGTCGATGCCGGACAGCGACGCTTGCTGCGTCTGCAATCCGGAGACGGTCGAGTTCTGCGTGAACACGCTGGCCTGCAGCTGTGAAGCGAGCTGGCGCTGCGTGGGCAGGGTGCGCACCCCCATGCCGACCCCCGCGGCGCTCACGCTCTCCTGTGTTGCGACCTCGCGCGTCCAGTCGGGCGTGCCGGCATTGGCGACATTCTGGCCGACCACGCCGAGCGCGTTGTTGATCGCGAACAGGCCGCCGTTGGCGATCGCCAGGCTGGAATCGAGGCTCACGGCGCCGCGTGCCTCACTGCTTCATGTTGATGGTCGTCTGCAACATGTCGTTCGCCGTGGTGACCAGCTTGGCGCTCGCCGAATAGGCCTGCTGTGCCACGATCAGCTTGGTGAACTCGGTGCTGATATCGACGTTCGACGCCTCGATCGAGCTGGTGACGATGCCGCCGGCGCCCCCGGTCCCGGCATCGTGCGCGAGCGGCGCGCCCGAATCGACCGTTGCCGTGAAGGATTGCCCGTTCTGCCGCTGCAAGGCGTCGGGTGCGGAGAAGGTCACGACCGGCACGCGGGCGACCGTGCGCGACTGCCCATTGGTGTAGTTGATGATCACGTCGCCGGCTGACGTGGTGCTGAGACCGCTGAAGGATCCCGGCGGCACTCCATCCTGCGTCAGGCTGTTCAACGTGTAGGTGTTGCCCGCGAATTGCGTCAGCCCGTTGGTGCCGCCGATCGTACCGAGGCCGAGTGCGATCGACTGCGTGCCGCCGCCGGAAGCCGGATAAAGCGTGGACAGGTTGACGTTCGCCACCCCGCTGCTGGTGGTGCTGGGCGGCGAACCCTGGGTGATCGAGGCCAGCGTGCCGTCGGCGCCGAAAGTGAGGGTCGCGGCACCGATGGCGTTGCCCTTGTCATCTGCGACGGCGAGCGACCAGGTGTTCGTCGCCCCCGGGGTGAAGGACAGGGTAAGCTGATGTAGCTGGCCCTGCGCGTCATAGACGCTGACGCTCGACGAGATCGGCGCGGGCGGTGTGCCGCCGCCGGGCGGCAGGTTGGCCGAAAGCGCCACCTTGCTGGTCGGCACCGGCTGGTCGCCACTCTGGTTCACCTGGATCGGCACCAGCGCGTTGCGGTTGATGTTGCCGCCGCGAATCCACGTTCCAGCCGTTGAGGAACTGGCCGGCATCGTTGACCAGATAACCGTCCTTGTTCAGCTGGAAATTGCCGTCGCGGCTATAGGCCTGCTGGGTGGCGAAGGTCTGCTGTCCGCTGACATCGGCGGGTGCCGGGTTGCTCACCGCGAAAAATCCCTGATCGGTGATCGCCATCGCCAGGGGGTTGTCGGTCTGCGTCACCGTGCCCTGCACCGAGTTGACATATTCCGGGCGCGCGATCACCGCGCCGGAATCGTTCACGTCCGCGGTGCTGGTGGTGAGATAATCCTCGAACGACGTGTCCACGCGCTTGAAGCCGGTGGTCTGGCTGTTGGCGACGTTGTCGCTGATGTCGGTAAATGAAGCGGCCTGGCTGCTCAGCCCGCTGACGGCGGTGCTCATCGCGCCGAAAAGCGACATGACTTTCTCTCCGTTGCATCTCGCCGCATGACGCGGCGAACTCGGCGTCAACCTTCGTGGGCCGATCGGTGCATATCGCGTGCCAGCGGTTTGCCGCCGTGTAGGGGCGTGGATGGGGGCTGTGCAGCAGATCGTGCCGGCCGCTCGGCCGGCGCGCGGCAAGTCCTGCCGGGTGACAGGCCGCGCACTGGCCGCCTGGTACCGCGCGAGACTGGCGCGCCGCTTGCTTGAGGTGCCGCACGCCAGGGCCGCGTGCCCGTTCAGCCGTCCAGGAGGTGCCGATCGTGAGGCTGCCGCCGACCGTCATGGCCGCCGTGACGCCTCAAGCGAGCGCGCCGCCGCCTACGCCCGCCGCTGCATCCGCCGCGCCCGCCGCGGCAGATGCGGCGGCGGCGCGGCTCGGCGGCCTGTTCGACCGGCTGCTGCAATCTGTGGAACCGCAGCCGGCCCCGCCGGCAGGGGCACTAGCCACCATCTCGGGGGGCTGGCCGCAGTCAGCGGCGCCGCTGCCGGTCCAGCCGGTGTCCACCAGCCCGACCAAGGCACGGGCGAGCAACGGTGCGGTGCCGAATCGGGTTTACAGTCGCGATCGGGCGGGGTCGCGGGACGGGCAGGGTGCCAGCGCGATTGCGGCCGCAAAGTCGCCGTCAGGCGTGGTTGCGTGCCTTTCGCCGGCTTTGCTCAAACTTCCGGCGCCGCCGATCTCGCCAGCACATCCCGAACCCGCTGCGACCGGCCCGCTCCCGGCCGGAATCCAGGGCACGGCGGTTGCACGCTCCGCGTCGCCGCCGGTTCAGCACCGAGAGCCCAATCCTGCCGCTCCCTTGTCTGCGGCCCCGCTGCAAACGCAGGCCGCGACCCTGGCCGCGACCCTGGCCGCGACCCTGGCCACGAGCCTGGTTGCCGTGCAGGCGGCGCCAACACCCGCGACGGCTGCGCCCGAGAGCATTCCCTCGGCGGCGGCCGTGACACTCTGCGCGATGGCGGCGAGCGCACCTGCCGCGGCACATGGCTCGGCCGGCGCACCGGACGGCACGGCGGCGCCCACATCGGCGCCACCGGCCGCGAACATGGCGCCTGCGTCGCAACTGCAGCCGGTGCTGTTGCGCATCGCCGCGGCCGGCGGCACCCAAGCCATCACGGTCTCGCTGCATCCTGCGGAACTCGGCCAGGTGCAGGTGCGTGTCGAGCGTGCCGACGCCGGGGCGGTGCAGGTTGCCCTCACGGCGGAGCGGCCCGAGACGCTGCACGCGCTGATGCGCGATCAGTCACAGTTGAGCGATGCGCTCGACCGGGCGGGCGTGCCGGTGGATGCACGCAGCCTTACCTTTCACCTCGCCCAGGCGGAGCCGTCAGCCGCGTCATCCCCGTCGCCGCAGGCCACGGGCCTGCAGCCCGCTGCGTCCGCCTCGGGCGGCCCGCCCCCGGATCATGGCGACGCGTCACTGGCGGGCGGCGGCCTCGGCCAAGGGCAGGGGGGGCAAAACCAGGGCGGCCAAGGCGAGGGCCGCTATCGATCGGGCGTTCCGCTTGCCGGTGGTCCCGACCCCCAGCCAGACAATGCCCTGACGCAGCCGGCCGGTGCGCGCTGGTTCCGGCTCGGCATCGACATCACCGCGTAGAGCCAGGAGATCGCCCATGAGCGGAAGCGTCACGCCCAACACATCGGCGCCGAGCGGCACCTCCGGGAGCAGTGGAACCGGAAGCAGCGGCGGCAGCGATCCGCTCGGCTCGCTCACGAGCAACTTCAGCAGCTTCCTGCAAATGCTGATGACCCAGTTGCAGAACCAGGATCCGACCAGCCCGATGGACACCAACCAGTTCACCACCGAACTGGTGCAGTTCTCCAGCGTCGAGCAGCAGATCAATACCAACAACAGCCTGAAACAACTGATCCAGCTCACGCAGGGCGGCGAGGTGGTGCAGTCCACCGGGATGCTGGGCCACACGGTCACGGCGCAGAGCAACCAGCTCGCACTGCAGAACGGCAGCGCTGCCGTGCAATTCACGCTGCCGACCGCAGGCCGGGTCGGCGCGGTGGTGAGCAATTCGTCCGGCAACCAGCTCTTTGCCACCACGCTCAATGCCAGCGCCGGGGCCAACACATGGACCTGGAACGGGCAGAACGGTGCCGGGACGGCGCTGCCCGATGGCGGCTACAACGTCGTGCTGACGCAGGAGAATCCGGACGGCTCGTCCGCGGCACTGCCGTTCACCATCAGCGGCAAGGCAACCGGCGTGCTCAGCCAGGGCCAGTCGGTGCAGCTCGAACTCGGCAGCGTGCCGATCGACTTCGCCGATATCCGGTCGGTCTCGAACTGACCGGTGCCCCTCTCCCTCTGGGAGGGCGCCGGGGTGCCGGCCTCTACAGGCGGATTCTACGACCTCGCGCGCTCGATCGTCTTGTCTTCCTCCGCGTGATAGAACTCCCGCCGCTCGCCCGCGAGCGTCAGCCCGTGCTGCTTGATCGCGCCGTCATCCACCTTGTGCAGCGTGGTCGCGCGCGGGTGGTGATGCTCCTTGTATGGATCGTTGCTTACGCGGTTGTAGCAGCACAGTAGCACGTTGCGCGAATGGTCGGACACGTTCTGCGAGGAGGAATGCAGCGTGTTGGAATGGAAGAACAGTGCGTCACCGGGGTCCATTTCGCAATAGACGCGTTCCAGCACCTTCATCGCCTGCTCGACCCGCTCCATGTCGGCGCCGGTCTGGCCGCCGACGCGGCCGTGATCGAGGCGCCCCATGCGATGGCTGCCGCGCAGCACCTCCAGGCAGCCATTCTCGCGGCGTGACGGGTCGATGGCGATGAACACGCTGGCGAGGTCGGGGAACAGGCAGCCGTTATTGTACCAGTAGCCGTAATCCTGATGCCAGTCCCAGGCGCCGCCGACGCGCGGGCGCTTCATCGTCAGCTTGCTGTGGTAGTGATAGACCTCGCCGCCGAGCAGCCTCTCCATGCCCTCCACGACGCGGGCGCTGCGCGCCACCATGCCGAACACGTCGTCGCCAGGGTGATTCCACAATGCCAGCTCGGTGGAGGCGCCGCGGCTGTCGTGCAGCTTGGTGACGTTGCTGGCGATGGCCGGATCCTCGGCGATCGCGCGTCGCAGCAGGGCGACTTCCTCCGCGTCGAAGAACGCGGTCTTCAGCACGTAGCCATCGCGTTCGAAGGCGACGCGATCCGCCTCGGTGATGCTGGGATAGCTCATGTGCTTCCTCCTGTGTCTTCCGGCGTGGCTGCCACGTCCGGGATGTTCTCGCGGAAGATCGCCTGGATGCGCAGCAGCGGCACCGGCGGCATGGCCTCGTTGCGCGCCGCCCGCGCCAGCAGCATCACCGCGTGGCGCGCCTCGGCCACCGCGTCCTGGTCGATCACCGCATCCATGACGCCTGAAACGAGGAAGCGCCTGGTATGCTCGGTCAATTCGTGGCCCACGAACACGACGCGGCCAGTGCGCCCGCACTCGTCGAGCGCCCGGGCGATCCCGCGCGTGCCGCCGCCCAGGCAATAGATGCCGGCCAGGCGCGGATGCGCCGCGAGCACGTGGCGGGCCGCGTCATAGCTCTTGGCCGTATCGTCCTCCATCTCCTGCGTCGGCAGCAGCGAGAGGGCGGGGAAATCCTCCGCACAGATGCGGCGGAATCCCATCTCGCGCTCCTCGTGGCCGCGATATCGCAGGGAGCCGGCAAACAGCGCCACCTCGCCCGCCGCGTCGCGCAGGAAGCGGCCGAGCAGGTGGCCCGCGAGCCGCCCGGCGGCGCGATTGTCGATGCCGACATAGGCAGCGCGCGGCACATCGGAAATGTCGGAGACCAATGTCAGCACCCGCTTGCCGAAGGCGCCCAGATCGCGGATTGCCTCCCGCACGGCCGGATGGTCGAGCGCCACGACCCCGACGCCGTCGGCCTCGGCCGCGACATGCCGCAGGCCCGCCGCCAGCGCCTCCGGCCGGTAGGTGTCGAGCCGGTGGACCGTGATTTCGGCCAGCGGAGCGGGCGTCGCCTGCAACGCCCGGCTGAGATTGCCGAGATAAGTGTTGCTGCCGCCGGGGATGACGAAGGCAAGCCGGACCGGCGCGAGCGCCGGCTCGCGCTCGGGCTCGGCCGCGACATAGCCGATGCGCTGTGCGGCGCGCATCACGCGACTGCGCGTGCGGGCATGTACGCCGGCGCGCCCGTTCAGCGCCCGATCGACGGTGGCGGGTGATACCCCGGCGGCCTGCGCGACATCGGCGATGGTCAATGACGCTTGTGGCATCGGATCGCCTCATCCATCACATCATTCTGCCGCCACTCAGGGTCGCTTGCAAGCCGTTGCGAGGCGTGCCACCTTGCCGCCGCGCCAAGCGAACGGCGTCAGAAACAATCAAATCGCTGTTCGGGAAACGTCATTCTTGGCCACCGCAGAGACCGCCCCGATCGCTTCCGCAGCACCGCCCGCGGCCTGGCACCGCCGCGGCCTCGCCGTGCTGCGCGAGCGGCGCGAGGCGACGGTGGCCTTCATGCTGGTCGCGGTGTTCGTGGCCCTGAGCCTGAGCAGCCCGTATTTCCTGACCGCCCGCAACCTGTTCAACGTGGCGCGGCAAATCTCCGTCGTGGGCATCGTGGCGCTCGGCGAGGGCATGGTCATCATCGCCGGCGGCATCGACCTGTCGGTGGGTTCGGCGATCGGACTGTCAGCGGTGCTGGGGGCAATGGCGGCGAATGCCAGCGGCCTGTCACTGCTGGGCGTCCTGGCGGCACTCGGCACCGGTGCCGTGGCCGGCATCGTCAACGGATGGCTGGTAGCGCGGGCGCGCATCAACCCGTTCATCACCACGCTCGGCACGCTGTCGGTCATGCGTGGTGCGGCGTTGCTGATCACCAATGGCAATCCGCAGCCCTTCACCGGCTGGGCAGCCTTTCTCGGCGGCGGTCGGATCGGCCAGGTGCCGGTGCAGTTTTTGCTGCTGGTGGCGCTGGTCGCGATCGTCTGGGTGTTCGCGGTGCGCACGCGCTGGGGCCGCGATGCCTATGCCGTGGGCGACAACGCGCGGGCCGCGCGCCTCGCGGGGCTGGATGTCGCAGGCACGCGCATCCTGGTGTTTGCCTTGGCCGGCTTGCTCGCGGGCGTCGGCGGGCTGCTGCTGGCGGGGATGCTGGCCAGCGCCAATCCCAATCTCGGGCTCGGCTACGAGCTCGATGTGATCGCCGCTGTGATTCTGGGCGGTGTGGCGCTCACCGGCGGGCGCGGCTCGATCGGCGGCGTGGTCGTGGGCGCGGCACTGATGGGGCTGCTGCGCAACGCCTTCGTACTGCTCAGCGTCTCCGGCTACTGGCAGACCATCACCATCGGTCTCGTGGTCATCATCGCCGTGGGCGCCGACAGCCTGAATCGCGCAACAGAAGAAGATTGAGGGGACCGACATGCGACTGACCCGACGCCACATGCTGCTGACCGCGAGCGCGCTGATCGCGGCCGCACCGCTGGCCCGCGCGGCCGAGGTGCCGCTGCCGCCCGATGCCCGCGCATTTGGCGCCACGGTCGAGGCGATGGGCAAGGCGCCGAAGCCGCTGCGCCTCGCCGTGCTGAGCTTCCAGGGTTCGTCCTTCTGGGAGGCGGCGGACAAGGGCATCGCCGCGGCGAAAGCCTATCTGGCGCCGCTCGGCAGCACCGTCGATTACATCCAGCTCGGCACCGCGCTGACCGCCGAGGCGGTGGTGGCCGGCATCGACGGTGCGCTCGCCAAGCAGTACGACGGCATCGCCGTCGTGCCCGATCTTCGACGGCACGGTGGCGAAGGTGAACGAGGCGGTAGCCGCCGGCGTTCCGGTGATCGTCTTCATCGCCGACTCGGCGCAGAAGTCGAACCGCACGTCCGCGCTGGGAATGCAGGCGTATCAGGCGGGTCAGAACAGCCGGTGAGTTCATCATCAAGCAGCTTGGCGGGCACGGCAAGATCGCCGTCATCACCGGGTATCTCGGTGCCGCCCAGCACAAGGCGCGCATGGACGGGGCGCTCGACCTGATCCACAAGCAGGCGCCCGGCATCACCGTCGTCGGTCCGTTCGAATGCAAGGATGACGACGCGGTTGCCTACTCGCAGGCGACCGACGCCATGACCAGCAATCCGGACCTGAAGATCATCTACGTCACCGCCGGGGGCTCGCAGGCGGCAGCGAAGGCCGTGCGCGACGCCCGCGCAACCGGGCGCGTGGGCGTGGTCGGCTATGACAATCTGCCGGAGAAGCAGCAATACTCTGCAAGGCGGGGAGATCCTGGCGCTGGTGGATCAGGCGCCGGCGCGCCAGAGCTTCGACGCGCTCGTGATGCTGCACAACATCCTGGCGTTCAAGGCGCACTACCCGTCCGAGATTCGCCATTCCGGCACCCATCGCCTACGGCAAGTTCGCCAAGCGGTGACATCCGCGCTGCGCGTCGAGGGGATTCACCGCGCGTTCGGGGCGGTGCCGGTGCTGCACGGCATCGACCTGGACGTGCACGCGGGCGAAGTGCTGGCGCTGCTGGGCGAGAATGGCGCCGGCAAGAGCACGTTGCTCAACATCATGGGCGGCGTGCTGCGTCCGGACGAGGGCACGATCCTGCTCGAAGGCGAAGCGCGTCACTGGGCCTCCCCGCGCGCGGCGCGCGATGCCGGCATCGCCTTCGTGCATCAGGAGCTTTCGGCCATTCGCAGCCTGTCGGTGGCCGAGAACATCTTTCTCGGCGACTACCGCGCGCGCCGCGGCTTCATCGATCGGGCGGCGATGACGCGGGAAGCGCGACGGCTGCTGGATTCGGTGGGTGCCGGGCATATCCGGCCCACGACCATGATGGGCCGGCTTGGCAACGCCGATCGGCAACTCGTGGAAATCGCCAAGGCGCAGGCGCGGCCGCTGAAGGCGCTGATGCTGGACGAGCCGACCTCGTCGCTCACGCCGCACGAGGTGGAGGGACTGTTCGCGGTGGTGCGCCGGCTACGCGCGCAAGGCGTCGCGGTCGTCTTCATCAGCCACCGGCTCGACGAGGTGTTCGCGCTGGCGGACCGCATCGCGGTGCTGCGCGACGGGCGGCTGGTAAGCGACAGGCCAGTGACGCAGGCGACGCGCGAGGGCGTCATCGCCGACATGACCGGGCGCGGCGGCTTCTTCACCGGCCAGCGCCGGCCGGCGGCGATGACCGAAACGGTGCTGCGCGCGCGGGATCTGCGCCACGGCGCGCTCGGTCCGCTGAGTTTCGAGCTGCGTGCCGGCGAAGTGCTGGGCGTCTTCGGGCTGGTCGGCGCCGGCCGGACGGAACTGCTCGAATTGCTTGCCGGTGCCCGCGCCGCGGACTCCGGCACCGCCGAGCTGCCCGACGGTGCCGGCCTGCCGCGCAGTCCGCGCGAGGCCTGGGCGCGCGGCATCGCGATACTGCCGGAAGACCGCAAGGAAGCGGGCATCGCGGCGCATCTCTCGGTGCTGGAGAACACCCGCCTCGCGGCGCGGCGGCGCGGCCCCGCCTTTCTGTCGGGCCGTGCGGAGCGCCGCGCGGCGGCGCCGCTGCTGCGGCGCCTGGGCGTGCGTGCGGCGGGTGACGCGCAGCCGGTGGGGCGGCTGTCGGGCGGCAACCAGCAGAAGGTGGTACTGGCGCGCTGCCTGTCGGTCGCGCCGAAGCTGCTGCTGCTGGACGAGCCGACGCGCGGCATCGATGTCCGCACAAAGGCCGAGTTCTACGACCTGATCGGCGAACTGGCGCAATCCGGGATGGCGGTGGTATTCGCCTCGTCCGAGCTGCCGGAGGTGCTGGCGCTGGCGACCACCGTGCTGGTGCTGGCGCATGGACGGCAGACCCTGCTGCGGGAGAACGAAAATCTGAGCGAGGCGGAGGTGCTGGCCGCTGCCTTCGCCGAGCTGTCGCCATCGGCCACCGCATACGGAGCAGCAGCATGAGCGACGACGCACTGGGATTCGAGCCGGACGCACCGATCCGCTATCGCGACGCGCCGATCGGCTGCATCGGCGCCGGCTTCATCATGGCCGATGTGCAGCTTGCCGCCTATGCCGAGGCCGGGTTCCCGGTGGTCGCCATCGCCTCGCGCACGCCATCGCGTGCCGCCGAGGTGGCGAAGCGGTGGAACATCCCGCGCGTCCATGACACGCCGACGGCGCTGATCGAGGACCCCGGCGTGGCGATCCTCGACATCGCCTACCCTCCGGACCAGCAGCCCGCGCTGATCCGCCACGCCCTGACGCAGCCGCACATCAAGGGCATCCTCGCACAAAAGCCCCTGGCGATGGATGCGGCCGGATCGGCGCGACTGGTGGCCGAAACCCGTGCCGCCGGCAAGCTGCTTTCGGTCAACCAGA
This sequence comes from uncultured Pseudomonadota bacterium, assembly GCA_963838805.1. Lineage (GTDB taxonomy): Bacteria > Pseudomonadota > Alphaproteobacteria > Acetobacterales > Acetobacteraceae > CAVRQM01. The sequence continues at coordinate 95,515 of CAWISK010000009.1, forward strand.
ACATGCGCTTCGACCAGTCGATGCGTGTGCTGAAGCAGATCATGGATCGCGGCGACCTGGGCGAACCGGTGCTGGCGACCATCGAGATGCGCGCCATCCCGCACTGGCAGCCGTTCCTTGCGGCCTATGACCGGCTGACCATCCTCAACATGGGCATCCACCATCTGGACGTGCTGCGTTTCCTGCTGGGCGACCCGGTGGCGATCAGCACCACGGCGCGCCCCGATCCGCGCACCGGCTTCGCGCATCGCGACGGCATCGCCATTTCCACGCTGCGCTTTGCCTCGGGCGCGCTGGCAGTCTCGATGGAGGACGTGTGGACCGGGCCACGCGAACCGGGCTTCGAATCCGACATCTACATCAAATGGCGCATGGAGGGGACGGACGGCGTGGCGCAGGGCACGATCGGCTGGCCCGACTATCCGCACGGCAGCCCGTCCACGCTGCGCTATGCCTCGCGTAAGGCGACCGGAGGGAAGTGGGTGGAACCACGCTGGACCACGCGCTGGTTCCCGCACGCTTTCGCGGGTGTGATGGAGCAGCTGCAATACGCGGTGGCGACCGGCACGAAGCCGCTGCTGGACGGTGCCGACAACGTGCGCACGATGGCGCTGGTGGATGCCGCCTATCGCTCGATGGAGGAGCGGCGCGAGGTGATGCTGGACGAAATCAGTGCCGACACGGACAATCGTGCCGCGTGACGAGCAGCTGTGTCCAGTCGCCGCAATGCCGCCCCGTCACCGATCTGGCTGGATTCCTGATCGGGAGCTGGCGGGTGACGCGTCGTATCCGGAATGGGATGTCGCGGGGGTTTGGCCGCCTGAGCGGCACCGCCTGCTTTACCGGCACCCGGGGCGCGCTTCACTACCGCGAGGAGGGCGTGCTGGCCGCCGATGGCTACATTGGACCCGCCGAGCGGCAGTACTGGTTTCGGCTCGAGAGCCCGACCGAAGCGAGTGTCGAGTTCGAGGATGGCAGGTTATTCCATCGCGTGGATCTCGCTTCCGGCATTGCGCTCGTCAGGCATGAGTGCCCGCCGGATTCCTATTCCGGCCGTTACGTCGTGGCCGGTCCGCATGACTGGCGGCTGAGCTGGCGGGTCCACGGCCCGCGCAAACGACTGGTCATCAGCACGCGCTTCTCGCGTAGCGACGCATAGACAACACTTCAGGGAGGGATACATGATCCAGGTCGGCATCTTCAACGGCTACTTCCCGTACACGCTGGATGAGCAGGCCAGGCGCATCCGCTCGCTCGGCTTCAATACGGTGCAGCTCGATCTGGCGTTCAAGGACATCGACTTCTCGACGCCGGACTCGATCACGGTGGAGAAGGCAAAGCGCGTGCGCGAGACATTCCGCGATCACGACCTGCCGATCTGCACACTGTCCGGCTACACCAACATCGTGCATCCCGAACCGGCGGAGCGGCGGCGGCGGCTGGATATGCTGCGGGCGATCATCCGCAACGCACGGCATTTCGGCACGCCCTATGTCATCAGCGAGACCGGCACCTACGCCACCGACAGCGACTGGGTGTCCCACCCGCGCAACAAGACCGAGGAAGGCTTCGCCGAGTGCCGCGGCGTCATCGCCGAGCTGGCGCAAACCGCCTATGACCACGGTGCGGTGTTCCTGCTTGAGACCTATGTCAACAACGTCGTGGGTTCGGTCGAGGAGACGGTGCGCATGTTCGCCGAGGTCGATCATCCGGGACTCGGCCTGCTGATGGACCCCACCAACTATTTCGAGGACCACAACATCGACAAGATGGGCGCGGTGCTGAAGCAGATCTTCGACACGCTTTCGGACAAGATCCGCATCGCCCACGCCAAGGACGTGAAGCGATCCGAAACCGCCACGGAAAAGCACGCCGATATCGACGCCTCCGAGGCGCACAGCTTCCGCGGCGTGGGTGCCATCGAGCTGCCTGCACCCGGTCTCGGCTCGCTCGACTACGACGACTATCTGGTGCGCCTGTCGCAGAAGCACCCGAACATTCCGCTTGTCATCGAGCATCTGGACGAGGCCGACGTGCCGCGCGCCAAGACGTTTATCGATTCCAAACTGCGCGCGAACGGCGTCTGAGCGATGGTGCAGTTGAACGGGCGCGCCATGACGCGGCGCGAAGTGGCCCAGAGCGCGGGGCAGCTTTCGCAATTCGCCGGCGTGCGGCTGATGCGCTACGAGGACGGGCCGGAGCGCGGCGTGCGGGTGCTGGAGTTCCGCAGCGGCAGCGGGTTGCGCTTCACCGTGCTGCCGGACCGCGCCTTCGACATCCACGATTGCGAGCACAATGGCCGCGCTGTCGGCTGGCACTCGCCGGTGGGGGTGCGCAACCCCGCTTTGGTCGATCAGCAGGGCGAGGGTGGGCTGGGCTGGCTGCGCGGCTTTTCCGGCCTGCTGGCTACCTGCGGGCTCGACCATTTCGGCTTCATGGATAGCGAGAGTGCGGCGCGCTACCACTACCCGGCCCGCAAGACCATCGAGTACGGGCTGCATGGCCGCGCGGCCAACAGCCCCGGCCGGCTGCTGGGCTATGGCGAGCGTTGGGATGGCGACGAGTGCGTGCTGTTCTGCGAGGGCGAGGTGCGCCAGGCGACGGTGTTCGGCGAGAACCTCGTGCTGCACCGGCGCGTCGAAATGCGCGTGGGCGGCAACGAGATCACGCTGCGCGACCGCGTGACCAACGAGGGATTTGTCCGCACCCCGCATATGCTGCTCTATCACATCAATCTCGGCCATCCGGTGATCGCCGAGGGCAGCCGCTACCTGGCACCGATCGCTGAGGCGGACTGGGCCTCGCACGCGACGGATTTGCGCCGTCAGGGCGTGGGCTACCGCACCTGCCCCGCGCCGCGCGATCCGTTCGTCGAACAGGTCTGGGCGCATCGCATGACGCCGGGGGGCGACGGCATCGTGCCGGTGGCCGTGGTCAATGACGCGCTCGGCTTCGGCGTGCTGCTGGAAACGCGCAAGGCCGAGCTGCCGTGCCACCTGCAATGGTGCTGCTTCCAGAGCGGCCTGTACGCGATGGGCATCGAGCCTGGAACCAACCACATCGACGGCCACGAAGCTGCAAGCCGGCGCGGCGAGCTGATCGAGCTGTCACAGGGCGAGCACCGCGACTACACGGTGCGATTCAGCGTCCTGGACGGGGCAGAGTCGATCGCGCGCGCCGAGGCGCGGGTGCGCGCGGCCGGTCCGCAGCCGAAGGAGGAGTTTTTGGAGCCTACGGGCGCCTGGGAGAGCCTGCGGGAATACCGGCCGTAGCCGAAGGCCCTCACCCCGCCTTCGCGTATTTCGCATCCAGCGCGTCGATCGCCCGCACGTTCGCGGCCGACGCGCCGGCCGCGTCGAACTCCGACGCGAGCCATGTGTCGACGATCGATTTCGCCAGCTCGGGTCCGATCACGCGCGCGCCCATCGTGATGATCTGCGCGTTGTTGCTCTTGGCGGCCCGCTCCGCCGAATAGGTGTCGTGCGTCAGGGCGGCGCGGATGCCGGGAATCTTGTTGGCCGAGATGCACACGCCGATGCCGGTGCCGCAGCAGAGGATCGCGCGATCGACCCTGCCATCCAGCACCGCGAGCCCGACCCGTTCGGCGAGGCCGGCATAATATTCCTGGCCGCCGCTATCCGGCTTGCTCATGTCGGTGAGCGCGACCCCGAGCCTTGCGCGCAGATGCGCCGCGATCACCTGTGCCAGCGGCAGTCCGGCGCTGTCGCCGCCGACGGCGATTCGCATGGTCGTATCCATCCCGCGCCAACCTCCAGGAGCCTGAGGTCGAGATAGAGACTGGCGCGGTCCTGCACAACGCCGTGCGACCCTAGTGCTCGGTGCGCCTCGTTCGGCCTCCGGTGGCGGTTTGCGGCAGGAAGATCACGTCCCGCGGCACCAGACGCTCGCCATTGGCCTCCAGCACCGGACCTTGCCGCGGCAGCAGGATGTATTCCGCGCCGCGACCCCACATGCCGCCGGCGCGCCGCTCCGCCTCGGCGCCCCAGCCGAAGAACAGGTCGGCGCGTGCCGGTCCGCGGATGGCGCCGCCGGTATCCTGCGCCAGCATCAGCTGCTGGACCTTGCGTCCCGCCACCGGGTCGCGCGTGTCGATCCACAGCGGCGCGCCGAGCGGGATGAAGCGCGGATCGATCGCTGCCGAGCGCAGGGGCGTGAGCGGCAGGCCGAGCGCGCCGATCGGCCCCTCGTCGGGCCGCAAATCGGGCATCTCGCGAAAGAACACGTAGGACGGATTGGCGTCCATCACGGCACGGCTTTCGACCGGATGATCGTACAGCCACTGGCGCACGTCCTGCATCGAGAGCTGCCGCGCCGTCAGCTCGCCGCGCCGCACCAGCAGGCGGCCGATATCGACGAAGGGCTGTCCGTTCTGCGCCGCGTAGCCGACGCGCAGCATGTGTCCGTCCGGCAGCATCACCCGCCCGCTGCCCTGGATTTGCAGGAAGAACAGCGAAACCGGGTCGGACAGCCAGGCCAGGACCGGGCTCTTTCCCTCCAGGGCTCCGTCCTCGATCACGGTGCGATCGTAGTAAGGTTCCAGCCGATGCCCGGCCATGCGGCCGAACACGCGCCGACCCGGCAACCCCGGCGTGGCCGGCGCCAGCGTCGCCTGCACGAGGTCGGGCGGCGTGGCGAACAGTGGCGTGGCACAGCTCGCGCTGGGCGCCAGGGCGCCCGCGAGCTCCGGCTCGTAATAGCCGGTGAACAGGGGATCGGGCCGGTAATTGTCGCTGACCCTGTAGGTCTGGAAGTTCTCCTCCAGGAAGTCGCGCGCCCTCGCGTCGGTGCGGATGCGCTGCTGTCGCGCCACGAGGCAGGCCTGCGTCCATTGGCCCGCCGTCCCGCCCAGCCGGGCCGCTTCGCCCTCGCCGCCCAGGGATTGGTCCGGAGCCATGTGCGTCAATTTCGCGCAGTTGCGCAGCAGCGCCGGCATCATCGCCGCCTGATGACCGATGCTCCATCCCTGGAACCGTCCCGAACGGGACGGGGGTCAGCGTCAGCCTGTCAGGCTCGTTCACGGCGCAGGCCGCGAGAGCCAGCAGCACAGCCAGACCAGGCAGGCGGACCCGCTTCATGCCGTGCCCCTCGCGAGGATATGTCCGGCGGCGAGACAGAACCGCCCAGACCTACCATCGCGCTTGATGAACCGGCAATGACTCTCGCGCCTGCGAGCGGCTCAGGCAGTGACCCAGGTCACCGGGCAGGCCGTGTGCTCGAAATCGGTCAGCACCTCGCATCCGGTCGCGGTGACGCGGATCATCCATTCGGTGCGCACGCCGCCGATCTCCGGGTCGTAGGCGCCCGGCTCGACCATCAGCACCATGTCCGGCCGCAAATTGTCCGTTTCGTACGGGACCAGGCGCGGGTGTTCATGGACCGAGGTGCCGATACCGTGGCCGGTATGGTGGGGATAGGCGAAGCCGGAGCGTGCCACGTGCTCGCGCACCTGCCGGTCCAGTTCGGCGACGGGCAGGCCGGGCCGGATGATCCCGACCGCAAGGCTCAGCGCCCCTTTTGCCGCGGCGAACAGCCGCTCGTAGGCGGGCGTCGGCGGCCCCACCATGAGTGCGGCACAGCTATCGCCCCAATAGCCGGCAACTCGCGGCGCCAGGTCGCACAGCACGGGGTCGCCCGCCTCGATCACCCGGTCGATAGGCCAGCCGGTGAAGCCCGCGGTGCGGGCGCGGCCGGAGAGGAAGTCGCCAGTGACCGGCACGCGCTCGCCGGCGAATTGTTCCATCGCCAGGCGAATGTCAGCGAATACCGCCAGTTCGCTCCGCCCCGCCGCCACCGCGCGCAGGAAGGAGCGCTGGCCGATCGCGGCTGCCTCCGCCGATCGACGTAAAAGGGCCAGTTCCGTTGAGGTCTTGGTGGCGCGCGCCTGGCGCAGGGACGGGGTGATGTTGGCGCGCGTGCCGTGCTCGGGCAGCACGTCGAGCAGGCTGGCCACGAATGTCTCGGGCTCGACCGCCAGCCGCCCGGCCACCCCCAGCCGCTTCACAAGGCCCGCGACGCCGGCGCGGAAATTGTCCAGCATGCTGGCCGGGTGATCCCAGGCGTAGCCTTCGTACAGCTCGACCGTCCCGACATGCGCGGCCCGCGCCGCCATCGTCTCGACATTGGGCGCGACCAGCCCGGCCGAACCGTCCGCAGCGATCAGTGCCAGTGTCGGTCCGCCGGCGAAGGGCGAGGGGCCGGCCTCGATCGGCACGACATGGCCGGTGGCATAGCAGACCGTGTCCGGCCCGGTCAGCACCGCCCAATCCGCTCCCGCCTCGCGCAGGCTCGCGGCCGTCCGTTGCAGGCGCTCGTCCATGTCGGAGACTCCCGGTCAGGTGGCAAAGGCGGCGGCGCGGCGCCTGCGGGCCTGCTCGCTCGCGGCGTTCACGGCGAGGGCCGCGAGCAGGATCACGCCGTAGACGACTTGCAGCCAGAAGATCGAGACCTGCGCCAAGGTCAGCAGGTTCTGCACCAGGAACAGCAGCGCGCCGCCGCAGGCGGCACCCAGCAGCCCGCCGCGCCCGCCCGCCAGAGACACGCCGCCCAGTGCGGCACCGGCAATCGAGGTCAGCGTGTATGGCACGCCCACCGAGGGATCGGCCGAACCGAGGACGGAGGTGAAGGCCAGCCCCGCCAGCGCCGCGAGCACGCCGGAGATGACATAGGCGATCATCCGGACCCGGATCACCGGGACGCCCGCCGTGTAGGCCGCCCGGTCGTCGCCGCCGACGGCCAGCAGGTTGCGCCGATAGGCGAGCACCGACAGCGCGATCCACGCGAGGGCGATCAGCAGCATCAACAGCAGCGGGCCGGGCACGCCGCCGACGTCGGCCGACCAGGCACGCAGCCAGGCGGGTGCCGTGCCACCCGCCGTGGGCAGGATTTCCAGCGTCAGTCCCTGGAAGGCCAGGAAGGTGCCCAATGTCGCAATGATCGGCTGCACCCGCAGCCAGCAGACCAGCAAGCCGTTCAGCAGCCCGGCGGTGACACCCATCGCCAGCGTGGCCCCCAGCATCGGCAGCGGCCCGTCCAGCCCGGCCGGCACCAGCACCGCCACCAGCACCGCGTTCACGAGGCCGGCCAACGGTCCCACGGAGAGATCGATCCCGCCGTCACCGGACAGGATCGGCACCGCCTGCGCCATCGCCGTCACCATGAACGGCGTCGCCGCCGCCAGCACCTGCGCCCAGTTGGACGGATCGGCGAAGGACGGGTTGAGGACGATGTTGAGCACAATCGTCAGCAGCGCGGTCGCCAGCACCGGTACCGCATAGACACGCTGGCGCAACCAGTGCCGGGTCATTGGCCAAACATGGCGGCGATCAGCCGTTGCTCCGTCAGCGCCTCGCGCGGCAGCAATGCCGCGATCCGCTGGTCACGGAACACCGCCACCCGGTCGCACGTCAGGCACAGCTCGGCCAATTCGGTCGAGAGGAACAGCACCGCAACGCCCTGCGCCGCCAGCGCACGCAGCGCCTCGTGCAGATCGTGCTTGGCCCCGGCATCGACGCCGCGCATCGGGTCGTTCAGCACCAGCACGCGCGGCTCGGTCAGCAGCAGGCGCCCGAGCAGCACCTTCTGCTGGTTGCCGCCGCTGAGCGTCGTGATCGGGGCACGGGGATCGGCCACCTTGATGCGCAGCCGGTCGATCGCATCGCGTGCCGCGGCCAGCAGGCGGGCGCGATTGAGCACGCCGCACCGTGCGTAGTGCCGCAGGCGCCCGATCGCCAGATTGTCGGCGACCGAGAGCGGCCCGAAAATGCCGTCGCGCTTGCGGTCGCGCGGCAGCACGCCCATGCCGGCGCGGGCGGCGTCCGCCATCGTGCGGATCGTCCGGCCCGATGCCACGACTCTGCCGGAACGGGCGTGCGCCAACCCGGAGACAATGTCGAGAAAAGCCGCCTGGCCGTGACCCTCGAGCCCGGCAAGACCCAGAATCTCGCCCTGCTTCACCGCGAGGTCGATGGCCGCGGTGCCGGCCCGCAGCACGAGGCCGTGCGTTTCGAGCACCGTCTCGCCAGTGGTGCAATCGGCTGGCGCGCTGGCGTGCGGATGTGCCGATAGGGCATCCGACATCAGCGCCAGCAGTCGGTCGGTCCCAGCCTCGCGGGTGGACAGCGTGGCAATGCTGCGCCCGCCGCGCAGCACCGTCGCACGGTCGGCGATGCGGGCGATCTCGTCCATGCGGTGCGAGACGAACAGCACCGACCGTCCCTGATCGCGGAATCGCAGCAGCGCCTCGAACAGCCGGTCGCGATCATTCGCGTCGAGCGCCGAGGTCGATTCGTCCAGGATCAGCAGCCGCCAGGATTGCGCCAGCGCGCGCGCGATCGTCACGAGCTGGCGCTGCGCCAGCGACAGATGCAGGATCGGCCGTTCCAACTCCAGCTCGATCCCGAGTGCTGCCAGCGCCGCGCGCGCGATGTCGCTTTCGCGCCCGCGGCGGTGGCGGCGCAGCAGCGCGCCATCCTGGCCCAGCAGGATGTTGTCGCGGACCGACAATTCCTCGATGACCAGCGTTTCCTGGAAGCTGCACGCGATCCCCGCGCGGCGCGCCGCCGGTGGATCGCGGAATCGGATGTCGGCGCCCTGCCAGCGAAGCTGTCCGCGATCTTGTGGCAGCACGCCGTTGAGGATCTTGATGAGCGTGCTCTTGCCCGAGCCGTTCTCGCCCACCAGCGCATGGATTTCGCCCGCCGTGACCGCGAACGAACAGGACGCGAGTGCCACCGTCGGCCCGAAGCTGCGCGCCAGATCGCGCACCTCCAGCAGCGGCGGTGTCGTGCGCACAGGTTGCGTCGTCGTCGTGGGCCGCTCCGCCTCCAGCATGTCGGCGGCTTCTGTCACACCCGGACCCTGACATGGCTCTGCCGGCCGGATACGCCCACCAAAACCACGATCAGGATGCCGAGAAAAATCTGCTGCCCCGGCTGATCGAGGCCGAGGCCGATCAGCAGCGTCGTCAGCTCTGTGATGATGAGGCAGCCGGCGATGGTGCGCGCATAGCCTCCCCGGCCGCCGGTCAGCGGGGTGCCGCCCACGACCACGGCCGCGATGGTCATGAACAGGTACGGCTCGCCGACGCCGGGATCGGCGGCGCCGCTGAACCCGGCCAGCAGCACGCCGGCAATCGCCGCGAAGGCGGCGCTGATCGCATAGGCCGTCATCCAGACCGCAAGCGTCGGCAGGCGCGCGAGGCGCGCGGCCAACGGGTTCGCGCCCACCGCATAGATGAACCGGCCCGGCACGGTGGAATGCTGCAACAGGATCATCGCCGCACTCAGGACGATCCAGCCCACCACGGCCCCCGGCAGCGGGATCGGCCCGGTATGGCCGATCACCGACACGGCATCGCCCAGCCAGTCCGGCACGGTGCCGCCGGCCTGGCCGCGTGTGTAGGCCAGGATGCCGCCCAGCAGGATGGAGCCGGTGGCCAGGGTCACGATGAGTGGATGCACGTTCATGGCGCGCGCCAGCCAGCCGTTCAGCAGCCCGATGGCGATCGCGGCAGCCAGAACGAAGGCCAGCGCCGCCGCGAACGGCCAGCCATCGCCGTAGAGCTGGGTCAGCGCCACGTCGGCGAAGCCGATCACCGCCGGGATGGACAGGTCGATCCCGCCCAGCACGATCGTCAGCGTCTGTCCCGCCGCGGCGATGCCGAGCAGGCTCGACAGCAGCAGCAGCGAGCGCAGGCTGCCCAGGCTGAGATAGCCCGGCACCAGCAGGCCGGTGACGAGGAAGATCCCCATAACCAGCAGTGCCAGCGCGGCCAGGGGACCAATCCCCCGGCCGCGCCCGATGGTGGGTGTGCCGCTCAGGGCTGCAACGCGACGCTGAGCTTCTCCCCGCCGCTGAACAGCGGATCGAAGAAGCTGTCGGGCACCGCCCGCCCGTCGGGCGGATCGGCGAAGCAGGTGCTCTGCACCGTCATCGTCGGCTTGTACCACTGGTCGAGGTTCTGGTCGGTGATCTCCGGCAGCGGATACAGGATCGTGCTGACGGCGGGATGCTGGCCGTTCAGCATCCGTGCCGCGATCAGGAACGCCTCATAGACGGCGGGCGCCCCGCCCTGCGACAGCGAGAAGCTGCTCAGCTTGTTCTGTTTCCAATAGGCGATGAAGCTGCAATCGCCGGGCAGGCCGTTGATCTTGGCCGCCGGCCGTCCCGATTGCGCCAGCGCCTGTGCCGCGGCCACACCCGTCAGGCCGCTGTCCCAGATCCCGTCGATGCGCTGCGGATGCGTGGCGAGGAACTTCAGCATCGCCGATTTCGCGACCGAGGGCGTCCACATGCCGGTGACTTCGCCGATCACCTTGATGCCGGGGTGCTGCTTGAATACGTCGAGCGCCGCCTGCCGCCGCGCCACGGTCGGAGCCAGCCCCGGCACGCCGTTGATCAGCACGACATTGCCCTTGCCGCCCAGCGCGTCGGCCAGCCAGCGCGCGGTCTGCAAGCCGCCGTAGTATTCGTTGAAATCGATGTTGACCGCATCCTTGCATGTCACCGGCGACTCGACCGAGATGAACAGCACGCCCTTCTCGCGCGCATCATGCACGCCGGAGCACAAGCCGGTGGGCGAGGAGGGGATGCTCAGGATCACGTTGCAGCCCTGGCGTACCATGTTGTTGAGCTGGGAGAGCTGCACGTCGATATTGTTGTTCGAATTGGTCACGATCAGGTCCGGCTTGGCCAGCCCGGCCTTCGCGTATTGCGCGACCAGCTTCTGCGCCTCGGCCAGTGCGGCCGCGCGCCAGTTGTTGCCCTGATAGGAATCGTTATAGCAGAACTGCCAGGGCCCTTTGGGCGGTGTCCAATCCTTGTACGGGTCGGCCGCGACCTGCGAGAAATACCAATAGCCGTCATAATATCTGTGCAGGCTCTCCGGCACCATCTGCATGGCGCGCGCGTGCTCCTGCGCGCTTTCGGCGGCTGGCGCCTGGGCGCCCCATCCAGCCAGGATCAACCCAAGCATGAGTGCGCCGGCCAATAGCCGCGCGGGGAGGGGGCGCCAGTTCATGGCTTATGTCTCCTGTTGTGTTCTGGACGTTCCGGCGTCGGCAAGCGGTGTCAGGCAGCTTCCTTGCGGCCGAAGAAGCGGTGCTTCGCGCTCGCCTGGTTTTCGTAGATCGAGCCTTGATGCGGTGCGGGCGGCAGCGGCATCCGCACCGGAACCGGTGCCAGGCGCGGCGTGATCGTGGGCGATCCCGAGATCAGGCGCGAATCGAACTCCGCCAGATCGGGTATGCCGGAGAGCGGGAAGGAATCCGCCGCCGCGAACTCGTACAGCAGCAGCGTGCGCGACTTGTCCGACAGGTTCTGCGCCGAGCCATGCACCGTGCGGCAATGATGAAAGCTCATCGACCCGGCCCGCCCGACCACCGGCACCGCGCGGGAGAAGTCCAGATCGACCGCGGTCGGGTCCATCGCCCCGCAGAAATAGCCGTCGGCGTGATGGTCGAACACGGGGCCGGCCTGCGTGCCGGGGATCATCAGCATCGCCCCGTTCTCGACCGTGCAATCGTCCAGCATGATGCCCACGGCCAAAAGATCGTCGTTGGTGGCGGGATAGAAGGCCCAGTCCTGGTGCCACTCGACGGGCGCGCCGCCGGCGGGCGCCTTCAGGTTGATCTTCGATCCCTGCAACCGGACACCCTCCTGCCCCAGCAGCGCTTGCAAAATCGAGACCAGCTTCGGCGAGCGCGCGAGATCCACAAAGGCCGGATTGAATTTGTGCGGCGTCTTGATCCGCCGCACGCGCGGTGCATCCGGCCGGTGATCGGGCTCCAGGTCGTAGATTTCGGTATGGGCGGTCAGGCCGCGCGCGCCCTCGAGCATGGCGGCGACAGTCTGACGCAGCGCCGTCAGCTCCTGCGCATCGAGCACATCCTCGACCACCAGCCAGCCCTGCTCGCGATAGACCTGAACCGCCCGCTCGTCGATCATTGCAGCCTCCCCTCCGATCGTGTATGATGTTAGCGCTGTCATTAGCGCGGATGTCAAGGCCTCTCCCGTGGCGTCGGTTGCATGTTACGAGGGAGCGCATGGGAGCGCACGACACAGAGAGCGATCGCAGGCCGCGCCTGGACGAGGTGGCGGCCTTGGCAGGCACATCGACCATCACCGTTTCGCGCGCGCTGCGCCAGCCCGACAAAGTGGCGCCCGGCGACTCTGGAGCGCGTGATGGACGCGGTGCGCTCGCTCGGCTACGTGCCCAACCTTGCGGCGAGCAGCCTCGCCTCGCGGCGCAGCGGGATCGTGGCGGTGCTGGTTCCCACTATTGGCAACTCGATCTTCGCCGAGACGGTGCAGGGCATCGCCGATGCGGCGCGGCCGCGAGGATTGCAGATCCTGCTCGGCGATTACGCCTATTCCGACACGCAGGAACAGGATCTGTTGCGCGCAGTTGCGGGGCGTCAGCCCGAGGCGGTGGTGGTGATCGGCCTGGTGCGTGATCCGGCGGCCAGGGTGCTGCTGCGCGGGCTGCGCGTGCCGGTGGTCGAGACATGGGATCTGTCCCCCGATCCCGTAGACATGGCCGTGGGCTTCTCCAATGCCGCCGTGGGCGCGGCGATGGCGCGGCACATGCTGCAAGGTGGCCGGCGTCGCTTCGCGTTCGTGGGTGGCAGCGACGCGCGCGCCGCCGCCCGCGCTGACGGGTTCGCATCGGAGATCCGCGCCGCCGGCCTGCCGCTGCCGATGGTCGATTGCGCGACCGGCATCAGCATCGCCGAGGGTAGGCGGGCGCTCGCGCGCATCCTCGATCATGCGCCCGAGACAGACGCGATCTTTCTCGCGACCGACGTGCTGGCGGTCGGGGCATTGCTCGAATGCCAGGCGCGCGGCATCGCCGTGCCGCGGCGGCTGGCGCTTTCGGGCCTCGGCGATCTCGAACTGGGCCGCGAATTGTCGCCGGCACTGACCACCGTGAGCGTCGGCGGCTACGAGATCGGCCATCGCGCGGGCCTCGCCCTGCTGGCGCGACTGGCGGGCGAGGCAAGCGAGCCGCGCATCGTCGATCTGGGATTCACCCTCATCGTCCGCGACAGCACCTGACGGCCTCGCCGACGACGGACCAACTCGCTGAAAGGATACCGCCATGGCGCTGCCGGTTGGCATTACCGAGAACGGTGTGCTGCACACCAACTCCGATCCGCCGCTTGACCTGGAAACGAAGTTCCGCATGGTCCGCGACGCGGGTGTGTTCGACTACATCGACAAGACGCCCGAACCCGAACTCGTTCCGGACTACCTTCGTCTCGCCGAGAAATACGCGCTGCCGGTGCGGGCCGGCGGCTGGTACTACACGCTGGGCCGCGACGAGGCGCTGCTGGAGCGCAACCTGCGCACGGGTGCTGCCCTCGGCAGCGCGGTGCATAACGTGCAGATCATGATGCACCACGCCGACGGCCATCTGGTCTCCGACGACGAGGTGGCCGCGATCTATCTGCGCGCGGCCGAACTCGGCGAGCAAATCGGCTGCCTGCCCGCCTTCGAGGTGCATGTGAACATGTGGTCGGAGGATTTCCGCCGAGTCGAGCGCGTGGCCGATCTGGTCGAGGCGCGCGGGGCCACGTTCCGCATGACGCTCGACCACAGCCACGTCATCTTCAAGATCGACAATCCGACAGAGCAGGAGGTGTTCGACATCGCGGCCGCCGTCGCCTCCGGCGAACTCGTGCTCGATCCGCGCCTGAAGGGCGACATCTGTTCGACGATGGATCGAGCGCGGCCTGGTTTGGCACGCGCACGCCCGCTCGACCGTGCCGAACAATCCGCGCAACATCATGTCGCAGCATCCTGATGGCAGCGTGGGGCGCGGCATCCAGTATCCGTTCCGGCGCCCGGATCCCGGCACCTATCACGCCGACTGGGACGAAGCAGCGCTGGAGCCGTGGAAGCTTGTGGTGCGGCGCCTGCTCGCCTGGCACGCGGCGCATCCGTCGAGCCCGCTCGGCCAGATGTCGATGGAGTTCATTCCCTTCCCCGACTATGGCGCGGGCGGGCGCTATTCGATCTTCGACAACGCCGTGGCGTGCGCGTCCTGGGTGCGCGGCATCATGTGACCCGGCGCCGTGGTTCAGGTCACGACTGCCCGGTGCGCAAAGCGCGGCTCGCGCCACGTGCCTGTGTCAAGGCAGCTCGTGAGCGCCTCCGCGGCGTCCCAGGCGTCCGCGTGGCGTAGATAGGCGGGCGCGAAGCCGAAGCGCATGATGTCGGGTTCACGGAAATCACCGATCACGCCCTGCGCCGCGAGGGCCTGCACCACCGGATAGGCATGGGCGCAGGCGACGCTGACCTGGCTGCCGCGCAGGCGTGCTTCGCGCGGTGTCGCGATGGCGATCTGCTCGCCTGCCGGTCCCGCCGCTGCTTGCCATGCGTCGAGGCGTGCCATGAACAGCCCGGTCAGGGACAGGCTCTTTGCCCGCAACGCGGCAATCGAAAATCCCTCCAGCGCGTCGAGTGCGAACTCCACGCCGCGCATCGACAGGATTGGCTGCGTGCCGCACAGGAACTTCCTGATCCCGGCATCCGGGCGGAACCCGGTCTCGAAGGCGAACGGCGCCGCGTGACCCCACCAGCCCGACAGCGGCTGCCGTGCCGCATCGAGATGCCGGCGGGCGACCGATACGAAGGCAGGCGCGCCTGGACCGGCATTGACGTATTTGTAGGTGCAGCCCACGGCGAAATCGATCGCGTCGGCATCGAAGGCGATTGGCACCACGCCCACCGAGTGACACACATCCCAGATGACGAGCGCCCCCGCCTCCTGCGCGCGCCGCGTATCGCCGGCGAGGTCACGCAGCGCACCGGTGCGGAAATCGACATGCGACAGCACGACCGCGGCCACGCGCTCGTCCAGCAGCGACTCCAGCGTGGGACCGTCCGTGCCGATCAAACGCATCCGGTGCCGGCCGCCGGCGGCGGCGATGGCGCCCTCGATCATGTAGAGGTCGGTCGGGAAGCTGCCCGCCTCGGCCACGATCACGTCGCGATCCGGCCGCAACCGCATCGCCGCGTGCAGCGCCTTGAACACATTGACCGAGGTCGTGTCGCAGACCACCGTCTGCCCGGGTGCCGCACCGATCAATGCCCCCACCCGATCGCCAAGCCGCAGCGGCAGCTCGAACCATCCGGCATCGTTCCAGCTGCGGATGAGCTGTTCGCCCCACTCGCGGCTGATGACGCGGGCCAGCCGTGCCGCCGCCTCGCGCGGCAGCGGTCCCAGCGAATTACCGTCGAGATAGATCACCCCATCCGGCAGGACGAAGCGCTCCCGCAATCCTGCCAGCCCGTCGGCGGCGTCCCGCGCCACGCATTCGATGCGCGAGGCGGGCGGCGTCAACGCCTGCGGCGGATCCTCCATCCGCGCGCCGGTTCAGCTTCCGGGTGCCGGCAGCGGCGGGGCCAGGCTCACTCCGGGCGGCGGCGCCAGCGGTTGTGCCTGCACCGGCGGCGGAACCGGGGCGGAGCCCGCACTCGTCTGTAGATAGCTGCTGAGCGAGTGACGGACCTGATACTCGAACTCCACGTTCATGTCGTCCATCATGTGCTTGACGAGTTGATACGCCGCGGCGCGGCCGCCGTCGCTCGCATCCGGATCGAGCGGCTGGCTGCGCGCCACCCGTGCCTCGGCGAACCCGCTGCCTGTGCCATTCGCCGTGCTGACGTCGAGCCGCACCGCGAACGAGCCGTACAGGCTGTCCGGCTGTTGCAGGATGGAGGCGTCCTCGATCACGAATCGGGCCTTGCCGCTACTGCCCGCGGCCACCAGGCGCTGCTGCCCCATCCTCCGCAGCGCGTCGATCGGCTGCACCGGCGAGAGATACTCGACATGCTGGCCGCTATCGGCGGCTGGTGTCCAGGTGTCGTCGATGTCGATGCTCGCCACGTTCAGCCGCAGCTTCGTGAGATAGCTGAAATCGAGCGGCGCGAAGACCTGCGGGGAGGCTGGCTCCTCGCCGCCGCATCCCGCGAGTGCCGGAAGGCAAGCCAGGCAGGCCAGCAAGGCGAAGCGGCGTGGCAGAAGCCGGCGCGGCAGAAGCAAGGGCGGCACGGGCTTGGGCATCACGCATTCCTCTGCTGGGGGGACGCCGTCTTGCCGCGCACCTCGTCGCGGGCGAAGCGGAAGTGATGGTTGCAGAACTCGCAGGTCATGACGATGTTGCCATCCACGGCCATGTGGTCGAGATCGTCCGGGCCGAAGCCCTCCAGGATGCCGGCCAGCCGCTGGCGCGAGCAGCGGCAGCCATAGGCGAGCGCGCGTGGCATGTCGGCGGCCAAATCCTCCGTGCCGAACAGGCGCCATAGCAGTCGGTCAGGTGGAAGTCGGTCGTCCAGCAATTCGGCCTCGGTCACGGTGGCGGCGAGGGTGGTCGCGGTGCGCCACGCCTCCTCCTGCGCGTCCTCGTCCAGCGCCGGGTCGATCCCGCCGGCGCCGGCCACCCGCTCCAGCATCAGCGCCGCCGCGCGCCAGCCGGCATCGGTGCGCGCACAGGCCAGGCGGATGACGCAGCGAAGCTGCTCGCTGGTGCTGAAATAGTGCAGCGTCATCCGCGCCAGATCAGTGCCCTCGATGGCGACGATGCCCTGGTAGCGCTCCGTGTCCGGTCCCTGGTCGGCGGTGAAGGCGAGATAGCCCTGACCCAGCAGGTCCGCCGCACTGGGATCGGGCCGCCGTTCCAGCAGCGCCGCCAGCCGCTTGCCGTCAGCGTCGGCGTAGCAGCGTAGGGCACCCGTATCGGTGCAATCTGCCAGCAGCCGCGACACCGGCCCGTCGCCCTTGGCCTGGAGACTGAACGAACCGCGGAATTTGAGCCCGGTCCCGAGGGCTGCCACCAGCGCCAGCGCCTCGCCGGCGAGCCGGCTGACGGCGTCGTGGTGGTCGTGGCGCGATAGCAATGCATCGGCGAGGGGCCCGAGCCGCACCAGCCGGCCACGCACCGGCCGGCCGGGCAGGTGAAACGGCATGACGCCGCGCGGCACCACCAGATCGGGCACATCGGGGCGCCCGCTGTCGAGGAAGGCGGGAGAAAGGGACATGCCGCCAACATAGGGGCGCGCGCCCGTTTCGGCCACCGGCGGAGATCGAGACGATTTGTTGCGGACGCAACGCGGGTGACGCGGCTACGTTGGCCTGGAGCGCCGGGAATGGCCCGCCGCGTCGAGAGGAACCCTGCTTCATGTCGATCCGCCCCGTCAGGCTCGCCGCCGCGCTGAGCCTGGCCACCCTGCCGCTCGCCGGCTGCTACGTGGCCCCGGCCCCCGTGGTCGCTCGCCCGGTCTATGTCCGCCCGCCGCCGCCCGTGGTCGTCCGTCCGCCGCCGCCACCGGTGGTCGTGGTGCCGAGGGCGTATTGACCGTTCACTGAGAATGGCCGGCCGCGAAATGGAGCGCTTCGCGGGCCGGCCGCCCGTCGCGCAGGCACGTCCAGCCTGCGAGGTTCACGCATCGTTCTGCGCGTGGCGCGTGTCACGCCGCCATGCGCACCACCACCGGCACCGACTTGGCGGCCGGCACCTTGCTGCCCTCGGCGTAGTGCCACACCGGAACCAGTGCGTTCGCCTCCGGATAATAGGTGGCAACGCAGCCCGTCGGGATGTTGTACGGGGTTACGCGGAAGCCGGCCATCTCGCGTTTGACGTTGTCCTTGCTCGAGGTCGCAAGCGTCGCCAGCTCGCCTTCGCGCAGGCCGAGCCGGTCGATGTCGTCGCGGTTCATCAGCACCACCATGCGCGTGCCGTGGATGCCGCGGAAGCGGTCGTCGTAGCCGTAGATCGTGGTGTTGAACTGGTCGTTGCTGCGCAGCGTGATCATGCGCAGCACGTCGTGCCCGGCCTCCGGCATGTCGTGGTCCTCGTCCAGGCCGCGCGGTGTGATGAAGTTCGCGCGCCCGGTCTTGGTCTTCCATGTGCGGTGCCGCGCCCCCAGCGGCCGGTGGAAGCCGCCCGGCTGCCACATGCGCGTCTCGTATTCGTGGAAGATGTCGGGATAGGTCTCGGCGATGGCGGCACGGATGCGGCTGTAATCGGCGACCCACGCATCCCAGTCCAGCTTCGGATTTGGCTCCAGGACCGATTTGGCCAGCTCGGCCACGAGCCGCGGCTCGCTCAGCAGGTGGCGCGAGGCCGGCATCCGCACCCCGCGCGAGCCGTGGATGCAGCCCAGGCTGTCCTCCATCGACACCGATTGCACGCCGCTCGCCTGCCGGTCGATCTCGGTGCGCCCCATCACCGGCAGAAGGTAGCTGATCTCGCCATGGATGAGGGCGCTGCGGTTGAGCTTGGTGCCGATGGTGACCGTCAGGCGCATTTTCTTCCAGGCCGGCTCCATGCGGTCGCGGTCGGGGATGGCGCGAATGAAATTGCCGCCGAGCATGACGAAGGCACGCACCTTTCCGGCCAGAATGCCCTCGCAGGCGCCGACCGTGTCCAGCCCCTCGTCGCGCGGCGGCTCGAAGCCGAACTGCCTGGCCATCGTGTCGAGCGGCACGCCGCTCGCCTTGTGGGTGATGCCCACGGTGCGCTGGCCCTGCACGTTGGAATGGCCGCGCACCGGGCAGATGCCCGCACCCGGCTTGCCCATATTGCCGCGCAGCAGCAGCAGATTGACCAGCATCTGCACCGTCTCCACCCCGGCGCGGTGCTGTGTCAGCCCCATGCCGTAGATCGCCATCGCGGCGCTCGCCTTCGCATAGGTGACGGCGGTCGATTCCATCGCCGCGCGGTGCAGGCTCGACCGCCGCTCCAGCTCGTCCCAGTTCTGGCGGCGCAGCCACGCTGCGAATTCCTGGAAGCCGTGGCAATGCTCGGCGATGAAGCTGCGGTCGAGCACGGCCTCGCCGCCCGCGCGCCGCGTCATCCATCTCGATCAGCGCCTTGCAGATGCCGGTGATCGCCGCCAGATCGCCGCCCGCCTTCACCTGGTGATAGGCCGAGCTGATCCGCGTCGCCTCTCCGGTCAGCATCTCCATCGGGCTCTGCGGATTGACGAAGCTCTCGAGACCCCGCTCGCGCAGCGGGTTGTAGGTGATGATGGGCACGCCGCGATGGCTCGCCTCCTGCAGCGGATGCAGCATGCGCGGGCTGTTGCTGCCGACGTTCTGGCCGAAGAACAGGATGCAGTCGGTCTTGGCGAAATCGTCCAGCGTGACCGTGCCCACCGGCACGCCAATGCTTTCGGGCAGTGCGACCGAGGTCGTCTCGTGGCACATGTTCGAGCTGTCGGGCAGGTTGTTGTTGCCGTACATGCGCGCCAGGAGCTGGTACATGTAGCTGGCCTCGTTCGAGGTCCGGCCGGAGCTGTAGAAGACCACGCCCTTGCGGTCCGGCACCGCACGCAACTCGCGGCCGATCTCGGCGAAGGCGTGCGTCCAGGAGACCCTCACGTAACGATCACTGGTCGGATCGTAGCGCAGCGGATGGGTCAGCCGCCCGGCCTGTTCCAGCCGGTAGTCGTCCCAGCTCAGCAGTTCGTCCACACTGTGCCGCGCGAAGAACTCCGGCGTCGCCCGATGGCTGGTGATCTCCCAGGCGGTGGCCTTGGTGCCGTTCTCGCATACTTCGAGCGGCAGCGGCTTGGCGGGCTTGGACCAGGAGCAGCTCACGCACTGGAACCCGTCCGGCTTGTTCTGGCGCAGCAGTGCCAGACTGCCGCTCGCGAACACGCCCTCGCGGCTCAATATGTCGGCCACCGAGCGCGCCGAGCCCCAGCCTCCGGACGGGGCGTCGTACGGCTTGAACGACACGGAATGCGGCATGGTGGCTCCCCCGGGCTGGCTGCGGCATGGCCAGAACACGAAGCCGCCGGGCGGGGTTCCGACTCGTTCCGGCAACCACCGCGCGCCTTCGGAGTTGGGGCCGTCACACTCCAGGAGGGCCGATCCGATGGTCACTGCCGCCTACATGACCGAGCGGCCGCCGCCGCCCTCCGCGCTGAAGCGTGTGTGGGATCAGGACGTGATCCCGGCCGGCATCAATCTGGCGGGCGCGGTCGAGGGCGCGCTGTGGCGCGCCTCGGAGCGCGCGCGCAGCAAGCCTTGGGAGGCGATGCTGGCGGCGCTCGCCTGCGGCTATTTGCTGCGCGGGGTGCTGCGCCGACTTTAAACGGTCCTTCCTGCCGGTGCCCGCCGCAGCGTTGCCTCCAGCCGGTCCGAAACGGCGCGGGTTCCCGCCCCGCGTCCGGCCGGATCGTCCCAGCCGTCCAGATAGGCGCCCTGTTCGGTGAAGCGGAGTGTGGTTCCGCTGCCGGCCCTGTGGTCTATGCCTGGGTCGGGTAGTTCGTCGCCAGCACATCCGACAGCGGCGCATCCCAGCGCAGCCGTGTCGCGCCGATCTTGCGCACGATCACCGTGGAACCCTCGAAACCGCCTGAATGCTCGGCCAGGCTGTAGCGCGAGTTCCAGGCGCGCGGCACCACCTGCATGAAATCCTGCAACGAGGTGCGCAGGATCTCGAACCCGGTGTGGCGGTTGAACAGCCCCTGCCAGCACGTGTCCGAGAAGCGCCAGAAATCCCACGGCAGATCGTGCATGCCGATGGTCTGGTGCGTGTGGATCAGCGCCACGCCGCCGGGGCGTAGAACGGCGTTCATCTCCAGGGTCGCCTTCCACGGCATCAGCAGGTGCTCGAACACCGACACGCACAGCACGAGATCGAACGAGTCCGGCGCGAAGGAGCGGCTCAGCTCGTGCGCGTCGCCCACCACGTCCACGCTCGGATCGGCGATGATGTCGAACGTCGTCACGTCGCATTGCGGGAAGAACCGGCGGCGCTCGATGCCGCTGCGGGCGCGGCCGCCGATATCCAGCATGCGCGGGCGCACCGCCGGATTGGCGCGGCGCATATCCTCGATGATGTCGCGGAACGCACCGTCGAGCGAGCCGCCCTGCGCTGCGCTCGCGGCTTCCATCAATGCCGTGGCCGGAAGCGATGCCATGCTCCCGTCACAGGCAATTTCCAGCACCGCCTGGTCCGGAAACAGCGCGCGATCCACCAGGGCTTCGAGCGTCACCTCGATCGCGTCCTGTTCGGGGATGTGCCGCACCTGGGCGCGGCGTTCGACCCAGAGCTGTCCCACGATCAGGCGCGGGAAGACTTCTTTCGCGGCCCAGCCACCCAGACGCAGCACGGCTTGCAGCCGGAAATAGGAGTGGAACAGGCAGAAGGTGGAGACACCGACGATCTCTGCCTGCATGTCGTTGACGCTCGGATTGCTCGCCGGCCTGCCCTCCCTCATCCCGGCCTCGGTCCGCTCTGCGGCCCAAGCCCAAGGGGAGAGGGAGCAGAAAGCCCTCTCCCTTTGGGAGAGCGTTGGGTGAGGGGTTTTTGGTCGAGTGTCATGCCTTAGACGTTGTCAGACAGGCGGGGCCGCTACCCCACCACCCCCATCGCCCAGGCCAGCACGCCCTTCTGCGCGTGCAGCCGGTTCTCCGCCTCGTCGAACACCACCGATTGCGGGCCGTCGATCACCTCGGCGGTGACCTCCTCGCCGCGATGCGCCGGCAGGCAGTGCATGAACAGCGCATCCGGTGCGGCATGCCGCATCAGTGCCTCGGTCACGCGATACGGCGCCAGCAGGTTGTGCCGGTTCGATGCCGGATCGTCGGCCATGCTGACCCAGGCATCCGTCACGACGCAAGCGGCACCCGCGACCGCCGCCGCCGGATCGTCGAACAGCTCGATCGTGGCGCCCTGCGCCCGCGCCCAGGCCACCAGCGCCGCAGGCGGGCGCAGCGCCGCGGGGGTGGCAAGGCGCAGCGTGAAGCCGAACCGCGCCGCCGCCTCGATCCAGCTTCGCGCGACGTTGTTGCCGTCGCCGCTCCAGGCCACCACGCGCCCGGCGATCGGGCCGCGATGCTCCTCGAACGTCATCACGTCGGCCATGAGCTGACACGGATGGCTGTCCGCGGTCAGGCCGTTGATCACCGGGACGGTCGCGTGCGCCGCCAGCTCGTGCAGCCGGCTCGCCGCGTCGGTGCGCAGCACGATCGCGTCCACATAGCGCGACAGCACGCGCGCCGTGTCGGCCAGCGTCTCGCCGCGCCCGGTCTGCATCTCGGACCCAGACAGCATCACCGCATCGGCGCCGAGCTGGCGTGCCGCCACCTCGAAACTGACGCGCGTCCGGGTGGACGGCTTTTCGAACATCAGCGCCAGCGTGCGGCCCGCCAGCGGTCGCGCGACCTGCCCGCGGCACTTGTAGCCGGTCGCTGCCTCCAGCATCCGCCGCAGCGTGGCGGTGTCGAAGTCGCGCAGATCGAGAAAATGGCGCGGACCCTCCGGTTCGACCGGGCGCAGGGCGGCGCTCATTTCGCGGCGATCCGCGCGGCGCTCGGCTTCGCGCGCCGCGCGCCGGCCTCGATCATCGAGAGCGCGGTCCGCACCTCCTCGTCGCCGATGATCAGCGGCGGCGCCAGGCGCAGCACGTTGTCGCCGGCGGTCAAAGCCAGCAGGCCCTCGGCCTGGATCGCCGCCTGCACCTCGGTATTCGGCATGGCACAGCGCAGGCCCAGCAGCAGCCCGGCGCCGCGCACATCCTCGAACACGTCGGGATGGCTGGCGGCGATCCGCCTCAGCCCGTCCCACAGCACGCGCGCGCGGCGGTCAACTTCCGCCAGAAAGCCGGGAGCCAGGATCACGTCCAGCACCGCGTTGGCGGCGGCACAGGCCAGCGGATTGCCGCCGAACGTGGTGCCGTGGCTGCCCGGCGTCAGATGCCGCGCCACGTGCTCGCGCGCCAGGATCGCCCCCATCGGCACGCCGCCGGCGATGCCCTTGGCCGCGGACATCACATCCGGTGCGATGCCCGCCCATTCATGCGCGAACAGTTTTCCAGTGCGCCCCATGCCGGTCTGGATCTCGTCCATGCCCAGGATCAGCCCGAACTCGTCGCAGGTCGCGCGCAGCTCGCGCAGGAAGCGCAGCGAGGCGGCGCGGATGCCGCCCTCGCCCTGCACCGGCTCGACCAGGATGCCGGCCGTCTGCGGCGTGATGGCGTCGCGCACGGCGTTGAGGTTGCCCAGGGCCACATGATCGAACCCGTCCACCACCGGGCCGAAGCCGCGCAGGTATTTGGCGTTGCCGGTGGCCGCCAGCATGGCCAGCGTGCGGCCGTGGAAGGCGCCGTCGAAGCAGATCACCCGGTAGCGTTCCGGGTGGCCGCTCT
This sequence comes from uncultured Pseudomonadota bacterium, assembly GCA_963838805.1. Taxonomy (GTDB): domain Bacteria; phylum Pseudomonadota; class Alphaproteobacteria; order Acetobacterales; family Acetobacteraceae; genus CAVRQM01. Next base: position 118,699 of record CAWISK010000009.1, read on the forward strand.
CGTGCTGGGCGCGGCGGATCATCTTCACCATGCCCTCGTTGGCCTCGGCCCCCGAGTTGCAGAAGAACACGCTGTCGGCGAAGCTCGCCTCGACCAGCCGCGCCGCCAGCCGCTCGGCGCCGGGGACGCGGTACAGGTTCGAGGTATGGATCACCCGCCCCGCCTGCTCGGCGATGGCGGCAACGAGGTGCTTGTGGCCGTGGCCCAGGGCGCTGGTGGCGATGCCGGCGCCGAAATCGAGGAATCGTCGCCCATCCGCCGTGTACAGCCAAGCGCCCTCGCCCCGCTCGAAGGCGAGGTCGGCGCGGTTGTACGTGGGCATCAAGGCGGGGAACACCATTCGGCTCCTTTGTCCGGAGCGGCATAGTCTGACGCGGGGCGGCGCGATCCGTCAAACGGCGGAAATGCGCGGCGGCCCGGTGTCTCGGATGCTATCGAGAGTCAGCCAACTCCGCCGCCAGTCCCAGCGCCCGCTCCGCCGCCGCGGCCACGGCCGCGTGGCCACGCGCGGTCGGGTGGATACTATCCCAGAACAGATGGGTGTTCTGCACCGCGAGGGTCCGGCTGCACAGCGTGCCGCTGGTGGCACTCGTGTATGATCCGGTCCAGCAGGGGTCGGTGACGTTGGTGAATCCGAAGACGACGGGGTCGGCGACCGCCTGGTCGATCAGCCCCATCGCGTCCACCACCGCCAGATGCAGACCGTAGAGGAAGGCCAGGACGCGCATCGAGGCGACCAGCTTGCCGTTGAAATCGGCGCTCAACGCAGTCGCCGCCGCGCTGGCGGCGGGGCCCTGGCTCGTGACGGCCGGAACCTTCCCGAGATCGGGAACGTCCACGACCAGCAGGCTGCTGGCACCGCGTGCGGCGAGGGCGGTGACGAAGGCGGCCTCGTTGGCGACCGCCTGCGTCTCCACTTGCTGCACTTGCGACGGTGAAAGCCCGGGCGTCGAAAGGATGGCGAACAGGTCGTTGGCGCCGATCCACAGCGTGTACAGCGCGTGCGCCCGTGGCCGAGGCACCTCGGCCAAGAATTGGGCCAGTTGCGAGGGCAGGTCGTTGGGCGCCAGCGCATGGATCGAGGTCTGCCCGCTCTGCGCCCCGCCATAGGCGAAATCCCTTCCGCCCAGCAGGCTCGGGCCGAGCCCCCGGCCGGTCGCCAGGCGCGCCAGGTCCTGCACCCAGATCGCCCCGTTGCTGAAGCGGCCATGCGAATAGGGCGGCGAGACCGGTTCCGCCCCGCTCGTCGCCAGATAGACGTTCCCGGCGTCGCTCAGGCTGTCGCCGAAGGCGTAGATTTCCCCGAACGGAGCCGCGGCGCGGGCCGGAACAGCGGCCCAGATCAGGGCGGCGAGTCCGGCCATGATATGCAACGGGCGCATGGTGCTTTCTCCCCTGCCTGCCCGAGCAGGCGGAGCAGTGTTGTTCGGCGACGGGGTGGCGTGTCAAATCAGGAGTGCTCGCCCCGAGGGGCTCCCTGATCCGCCGGCGCCCGCATGACAGCGCCAGAGCCCGAGGCTAGAACCCCCGCGCCGTCGGCCAAAGAGAATGGATGTCGCCGCCATGACCATCTTCGCCGGTGCCGTGCGCCGCTGGGGCGTTTGTCTCCTCCTGGGGCTGATGTTGGCGGGCGCTGCTCGCCTCCGGGGCGCAGAGCCTGCCGGCGCAATCGGACGCGGCGGCCGCGCCGCTGGCGACGCCGCTCGATCCGGCGCAAGCACGGCAGTTGCTGTCCGTGCTGCAGGACGACACCAAGCGGCAGCTTCTTCTGGGTCAACTGCGCGTGCTGGCCGCCGACAGCCCAGCCGCTAACCCGCCCGCCCCCGCGCAGGCGCCCGCGGCGGCGCCGCCGCCTCCGGCCGCACCAGTCCCGGCCGCTCCAGCCCCGGCCGCTCCAGCTCCGGCCACCAGGCCCGTCCGCTCCAACCCCGGCCGCGCACCCGGCCCCTGCCGCCCCGCCGGCCAAGACCCTGCTGCCCGGCAGCCTGGGCGAACAGATCCTTGGCCGTTCGGCGAATTGGGCGGAGACCCTGTCCACCGAGGTCGCAGCCACCGCGCGCGCCGTCACGGGGTTCCCGGCGATGGTGCGCTGGGTCCGCCACGCGGCGGCCGATCCGTCGCTGCGGGCACGCCTGGTCGATGTCGCGGTGAAATCGGTGCTGATCCTGGGCATCGCCGTGCTGGCGTTCGTCGCCGTGCGCCGGCTGCTGCGCGGCTTCATCCGGGCACTCGACACGCCGCGGACGCGGGAGACAGCCGAACCGGTCCCGGACGAGACGGTCCTGAGCGAAAGCCACCCGCGGGTCCGCGCCGCCCGATCGGTGCGCCTGCTGCGACGGCTGCCGGGCGCCATCCTGCGCGCCGTGCTGGCGTTCCTGCCGGCGGTGGCGTTCGCCATCGTCGGCAATCTGCTGCTCGGCGCGGGGTTCGTGCAGCTATTCACCACGAAGATGGTGATCCTCCAGGCCGTGACGTCGTTCCTGTGGTTCTGGGCGGTGGTCTGCCTGGCCCGGCTGATGGTCACCGACCGCATCGCCCGCTGGCGGCTGGTCGATCTGGGCGACGACGTGGCCGCCTATCTCGACCCATGGGTGCGCTGGCTCGTGGGCATCGCGATCTTCGGCGTGACGCTGGCCAGCATCGGCGGCCGGCTCGGCTGGACGCTCGCGGCGCAGGACGGGCTGATCAAGCTCGCGGCACTGGCCGTGCATCTGGGCCTCGTGGCGATCGTCTGGCACTCGCGCCGGCGCGTTGCCCGCAAATTGCGGCCGCGCGCCGGGATGTCGCCGCGCTGGCAGGCCCTGGCCGCCCGCTTCGCCGATAGCTGGCATTGGATTGCCATCATCCTGATCATGGCGCTCTGGCTGGCCGGGGCGGTGCAGGCGGAAGCCGGGTTGCAGCGCGCGCTGCGCCTGGCCGGCCTGACCCTCCTGGTGCTGATCGGCTACCGCGTGGTGGCGATCGCCGCCCTCGGCGCCGTGGATCGCCTGTTCCGGAACGGGTCGGGGACGGTGCGCCCGCTGCCGGGCTTTGGGCAGCGGATGCAGCGCTATCAGCCGATGGCGCGGCAGGCAGTGGCGATCATTGTGGGTTTGCTCGCGCTGTTGGTGCTGCTGCAGCTCTGGGGCTTCCACGCGCTGCTGTGGTTCAGTGCGGGCGCCATCGGCGCGCGCGCGCTGGGCGCATTGGCTACCGTGCTGGTTCTCGTCGCCCTGTCGCTGGTTGCCTGGGAACTGGTCAACGCCGCAATAGACCGCCATCTGCATCGCCTGTCCGCGTCCGGCATGGTGGCCCAGGCCTCGCGGCTGCGCACTCTCGCACCGCTGCTGCGCACCTGCCTGCTCACGACGATCCTGGTGTTCGTGGTGCTGACGGCACTCAGCGAGGTCGGCATCAACACGGCCCCGCTGCTGGCCGGCGCCGGCATCTTCGGCGTGGCACTCGGCTTCGGCTCGCAGAAGCTGGTGCAGGATTTCATCACCGGCATCTTCCTGCTGCTGGAGAACGCCATGCAGGTGGGCGAGTGGGTCACCGTGTCCGGCCTGTCCGGCAAGGTCGAGAACCTCTCGGTGCGCACCATGCGCCTGCGCGCCGGCGACGGGTCGGTGCATGTCATCCCGTTCAGTTCGGTGACGACCGTGACCAACACCAATCGCGGCATCGGCAATGCCGCGGTGAGCGTCGTGGTCTCGATCGAGGAGGACGTGGACACGGTGGGGGATGTGCTGAAGCAGATTGCCGCCGAAATGCGCGCCGACCCTGACTATCGCGACGGCATCCGCGCCGATCTCGCGCTGTGGGGCGTGGACAAGGTCGATGCCTCGACCGTGACCATCGTGGGCCAGATCGAATGCACGGACGCGGCCCGCTGGGGCGTGCAGCGCGAGTTCAACCGCCGGGTCAAGAACCGTTTCCAGGAGCTGGGCATCCGCCTGGCCAATCCGGCGCAAGCGATACTTTTGCAGGATCTTCCGCAAGGGCGGCCGGAGCCGAGGCCCGGCATGCCGGAGGAGGGCGGCGCCACGACCGAGCCACGCTCGCCGCCGCCCGGCGCGTTGGGCCACGCGCAATAGGTCTGCCTCAGTCGTTCCCGTAGGTGAAGTTCGGCATGGCGGCGAGGCTGTCCTTCGTCGCGTCGGGCATCACGACTTTGGCGTCCTTCGCCGTCGGGTCGTAGCGGAGCTGGTCGAACTTGACCGCGACCAGCTTGTTGCCCATGCCCAGGAACCCGCCCACCGACAGAATGGCGACGGTGATCCGGTCCTTGTCGCTCACCACCAGATCGTCCACCGAGCCGATCTTGTGGTTCTGGTCGTCATAGACCGCCGAGCCGATGAACTTGCTGGCGCGCCAGCCGCCATTCAGCTTGACCGACGCCACGACAAGCTGCGGCGCTGCCGCTCGGGGGAGGCGTCGTGGTGCCGGGCTGTACCGTGGCGACGGGCGGAGTTGCAGGTACTGCCGTCAGAGGGCGGGGCAGCGCCCTGGGGCGACGCGGATTGGCCGGCGACCGGCAGTAGCGCGATCGCCGTGGCCAGCAGCAACGGGCCGATCGTCAAGAAGGGACGCGCCATCGCTCTCTCCTGGGTTCGTTCGCAGCCGCAACGTGAAGCGGCCGGCGAGGTTTCCGGCGCGCGCGGCCGTGGCATGATCGGCCGATGCGACAGCCCGGAAGCCAGCGCCCGGTCCCCGCCCGGCCCGAAGAGACCGATCTGCACGAGGCGGCGTTGCGCCATCTCGCCCGCTACGCCTGTTCCGTATCCGGCCTGATCCGCGTCCTCGACCGCCGGGTGGATCGCTGGGCGCGCGCCGTCCGGCCGGAGGCGACGGAACTGGCCGCGGCGCGCGACGCGGTGCGGCGGGTCGCGGCACGGCTGGCGGCTTCGGGCGCGGTGGACGATGCGGCGTTCGCCGAAGGCCGGGTGCGCAGCCTGGCGCGCGCCGGGCGCTCGCGCCGCGCCATCGCGGCTCATCTGGCGGCGCGCGGCGTCGAGACGGATCTCGCCCGCGCCAGCCTGCCCGACGATCCGGACCACGACCTGGCCGCGGCGCTGATGCTGGCCCGCAGACGCCGGCTCGGCCCGTTCCGCGCGGCACAAGCCGTCGATCCCGCGTTGCGCGGGCGTGAACTGGCCGCCCTGGCGCGGGCCGGCTTCGCCGAGGCGCTCGCCCGTCGCGTGCTCGGGATGCAACGGCCGGAGGCAGAGGCGCTGCTGCTGCGCCAACGCGACCCCGGCTGACGAAAAAGCCGCTGATAAAAAAGCGGTCTGGCCCGATCGGGCCAGACCGCGAAGGTAACCGCCGTGCTCGGGCGGTTGGGGGGAGGAAACTGAAGTCACTGACTTCCCAGCCAGTATGGCGCCCAACGGTTTCCGAGTGGTTAAGTTCGTATCAAAATCGGATAAAACAACGCTTTCCTCCGATTTTTCCGTTGCTTCGGCGCTATCGCTGATGTTTCGATCGAACTGTGTCACCGATCCGCAACGCCTGTTGCCTGCTGTCCCTGGCCGCGCTGGCCGGCTGCGCCGGCGCGGGGCGCGGTGCAACAGGCGACGCGCACTATTCGGGCCTGTCCTGCGCCCCCTTTGCGCGTGCGCTGACCGGGGTGCAGCTGCATGGGAGCGCCGATTCCTGGTGGGTGCAGGCCGATGGCCGGTACGCCCGCGTACACTCGCCACAGACCGGCGCCATCCTGGTGCTGCGGGCCAGCGACCGCCTGCCGTCCGGGCACGTGTCGGTGGTCTCGCGCGTGCTGGATGCCCGCTCGATCGACGTGATCCAGGCCAATTGGGTGCCGGGCGAACTGGAGCGTGACCAGCCGGTGATCGACATCTCGCCCGATAACGACTGGACGCTGGTGCGGGTCTGGTATCCGCCGGTGGGTGCCATGGGCAGCCACGCCTATCCGGCCTACGGTTTCATCCTGCCGCCGTGGCCCGCCAGCCACGACGCGCTGGCGGCCAGTGCCGCCGTGGCCGCCGAGCGCGCGGCATCGGGCGGCTGATCCGCGAGACAGTGGCGGCGAAACAGCGCTTGCACAACGCCCGCGCCCGGTCCATGTGCCGGACAGCGGTGTGGAGGTTGCGATGGGTGGCTTGAGCATATGGCACTGGATGATCGTGCTGCTGGTCGTGCTGCTGCTGTTCGGCAGCGGCAAGGTCAGCACGCTGATGGGCGACTTCGCCAAGGGCATCAAATCCTTCAAGAAGAACATGGCGGATGACACGGACGCCTCGATGGAGGCTTCGGCCGAGAAGCCGGCCGGCTCGATCGCGGCGCCGGGCGTGCATACGCAGCCGGTCGGCAGCACGACGAGCGCCGCCGCCCGCCAGGGCTGACACGTGGCCGCCGACGGTCTGGACGTGGCCGGGCCGGGCCGCGCCACCCGCGCGCGCGATATCGTTCCGGCCGCGGCGAGCGAGGCGATCATCGCCGCCGGCCGCAGGCTCTACGCGCAAGGGCTGGCCCAGGCGACCTCCGGCAATATCAGCCTGCGGGTCGATGCCGGGACGCTGGCCATCACCTGCAGCGGCACCCATAAGGGCTTTCTGGACGGCGACGGCATCATGCTGGTCGATCTGGACGGAGAGCCGCGCAGCCCCGGCAGGCCGTCCGCGGAAACCGGCCTGCACTGCCAGATCTACCGCGCCTTTCCTCAGGCGGGCGCCGTGGTGCATGCCCATTCGGTGCCGGGCACCGTGCTGTCCATGTCGGGGGACGGGGCGATCCGCTTCTCCGGCTACGAGGTGATCAAGGCCTTTCCCGGCCAGACGACGCACGACGCGACCGTGGCGCTGCCGGTGCTGGACAACGACCAGGACATCCCGCGTCTCGCCGCCGCCGTCGAGCCGCTGCTGCGCGAGGGCGCCGTGCCGCTCGGCTACATGATCCGCGGCCACGGCGCCTATGTCTGGGGCGCCGGCATGGAGCAGGCGCTGGCCCAACTGGAAGGCCTGGAGTTCCTGCTCGCCTGCGAGCTCGAAAGGAGGAAGCTGCGATGAGCCGCCTGACCGTGTATGAGGACGCAGCACCCGGCCGGAAGCTCCTGGCGACCGAGGATGCCGGGCAGATCGCGGGCGAGCTGGCCAGGATCGGCGTGCGGTTCGAGCGCTGGGAAAGCCCGGTGGCGCTGTCGGCCGATGCGCCCGCCGAGGCGGTGCTCGCCGCTTACAAGCCGTATCTGGATGCTCTCATGGGTGACAGCGGGGCGGGCTCGGCCGATGTCATCAAGCTCACGCCCGACAATCCGAATGTCGAGGCGCTGCGGCAGAAATTCATCTCCGAGCACACGCATACCGAGGACGAGGTGCGCTTCTTCGTGCATGGCTCGGGCAATTTCATCATGCACGTGCAGGATCGCGTCTATGACGCGCATTGCACGCAGGGCGACCTGATCAGCGTGCCCGCGAACACGAGGCACTGGTTCGATGCCGGCCCCGAGCCGTCCTTCACCGCTCTGCGCGTGTTCACCGACACGTCCGGCTGGGTGCCGCATTATACTGGCGACTCCCTGAGCGAGCGCTTCCCTGCCTCCTGAGGCCGGCCGCGCGGCCACGATCGGCGGCAGCGGCGAACGTCATGCGGTGATCGCCGTGCTGACCGACATCGAGGGCACGACGACCCCGATCGATTTCGTGCGCGACACGCTGTTTCCGTTCGCGCGCGCCCGCCTGCCGGCGTTCCTGGCGGCGCGCGCGGATGATCCGGAGGTGGCGGCGGAACTGGCGGCGGTGCGGCGCGCGGTGCCGGGGGTCGAACCCTTGCAGACCCTGCTGCACTGGATGGACCAGGACGCCAAGGCCACTCCGCTCAAGGCGCTGCAAGGCATGGTCTGGCAGCAGGGCTATGCGGATGGAACCCTGCGCGGAGAGCTGTATCCCGACGTGGCGCCCTGCCTGCGCGCCTGGGCCGCGTCCAGGGTTCGGCTGTTCGTCTATTCCTCGGGCTCGGTCGCCGCACAGCGGCTGCTGTTCGGCCGCTCCTCGGCAGGCGATCTGGAGTCTCTGTTCGCCGGCTGGTACGATACCGGGATCGGCGCCAAGCGCGACGCCGACAGCTACGACCGCATCGCCATCGCCGCCGGCGTGCCGGCCTCGGCGATGCTGTTCCTGTCGGATGTCGAGGCCGAGCTGGACGCCGCCGCCGCCGGCGGCCTGCGCACCTGCCAATTGGTGCGCAGACGGGACGGGACGCTGCCCTCGCGACGGCACGCCACCGCCGCCGATTTCCGCCGCGCGGCCCGGCTGTTTGGCTTGCCTGCCTCCTAGATATTGCGGGTCAGGCTGGAGTTTTCCACAAGTTTTTGAGTTCGAGGGTGCGACTTCGCGTTGAGTGAAGCGGCGGGTCGTTCTACCGTATCTTGTGTGGACATCAAAAGGGGCCCACGAGATGGAGTGGAACGACGAGACAATCGCCCGGCTCCGCGGCTTCTGGGAGGAGGGTCATTCCACCGCCGAGATAGGTCGCCGGCTTGGCGTCTCGAAGAACGCGGTGGTGGGCAAGGCGCACCGTCTGGGGCTGGCGGCGCGTCCGTCGCCGATCCGGCGCGAGCCCTCGGGCCGGCCGCGCCCGCCGGTGGCAAGGCGTGTGGTCGGGCCGACCCTGCCGCCGCTTCCCGCCGCGTCGGCGGCACCGGTTCCGGAGCTGCCGCAGCCAGTGGCCACTCCCCGGCCGGTCGCGCCCATGCCGGCGGCGCCGCGGGTCGTGCCGACGGCGCGCGTGGGGGGGCGGCTACAGGCCTGCTGCTGGCCGCTCGGCGAGCCGGGCACCCGCTCGTTCCGTTTCTGCGACGCGGAGTTGCTCGCCGGCAAGCCGTACCTGCGCCGAACACGCGCAACTGGCCTATGTGCGCGTCCGCGACCGGCGCGAGGAAGCCGCCTGAACGGCGGGACGCGCGCGTGAGGCGTGGCTTCCTTGCAGCGCGGCCCGGCCCGGCCTAACCTTTGCCGATGCGGCGTCACGGACCGCAGCCGAACGGGTCCGGCGCCCATGCAGGGGGCGGGGAACGTCCCGCCCTCCAACGTCGGGAGGGTGCGGTCACGATGCCTAGAGGCACGGTCAAGTGGTTCAACCCCACCAAGGGGTATGGTTTCATCGCTCCGGAGAGCGGCGGCAAGGATGTGTTCGTGCATATCAGCGCCGTGCAGAAAGCGGGCCTGCACTCGCTCAACGAGGGTCAGACCCTCGCCTTCGAGATCGAGCAGCAGCAGAACGGCCGCGCCGCGGCGGTGGATCTCTCGACGACCTGAGGCCCTCGCCCGGGCTGCCTGCCGCCTCGTCGGGGGCAGGGGAAATGGCTCGCGAGCGGCAGACGCTCCTTGCGCGGGGGCGCTACCTCGCGCATGTGCGCGTGGCAGTCAGCGATGATGGGATCATGAGTTAGGGAAACACGGTGGCGCGGTCGCGCCAGCCACATACGGCGCTCGATTCGCAGGATGTGCTCGACGCCTATCGGCGCTGGGCCGGGATCTACGATGCCGCATTCGGCGGCATCTCGCGTCCGGCCAGGCTGCGCGCGGTCGCGGCCGTCAACGCTCTGCCGGGCCGGCGCGTGCTGGAGGTGGGGGTCGGGACGGGCCTGGCGCTGCCGCTGTATCAGCGCGACCGGCTCGTGACCGGGATCGATCTGTCCGCCGAGATGCTGGGCCGCGCGCGGGCACGGGTGGCCCGGCAGCGGCTCGACCACGTCGAGGCGCTGCACGTGCTGGATGCCGAGGACACCGGGCTGCCGGCGGGCGAGTTCGACGTCGCGGTGGCGATGTTCGTGGCCTCCGTGGTGCCGCATCCGCGCCGGCTGCTGGCGGAGATGCAGCGCCTGGTGCGGCCGGGCGGCCACCTGCTGTTCGCCAACCATTTCGCCGCCGAGCGCGGGCCGCGCTGGTGGGCGGAATGGGCGCTGGCACCCGCCTCGCGCGCGCTCGGCTGGCATCCGGACTTCCGCATCGAGGCGCTGCTGTCGGCGCCTGAGCGTGAGGCCGCCAGCGTGCAATCGCTGCCGCCCGCCGGCCTGTTCAGCCTGGTGCATCTGCCGCGTTGAATTCGCCTTGCGCGCCGGCCTCGCCCTTGATCTGAAGGGGCGTGTCCTGTAGCCCACGTACCGCAATGCGGGACGGCAGGGCCGGCCTGCGATCCAAGCGGGAACGGACACTCGATGCAGCTCTTCCTTCGGCGCGCCTCCTCGGCTGCAAGCCCGATCTTCCTGGCGGCCCTGGCTTTCGGTGCGGGGAGTTTCGGCGCGGACCCGGCGCTGGCGCAGGAGCCGCATAACTGGCAGATGGGCATGCAGGCGGCGCACAGCCCGGTGAAGCTGCAGATCGCGCATCTGAACGATCTGCTGACGGTCATCATCGTGCTGATCACGCTGTTCGTGGCGGCATTGCTGGCGGTCGTGATCTGGCGCTTCCGTGCGAGCCGCCATCCGGAGCCGAGCCGCACCAGCCACAACACGCTGCTCGAAGTCGCCTGGACCATCCTGCCGGTGCTGATCCTCGTGATCATCGCCATCCCGAGCTTCCGGCTGATCTACTATGAGGATCGTGCCGCAAACCCGGATATGACGATCAAGGTCACCGGGCATCAGTGGTACTGGGAATACACCTACCCCGACCAGGGCAATGTGGATTTCACCAGCTACATGGTCCCCGACAACCAGCTCAAGCCGGGGCAGAAGCGGCTGCTCGACGTGGACAACCAGCTGGTGCTGCCGGCCGGCAAGACGGTGCGCATCCTGATTTCCAGCGGTGACGTGATCCATAGCTGGTTCGTCCCCAGCCTCGGCGTGCAGCGCTATGCCATTCCGGGCCGGGTCGACGAGACCTGGGTGAAGATCGACAAGCCCGGCGTGTACTATGGCGAATGCAATCAGATCTGCGGCACCAACCACAGCTTCATGCCGATTTCCGTGCATGCCGTGACACCGGCGGAGTTCACCGCCTGGGTGGCCCAGGCCAAGACCAAGTTCGCCGCCGACGCGCCGACGGACGCGCCGAGCATGGCAACGGCGAAGCCGGCTGCGGTGATGACCGTGGCACAAGTTCAGCCCTGATCCACATGTCGGGGCATGAAGGAGAGATGATCGGATGAGCGCCACCACCCACGACCACGCGCACGGTCACGACGATCACGGCCACGGGCACGCGCCGGGATTCGTCCGCCGCTGGCTGATGAGCACCAACCACAAGGATATCGGCACGCTCTATCTGAGCTTCGCGATCCTGGCCTCGCTGGTGGGCGGCGGGCTGTCGATCCTGATGCGCGCCGAGCTGGCCAGCCCCGGGATGCACGTCTTCTCCTCCGGCCAGGAGTGGAACACGGTCGTCACCGCGCACGGCCTCATCATGATCTTCTTCGTGGTGATGCCGGCGATGATCGGCGGCTTCGGCAACTGGTTCGTGCCGCTGATGATCGGCGCGCCCGACATGGCGTTTCCCCGCCTCAACAACATCAGCTTCTGGCTGCTCGTGCCTGCGTTCTGCCTGATCCTGACGGGGCTTTCGCTGGGCGAGTTGGGGACCGGCTGGACGTTGTATCCGCCGCTGTCGAACTCGCAATTCGAGCCGGGCATCGGCATGGATTTCACCTTGTTCGCGCTGCACCTGGCCGGCATCTCCTCGCTGCTGGGGGCGATCAACTTCATCACCACCATCTTCAACATGCGCGCGCCCGGCATGACGCTGCACAAGATGCCGCTGTTCGTGTGGTCGATGCTGGTGACGGCGTTCCTGCTGCTGCTGGCGATCCCGGTGCTGGCGGGTGCGATCACCATGCTGATCACCGACCGCGATTTCGGCACCTCGTTCTTCAAGCCGGAGGGCGGCGGCGACCCGGTGCTGTTCCAGCATTTGTTCTGGTTCTTCGGCCATCCCGAGGTGTACATCATGATCCTGCCGGGCTTCGGCATGATCAGCCATGTGATCTCGACCTTCAGCCGCAAGCCGGTGTTCGGCTATCTCGGCATGGCGTACGCGATGGTGGCGATCGGCGTCGTGGGATTCGTCGTCTGGGCGCACCACATGTTCGTCTCCGGCATCGACGTGAACACCCGCGCCTATTTCACGGCGGCCACGATGGTCATCGCCGTGCCGACGGGCATCAAGATCTTCTCGTGGATCGCCACCATGTGGGGCGGCTCGATCGACATGAAGACGCCGATGCTATGGGCGATCGGCTTCATCTTCCTGTTCACGGTCGGCGGTGTCACCGGCGTCGTGCTGGCCAATGCCGGCGTCGATACCGTCCTGCACAACACCTACTACGTGGTGGCGCATTTCCATTACGTGCTGTCGCTCGGTGCCGTGTTCTCGATCTTCGCCGGGTTCTACTACTGGATCGGCAAGATGTCCGGGCACCAGTATCCCGAGTTCTGGGGCAAGGTGCATTTCTGGGTGACGTTCATCGGCGTAAACCTGACCTTCTTCCCGATGCACTTCCTGGGTGCGGCCGGGATGCCACGCCGCTACGTGGACTATCCGGAGGCGTTCCGCGGCTGGAACGAGGTGGCTTCGTACGGCGCCTATATCGGCGGCCTCTCGGTGCTGATCTTCCTCTACGTGCTGTACCGGACCTTCACCAGCAAGGAGAAGCTGGCCGAAAACTACTGGGGCGAGGGTGCCACCACACTGGAGTGGACCGTCTCCTCCCCGCCGCCGTTCCATACCTTTGAGGAGCTTCCGCGCATCCGTTGAGGATGCGCGGCGTGGCCCATGCCGTGAGCGATCCGACCCTCTCGATGCTGCCTGTCGTGAGCGAGACGCTCGGCCGCGATTCCACGGCTGGCGACTGGCTGGCGCTGCTCAAGCCGCGCGTGATGACGCTGGTGGTGTTCACCGGCGCCATCGGCCTCGCGGTGGCGCCCGGCCATCTGCACCCGACGCTGGCGATCGCGGCCGTGCTGTGCATCGCCGTGGCGGCGGGCGCGGCCGGCGCCCTCAACATGTGGTATGACCGCGACATCGATGCGGTCATGCGGCGCACCGCCAGGCGGCCGATCCCGGCCGGGCGTATCGAGCCGTCCGAGGCGCTGGCCTTCGGCGTGGCGCTGGCGGCGGGTTCCGTCGTCGTCATGGGGCTGGCCACCAACATCGTCGCGGCGGCGCTGCTGGCGCTGTCGATCGCCTTCTACGTGCTGGTCTATACGATGTGGCTGAAGCGGCGCACCGCCCAGAACATCGTCATCGGCGGCGCCGCCGGGGCGTTTCCGCCGGTGATCGGCTGGGCCGCCGTGACCGGCCAGGTCGGGCTGCTGCCGCTGCTGCTGTTCCTGATCGTATTCCTCTGGACTCCGCCGCATTTCTGGTCGCTCGCTCTGTGGGCCAATGCCGATTACGAGCGCGCCGGCGTGCCCATGCTGCCGGTCGTCTCCGGCGCGCGCGCCACGCGGCGGCAGATCATGCTGTACACGGTGCTGCTGGTGGCCTGCTCGGTCCTGCCCTGGGCGCTGCATCTGACCGGGCCGATCTACGGTCTTTCGGCGCTGGCGCTGGGAGTGTGGTTCCTGGTGGGCGCCTGGCAGGTGCTGCGCGACCGACAGGACGCGGCGGGCGTCAGCCTGACCCGCGATGCGCCGGCCAAGGCGTGTTTCCGCACCTCCCTGCTGTACCTGTTCATCCTGTTCGCGGCGCTCGCCGTCGATCGTCTGGTCTTCTAGGCGATGCACCCCGATCCGCTTGGCTCGCCGCCCCAAGGCGGCCCCGTCCTGTCGCGAGCGGCCGCCGAGTTGCTGACACGGCGCCGGCGAGGGCGCAATGTGGCCCTGCTGGTGGCACTTCTCGCATTGGTCGTGCTGCTCTATTTCGTCGCCATCGCCAAGATGTCGCACCACACAGGCAACGAAGCGGTGACGCCCAAGGTCCAGACGCCTAAATAGTCGGGCATGACCGTGCGCCGACCGATCCTGCTGCCCTCCGTCCTGGTGTTCGTGGTGTTCGGCATGGTGGGGCTGACCTTCGCGGCGGTGCCGTTCTACAAGATGTTCTGCGCGTTGACCGGCTATGGCGGCACACCGCAGATCGGCCCCGAGCAGAGTCCCGGCGCGATCTCCAGCAGCATCGTCGTGCGTTTCAACGCTCTCACCAATCCTGGCCTGCCCTGGCACTTCGCGCCGGAGCAGCGGGAGGTTTCGGTCAAGCTCGGCGAGGAAAAGGTCGCCTTCTACGCGGCGCGCAACGAGGCGGATCGACCGGTGACCGGGGTGGCGCTGTATAACGTGACGCCGGACAAGGTGGGACGGTATTTCCACAAGACGGCCTGCTTCTGCTTCAACGAGCAGACGCTGGCCGCCGGCCAGACCATGCAGTTTCCCGTCAGCTTCTGGGTCGATCCGGCCATTGCACACGACTCGAACACGGCCGATGTGCACACGATCACCCTGTCCTACACGTTCTTCCGCTCGCTTGACGACGCGGCGCGCAGCGGGGCTTTGGCCCATGCCGGGCCGCATATCGGCGCCTACAAGGGTCCGGCCAGGCCGCCCGAGACAAGCCCCGCGTCCTAGGGCAATGCGCCGGCAATGCCGCCTGCATCCCTGGGACTTGCCGCGGCGGGCGAATTGGGGATGATGCGGCACCTTTCAGCTCCGGCATGGCGGCATCATGGACACGCATAGCGCAACGCTCCCCACGGCCAGTTCCGGCCTGAAGCAGCCCTACCATCTGGTCGATCCCAGCATCTGGCCGCTGGTGGGTGCCTTGGGCGGCGGGATGACCGTGCTCGGCATCATCTTCGTGGCGCATTTCAGCAACTACGCGATGCTGGCGGCCGGCCTCGTCGTGGTGCTGGTCACGATGTTCTTCTGGTGGCGCGACGTGATCCGCGAGAGCCGCACCGCCGGGCTGCATACGCCCGTGGTGCGCCTCGGCCTGCGCTACGGCATGACGCTGTTCATCGCCAGCGAAGTGATGTTCTTCGTCGGCTTCTTCTGGGCGTTCTTCCACTTCGCGCTGTTTCCGGAACACGTGCTGGACACCGCGACCCCCATGTGGCCGCCGGCCGGTGTCCATACCTTCGAGCCGTTCCACTATCCGTTCCTGAACACGCTGATCCTGCTGCTGTCCGGCACCACGATCACCTGGGCGCATCACTCGCTGCTCGAGGGCGACCGCAAGAACCTGATCATCGGGCCTGGGCCTCACGATCCTGCTGGGCATGAGCTTCACCTTCTTCCAGGGGCTCGAGTATTCCGAGGCGCCGTTCAAGTTCTACGGCGGCGGCATCTATCCGGCGGTGTTCTTCATGGCGACCGGCTTTCACGGCTTCCACGTCATCGTCGGCACCTGTTTCCTGATCGTCTGCTGGTTCCGCGCGCGCGGCGGCCAGTTCACGCCGCAGCGGCATTTCGGCTTCGAGGCCGCCGCCTGGTACTGGCACTTCGTCGATGTGGTCTGGCTGTTCCTGTTCGTCTGCATCTACTGGTGGGGCGGCCGCCCGGAGGCCATGCCGCTCCCTTGATCGAGGGCGGCCCGGTCTCGTCTGTTCCGGTCGCGTCCGTTCCGGTCTGGTGGGCGGCGCTGCGCTGCCGGTGCCCGCGCTGCGGACAGGGACCGCTCTACGCCGGTCTGCTGACCGTCCAGGATCGCTGCCCGGTCTGTGGCCTGGACTTCTCCGGCGCTGATGTGGGCGACGGGCTGGCTGCGCCGATGATCCTGGTGCTGGGGTTCCTGGTGGTAGGCCTCGCGATCTGGGTCGAGTTCACCTTCTCGCCGCCGCTCTGGGTGCATGTTCTGTTATGGCCCACCCTTACCATCCCGCTGGCGATCGCCATGATGCGGCCGCTCAAGGCGTTCCTGATCGCCCAGCAATTCCGCTACCGCGCCGAGGAGATGAGCCGGGGCGGTTCCAGCCATTGACGCGCTGGCGGCGGTTGCTGGTGCCCGCGGTCAGCACTGCGGTCATGCTCGCGGTGTTGTGCGGCCTGGGGGTCTGGCAGGTGCAACGGCTGGCCTGGAAGACGGCGCTGCTGGCGCGCATCGACAGCGCCGAGGCGCAGGCGGGGGTGCCCTTGCCGCCGGCGTCCTCGCCCGTTCGAGAAAGTGCGCGTCACCGGCACGCTGCGTCCCGGTGTGTCCGCTCGCTATGGAGTGGAGGTCCGCGACACCGCGCAGGGGCAGGTGCTCGGCAGCCAGCTCGCGGGGCTGCTCGACCGGACCGGCCAGGAGCCGGTCGTGACCCTGCTGGGGTGGGTGCCCTCCGGCCAATCGCCGCCATTGCCGGCCGGCGCGCAGGTGATCGAGGGCTATATCCGCGAGCCGGTGCATCCGGGCTTGTTCTCCCCCGCCGACGATCCGCGGAAGCGTCTGTTCTATACCCTCGATCCGGCGGCGATCGGGCGGGCGCTGGGGGCCTCGCCTGTGGCGCCGTTTGCCCTCGTCGCGATGGGCCATCCCGTGCCCGGCGTGTACCCACAGCCCGCGACCGAGATGCCCCGGCCGCCCAACAACCATCTGCAATACGCGATCACATGGTTTGGACTGGCCCTGGTGCTGCTGGTGATCTTCGGCATCCACGCGAGAAAGGTGCTCTCCGAATGACCGCCTATCAGCGCGCCCAGGCCCGCTTCGCGAGGATCGCCACGATCGGCGAGGCGCAGGCCATGCTCGGCTGGGATGCCGCAGCGATGATGCCGCCGGGCGGGGGTGAGGCGCGCGGCGACCAGCTCGCGGTGCTGGCGGGTCTCGCCCACGCCCAACTCACGGCGCCCGAGCTGGCCGAGGATCTCGGCGGCGGCCGAGACGCCGCAAGACCCGTGGCACGAGCGCAACCTGGAGCTGATGCGCCATGCCCGCGCGCGCGCCGCGGCGGTGCCGCCCGATCTGGTGGAGGCGCTTGCCCGCGCCTGTTCGGCCTGTGAGCAGAGCTGGCGCGAGGCGCGCCGCGCCAGCGATTTCGCCGCCGTGCTGCCGCTTTTCGCCGAGGTGGTGCGGCTGGCGCGTGAACAGGCGTCCTGCCTGGCCGCGGCCCTCGGCCTTTCGCCGTACGACGCGCTGATGGATGGCTACCAGCCGGGCATTGCGGCGGCGGATGTGGCGCCTGTCTTTGCCGCATACGAGTCCTGGCTGGCCCAGGCGCTGCCGCGGGCGGAGCGGCTGGAGGAGATGCGCGGCGCGCCGCTGCGCCCCGACGGACCGTTTCCCGCGGAGGCGCAGGAGGCACTCTGTCGCCGCCTGGCGGAGCGGGCCGGGCTCGACCCGCAGGCATTTCCGGCTGGATCGCTCGGCCCACCCGTTCTGCGGCGGCACGCCGACCGACGTGCGCATCACCACGCGCTATGACGAGGCGGATGCCGCCGGCAGCATCATGGGCGTGCTGCACGAAACCGGCCACGCGCTGTATGAGCGCGGCCTGCCGGAGGCGTTCCGGCGCCAGCCGGTGGGCGAGGCGGCCGGCATGGCCGCGCATGAGAGCCAGTCGCTCATCATCGAGATGCAGGCGGCCCGATCCGATGGCTTCCTCTCCTGGCTCGGACCGGAGCTGCTGGCGGCCTTCGCGGGCGACCGGGCGGCCTTCGCGCCGGCGAATCTGGCGCGGCTGTATCGCCGGGTGCGGCGCGGCTTCATTCGCGTCGATGCCGACGAGATGACCTATCCCGCGCATGTCATCCTGCGCTTCCGCCTGGAACAGGCGCTGATCGCGGGCGAGTTGGCGCCGGCCGATCTGCCCGGCGCGTGGAACGAGGGGATGCGCGCAGCGCTCGGCATCGCGCCCCCGGACGACGCGCGGGGCTGCTTGCAGGACATTCACTGGTACGACGGCGCGTTCGGCTATTTTCCGTCCTACACGCTGGGCGCGATGGCGGCGGCGCAGCTCATGGCGGCGGCGCGGCGAGAGGTCGCCGGGCTGGACGTGGCGCTGGCTCAGGGCGAGTTCGCACCGCTGACGGGCTGGCTGCGGCAACGGGTTCACAGCCAGGGCAGCCTGCGCGGCTTCAATGACCTGCTGATCCACGCCACCGGCAAGCGGCTCGACCCGGCGGATTTCGAGGCGCATCTGACCGCGCGGTATCTGGTCTGACCCTTCTCCCTCTCCTGGAGGAGAGGGCCGGGGTGAGGGCGACCACGCAGCGGCGGTGTGGTGGCCCCCTCACCCCAGCCCTCTCCCGATGGGAGAGGGAGCGTTGAGGAGTTTTCGTGCGCTACATCTCCACCCGCGGCCAGGCCGCCCCGCGCGACTTTTCCGGCGTGCTCCTGGCGGGGCTGGCCGAGGATGGCGGGCTGTTCGTGCCCGAGACCTGGCCCGAGCTTTCAGCCGACGCCTGGCGGGCCATGCGCGGCCTGCCGTACCCCGAACTCGCCGCGCGCATCGTCCACCTTTTCGCCGGCCAATGCCCGACCCTGGACACGCTACGCCGCATGTGCGCGGACGCCTATGCCGGGTTCGACCGCCCCGCCGTGGTGCCGCTGGTGCAGCTCGAGGCCGGGCTGTGGGTGCAGGAGCTGTTCCACGGGCCGACCCTCGCCTTCAAGGATTTGGCGATGCAGCTCCTGGGGCGGTTGTTCGACCACGCGCTCGCGCAGGCGGGGCAGCGCGTGACGATCGTAGGCGCCACATCGGGCGACACCGGCTCGGCCGCCATCGCCGCCTGCGCCGACAGGGCCGCCATCGACATCGCCATCCTGCATCCGGAGGGCCGTACCAGCGAGGTGCAGCGCCGGCAGATGACCACGGTCGCCGCCGGCAACGTCGCCAATATCGCGGTCTCGGGCACTTTCGACGACTGCCAGGATCTGGTGAAGGCGATGTTCGCCGATGCTCCGTTCCGCGCCGAACTGCGCCTCTCGGCCGTCAACTCGATCAACTGGGCCCGGATCGCGGCACAGATTCCGTACTACGCCTTCGCGGCCCTCGCCCTCGGTGCGCCCGATCGCCCAGTGGCGTTCAGCGTGCCCACCGGCAATTTCGGCAACGTGCTGGCGGCCTGGGCGGCCCGGCGGATGGGGCTGCCGATCGAGCGGCTGATCGTCGCCAGCAACCGCAACGACATCCTGGCCCGCTTTCTGGCGGACAACGACATGACCAGCCGCGCGGTCGAGCCCAGCCTGTCGCCCAGCATGGATATCCAGGTCAGCTCCAATTTCGAGCGCCTGCTGTTCGAGTTCCTGGACCGCGACCCGGCCCGTACCGCAGCCACCGTGCGGGACTTCCGGGCCAGCGGGCGCATGGCGGTGCCGCAAGAGGCCTGGGGCCGGATGCGGGCGCTGTTCTCGCCGTTCCGCCTGGACGATCCAGGCACCCTGGCCGAAATCCGCCGCCTGCACGCAGCCGGCTACCTGGCCGATCCGCACAGCGCCATCGGCATCGCCGCCGCCCGCGCCGCCGGGCTGCCGGTGGGCCTGCCGGCGGGCCTGCCGGTGGTCGCGGTGGCGACCGCCCACCCGGCGAAGTTTCCCGATGCGATCGAGCAGGCGACCGGAAGCCGCCCCCCTCTGCCGCGGCACCTCGCCGACCTATATGAGAGGGACGAGCACTTCACCCGCGCCCCCGCCGACCTCGCCACGATCGAAGCCAGGGTGCGCGCCTTCGTCCAGAGGAATGCCGCATGAGCGACGCCCCAGAACCCGTCGGCGACGCGATCCGCGTCACCCGCCTGCCGTCCGGCTTGACAGTCGTCACCGAGCGCATGGAGCGGGTCGAGACGGTGTCGTTCGGCGCCTATGTCGCGAGCGGCACGCGCAACGAGACCGAGGCCGAAAACGGCGTCTCGCACTTCCTCGAACACATGGCCTTCAAGGGCACCGAGCGTCGCTCGGCGGCCGAGATCGCCGAGGAGATCGAGGCGGTGGGCGGCCACATCAACGCCTATACCGCGCGCGAGCAGACCGCGTTCTACGTCAAGGTGCTGAAGGAGGACACCGCCCTCGGCGCCGACATCATCGGCGACATATTGTGCCACTCGACCTTCGACCCCGATGAGCTGGAACGCGAGCGCGGCGTCATCATCCAGGAGATCGGCCAGGCGCGCGACACGCCGGACGATATCGTGTTCGATCACTTTCAGGAGGTCGCCTATCCGGCGCAGCCGATGGGCCGGCCCACGCTCGGCACCGAGGAGCGCATCCGCGCCATGCCGCGGGCGATGCTGACCGAGTACATGCGCCGGCACTACACGACCGCCAACACCACCATCGCCGCCGCGGGCAATTTGCGGCACGAGCAGATGCTGGATCTGGTGCAGCGCCATTTCGCCGACCTGCCGACCATGCCGGTGGCGGTGGCCGATCCCGGCATCTATGGCGGCGGCGAGTTCCGCGAGGCGCGCGACCTGGACCAGGTGCATATCGTCCTGGGCTTTCCGTCGGTCGCCTATGCCGATGCGGATTTCTACCCGGTGATGATGCTCTCGACCCTGCTCGGCGGCGGCATGTCGTCGCGGCTGTTCCAGGAGGTGCGCGAGAAGCGTGGCCTGGTCTATTCGGTGTATTCCTTCACGGCGCCGGCGATGGATGGCGGGCTGTTCGGCATCTATGCCGGCACCGGCGAGAGCGAGGTGGCGGAGCTGGTGCCGGTGACGCTGGAGGAGCTGCACAAGGTGCAGCGCGACGTGAACGAGACCGAACTGGCGCGCGCGCGGGCGCAGGTGAAGGCCGGGCTTTTGATGTCGCTCGAGAGCACCGGCAGCCGCTGCGAGCAATTGGCGCGGCAAATCCAGGTGTTCGGCCGCGTCATCTCGACCGGGGAAACTGTCTCGCGCATCGCCGCGGTCACGGTTGCCGACGTGCAGCGCGCGGCGGCCCGCCTGTTCCGCGCGGCGCCGAGCCTCGCCGCTCTCGGCCCGGCCGATCTGGTGCCGGCATTGCCCGCCATCACGGAGCGTCTCGCCGCATGAACGATCATGCAAACCTGCTGGGTGATCTGGTGGCCCGCGCGCGCGGGGCCGGGGCGGATGCGGCCGATGCGCTGCTGGCCTCGGGCAACTCGCTGTCGGTGCAGCGCCGGCTGGGCAAGCTCGAACATCTGGAGCGGTCGGAGGGCCGCGATCTCGGCCTGCGCGTCTTTGTCGGCCGTCGTTCCGCGATCGTTTCTGCCTCGGCACTCGATCCGGCGGGGTTCGGCGAATTGGCCGAACGGGCCGTGGCGATGGCGCGCGTGGTGCCGGAAGACCCGTATGGCGGCCTCGCGGATGACGCGAACGGGCCGGGGGGCGCCGACGGGCTCGACATCGCCGATGACCGCGAACCCGATGCCGCGGCTCTGCTGGAGCGCGCGGCGCTGGCCGAGGAGGCGGCGCTTGCGATCGCGGGTGTGACCAATTCCGAGGGTGCGGACGCAAGCTGGAGCCGCACCGAAATCGTGCTCGTCACGTCGGCCGGGTTCGCGGGCAGCTATGTCCGCACCGGCCATTCCGATTTCGGCAACAGCACTTGCCGGTTCGGGCGTCGATATGCAGCGCGACTATGATTACGCGACTGCGCCGCATCTGGCCGACCTGGAAGACGCCGCCACGATCGGCCGGGTTGCGGGCGAGCGTGCGGTGGCGCGGCTGCAACCCGCGCCGGCCGCCGACCGCCAAGCTGCCGGTGGTGTTCGACCCGCGCGTGGCCGGGATCGATTCTCGGGCATCTGGCCGGGGCCATCAACGGCGCTTCGGTCGCGCGCGGCACCTCGTTTCTGAAGGATCGTCTGGGCGAGCGCGTGTTCGCGCCCGGCATCGAGATCGTGGACGATCCGCTGCGGGTGCGCGGGCTGCGCTCGCGGGCCACGGACGGCGAGGGGGTGGCGACGCGCACCTGCACGCTGGTCGAGGATGGCGTGTTGCAGACCTGGCTGCTGGACAGCCGCAGCGCGCGCCAGTTGGGCATGCGCTCGCTTGGGTCAGGCCAGTCGCGGTCCCGGCAGCCCGCCGTCGCCGGGCACGACCAATCTGTTCATGCGTCCCGGCACCCAATCGCCCGCCTCGCTGATGAGCGACATACGGACTCGGCCTGTATGTGACCGAGCTGATCGGCATGGGCGTGAACGGCATCACCGGCGACTACAGCCGGGGTGCTGCCGGGTTCATGATCCGCGACGGGGCCATTGCCGAGCCGGTGGCGGAAATCACCATTGCCGGCACCCTGCCGGAGATGTTCGCGCATCTGCTGCCGGCGGATGATCTGCGCTTCCGGCGCGGCACCGACGCGCCCACCTTGCGCATCGAGGGCATGACGATGGCGGGTGCCTGATCCCACTCGCAGTCAGGCATCCGCCTCCCCATATCGTAACCGATACCATCGAGGTGGCTTGGATCATGCGTCGCATCGCCATTCTGCTGCTGGCTCTGCTGATCGGTCTCGCACCCGGCCTGGCTTTCGCGCGGGCCGGAGGCGGCTCGTCTTTCGGCAGCCGGGGCGCGCGCACCTACATGGCGCCGCCCAGTACCAACACCGCGCCGTACGCGGCACCGTTCCAGCGCAGCCTGACGCCGCAGGCGCCGCAATCCTACGCGCCACGTCCCGCCTATGGCGGATACGGCTACGGGCGGTCGCCGTTCGTCTCGGGGCTGATGGGCGGCCTGATCGGCGCGGGCATCGGCGGGCTGCTGTTCGGACGCGGCCTGTTCGGCGGCATCACCGGCTTCGGCAGCTTCCTGGGGCTGCTGTTGCAGATCTTCCTGATCGTGCTGCTGGTGCGCTGGGTGCTGCGCCGGGTGTTCGGCCGCGGCCCGGCGATGGCCGGGCCGGGCGGCATGTTCGCCCGGATGGGGCAGCCGCAACCGGGCGCCATGCCCGGGGCGATGCCGGGGGCGATGCCGGCCGGCGGGGGTGGCGGCCAGCGGCCGATCGCGGTGACACAGACCGACTATCTCGCCTTCGAGCAATTGCTGAAGATGGTGCAGGCCGCCTGGTCGTCGCACGATCTGAACACGCTGCGGCAAATCACGCAGCCCGGAAATGGCCAGCTATTTCGCCGAGCAGCTCGCGGAGCAGACCAGCCGGGGCGTGCGCAACACCGTGACCGACGTGCATCTGGACCAGGGTGATCTCGCCGAGGCCTGGGCCGAGCCGGGGCGCGAATACGCGACGGTCGCGATGCGCTTCTCGATGATCGACGTGACCCGCGATGCCGGCCGGGCGAGTGGTGGACGGCAGCCCCGGCGAGCGTGTGCAGGCAACGGAGATCTGGACCTTTATGCGGGCGCCGGGAGGGCGCTGGATTCTGTCGGCGATCCAGCAGACGCGCTGAATGGCGCATCCCTGGCGAAGACGCCGTCGCTGGCCCGCGGGAATCCGTGCTGCACGTCTCCGACCATCATCGCGCCGCCGCCTCATCTGAGAAAGCCGTTCAGGACGGCCGCCGCGATCGGCACCAGGATGCCGGCGGCGAATCCGGCGGCGCCCATCGCCAGCCCCGAGAAGGCGCCTGCCTCGGCGCTCTCGGCCAGCATCCGCGCGGTCCCGATGCCGTGCGCCGTCACGCCCGTCGCAAGGCCCCGCGCGCGCGGATCGCGCACTCCGGCGAGATCGAGCACGCGCACGCAGATCACCGCGCCGCTGATCCCCGTGAGCACCGCGAGTGCCGCGGCAAGCTGCGGGTCACCGCCGATCTGTTGCGCCACGCCCATCGAGATCGCCGCCGTGACCGACTTGGTGGCGATCGAGCGCAGCAACAGCGGCGGTGCGCCCAGCGCCGTGGCGATGGCGACGACCGAGACCGCCGCCACCGCGCAGCCCGTAAGGACGCCGACCACCACCGGCATGATTGCCTCCCGGATGCGCGCCGCGCTGCGATAGAGCGGCAGGGCCAGCGCCACGGTCGCGGGGCCGAGCAGGAGTTCGAGCGGGCGCACGGCATCCAGATACGCCGCGGCCGAGAAACCGGTCAGCTTGACCATTCCGGCCATCAGCAGGACGGCAATCAATACCGGGTTGGCAAGCGCGTTGCCGCCGAGACGGCGTTGCAGAAGCCGCCCCGCCTCGAACGCGAGCAGCGTTCCACCGATCAGCAGCAATCCGCTGATGCCCGCGTTCACAGCACGCGCCCCAACCGGGCGTTGGCCGGCGCGGCGGCTCGGCGGTCCTGCCACAAGCAGCAGCGCCTGCGCGACGCGCCCGGTGATGGCCAGGGCGAGCACGCTCGATCCCAGGATGCCGAACAAGACCGCGGGCCACGATTGGGCGAGGCTCGCGACACGGAGCACGGCCCCGACCCCTGGCGGCACGAAGAACAGCGCGAGGTAGGAAAGCAATCCGTCACCGGCTGGTAAGGAGACCGGCCGTCCTCCGCGCCCGACCAGGCACAAGCCCGCGAACAGCAGAACCATCCCGATCACGGTGCCGGGGACCGGAATTCCGGTGGCGCGGTGCAGAATCTCCCCGCCGGCCGCGCAGCCGAACAACAAGGACAATGACCAGAGCATGTGCGGTCTCTCCTCGCTACGGCCACGTCTTGTCCGCGGCCAACCGCGCGGCCGGCGCGCGGGCCTAGGTTCGGCCGGGTCGTTGTTCGGGGCGGCGCGGCATCAGATCACTCGTCCGCCGCCGGTCTCGCACCGGTAGCGGCGCACCACGAACGCCGGGTGCTCGGCCTTCCACTGCGCGACGCCGAATTGGCCGTGGATGTCGCACTGAAACAGCGTGACCTCCGGTTCGAGCGGCACCTGAAAGTCACGGCAGTGACCGGACGCCAGGCAGGCCGTTATGACCATGACGATGACAGGGGGCATGTCGCTTGTTCCGGTTTCTGATTCTGCAGTGCTGGTCGGCGGCTCTGTTCCCGCCGCGCGGGAGGGGCCGCCGACCGGTCGTGCCGGATAGCTCAGTAGCCATCGACATAGCTGATGATACGACAATTGGCCGAACCGCACCCCCACGCATTGCCCGAGGTGTTGCTCAGGTCGGAGATGATGGTGATCGTGGCGCCGGTTCCGTCCTCAAGCACGAAACCCGCTACCGCGCGCTCGATCATGAGCGCCGCTGTCGCATTGGCTTTGATCTGCCAGGCGAAGAAGGTGATGTTCCCGGCCGACGAGCCGCCGGTGCACTGAACCGTGACTCGCGCCGACGTCGAGTCCGCCCCGGTTGCCACCTGCACGGCGGGAGCCTTGCACGAAACGGTCGTCTCGGTGGCGGAGGCGCTCTTGACGGCAAACGGCAGGAGCAACGCGCCGAGCAGAAGTGCGGGCAAAATCTTGCAGGTTGGACATCGGTGATTTTCCTTCTGTGTGTTGGGCTTTTGCCCTCATTGGTGGCGGCACGGGTCCGGAGGCAGGGCCGACGCGGGGCCGGTGTAGGCGGTCATGGCACCGCTAAGTGCCAGCACGGCCAGCACGGCGAAGAACAGCCTTCTCATGGCGATCACCTTTGTCACCTTTTGTTGCCGTGAAAGCGTGATCAACATGACTCGGTTTCGGGATGAAAACTTCCCCCGTTCGTGGTATTTCTTCTTCAAGGCCGAAAACGTTTCCTGCATCGACTGCATGGGTCGGAGGCGGTGGCAGTGTCGCAACTCGGATCGTCCAGACGAGTGATCGCGCGCATCCAGCGGCTATGCAGCCTCGGGCTGGGTGGCCAAATCGTGATCCCAGAACTCGTGCGTGAGCTCCACTCTCTCGTTCCGTCAAGCAGCAATGCGTTCTTTTGGGCCGGCCCGAATTTGGAGCTGGCCAACATGCACAGCGACGACCCGGAAGCGGCGGAACTCGCGCCGTTCTATCTGCGCGAGTTCCACAATCGGCGCGAACGGGAGACCATGATCACTTTCACGGAGTTCATGCGCAACCGGTATGCGTCCGCAGTAGCAATGTTCCACGAGCGAGCCATAAAGGTGGACCGGCACGATTTCGTCAAGAAGCGACATGTACAACCTGATCTTGCGTCCGCTGCAATGGGAAGGAAACATTTTACAGGTCAAGGTCTCAGATCACGGACATCATCTCGGGGCTCTGCAGCTCGGCCGACCTGCCAACGTCGCCGAGTTCACGCGTCGCGATGTACGACTGCTGGAAGCGATCGCTCCCTTCGTCGCCCACGCGCTGACGGACCACCGGGCGGACGGCCCATTCATCGAGAGCGACAAAATAGCATTGGTTATCGCCGACGCTTCTGGCCGCGTATTGCATTTGAGCCGGCATGCGGGCCAGCTCTTGCTGATGGCACGCTTTCCGTCGCTGTCGCCGGAAATTGCAGGGCGGATGCGCGGCCCTCTTCTGCCGGACGCGGTGGTGCGTCTCTGCAAGGCTCTCGGCGCACAGGGAGACGACGCTGTTTTGCCGGCGCCCGCCACGTGGCGCCAGCGCAATCCCTGGGGCGAGTTTGTTTTCCGCGCGCATGTGATGGAGCCGAGCACGCCAGCGTCAACCCGGCTGATCGGGATTTCCGTCGAGCATCGTGAGCCACTGCTGCTCAATGTCGCCCGCCGCATCGACGAGCTGTCGCTCTCACACCGCGAGTCGCAATTGTGTCTCGCCCTCGTGGCCGGGCGGAAGCGCGCCGAAATCGCCGCACAGGATGGGGATCAGCGTGCATACGGCGATCACCCATTGCAGGAACCTTTACGCCAAGCTCGACGTCCACACGCGTGGCGAGTTGGTCGAGAAGCTACGGGTGATGTGATCCCATCGGCCGAAGGCGCTGGCCTGCCGTGCGATATTCCGGCGTTGTCAAAGATGATAGATGAACGAACGGATTTCCTGTCCCGCCATATTGAGCGGATAGCCGCCCTGCGGCTTCGGATAATCCGCGTGCAGGGACACGCCCGTCGTGTCGCTGCCGGCCTTTCGGTAGGTGCGCCCGTCAATGCTGAGCGAATCCCGAGCCGCGGATCTGCGACGCGTACATATGATGGTCAGCACGGAGGGCGTGCCGAACGGACCGCGTTTCGCCGGCGCATAGCTGGCATTCTTGAACTCGGTCCAGAACGCCTTCACCTCGTCCTCGAACTTCTTCCACTCCTTCTTCTCGCGTTCCTTGCGGGCATCCTCGGCCGACATGCCCACCGGCCCGCGCAGCCGGTCCACCAGGCTTTCCATCCAGGCCACGGTCCCCGGGTCGTTGGCCCGCCCGCTCAGCATGTCTTTCAGGTCGAGCGTGGGCCAGTTCTTGATCGCCGCGTCGAGCCGCGGCAGCAGATCGTCCATCTGCTGGCTCTTGGGGTTGGGGACGCCGGTAAGCGTGTCGGCGATCGCCTGCGCGTCCGCCTCGATCTGCGTTCGATCCTTCTGAATCGCCTTGCGGCGATTGGCCATCTCATACAGCGTGCGCTGGTCGGCGAGAGATGTCGGCATGCCGCCCGGCAACGAGTGCCTTCTTGAACGAGTCCATCATCGCCTCGACGCCCTTCTTTTCGGCCTCGAACTCGGCGATGGCGTGCTCATAGGCTTCCACGCTCAATTCGGCTTCCGAGAGGCCGAGTGCCGCGAGCGCGTCGCGGCAGGCTTTGGGCGAGGCGCGTACGGAATCGTTCAGGTAGGCGTCGATGTCCTTGGCGCGCGTCTCGATGCCCTTGATCCGCTTCTCCAGCGCCTCGGAGGCGGCGACCGCCTTCTCGGGATCGTCGAGTTCGCGCAGCGCCAGGAGTCCGGCAGGGGTGAGAAAGGCGAGCCGCGCCGTGTCGATCTTGCCCAGCGCCTGGGCGCGCAGCGCAGCCTTTTCGGTCGAGGCGCGCACTTGGTCCACGGCCGCGCGCGCGCCGGTCTTATGTGCTGGCGCGAGGGTTGCCGGCCCAGGGTTCTGGGCGATCGCGATCTTGTCCGGGGCGGTTCCCAGTTCGGTGCCCTCCGCGCCGCTCAATTCCGCCGGCGCATCCCCCACCAGCGTTGTCAAGTTGCCTTTCAGCGTTGACAGCTCCGAGCGCTTGGACTTGCTGTTGCCGAGCAGACCCTCGACATCGTCGCACCACCCACGCAGGGCGACGATCTTCGGGTCGGTCGAGGGTGTGGCGGTGGCGCTATACGACATGGCTGCCTCTATTGAAGATGGTCGGCGATGGCTTGCAGCGCGTCGCTCAGCGTGGCGCGCACGCTGACCGGCACCAGCGGGTTCTCGTCGACCTTCCGCACCAGCTCGTCGGTGGCGAGGAAGTCCAAATAGCCGGAGATGGCGCGGCGGATCGCCGGATTGTGCGTCGAACGCTGATCCGCGGCGGAGTTCAGCGCGGCGTCGATCGTGTCCCCGATCTCGTCGTTCAGCTCCCGCAGTTCGGCCGCGAGGTCCTGGGCCAGCTTCGCGCGCTCCGGCAGCGTTGTCGCCAGCATGCGCGCGAGCGTGTCGATCTGTCCGGCGACGCGGCTCTTGGCGCCGGCAAAGGCCAGCAGCGAGGAGCGGTAGGCGATGAGCGAGCCCGCGCCGCGCGGAGGCGGCAGAGTGACTCCCAGCACGCGTCTCAGCCACAGCCGTTTCGCGTCGGCGTCGCCGGTTTCGGGCATTGCCATCATCCTGTCTTTCCGAAGCGGACCATAACCCAACGCGCGGAACCTGGGAGTGCCGTAAGGCACAGTCTGTCAGACGGGCATTGACGCGGCGGCAGGGCCGGGTAGCGTTCATTGTCATGGATGTTTCCGATCGCTACCGACGCCTCGACGCGCCCGCCCTGCGCACTTTCCTCGCCGAACTTCCGGAGGTCGCGGCCCGTCTCGGTGGCGCACCGGACGGCTGGACCTTGCGCGAGGTCAGCGACGGCAATCTCAACCTGGTCTGGATCGCCGACGGCCCGGCCGGCGGGGTCTGCGTCAAGCAGGCGCTGCCGCATGTGCGGCTCGACCCGGCCTGGCCGCTCCCGCTCGATCGGGCCGCCTACGAGGTGGCGTGGATGCGCGCGGTAGCACCGCATGTCGGCCGCCGCATCCCCGTGCTGCATCACTACGATCCGGCGCTGTTCGCCATCGTCATGGAGAAGCTCTCGCCGCACATCATCCTGCGCGGCGGGCTGATCGCCGGCCGGCGGTTTCCCCGCGCCGCCGCGGATGTCGGCACCTATATCGCCGATGCGACCTTTGCCACCTCCGATCTGGCGCTGCCGTTCGGCGACAAGTTCGCGTCGATGGCGGTGTTCGCGCGCAACGAGCCGATCCTGCGCATCACGGTCGATCTGGTGCTGACCGACCCTATCGCGAGAGTCAACGCAACCGCTGGACCAGCCCGCACCTGGACGCGGCGGCGGCCGCGGTGCGCGGCGACGCGGAGCTGAAGATCGCGGCGGCACGCCTCGGCCATCGCTTCCTCGCCTGCACGCAGGCGCTGCTGCATGGCGATCTGCATACCGGCTCGGTGATGGCGACCGAGGACGATACGCGGGTGATCGACGGCGAGTTCGCGTTCTACGGCCCGATCGGTTTCGATCTCGGCGCGTTTCTCGGCAATCTGCTGCTGGCCTGGTTCGCGCAGCCGGGACATGAGGGCAATCCGGGCGAGCGCGCCGCCTATCGCGACTGGATCGTCGAACAGATTCCGCTGTTCTGGTCCGCCTTCCACGACCGTTTTCTCGCGCTATGGCGGCAGGGCGGCCAAGGAGACGCCTATCCGGCGGCGCTTGTTCGCGGACGCGGCGGAACAGGCGGCGCTCGATGCGGAGCGCGCGCGGTTCATGGCCGAACTGTTCCAGGACATGCTGGGCTTCGCCGGGCTGAAGATGACCCGCCGCATCCTGGGCTATGCGCATGTCGCCGATTTCGAGACCATCGCCGATCCCGCGCGCCGCGCCGCCTGCGAACGCGCGGCGCTGGCTTGCGCGCGGCGGCTGATGGTCGAGGCGCCGGCGATCACGTCCTGCACGGCGCTGCTGGCGGTGCTGCCCGGCTGAGCGGCCGTCAGGACAACGCCGCCATCGCCGCGCGCCGCCCCGTGCGCAGCCGGTCGACGCTCCAGGCGCCGCCGCCCGCGACGGCGAAGTAGAGGAAGACCCAGCAATAGAACACCGCCGCCTCTCCGTGATTGAGCAGTGGAAAGACGCTGTGCGGAGCGTGGGCCATGAAGTAGCCGATCGCCATCTCGCCGGCGAGGATGAAGGCGACCAGCCGGGTGAACAGGCCGAGCACGAGCAGCGACCCGCCGACCAGTTCCAGGATTCCGGCGAACCAGATCAGCGTAAAGACCTGCAGATGCTCGGGCCCGGCGCCGGCGGGGAATCCCAGCAACTTGGCGGTTCCGTGCTCGACATAGAGCAGGCCCACGACGATGCGCAGCAGACTCAGCATCCGCGGCGCCCAGGCTCTCACGAGGGCATTTTCGTTCTGCACAGATCTGCGTTCCTCTCTTACCGTAGCAGGCCGCGCCCGCGGCCGATCGCCGTCTCGCCGAAACGCGCCCGCAGAGCCTCGATCGCCTCCTGCCGCGCCGGCCGGCGCAGGCTGTCGGGATCGGCAAGGTCGGGCGTGTCCGCGGTCCCGGCGCTGGTGAGCGGCTGGGCGCCGAGGCCGATCAGACGGTATGCCGTACCGTCCGCCTCGCGCGCCAGCATCGTCTTGGCGGCCGCGAACAGCATGTCGGGCAGGCGTGTGGGCTGGCTCAGGCGCTGCGCACGGGTGCGCAGCGCGAAGTTTCTGTCCTTGAGCTTGAGCGTCACCCCGGCGGCGGCCAGGTGAGCGTCGCGCAGGCGCTTTGCCACCCGTTCGGCGCAGCGCCAGAGGTGGCGTTCGAGATCGGCGAGGTCGGTCAGATCGGTATCGAACGTCGTCTCGGAGCTGATCGACTTGCTCTCCCGGCGCGGATCGACCGCCCGGACGTCCTGCAGTCCGGCGCGGCGGACCAGCATCGGTCCGTCCTCGCCCAGCAGCGCCGTGGCGCTCCGGTCATCGAGCGCCTGCAACTGGCCGAGTGTCGCAATTCCTCGGGCCGCCAGCCGCCGCGCCAGCGCCGGTCCCACACCCGGCAGCAGGCGCACGCTCTCGCGGGCCAGGAGGGCAGGGGCTTCCGGCCCGAGCACGCAGAAGCCGCGCGGCTTATCGCGGCCAGCGGCGATCTTGGCGGTGAGCCGGTTGGCGGCGAGGCCCACGGAGACGGTGATACCGACCTCCTGCTCCACGGTGCGGGCGAAACGGGTCAGCACGGCGGCAGGCGGCGCCCTGTGCAGGACTTCCGTGCCGCGCAGGTCGAGCGCCGCCTCGTCGATCGACAGCGGCTGCACCAGCGGCGTCAGGCGCTGCATCAGCTCGCGCACCTGCCTTGCGGCTTCGGTGTATTTGCGGAAATCGGGGCGGATCACCACCGCGTCCGGGCAGGCCTTCAGCGCCTTGAACATCGGCATGGCACTGCGCACCCCCTGGATGCGCGCGACATAGCAGGCGGCCGTGACCACGCCGCGCACGCCGCCGCCCACGATCACCGGACGCGAGGCCAGCTCGGGCCGGTCGCGCTTTTCGACGCTGGCGAAGAAGGCATCGCAATCGACATGGGCGATGGCGAGTTCGCGGAGTTGCGGATGGCTGACCAGACGCAAGCCGCCGCAATGCGGGCAGCCCCGCCCGGCGCCGGGCGGGAGGAACGTGTCGCAGTCGCGGCAGAGGGTTACGGGGTCGGCCACATCCAGGCGGCGCCGCGCACGCCGGACAAATCGCCGTGCTTGTTCTTCACCACCGGCGTGTTCACGAAATCCGAGAACACGTGCTTCTTCATCACCGCAGGAACCTCGCCGTACAGGTGTTCCATGTTGGACAGCCCGCCGCCCAGCACGATCACGTCCGGGTCGAGCAGGTTGGTGATGACGGCAAGCCCGCGCCCCAGCCGGTCGGCGTGGCGCGCCAGCGCATCGATCGCCCGCTGCTCGCCGGCGGCGGCGCGGGCGGGGATGGTGCTCGCGTCGCGCGCGTCCGGCCCGTCGCAATCCATCGCCAGCGCCGTGCCGGAGATGTAGCGCTCCAGGCAGTTGTGCTGGCCGCACCAGCAGGCGGGGCCGGGGATCTCGTCATGCGACGGCCAGGGCAGCGGGATGTGCCCCCACTCGCCGGCGATCTTGTTCGGCCCCTCGATCATGTGCCCGTCCACGACGATGCCGCCGCCGCAGCCGGTGCCGATGATGACGCCGAACACCGTGCGGTAGCCGACGCCCGCCCCGTCCGACGCCTCGGACAGCGCGAAACAGTTGGCGTCGTTGCCCACCCGCACGTCCCGCTCCAGCGCCGCGGCGAGATCGCGGTCGAACGGATGGCCGTTCAGCGCGATCGAGTTGGCGTTCTTCACAAGGCCGGTGGCGGGGCTGATGACGCCCGGAATGCCCACGCCGACGCTGCCGCGCCCGCCCAGCGCCCGTTCCGCACCGCCCACCAGATCGGTGATGGCGTGGATCGTGTCCGCGTAGCGCGGCGGGGTGGCGACCCGCATCCGGTGGGTGAAGGCGGCATCGCGACCCAGCGCCACGATCTCGATCTTGGTCCCGCCCAGGTCCACGCCCAGGCGGAAATCGTACGGCTTGTCGTTCGTTGGCATTGGCGGACAATGCCGTGAACCCCCTTCTTGCTCAAGCGCCGGGGCGGGACGACATTGCGGCGCATGAGCGAGACCCTGCTGGACGTGAAGGGTATGGCCTGCCCGCTGCCAGTGCTGCGCGCCAACCGTGCGCTGCGGGCGCTGGCACCTGGCGACCGGCTGCGCGTTCTGGCGACCGATCGCGCCGCCATTGGCGATTTCCAGGCCTTCTGCCGCGAGACCGGGCACGCGCTGATCGCCTGGAGCGAGGATGCGCGGCACGCTGTCCTTCGTCATCCGCAAGAAGGCCGAGCCGGCGTGACCGTGGCCCTGTTCACCCACGCGGCCTGCCTGCAGCACGATCCCGGTCCGTACCACCCCGAAAGCCCGGCCCGGCTGCGCCGGGTCATGCAAGCACTGGACGACCCGGCCTTCGCGCCCCTGCTGCGGCGGGAGGCGCCGCGGGCCAGCGTGGAGCAGCTACGGACGGTGCATGACGAAAGATATGTCGCAGACATACTTTCATTGGCACCCGAGCCGGGCACTCATCTGGCGCTCGACGCCGATACGCTGGTGGGCACGGGTAGCGTCGAGGCGGCGTTGCGTTCCACGGGCGGGGCGGTGGCCGCGGTCGATGCGGTGATGCAGGGCGAGGCCCACGCCGCCTTCGTGGCGACCAGGCCGCCCGGTCATCACGCCGAGCGGGCGCGGGCCATGGGGTTCTGCCTGTTCGCCTCGGCGGCCATCGCGGCACGGCACGCCCAGTTGCGGTGGGGCCTGCGGCGGGTGGCGGTGGTGGATTTCGACGTGCATCACGGCAACGGCACGCAGGCGGCGTTCTGGGACGAGCCGGACCTGTTCTACGGATCGTCGCATCAATCGCCGTGCTTTCCCGGTACCGGCTCCGCCGGCGAGCGGGGTGCGGCGGGCAACATCGTCAACGCGCCGCTGGCGCCCGGCACCGGCAGCGCGCGATTCCTTGCTGCCTGGACCGGCACAATCCTGCCGGCGCTTGATGCCTTCGCCCCGGAACTGCTGATCATCTCCGCCGGATTCGACGCGCATGCGGCCGATCCGCTGGCCCAGCTTCAGCTCCGCACCGAGGATTACGGCATTTTGACCGAAGCCCTGCTGGAGCGGGCACGGCAGCATTGCGGCGGGCGGGTGGTCTCGGTTCTGGAAGGAGGCTATGACCTCGACGCGCTGGCAGAAAGCTGCGCCTTGCATGTCCGCACCCTGTTGCAAAACTGACACAGCCGCGCCGCTTCTTCCACACCGCCTGCGCCAATTGTCCACGAATCGGCTACGTCCCGCGTTGCTGGTCGAATGGATCAGCGGAACGCCGGACGGATCTTTCCCGTGACTCCGACCCCTGAGACTCTCATGCCCCCTGAGACGACGCCCGACCCCGACCCCGCGCTGGCCGATCTGTCGTTCGAGGATGCGCTGTCGGAGCTGGAGCGGATCGTGCGCGGGCTGGAGAGCGGGCAGCAGCGGCTCGAGGAAGCCATCACCGCCTATGAGCGCGGATCGTCGCTGCGGCGGCATTGCGAGGCCAAGCTGCGCGAGGCGGAGATGCGCGTCGAGCGCATCGTCACCGCCGGCGACGGCACACCCCGGCCGGCCACGAACGCGGCCCCGGGCCAGGACGAGGAGATTCCGTTTTGAACGCCCCGGTGATCGCCTACGCTGCCGGCAGGCCGGCCACGCCGCTGCTGGACCGGGTGGGCCAGCCCGCGGACCTGCGCAATTTTT
Organism: uncultured Pseudomonadota bacterium; assembly: GCA_963838805.1. Lineage (GTDB taxonomy): Bacteria > Pseudomonadota > Alphaproteobacteria > Acetobacterales > Acetobacteraceae > CAVRQM01. Next base: position 152,757 of record CAWISK010000009.1, read on the forward strand.
CCACCGATCAACTCCGGCAACTGGCCGATGAGCTGCGCGCCGAGACCATCGACGCGGTCAGCACCACCGGCGGCCATCTGGGCGCCTCGCTCGGTGTCATCGAGCTGACGGTGGCGATCCATGCCGTGTTCGATACGCCGACCGACCGGCTGATCTGGGATGTCGGCCATCAATGCTACCCGCACAAGATCCTGACCGGACGGCGCGAGCGCATCCGCACCCTGCGCCAGGGCGGCGGCCTGTCCGGCTTCACCCGCCGCGCCGAAAGCGAGTACGATCCGTTCGGCGCTGCGCACAGCTCGACCTCGATCTCGGCCGGGCTCGGCATGGCGGTGGGGCGCGACCTGCTGGGCCGGGACAACCATGTGATCGCCGTGATCGGCGACGGCGCCATGAGCGCCGGCATGGCCTATGAGGCGATGAACAATGCCGGGGCGCTGCGGTCGCGGCTGGTGGTCATCCTCAACGACAACGACATGTCGATCGCGCCGCCGGTAGGGGCGATGAGCGCCTATCTGTCGCGGCTGCTGTCGTCGCACAGCTTCCTCGGCCTGCGCGACGTGGCGGCGCGGATGGCGCGGCGCTTCCCGCGCACCATCGAGCGCACCGCCCGCCGCGCCGAGGAATACGCGCGCGGCATGCTGACCGGCGGCACGCTGTTCGAGGAGCTGGGGTTCTACTATCTGGGGCCGATCGACGGGCACAATTTGGAGCATCTGCTGCCGGTGCTGCGCAACGTGCGCGATGCGGACGATCCCGGGCCGATCCTGCTGCATGTCACCACGCAGAAGGGCCGCGGCTATCCGCCCGCCGAGGCGGCCGCCGACAAGCTGCACGCCGTCTCCAAATTCAACGTGCTGACCGGCGAGCAGCAGGCGGCACCGCCCGGGCCGCCCAGCTATACCAGCGTGTTCGCGGACGCCCTGATCGCGGAGGCCGAGGCCGATCCGCGCATCGTGGCGATCACCGCGGCGATGCCGAGCGGCACCGGGCTCGACAAGTTCGCGCGCGTGTTCCCGAAGCGCTGCTTCGATGTCGGCATCGCCGAGCAGCACGCCGTGACCTTCGCCGCCGGCATGGCGACCGAGGGGCTGTCGCCGTTCTGCGCCATCTACAGCACGTTCCTGCAACGGGCCTATGATCAGGTGGTGCATGACGTAGTCCATCCAGTCGCTGCCAGTCCGCTTCGCCATCGACCGCGCCGGGCTCGTTGGCAATGACGGTGCCACCCATGCCGGCAGCTTCGACCTGGCCTATCTCGGCTGCCTGCCGGGCATGGTCATCATGGCCGCCGCCGATGAGGTCGAGCTGATGCACATGGTCGCCACCGCCGCCGGGATCGGCGACCGGCCCTCGGCACTGCGCTACCCGCGCGGTGCCGGGCTCGGCGAGCGCATCGTGGGCGAGCGGCCGCAGCGCGGCACCCCCCTGCCGCTCGGGCGCGGGCGCGTGCTGCGGCAAGGCACGGATCTGGCGATCCTGACCCTGGGGCCGCGGCTCTACGACGCGCTGACCGCTGCCGATCTGCTGGCCGAGCAGGGGATCAGCGTCACCATCGCCGATGCCCGCTTCGCCAAGCCGCTCGATACCGCCCTGATCGAACGGCTGGCGCGCGAACACGCCGCCCTGGTGCTGGTGGAAGAAGGCAGCGTCGGCGGCTTCGGCGCTGCCGTGATGCAGCATCTGGCGTGGCGCGGACTGCTCGACGGCGGTTTGCGCGTGCGGCCGATGGTGCTGCCGGACCGCTTTCTCGATCACAACTCCCCGGCCAAGCAACTGGTTGCGGCGGGGCTCACGGCAAACGACATCGTGACGACGGCTCGGGCCGCCCTAGGGCGTTGAGGACTGCATGATATCCTGGCTGTCTCGCCGGTTCGTGCTGGGCACGCTGCTGGTGCTGCCGGCGGCGGTGCGCGCTCAATCGGCCACGAGCCCGACCGCTCCGGTCGCGGCGCTCGATGACGCGCTGATCGCCGCCATGAAGTCCGGCCGTGCGGTGCCGTTCGCGCAGCGGGCGGCGGCGCTGGCGCCGGTGGTGCAGCGCAGCTTCGATCTGGCGGCCATTCTGCGCGCGAGCGTCGGGCCGCGCTTCGCGAAGCCTCCCAGCCTCCCAGCAGAGCGCGCTGCTGGCCGCGTTCACCGAATATACGGTCGCTACCTATGTCGCCAATTTCGACAGTTTCTCCGGCGAGCGATTCACGATGGCGGCGCAGACCCGCGCCGCCGGAGCCGATCAGGTGGTATCGACGCAGCTCGTGCCGGCGCGTGGCGAGCCGACCCGGCTCGACTACGTGATGCGGCAGGGGCCGGCCGGCTGGCAGATCGTGGATGTGCTGGTCGATGGCTCGATCAGCCGGGTGGCCGTGCAGCGTTCGGATTTTCGCAGCCTGCTGGCCGGCGGTGGGGCCAATGCGCTGATCACTTCACTGAAGGCGAAAGCGGGCCGCCTGGCCAGCGGCCAGAAGTCCTGATCATACGGACGTGCAATGATCCTGCTGGCATTCCTGGCAGCATCGGTGGTTGTCGTGGGGCTGGTCCAGGGATTGGCTGGCTATGCGCTGGTGCGGCGGTTCGTGCGGCGGCCGCGTCCCGCGCCCACGGCCGATCTGCCGCCGGTCACCGTGCTGAAGCCGCTATTCGGTGCCGAACCGTTGCTGGAGCAGGCTCTGGCCAGCCTGTGCGCGCAGGATTACCCGGCATTCCAGGTGGTGTTCGGCGTGCAGAGCCCGGACGATCCGGCGATTGCCGTGGTGCGTCGGCTGCGGGAGCGCTTTCCCGCCCGCGACATGGCACTGGTGGTGGATCCCACGGCGCACGGGCGCAATCGCAAGGTCGGCAACCTGATCAACATGCTGGGTGCCGCGCGCCACGACGTGCTGGTGATCGCCGATAGCGACGTGCATTCGGGCCCGGACTATCTGGCGCGGGTGGTGGCGGCCTTGCAGGTGCCGGGCGTGGGTCTCGTCACCACGCTGTACGCCGGCCTGCCGTCGTCGCGGTCGCCGGCCGCCTCGCTTGGCGCCACGGCCATCACGCATGGGTTCCTGCCGGGGGCGCTCATGGCCCGTGCAATCGGCCGGCAGGATTGCCTGGGGGCAACGATGGCGCTGCGCCGCGACACGCTGGAGGCGATCGGCGGGTTGCGGGCGCTGGTGCATCACCTGGCCGACGACGCGATCCTGGGCCGGCTGGTGCGTGCGCAGGGGCTCGCCGTGAGCCTGGCCGACACGGTGCCGGCAACTACGGTGCCGGAGACCGGTCTGGTGCCTCTGGTCTCGCACGAGCTGCGCTGGGGGCGTACCATTGCGTCCCTGGTCCCGATCCAGTACGCGCTCTCGGCCACCCAGTATCCACTGGCCTGGGCGCTGATCTGCCTCGCCGCGAGCGGCTTCGAGGAGTGGGGCTGGGCGGTGCTCCTGGCGGCGTGGCTCGGGCGGGCCGCGATCGGGCGGGGGATCGACCGTGCGCTGGCGCTCGCTCCCGCGGGGCTTGCCGGTGCGGCGCCGATATGGCTGCTGCCGGTGCGCGACCTGCTGTCGGTCTGTATCGTGGTGGCGAGCTATGCCTCTGACCGGGTACGCTGGCGGGGCCAGGAACTGAACATAGGCGTCATGCCGCCCCATATGGCCGGCATGCACACCGACGCCGTTGGGGATTGAGCGCTGATGATGAAGACCTTGTTCCTGCAGCCGCCGAGCGTGGACGGGTTCGATGGCGGGGCCGGTTCCCGCTATCAGGCGCGGCGCGAGATCAAGAGCTTCTGGTACCCGACCTGGCTGGCCCAGCCGGCGGCATTGGTGCCGGAGTCAAGGCTGATCGACGCGCCGCCCGCCCGCATGGGGCTCGATCGCGTGACCGCGCAGGCACGCGACTTCGAACTGTGCGTGATCCACACCTCCACGCCGTCCTTCTCGTCGGACGTGAAGGTTGCGCGGGCGCTGAAGGACGCCAATCCGGCGCTCAAGATCGGCTTCGTCGGCGCCAAGGTGGCGGTGCAGCCCGGCGAGAGCCTGGAGCAGGGCAGCGCCATCGACTTCGTGGCCCGCAACGAGTTCGACTTCACGATCAAGGAGGTGGCGGAGGGGCGCGACTTCGCCGCCATCGACGGCATCAGCTATCGCGGCGCGGATGGGTCGATCGTGCATAACCGCGACCGCGCCATGCTGCACGACATGGACCAGTTGCCGTTCGTGACCGAGGTGTACAAGCGCGACCTGCGCATCGAGGATTACTTCATCGGCTACCTGATGCACCCGTATGTCTCGCTGTACACCGGGCGCGGCTGCAAGAGCCGCTGCACGTTCTGCCTGTGGCCGCAGACGGTGGGCGGGCACCAGGTACCCGGGTGCGCAGCCCAGGCCACGTCGCCGAGGAAATCCGGCTGGCGCGCAGCTATTTCCCGCAGGTGCGGGAGTTCTTCTTCGACGATGACACCTTCACCGACAATCTGCCGCGCGCCGAGGCGATCGCGCGCGAGCTGGGGCGCATGGGTGTGACCTGGAGCTGCAACGCCAAGGCCAACGTGCCGCGCGAGACATTGAAGGTGCTGCGCGACAACGGCTTGCGGCTGCTGCTGGTGGGCTATGAGAGCGGCAACCAGCAGATCCTGTACAACATCAAGAAGGGCATGCGGATCGAGGTCGCGAGGAAGTTCACCCGCGACTGTCACGAGCTGGGCATCAGGATCCACGGCACCTTCATCCTGGGCCTGCCCGGCGAGACGAAGGAGACGATCCAGGAGACGATCCGGTTCGCCACCGAGATCAATCCGCACACCTTGCAGGTGTCGCTCGCCGCACCCTATCCGGGCACGTTCCTGCACAAGCAGGCGGTGGAGAATGGCTGGCTGGATGCGGACCACGCCGAGCTGATCGACGATCACGGCATCCAGGTGGCACCCCTGCATTATCCGCATCTGTCGCATACCGAGATGTTCGACAGTGTCGAGACGTTCTATCGGAAGTTCTATTTCCGTGCGCCGAAGATCGCTGCGATCGTGGGCGAGATGGTGCGCAGCCCCCAGATGATGAAGCGCCGGTTGCGCGAGGGGGTCGAGTTCTTCCAGTTCCTCCGCGAGCGGCACAAGGAAGCCGCATAACGCTGCCGGTCCGCTGCCGAGAAGGACTGGGGTGCGTTCCGCGACGGCGAATGCACATTCGCCGCATCAGAGGGTTGAGGGCGGCAGCGTGTGTCCGATGGCCGTCGCCATGTGCCGCGACGGGATGACACGGAACCGAGTGAGCGAGCTGTAGGGCCTATCCGCATTGCCACGAAAGGCGACATGGGCTGCCCGGTTCCGGCGCGGCGAACGGTCAGCAGCTTTCATCAGAATCGGGCAAACATGGTTGCAGGATTGAGCCACATGACCTTCATGGTTCGCGATCTGGATCGCATGGAGGAGTTGCTCACGACCGTCCTCGGCGCGCGCAAGGTGTACGACAGTGGGGATGAGGCGTTTTCCGTATCAAGGGAGCGTTTCTTCCTTGTCGGCGACAGCGCTGGTGATCCTGATGCTCCCGCCCCGATCTGGATTGCGACGATGGAAGGGGAATCCCTGACCGACCGCACATACAATCACGTCGCATTCAAGATCAGCGAGGCCGACTATGACGCCTCTCTGGAACGTATCCGGTCGCTTGAGCTGCCCTTACGCGAGGGTCGGGCGCGCATCGAGGGAGAAGGGCGCTCGATCTACTTCCACGACCACGACAATCATCTGTTCGAGTTGCATACCGGGACGCTTGCGGGGCGCCTCGCCCGCTATGCTCGCGGACGCTCGTCGAAAGAGGCACCGTCGACCCCGTGACACAGCATCGCGCGCCACTCCCACTCCGCGGTGATCCGCGCCATCCAGGACGGATGCGGCTCCGGCAGGCTCACCCCCAACCCGGCCTCCGTCAATTTGCCAGGCAGGTTGAGCAGTTCAGTGAACCGCGAGCGATCCTCAGGAACGAGCCTTTCGAGGTCCAGCACCGTAGGGCTGCCCAGCATGAGCGGGTCGGCCGCGTGCGCCTGCGCCTCGGGCGAGAGCAGGAAGTCCGCCAGCACCATCGCCGCCTCGTAATGTGCCGCGCCACGCGGGATAGCGACATAGCTGCAGTGGCACAGCGTGCCGCCGTCCGGCACGTAGGCGCGGGCAGTAGCGGATAGTGCGCCGTTGGCGATGCCGGACGCCGCCTCGCCCGGGTTGAGCGAAGGGTAGAGGTCGATCTCGCCGTTTGCGAACAGAGTCGCCTGCGCCGGCCCGCTCGCCGGGAAGGACTGTCCGCCCGCCCAGAGATGCGGCAGCAATGCCTCGTACCAAGACCAGAACGACCTTCTCGCAACGGCATACGTCGCATCCGTTGCAGGCCGCGCCAAGACCGTCCGATCGGGCGTCAGTTCGATCAGCGCCCGTTCGAGGAAGGCAGCGCCGACCACGTCGCCGGCCGAGGGATGCGCGAGCCGGCCCGGGTGTGATGCGGCCCAGGTCGCCATCGCGGCCATGCTGCGCGGCGGCGTCGGCACGCGCTCGGTGTCATGGATGAAGACCATGCGCGTTCTGCGCCACGGCACTGCGAAGCCGGTTGTGGCGACGGTCCGGTCCAGCAGGGCGGTACCGGGCAGTGCGTCGAGCGAGCGGCGGAACAGGCTCGATTGACGCCGCAGCCCCGGTAGTTCCGGGCCCTCGAAGCCCAGCAGGTCGGGGGTCTCGCATCCAGCGTTCCCGGCCGGGCGCGCCTGTCACCGCGCGGCTCCGGCGTACATGGCATACACGGATATCGTGGAGCATGCGCATCCGCTCCGCGGCCCAGGCGATGAAGGCGTTGGTACGGGCGTCCGCGCCCGAGGCATGAAGGAAGACCGACTGCCCAGCGCGCGCGCCGCAGCACCTCAGGCCAGGGCAGCAGGGCGGCGCGGGCCGACGGGGCGAGGCCGGCACTCGCGGTGGCCGCAAGTACGGCGCGGCGGGTGAGCATCATGCCGCGCTCCGTCGCACCGGCGCGGACTGCTCCGCAACTCATTTTCACGGTCCGTTAAGGCGCGCCAGCCGTGAATCACGAAGGCCGCAAGCGGGCCATGCGGAATGGAAAATGCTGCTGGACGATAATCTGAGCCGGGCGGTGGCCTATACCGAGAGCGGTCTGCACCGCTTCGGCTACGTCACCGAAAGCGAGCCCGGCATGGCGGTCGTGTGCCATGCTACGGTCACGGCGCGCGCCTACGCGCCGGACAACACCTATACGGGAGCGGTGTACGACCGGCACCGCCGGCTCATCGCCTCGACCCAGCGGTTCAACGAGCGCGATATCGTCCCGGCCGATCCGGAGCTGCTGGAGGAAGCGGAGTGGCGGCAGGCCGAGCAGCACAGGGTCGCGCTCGGCGTCTATGGCGGCATCCTGTTTCCGATTCTCGGGCATTTCCTGTTCGAGTCGATCGCGCGGCTGTGGCCGTTCATGGCAATGGCGCTGCGCGCCAGCAGCGGGAAGGCAGGCCGGCCGCGGCTGATCTTCCACCCCTGGCCAGGCCTCGATCCCACAACGATCTTCGACAATCCGCTGTATGGTGCGATGCTGCGGGCGCTCGGCTTCGACGCCCGCGACATCCTGATCGCCGACCGCCCGTTCGCCGTCGAGACCCTGGTCGTTCCGGATGCCGCCTCGCGCTATCACGCCGATCTGAACGTACGCATGGCGGGGTTGGCCGATTTTCTCTCGGCAGGCATCGCCGCGTCCGCGCAGGGCCGGGCAGATCCGCGCCTGTACCTGTCCCGCAGCCGCTGGGCGGAGAACGCCCGAATCCGCAACGAGCGGGCGATCGACGCCTGGGCCGAACGGCGCGGATTGCGCGTGGTGCATCCCGAGACGCTGGCGCCGCCAGAGTTGCTGCGGCTGCTGGCCGGAGCGGAAACCGTAGTTGCGAGCGACGGGTCGCACGCGCATCTGGCGGTGTTCTGCCGCCCCCGGAACGCGCGTCGTGCTGCTGGATACAAGGCCTGTGCCGACGCAGTTCGCGATTGCGCGGCTGCGAGAGTTCCGGACCATCCACCTGCCGCTGTTCGAGAGCGACTGCTATCGCCCCGATCAGGGTCTGGTCGATGCCGAAGGGCTGGGCGTGCTGCTCGATGCCGCGATGAGGCGGCTCGAAGGTCAGCCGGGCAGCAGCGCCTCGGCCGCGCTCGGCAGATCGGCGAATCGGTCCGACGATCGCCGAGGCCCCGGTCGCCGCCGCGCGCGGTGAGTAGCCCCAGGCCGCGAAGATCGCCCTCACGCCCGCGCCGGCAGCGGCGTGGACGTCGTTGCGATGGTCACCCACCATGATGGCGCGCGCCGCCTCGCCGCCGGCGGCACGCAGGGTCGCCAGCAGATGCGCGGGGTCCGGCTTGCGCGTGGGAAAGCTGTCGCCGCCGCCGATCGCCGCGAAGAAGTGGGCCAGCCCGAGATCGGCCAGCAGCACCCGCGCTGCCTTCTCCGGCTTGTTGGTGCAGACCGCAAACCGCCACCCGGCCGTCTGCAACGCGGCGAGCGTCTCGGCGGTGTCGGGATAGGGCCGGCTCGCCTCGCTGGCATGGGCCGTATAGTCGGAGGTGTAGGCGGCGATGGCGGCGTCGTCGGCGGAGGCGCCGCGCGCCGCAAAGGCCCGTTCGACCAGGGCGCGCACGCCGTCGCCCACGAAGCCGGTCACCGCGGCTGCGTCGAAGGGGGCAAGGCCGCGCTGCCGCAGCAGCCGGTTCAGGGCGGAGGTCAGGTCCGGCACGGAATCGACCAGGGTTCCGTCGAGGTCGAACAGGATGGTACGCGACATACCCATCTCCGTCATGCAAACCATCCTTTGACATGGCGTGCGTGCCGAAGCTACCGGGCGGCATGACCGCGCATCCTGCGACTGCCGTGATCCTTGCCGCGGGACTGGGCACCCGCATGCGTTCGGCGCTGCCGAAGGCCCTGCACCCGATTGCCGGCCGGCCCATGCTGCGGCACCTGCTGGCGAGTTGCGAAGCGGTGTTCCAGCGCATCGTCGTGGTGGTGGGGCCGGGGATGGAGCAGGTCGCGGCGGCGGCGCGTCCGCATGCGGTGGTGATCCAGGTGGAGCGGCTCGGCACCGCGCACGCGGCCTTGCAGGCAGCGGACCAGTTCGGTGCGGGCGAGGTCGCGGTGCTCTATGCCGATAACCCGCTGATCCGGCCGGAGACGCTGGAGGGGCTGCTGGCACGCCGCCTTCGCGGCGATGTCGGGCTGGCCCTGCTGGCCATGCGACCGGCCGATCCGGGCCGCTACGGTCGGGTCATCGCGAGGGGTGGTCTGGTCGAGCGCGTCGTGGAGTGGGCCGATGCCACGCAAGCGGAGCGGGACGAGAACCTGTGCAATGCGGGGGTGCTGTGCGCTGCGGCGCGGGACATGGCGGCTTGGCTCGCGGCCGTGGGGTGCCACAACGCGAAGGGCGAATACTATTTGACCGACGTGGTGGCGCTCGCCCGCGCCGCAGGCGTGAAGGTGGCCGCCGTGGAGGCGCCGTTTGACGAGTTGCGCGGCATCAATTCGCGCGCCGAATTGGCCGAGGCGGAGACGTTCGTGCAATGCGGGCTGCGCAGGGCGGCGATGGAGGCGGGCGTGACCCTGGTGGCGCCGCAGACGGTGTTCCTGGCCGACGACACGGTGCTCGCGGCCGACGTCACGGTCGAGCCGAACGTGGTGTTCGGGCCGGGCGTCACGGTCGCGAGCGGGGCGGTGATCCGCGCCTTCAGCCATCTGGAAGGGTGTAGCGTGGGCGAGGGGGCGGTGATCGGTCCGTTCGCGCGGCTGCGGCCGGGGACGGTGGTGGGGAACCGGGCACATGTCGGCAATTTCGTGGAGTTGAAGGCAGCACAGCTGGGCGAGGGTGCCAAGGCGAACCACCTGACCTATCTGGGCGACGCGGCGATCGGGGCGCGCACCAACATCGGTGCCGGGACGATCACCTGCAACTATGACGGTTTCGCCAAGCATCGCACCAACATCGGTGCCGATGCTTTCGTGGGCTCTCATGCGGTTCTGGTCGCGCCGGTCAGCATCGGCGATGGGGCGCTGATTGCCGCCGGCAGCGTCATCACGGCGGATGTGGCGGCGGATGCGATGGCGCTGGGGCGGGCGAAGCAGGTTGAGAAGCCGGGCCGCGCCGCCGCGTTCCGGGCGACGCGGCGCAAATCCTGACGTTTTCGCGAGCGCAGGCCACCAACCCTCTTTCGTGGCGTTGAACCGGGCCGGCTTGTGGCTGCGCCGCAGGCCCGCTTAGTCGTGGCCTGTCAGGGGGAGACGCGCATGGAAGACTATACAGCCGGCAGCGGCGGCGAGCTGCATCAGACCGCCAGCGGCAACCGCCCGATCCTGACCACCAACGAAGGCCAGCCTATCGCCGACGACCAGAACTCGCTGCGGGTCGGCGCGCGCGGTCCCGCGTTGCTGGAGGACTTCGTCCTTCGCGAGAAGCTGACCCATTTCGACCACGAGCGGACTCCCGAGCGAGTGGTCCATGCAAGAGGCAGCGCCGCGCACGGCTATTTCGAGCTGACCGAATCGCTGGCGGACGTGTCGAAGGCCGACATCTTCCAGCGCGTGGGCGAGCGCACCGAGCTGTTCGCGCGGTTCTCGACGGTGGCCGGCAACAAGGGTTCGGCAGACCTGCCGCGCGACGTGCGCGGCTTTGCCGTGAAGTTCTACACCAAGCAGGGCAACTGGGATCTGGTCGGCAACAACATCCCGGTGTTCTTCATCCAGGACGCGATCAAGTTCCCCGATCTGGTGCATGCGGTAAAGCAGGAGCCGGACCGCGAGTTTCCGCAGGCGGCGACGGCGCATGACACGTTCTGGGACTTCATCTCGCTGATGCCCGAGAGCATGCACATGATCATGTGGGCGATGTCCGACCGCGCCATCCCGCGATCGTTGCGCATGATGGAGGGATTCGGCGTCCACAGCTTCCGGCTGGTGAACGAGGCGGGGAAGTCGACCTATGTGAAGTTCCACTGGCGGCCGAAGCTGGGCATGCAGTCGGTGGTGTGGGACGAGGCGCTGAAGATCAACGGCGCCGATCCGGACTATCACCGCCGCGATTTGTGGAACGCGATCGAGAGCGGCAATTTCCCGGAATGGGATCTGGGCGTGCAGCTGTTCGACGACGCCTTTGCCGACAAGTTCGAGTTCGACGTGCTGGACGCGACCAAGATCATTCCGGAGGAGCAGATCCCGCTGCGGATCATCGGCCGCATGGTGCTGAACCGCAACCCGGACAATTTCTTCGCCGAGACCGAGCAGGTGGCGTTCTGCACTTCGCATGTCGTGCCCGGCATCGATTTCACCAACGATCCGCTGCTGCAGGGGCGCAACTTCTCGTACCTGGACACGCAATTGAAGCGGCTGGGTGGGCCGAACTTCGCGCAGATCCCGATCAACGCCCCGCGCTGCCCGATGCACAATTTCCAGCGCGACGGCCATCAGCAGATGCACACGCCGAAGGGGCGGGTGAACTACGAGCCGAACTCGCTCGGCCACGAAACGCCGCGCGAGGATCCGAAGACCGGGTTCCGCAGCGTTCCGGTCGCGGAGAGCGGCGATCGGCTGCGGGTACGCAGCGAGCGTTTCGCCGACCATTTCAGCCAGGCGCGGCTGTTCTTCATGAGCCAGACCGAACCGGAGCAGAACCACATCGTCTCGGCCCTGATCTTCGAGCTGAGCAAGGTCGAGACGAAGGCGATCCGTGTGCGCGTGGTCAGCCAGCTCGCCAACATCGACGCGAAGCTGGCGGAGCGGGTCGCCAACGGGCTGGCCCTGGATGAGCCGATCAAGCCCGCTCCGGCCGCCAGGCCCACCCGTGCCGACCTGAAGCCCTCGCCGGCGCTGAGCATCATCGCCAAGGCGAAGCCCACGTTGCGGGGGCGCATGGTGGGCTGCCTGGTGGCCGACGGCAGCGATGCAGCGGCCGTGACCGCGCTGGCCGAGGCGGTCAAGGCTGAAGGCGGAGAACTCAAGATCGTGGCGCCGAAGGTGGGGGGTGCGAAAGGGGGGGACGGCAAGCTGATCGAGGCGGATGCCCAGCTTGCAGGCGGCCCGTCGGTGCTGTTCGACGCGGTGGCACTGGCAGTTTCCGCCGAGGGCGCCCAGATGCTTGCCCGCGAGGCGGCGGCGATTGCATTCGTGCACGACGCCTTTGCCCATCTGAAGGTGATCGGCCATACCGAGGCGGCAAAGGTCCTGCTGGACAAGGCCGGGGTCGCGGCCGATGCGGGCATCGTCAAGCTGGACCGCAATGGGTCGAAGGCATTCGTGACCGCAGCCAGCAAGGGGCGCATCTGGGACCGCGAGAAGGCGGTGCGGACGGTCTACTGACCCGCACTTCCGGACCCGTGACAATCGAATGCCGGGATGGCAGCATCCCGCATGTCCTGCGATTTTGATCTGTTCGTCATCGGCGGCGGCAGCGGCGGCACGCGCTGCGCGCGCATCGCCGCCGGTCATGGTGCCCGCGTCGGCGTGGCCGAGGCGCGGCACTGGGGCGGCACCTGCGTCAATGTCGGCTGCGTGCCGAAGAAGCTGATGGTCATGGCGGCCGAATACGGCGCAGCCTGCGAGGATAGCCACGGCTTCGGCTGGGACACGACGCGCGGCCGGCACGACTGGCCCACGCTGATCGCCAACAAGGATCGCGAGATCGCCCGGCTTGCCGGCATCTATCGCCATCTGCTGGAAGGCTGCGGCGCGCAGGTGTTCGAGACACACGCGAAGCTGGTGGACGCGCACACCCTGGACGTGGGCGGCCGTCGCATAAGCGCCGAGCGCATCGTCCTTGCCACCGGCGGCAGGCCGCTGCGCCCGCGCTTCCCCGGGGCCGAGCATTGCATCGTCAGCGACGACGCCTTCTTCCTGCCCGAGCGGCCGCAGCGGGTGACCATTCTGGGCGGCGGCTATATCGCCGTCGAGTTCGCCGGCATCTTCGCGGGGCTGGGCAGCGAGGTGCGCATGGTGATGCGCCAGGATCTGCCGCTGCGCGGCTTCGACGAGGATCTGCGCACCGCGCTGCTGGAGGCGCTGCGGGCGCAGGGGGTCACCGTTCACGCGCGCGCCGGGATCGCCCTCGGTCGGCGCCGATCGCCGCGTGCGCCTGACGGATGGGACAGAGCACGCGGCCGATCTCGTGTTCGCGGCGATCGGCCGCGCGCCGCATACCGAGGAGCTGGGGCTGGAGGCGGCCGGGGTCGAGACCGACGGGTTCGGGGCCGTGCGCGTCGATGCGGAGAGTCGGACCAACGTGCCCAGCATCTTCGCCATCGGCGACGTGACCAACCGCATGAACCTGACGCCGGTGGCGATCGCCGAGGGGCACTCGCTGGCCGACGCGCTGTTCGGGCCGGCTCGGCGCCGCTGGGCGCTCGATCGCGTGGCGACGGCAGTGTTCTCCAGCCCTCCGCTGGGGACCGTGGGCCTGACCGAATTGCAGGCGGCGACACAAGGTACGGCGGACATCTACCTGACGCGCTTCACACCCATGCGTCACACGCTGGGCGGCCGCCACCGCCCCAGCATGATGAAGCTGGTGGTGGACCAGCAGACGCAGGTGGTGGTGGGTGCCCACATGCTGGGCGAGGACGCGCCGGAACTGATGCAGGGCCTGTCCATCGCCATCAATTGCGGTGCCACAAAGGCCGATTTCGACCGCACCGTGGGCATCCACCCGACCAGTGCCGAGGAGTTCGTGACGTTGCGCACCCGCACCCGCGTCGCCGAGGGGCCGAGCCAGCCCGAGCAGGACGCGCAGCAGATCGGCGAGGAGGAGATGGGTGCGGCCGAGATGGGGCTGGGGGCTTGACGTCCGGCAGTAGCCAGGGCGGCCGTTTCGCGGGATAACGCCGGCGTGTGCCCGCCCGGGACTGGCCGGACGGGAGCGGAGCCTGCCGCGATGCCGAAAGCCTGGTCTCCCGAGTAGCTGGCGTGCCTGCCCGATCCGGCAGGTGCCGACCTATCCCGATCCCGCACGTCTGGCGGAGGTCGAGGGTCGGTTGCACTCCTATCCGCCGCTGGTCTTCGCGGGCGAGGCGCGGCGGCTGAAGGCGGCGCTCGGGCTGGTCGCGGATGGCCGCGCTTTCGTGTTGCAGGGCGGCGACTGCGCCGAGAGCTTCGCCGATTTCGCCGCCAACAACATCCGTGACACGTTCCGGGTGCTGTTGCAGATGGCGGTGGTGCTGACCTTCGGCGCCAGCGTGCCGGTGGTGAAGCTGGGGCGCATGGCCGGGCAGTACGCCAAGCCGCGCAGCAGCGATGTCGAGACCGTGGGCGGCGAGACCCTGCCCAGTTATCGCGGCGACATCATCAATGCTCCGGAGTTCACCTCCGAGGCGCGGCTGCCCGATCCCGGCCGCATGGAAACCGGCTACTTCCACTCGGCCAGCACGATGAACCTGCTGCGCGCCTTCGCCGGCGGCGGTTATGCCGATCTGCACGAGGTGCATCGCTGGAATCTGGGCTTCGTCAATCGCAGTCCGCTGGTCGAGCGCTACCGCGACCTGTCCAGCCGTATCGACGAGACGCTCGCCTTCATGTCGGCGGTGGGTCTGACCAGCCTTACCACGCCGCAGATTCGCGAGACCGATTTCTACACCAGTCACGAGGCGCTGCTGCTGCCATACGAGCAGGCGCTGACGCGCGTCGACAGCACCTCGGGCGACTGGTACGCGTGCTCGGCGCATTTCCTGTGGGTGGGCGAGCGCACGCGCCAGCCGGACGGCGCGCATGTCGAGTTTCTGCGCGGGGTGAAGAACCCGATCGGGCTGAAGGTCGGCCCCTCGATGCAGCCGGACGAATTGTTGCGGCTGGTCGACATCCTGAACCCGCGGGACGAGCCGGGGCGGCTGACGCTGATCACCCGGATGGGTGTGGACCAGGTGGCGCGCGGCCTGCCGCCGCTGTTGCGCGCGGTGCAGCGTGAGGGGCGGCGCGTCGCCTGGATCTGCGATCCGATGCACGGCAACACGATCAGCACGGCGGCGAAGGTCAAGACCCGCAGTTTCGATGCGATCCTCTCGGAAGTGCGGCAGTTCTTCGACGCGCACGCGGCGGAAGGCAGTTGGGCCGGCGGCGTGCATGTCGAGATGACCGGCCGGGACGTGACCGAATGCGTGGGCGGCGCGCACCGGCTGACCGAGGCCGATCTCGGCGGGCGCTACGAGACGTTCTGCGACCCGCGGCTCAATGCCGAGCAGTCGCTTGAGCTGGCATTCCTGGTGGCCGAGGAGCTGAAGGCGCGCCGCGCGCCCGCGACGCCGCAGCCGGCGATCGCCGCGCAGTAGGATTGGGGGCGATGACCGCGCTGCTGGACGACATCGCCGAGCGCACCGATGTCTATTTCAATCGCACCCGCGCGATCGTCGAACGGTTCGGCGATACCCGCGTCACCTATGCGCTGTTCCTGCGCCGGCCGGTGATCGCGGCACCAAGGCTGATGCTGGACTGGCTGGCGCAAGTGGCGCTGGAGCGCGGCA
This sequence comes from uncultured Pseudomonadota bacterium, assembly GCA_963838805.1. GTDB lineage: Bacteria > Pseudomonadota > Alphaproteobacteria > Acetobacterales > Acetobacteraceae > CAVRQM01. The sequence goes on from CAWISK010000009.1 coordinate 168,244, forward strand.
CCGAGTTCGACGTGGACGTGACGCATCCCGAGGGCAGTTGGACGGGCGCAGGCGAGCCGCTGGCGTATATTTCGGGTCAGTTCACGGAACTGTCGGATCTCGAGACCTTGCTGTTGCAGAAGCTGGGCCCGGCGTGCGTCGCGGCGCATAACGCCTATCAGATGTGTCTGGCCTTGCCGAAGGTGGCATTCCTGGCGATGGATGCGCGGCATTGTGCAGGTGCCGAGATGCAGGACGCGATGGCCTATGCGGCGAGCGTCGGCAGTGCAGCGGCCCGACGCGAGGGCGCGCGCGGCTTCATCGGCAATGCGACCAACAGCACGGCGCATTGGTTCGGCAACAGCGCAGGCCTTGGCACGATGCCGCACGCGCTGATCGGCTATGCCGGCTCGACGGTGCGGGCGGCCGAGATGTTCCACGACACGTTCCCGTACGACGATCTGACGGTGCTGGTGGATTATTTCGGCCACGAGGTCACCGACGCCCTGGCCGTGTGCGAGCGGTTTCCCGAACTGGCGGAGGCGGGGGCGCTGGCCGTGCGGCTGGACACGCATGGCGGCCGGTTCATCGAGGGAATGGACCCGGCCGAGAGCTACGCAGTGCTGGAGCGGCGCGCGCCGGGCACGATCCGGCGCTATCGCAGCGATCTTGAGTTGCGGCATCTGGTGGGCACCGGCGTCTCGGCTGCCGCCATCTGGCGGATGCGCGAGGCGCTGGACGAGGCGGGGTTCCCGCGCGTGCGCATCGTCGTCTCCAGCGGGTTCGGCGTCGGCAAGTGCCTGACGATGGCGGATGCGAACGCGCCGATCGACGTGGTGGGGACTGGCAGCTTCATCCCCGATGCCTGGGCGGAGACGTATGCGACGGCGGACGTGGTGGAATACGACGGCCGGCCGATGGTGAAGGTGGGGCGGGAGTTCCTGTTGCGGCGGTGAGCGTCTTCACGGTGACCGAACGTTTTACCGATGCCCGATGCGTAACGTTGCGAGAGGCGTTTCACCGCAGACGCCGCCATGCCGGACGTCTTGGCTTCTACCTCATAAAACCACCCACTCATGCTATATCCTGTGTCGGCTGCCGTCGAACGATCTCGTCCGAGTGGCGCGCGCAGACTCCGGCTTCTGCCGTCGATCTTGCACGCCGCCTCATTGGTCCCGGAACGTCAGGATCTGATATCGGGGCAAGATCCGGAGTTTGCTGCCCGTCGCGTCGGACTACCCCGTTTGCTCAGATCATCGAGCTACATCGGTGATCCTCCCTTACAGACCGAGAGGAGATCGACATGAGCAAACAAGCAGACAACAAGGCCGTTGTTGGCCGCTGGTTCACCGAATTCTGGGGTGAGAAATGCAACTTGGCCGTTGTCGATGAAATCGCCGCGCCAGACATGCTGCTGAAGTACTCGCTTCACGAGCCGCGCCGGGGCCGTGATGACATCAGAGCCTTCATGACCGATTTTCGCGAGGCGTTTCCCGATTTGCATTTCTGGGGTACTGCGGACTTGATCGCCGAGGGCGCCTATGTCGTCGGGCAGTGGGAAGGCGGTGGCACGCACACGGGCCCGGCCTTCAGCGACTTTCTGGTGGGCCCGCTGCCCGCTGCCACGGGACGCAAGATGCGCTTCACCGGCACCACCGTTCTCTGTGTCGAGGACGGCAGGATCACCGAGGAAATTGGCCTCGACGACGGCTTACGGCGCTCACGCAGCTCGGCCTCATCAAGGCCACCTGATCGAGCGCAGCTATCACCTGCCTTCACTGGCTCAAACCAGATCTCGATAATCTTGAGTCTTCGACCCCTTCACCCCGACCCTCTCCCCCAAGCGGGGAGAGGGCGACGACGCGGGCCGCGACCAGGATGTTCTCCCTCTCCATCTGGGAGCGGCGGTGAGGGCGCGTCGCTGCAGCGGTCGCGCAGCGACCATCATCAGCGCGCCGGCCAGCGCCAGGTTCTTGAAGAAGTGCAGCAGTTGTGCGGCCCGGTCGTCGCCCGCCAGTGTCCAGTAGTCGTGAAACAGCGCCGCCGTGAGCAGGCAGTATCCGGCCAGCACCAGCGCCGCCCAACTTCGCAGCCGCGGCACGAACAGCGCTGCAGGTGCCAGGATCTCGACGGCGGTGGCGGACGCGGCGGCCAGTGTGGGCAGCGGAATCCCCTTCGCTGCCACATAGCCGATCACGTCCGGCCAGGTCGCCAGCAGATCGAAGACGCCGCTCCACCAGAACAACGCCGCGACCAGCATTGTCCCGGCAAGTTCGAGAGCCCGATCCAGCGTAGCCGCCGCCGCGATTGCCGCCCGGGTGCTCACGGCCGAGCTATTCCGGCTTGCCGGTCTCGATCGCCTTCGCCAGATCCGCGTACTGCTCGCAGGCGGTAGCGCCGCACAGACTTTCCACCTTCGCCAGCTCGACACGGGCGCGATCGAACTTGCCCTGCACGACATAGGCCTCGCCCAGATATTCGTGCGTGTTGACGTTGCCGGGGTCGATGGCGAGGGCCTTGGCATAGAGGGCCATGCCCTCATCGACACGGCCGAGCTTGCGCATGGCATAGCCGCGCATCGTGAACACCATCGAATCGTCGGTGCGGGTCACGGCTTCCAGGATCGGCAGCGCGTGCCGGTAATAGCCGGCGACGGCGAGCGCCCGTCCTTGCAGGTAGAGCTGGTCGTCGGGCAGCACACCCGCGCTCACGCGCACGCAGCCTCCGGCCTTGACCACATAGCCCTGCGCGCAGGTGGGCACATTGTTGCGCAGCGCGCCGCCGCTGTCGCTGCTGCCGGTGCTGGTGCCGGAGGCGCGACCCGAGGCACCGCCGCCGGCCGCCCCGCCGCTCGAAGCCCCGTGGCTGGCACCGCCACCGCCGCCACCTCCGCCGGAATGCGCGAAGGCGGGCGCCGAGAGCGTCAGCACGGCGGCCGCGAATGTGGTGATGAACAGCCTGCCCTTGTCGGTCATTGTGGGATCTCCCGATTGCCAGGACGGTCGCGGCGCGGATGCGCAACTCCGTCCTGCTGCCTCAAGACCCCCGAGCCTCCTGCTTTATTCCGGGATGCTATGGCTGCACCACGACGCAGTCGAGATTGCCGGCCTGGGCGGCTGCCTCCATCGCCTGCGGCAATTCGGCGAGCGGGAAGCTGCGCGGACGGATCGGGCTGACGTCGAGCAGGCCCGCGCGCAGCAGGTCGAGCAGACGGCGATAGGCGCCGGCCGGATACATGAACTGGCCGATGATCTCCCAGTCGTTGCGCATGATGTCGCTGTAGGAGAGCGGCAACGGGGTGGTCATGCTGCCCATCAGCACCAGTCGGCCACCGCGCCGCAGGCTGCCCAGTGCCGCGAGTGTTGCATTCGCGTCGCCCGCTCGTCCCACCATGTCGAACGCCATGTGCGCTCCGCCGCCGGCCGCCTCGCGCAGTGCCGCCGCGTCGGCCTGCGCGTCGCCGGTGAGGGGCACAGCCGCCACGCGCGCCCCGCCGGCCGCGAGCGACCGCCTCCAGCGCGGCCCGGTTGCGGCCCGCCGCCACGACCCGTGCTGCACCCAAGGCGATTCCGAGCAGCACGGCGGCGGTGCCGTAGGCGCCGGTGGCGCCGTTCACCACCAGCGTCTCGCCCGCCGCAAGCCGGCCGCGCAGCAATCCGCCGAGCGGGACGATGCAGCGGTTCAGCACGGCAAGCTGGGCGGCGTCGATATGCTTCAGCCCCTCGGTCGGGGTGACGGTCGCGGCCGGTGCCAGCGCGTATTCGGCGAGCGTGCCATCGGGCCAGTCCGCCTGCATGGCGGCCGAGCCGGGGCCGAGGCCGGTAAGTCCGATCAGGATTTGCGCCGGGTCGGCGACGTTCTCGCCTGCCACGAAATGCGGCGAGACGACGACGCGCTGCCCCGGCGTCAGATGCCAGACATCGCGCCCCGCCGCCTCGATGATGCCCACGGCGTTGGTGCCGGGGGTGAAGGCGCCCTCGGGCGGGCTGTAGGGAAGTTTTCCGTCGACGTAGGCCTTCAGATAGGACAGCAGCGGCGAGGCCTCAATGCGCACCAGCACGCTGCCGGGCCGCACCTCGGGCACCGGCACGTCCTCGAGGGTGAGCGCCCCGCCAAGCCGCTCCAGCCGCCATGCCTTCATCGTTGTCTCCGTCATGCCGGCGGCACTTCGCCGGCTGGCGAGCAAACTGCAAGCATCCAGCTCATTCGGCGCAAGCCTGCGTCTCCATGCGGGTGCAGAACAGGGCAAGGTCGGAAAGGCCCGGACCACGCCGCCAGCGGTGCCGTTGGGAAGGCTCCGGCGAGTAGGGGAGAGCCAGCGGCCACCCTCCAAGGGCCGGCGCTGGAAAGACGATGTGCCAGTCGAGTGAGGTCGAGTCTCCAGGCGCCATCGCCCGCAGCGGACATTCCTCCGATACCTTGCCCGACCCCAAGCCGCTCGTTTCAGGCGCGGCTTGCTACGCCAGCACGCGATGCTCCGCGACCGGCATGTCCCGCCGCACCCGCGCGGTGAGCGCCGGGTCGATTCGCGCCGTGGCCCAGCCCGGCCCGTCCGAGGCGCAGGCGACCACCTGGCCCCAGGCGTTGCAGATCAGCGAGTGACCATAGGTGTAGCGCGGACCGCCGCCGCCATCGACGTGCCGTCCGCAGGTCGCGGCGGCGGCGAACCAGCATTGCGTCTCGATCGCGCGGGCGCGGATCAGCGCCTCCCAATGGTCCTTGCCGGTCAGCAGGGTGAAGGCGGCGGGCAGCATGACCAGCTCGGCGCCGGCCTGCCGCAGGGCGCGGAACAGTTCCGGGAAGCGGATGTCGTAGCAGATCGCCAGGCCCACCCGCATTCCGTCGATCTCGCAGGCGACGACCTCGCGGCCGGGGGCGAAGGTGGCGCTCTCGCGGTAGCCGGTGCCGTCCGGGGTGGTGATGTCGAACAGATGGATCTTGCGGTAGCGGCCGATCTCCCGCCCGTCCGGGTCGAAAACCAGCGTGGTGTTGCACAGCCGTCCGTCCGCGGCACGCTCGCCGATCGAGCCGCCATGCACGTGCAGCCGATGCGCGCGCGCGAAGCCGCGCAGGAACTCGTATGCCTCTCCGCCCGGCGCGTTCGATCCCGGCTGTGGCAGCTCCTCGGCGTTTTCGAACTTTGCGGCGCGGTCGCCGCCCAGGCAGCTCCAGACCTCCGGCAAGGAGACCAGATCAGGCCGGTCGGCGGCGATGGCGGCATCGAGCAGCTTTTGCGCCTGGGCGATATTCGCCGCCTTGTCGTGCCCCGGCTCCATCTGGATCACGCTGACCCGCATCGCGCCCTCGCTCCCTGTATGCCCGGATGGTAGCGCGCGCCGGCCGGCCGGCCAAACCGTCCCGTCAGCCCTCGCCCATTTCAGCCGGGACCGAAGCGTGGCTCGGCGCGCGGGGCCGGATAGCTGTCGGGCCGAGGGGCACGCACGATCCGGGTGCGCCGGGCGCGGTCGTCATCCGGCGGTGCCGGGTCGGGATAGCGCGTGACCGGCGGGATCGGCGGGCGGGACGGAACCCGGTCCCCGGACGGCAGGTCCTCGCCGATGGAAGCGGGCAGGCGCAGGCTGAGGATGCGGATCTCGCCCTGGATTTCGTCGAGCCTCGCCTCGATACCCTCGAGCCGCCCCTTCAGCCCGAACACGGAGAACGGCATCAGCAGGACCAGCAGCGCGTAGAGCAGGCAGGGGATCAGCAGCAGCGCCGGAACCCACCACGGCAGCCAGTCCGGCAGTGGCACGGTGCCCATCGCGAACGGCAGGGTCATGCGGCAATCCTATCAGTGAGCCGGCGTTTTGGCATGGCCGCGGGGGTGGATTCGCGCCTGTTCCCATGTCACCTCTGCCGCATATCCGCGCGGGGAGCGATTCTCAATGCTGTTGCTGATTCCGGGGCCAGTGAGCACCCATCCCCAGGTCAGGGCGGCCATGTGCCAGGATTTCGCACCCTGGGACGATGATTTCCGCGTCCTGTGCGCGACCATCCGGAGCAAGGTGCTGGATGTGGCCGGGGTCGATGCCGCCAGCCATTCCGCCCTGCCGCTGCAAGGCTGCGGGCATTTCGCGATGGAGGCAGCGATCCGCACGCTGGTGCCGCAGCAGGGCGGCCGGTTGCTGGTGCCGCTGACCGGCTCCTATGGCGCGCGCATGGTGCGGCTGGCGCGCGAGGCCGGACGCCAGGTGGTCGAGTTGCCCGTGGCGCCTGCCGGACCGGTCGATCCCGCCTCGGTTGCGGCCGCACTCGCCGCCGACCCGGCGATCACCCATGTCGGCCTCGTCTATAGCGAGACCAGCTCCGGCATCATCCACGATCCCGAAGCAGTGGGAGCCGTGGTGCGCGCGGCGGGACGGCGCATGATCGTGGACGCGGTCTCCGCCTTCGGCGCCTTGCCGCTGGCGCTTGCCGCCCAGGCGGAGATCGAGGCGGCGATCTTCACCGCGAACAAATGCCTGGAGGGGATGCCCGGCCTGTCGATCACGGTCGCGCGCAACGACGCGCTGGAGCGCGCGGCCCCGGCCGGAAGCTGGAGCTTCGATCTGGGCGACGTGTACCGCCACGCGAAGGGGCCGTGGAAGGGCGCCTTCCGCTTCACGCCGCCGGCGCAGGTCGTGGCGGCGCTGGACGTGGCGCTCGATCTGCATCGGCAGGAGGGCGGCCAGCCGGCGCGGCTGGCCCGGTACACCGCCAACGCCTCGGCTCTGCATGCGGGAATGACCCGGATCGGCCTGACCCCGTACCTGCCGCGCGCGGTGCAGGGGCCGATCGTGCTGAATGTCTGCGCCCCGGACGACCCGGCCTGGTCACTGTCCGGCTTCGTCGATGCGCTGAAAGCCGAGGGCTACCTGATCAGCAATTTCTACGACACGCCGAACCCAAGCTTCCGCGTCGGCTGCATCGGCCAGGTGACGGCGCGGGATATGGAGGGCTTCACCGCTGCCGTCGATCGGGTGCTGACCCGGATGGGCGTCCGCAACCGCGCGCCGGCACGCCAGGCGGCCTGACGTCCGGCGGCTCAGTCGTGCGGCAGCAGCGCCAACAAGGCGGCGGGCAGCGGATCGTCCTCGACGTGGCGGTACTGTTCGGCGAGGGAATGCCGTAGCCACGCCTCGAAGCCCTTGCGGGCATCGCCGTCATCAGGCGCGAAGTCGCGGCTCGCGCGGGCAGTGCACCGGGTCATGCCGCCTCAAGACACGACGGCGGCGCACGGTTGCGCGGCCGACGCCCCGTATCACGCATGCGTGCTGCGACATGATGCAATCAGGCAGCAATCCGTTCGCCAGCCGGATCGTAGAACGGCGACAGTGACACCGCGGCGCCGATGCGGCGGCCGTCGAGTTCCACCTCGTAGCGGCCCGTTCCGCACGAAGGCGGCGGAGATCGGCTCGGACGCAGCCAATCCAGCCCAGCCCCACCGCGGCGCCCAGCGTATGGCCGAACATGCCGCTGCTGACGCGCCCGATTCGTTCGCCGTCACGCCAGATCGGCTCGTCGTGGAACAGCATCGCCTCCGGATCGTCGAGCCGGAGCTGGATCAGCCGCCGCAAGACACCCTCCTGACGCTGGCGCAGCAGAGCTCTCTGGCCGATCCACTCACGCGCCTTGTTCCAGGCGACGGTAAAGCCCAGCCCCGCCTCCAGCGGCGTGGTGTCGGTGTCGATGTCGTGGCCCCAATGGCGATAGGCCTTTTCCAGCCGCAGGCTGTTGAGCGCGTGATAACCGGCGAGCCGCAGTCCGTGTGCGCGGCCCGCCTCCAGCAGGCGGTCGAACACGTGCGGCGCGAACTCCGTGGCCACATAGAGTTCCCAACCCAGCTCGCCCACATAGGTGATGCGCGTGGCGCGCACGCGGGCGAAACCCAGCTCGATCTCGCGGCTGCTGCGGAACGGAAAGCCGGCATTGCTCACATCGTCCGGTGTCACCGAGGCCAGCACATCGCGCGCGCGCGGTCCCATCAGTCCGAGCACGGCATAGGCGGATGTGACATCGGCGACCGAGCAATGTGCTTCCTCCGGGATCGAGGCGCGCAGATGGTGCAGGTCGTGGTGGTGAGAGGCGGCGCTGGTGACGACGAGGTATTCGCGCGCGTCCTGTGCGCGTGATGGTGACATCCGCCTCGATGCCGCCGCGCTCGTTCAGCCATTGCGTATAGACGACGCGGCCCACCGGCACGTCGAGTTCAGAGGTGCTGATGCGGTTCAGGATCGCGGTCGCATCGCTGCCCTGTACCAGGAACTTGGCGAAGCTCGATTGATCGAACAGGCCGGCGGCGTTTCGCACCGCGCGTATGTTCCTCCCCCGATGCGGCATGCCAGTTCTGCCGCCCCCAGGCATATTCATAGGCGGCTTCCTCGCCCGGTCGCGCGAAGAAATTGGCGCGCTCCCAGCCGGCGGTCTCGCCGAAGCAGGCGCGATGATGGGTCAGCCGGTCATGCAGGATCGAGCGCCGCGCGCCGCGCGCCGTCTCCGGCTGGCGGTGCGGCCAGTGCATCGCGTAGAGCAGGCCGAGCGATTCGGTCGTGCGCTCGCGCAGATAGGCCCGATTGGCCTGGAACGGCGCGAAGCGGCTGATGTCCACGTCCCAGAGATCCATCCCCGGCGTGCCATCGACGATCCAGTCGGCGATCGCCCGCCCCGCACCGCCCGCCGACTGGATGCCGGTCGAGTTGAAGCCGGCGGCGACGAACAGGCCGGGCAGTTCCGGGGCCGGTCCCAGCATGTAGCGCACATCCGGCGTGAAGCTTTCGGGTCCGTTGAAGAACAGCTTGATGCCCGCACCTTCCAGGATCGGGACGCGGCGCACGGCGGCGTCAAGCAGCGGCGCGAAATGGTCCACGTCCTCGGCGAACTGGTCGAAGCAGAAATCCTCCGGGATGCCGTCCGTGCCCCAGGGCTTCGCTACCGGCTCGAAGCAGCCGATCAGCAGCTTGCCCGCGTCCTCCTTGATGTAGATGCAGTGGTCGGGGTCGCGCAGCACCGGCAGTTGCGGCAGGCCTTCGATCGGTTCGGTGACGACGTAGAAATGCTCGGCCGCGTGCAGCGGCACGACCACGCCCTCGGCGGCGGCGAAGTCGCGGCTCCACATGCCGCCCGTCAGCACGACCGTCTGCGCCTGCACGTCACCCTGCGTCGTGACGACACCGGAGGCGCGATTATTCTCGCGCAACAGGCCCGTCACCTTCACGCCCTCGATGATGCGGGCACCGTGCGACCGCGCCGCCGCGGCCAGCGCCTGCGTGGTATCGACCGGATCGGTCTGGCCGTCGGTCGGCAGGAACACGCCGCCTTCGACACCGTCCAGATTGAGCAGCGGATATTTCTGCTTGATCTGCGCCGGCGTCAGCACCTCGACCGGCAGGCCGAACGAGGCGGCCATGCTAGGCCTGATGCCGCAACTCGATCAGGCGCGCGGGCGAGGAGGCAAGACTGATCGAGCCGGTGCGGCGATAGCCGGTCTCGCGTCCCGCTTCGTGCTTCAGATTTTCGTAGAGTTCGGCCGAATACTGCGCGAGCCGGGTCATGTTCAGCGTCGCGCGCAGCTGCCCGACCAGCCCCGCCGCGTGCCAGGTGGTGCCGCAGGTCAGTTGCCGCCGCTCCAGCAGCAGCACCTCCACGCCCCGCCGGGCAAGATGATAGGCGACGCTGCATCCGGCGATGCCGCCGCCGATGACGACGACCTCCGCGCGTTCCGGCAATTCAGGCATGAGTCTTGATCCTCCGGTCGCGCAGGATTTCCCGCGCTGCGTTGTGGCCGCAGACGCCGCCCACGCCGCCGCCCGGATGCGCCGACGCGCCGCATTGGTAGAGACCCTTGATCGGGCTGCGGTAGTCAGCGAAGTGCGGTGCCGGGCGCGCCCAGAACAATTGATCGACGTTCAATTCGCCATGAAAGATGTGGCCGTGCGGGCTGCCGATCGCCGCCTCGATATCCGGGGGCGTCAGCACCTGCATGCCGATGATGCCGTCGGAAAAACCGGGCGCCACCTCGTCCAGCGTGGCGAGTGCGGTGCGCGCCAGCTCGTCGCGGCGCGTCTCCCAATTGCCCTCGGCCAGCGTGTAGGGCGCGTGGCCGCCGAACAGGTGCAACACGTGCTTGCCGGGCGGCGCCACCGTATCATCGACGAAGCTGGGAGCCACCGGGGTCAGGAACGGATGGCGCGAGAAATCGCCCCATTTGGCATCGTCATAGGCGCGTTCGAGATATTCGACCGTGGGTGCGACATGCGCGTAGGTCGGATAGGCGAAGCCGCATGTGGCTGCGTCGAACGCGGTGTATTGCGGCAGGCGCTCGCAGGCGATGTTGATCTTGAAGGCGGAACTCATGGTGCGATAGCCGCGCACGTCGCGCACGAAATCCGCGGGCAGCAGCCGCTCCGGCAGGAATTTCAGGAAGGTGAGCTTGGCGCTGACATTGCTGGCGACGATCGGCGCCGCGATGCGGCTGCCGTCCGCCAGCGTCACGCCGACCGCTCGCCCGTCGCGCGTGTCGATGCCGACCACCTCCGCCTCGGTGCGGATTTCCAGGCCGTAATTGCGTCCGGCCGCCGCGATCGCCTGCGTGATCGTGCCCATGCCTCCGCGCACGAAACCCCAGCCGCCGGCGCCGGCGTGCTCGCCCATGACGTGGTGCATGATGACATAGGCCGAGCCGGGCGTGCGCGGCCCGGCGAAGGTGCCGATCCCCGCATAGTACGCCAGTACCGCCTTGACGTGCGTGCTCTCGAACCATTCGGAGAGGTAGTCGTCGGCACTCATCGTCAGCAGGTCGATCAGCCGGAACAGCTTGCCGCCGACGCTGCGGTACTTCCACAGGAAGCCGGCGGTCTCGCGGAAGGCGCGCCAGGTGCGGCAGGACGGATCGGGCGGGGTTTCCAGCAGCAGTTTCCGGACGATCTTCGCCGAATCCATCAGGTAGGCGTCGAACTCCGGATAGATCGCCGCATCCTTGGCCGAGAAGCGGGCGAAGCTCGCCTGCGTGCGCGCCATGTCCTCGCAGAACAGGATGTGGTCGCCATCCGGCAGCGGGCTGAACATGTCCGATGCCGGCAGCACCTCGAACCCGTGCCGGTGCAGATCGAGATCGCGGATCACCTTCGGATGCAGCAGGCTCATCAAATAGCTGAAGGTCGAGAAGGTGAAGCCCGGCACGGTCTGTTCGCTGACCGCGGCACCGCCGATCAGGTGGCGGCGTTCCAGGATCAGCGTGCGCAGCCCGGCGCGGGCAAGATAGGCGCCGCAGACCAGCCCGTTATGGCCGCCGCCGATGATGACGGCGTCGTAGGAGTCAGTCATGCGCGCAGCCTTGCATTGTCCGCGTCGTAGAGCGGCTCGCGGGCCACGGTGGCGGCGCGCCTGTCGCCTAGCACGTCCACCGCGAGCCGGGTGCCGGGTGCCGCACTCGTAGCGGTCACATAGGCGAGTGCCACGCTGCGCCCGAGGGTGAAACTCCAACCCCCGGAGGTCACGATGCCGACGCGTGCGCCATTCGCGAACACGCTGGCCAGCGCCGGCGCGTCGGCGTCGCCCGGCTCGTCGAGCAGCAGCGGCACCATGCGCCGCGCCGGTCCCTGCTGCCGTTCCCGCAGCACGGCGGCGCGGCCGACGAAATCGCTCTTGGAGAAATCCACGAAACGGTCCAGCGACGCTTCGAGCGGCGAATAGCCGGATTCCAGATCGGTCTTCCAGCCGCGATAGCATTTGTCGAGGCGCATGCTGTCCACGGCGTAGATGCCGAAATCGGCAATGCCATGCGGGGCGCCTGCCTCCCACAGCGCATCGTACAGGGCGGGCAGGGCGGAGACGGGCGCGTGCAGTTCCCAGCCGAGTTCGCCCACATAGTTGATGCGCAGCGCCATGAGGCGGATGCCGGCCACGACGATTTCGCGCACAGCGCGCCAGGGAAAGGCGGTATTGGACAGGTCGGCATCCGTCGCGCGCGCCAGCACGTCGCGCGCCCGAGGGCCGGCCAGGACCAGAGTGCCCAACTCCGCACTCGCTTCGCTCAGCGAGACGGAGCCATCGTCCGGCAGGGGCGCGCGCAGCACGTCCTCGTCGTGCTGTGCCGCACTCGCGGCACAGCACAGATAGAAGCGGTCGGCTGCCAGCCGGCTGATCGTGAACTCGCTCAGGACGCGTCCGCGCGGATCGAGAGCATAGGCGAGGCCCACGCGGCCCACCGCCGGCAGGCGCGAGCATACCAGGCGATCAAGCCAGGCGGCGGCGCCCGCGCCGTCCGCAAAGAACTTGGTAAATCCGGGCAGGTCGAGGATGCCGACGCGCTGGCGAACCGCCGCGACCTCCCGCCCCACCGCGTCGAACCACACGCGGGCGCGGCGAAAGGTGAGCGTGTCCTCGCCGGGCTGTTCCGGTCCGGCGCCGAACCAGGTCGGCCGCTCCCAGCCGCCGCGCGCGCCGAAGCGTGCGCCCTTCGCGCGCAGCAGGTGATGCAACGGCGACGTGGCGAGCGGTCGCCCGGCCGGCCGCTCCTCGTTCGGGAAGGCGGGGGCGTATTCGTTCTGATAGACCTCGACTGCCTTCGCTTCCGTATAGGTCTGCGTGGCCCACGGTCCGAAGCGGCGCGGATCGAGCGCCCACAGATCCCATTCCGGGGCACCGTCGATCACCCATTCGGCCAGCGCCTTGCCGGCCCCGCCCGCCTGGGCGATGCCAAAACTGAATGTGTTCGCATGAAAAAAATTATGCAGGCCATGCGCCGGCCCGACATACGGATTGCCGTCCGGCGAGTATGGGATCGGCCCGTTCACCACGCGCCGCACCCCGGCCGTCGCGAGCGCCGGCACGCGCGCGCAGGCGGCTTCGATATAGCGCTCCAGCCGGCCCAGATCGTCGTCCCACAGCCGGTGCGCGAAATCCTCGGGCAGCCCGTCCAGCCACATCGGCGTGGCCTGCCACTCATAGGGGCCGAGGATGAAGCCGTGCCCTTCCTGGCGCAGGTAGTATGACACGTCGGGGTCACGCAGCAGCGGCAGCCGCGCGGCGCGCGCGCGCAGTTCCGGTGATTCCTCGGTGACGAGGTACTGATGTGACATCGAGATGACGGGCAGCGTCTGGCCGAGCAGCGCCATCACCTCGCCCGCGCGATAGCCGGCTGCGTTGATCACGATCTCGGCTGTCACCTCGCCGCGCGTCGTATCGAGCTGCCACTCTCCATCGGGGCGCGGGCGCAGGCCGGTGACCTTGGTGAAGCGGCGGATGCGGGCACCGAGGTCGCGCGCGCCCTTGGCCAGTGCCTGCGTCAACTGTGCCGGGTCGATGTCGCCGTCCTGCGGATCCCAGAGCGCGCCGAGCAGCCCGTCCGTCTCGCACAGCGGATAGCGCCCGCGCAGCGCGTCCGGGGTGAGCAGGTCGTACTCGAGCCCCTGCGCCTGCGCCATGCCGAGAACGTGCCGGAACTCGTCCATGCGCTCCGGCGTGTGCGCAAGGCGGACCGAGCCGGTGACGTGATAGTTGATGGGGTAGTCCACGGTTGCCGCCAGATCGCGATACAGCGCGGCGGAATAGGCTTGCAGCCGCATCGTCGCCCAGCCGGTCGAGAAGGTCGGGCAGTTGCCGGCCGCGTGCCAGGTCGAGCCGCTGGTCAGTTCGTCCTGTTCCAGCAGCAGCGCGTCGGTCCAGCCGCGCCGGGCCAGGTGGTAGAGCGCGCTGCATCCGACCGCACCCCCACCGATGATCGCGACCCGGACGTGTTCGGTCATGCTGCCCCCGTAAGCCCGGTCGCAGGCTCGCCCGACCGTCCTTGTGCGTCAACAGAGGTGCCGGCGCGACGGGGCCATCCCAGTCAATTCACTTCCTGTTGACAGCGGCCGATAACGGTCGCGATGATCGCGGCAATCCGTGCCGGCGCGTCCCGGCAGAAGCTTACTGGCATGAGGCAACCCCCGATGCGTGAGCTCGACTATCTGCAACAGACTGCACATGGCTGGCCGCGTTTCGCGGCGCGACTTCCTGGGGCGGGCGGCCGCCCTGGGCGCCTCCGCCGCTGCGATCGGCACGATGGTCGCGAGTGTGGAGGCGCACGCCGCCGAGACGCCACGCCAGGGCGGCACGCTGCGCCTCGGCATGGCGGGCGGCAGCACCACCGACAGCCTCAACCCCACGACCTGGACCGACACGGTCAACGTCGATGTTGGCGCTGCCATCTACAACGCGCTGGTCAAGGTGGACCCGAAGAACAAGCCGATCCCGGAACTGGCGGAGAGCTGGGAGGCCAAGCCGGGTGCGGCGGAATGGGTGTTCAACCTGCGCAAGGGTGTGACGTTTCACGACGGCAAGCCGTTCACCGCCGACGACGCGATCTTCTCGATCAACCTGCATCGCGGCAAGAGCACTTCGGGTGCCGCGAGCCTGTTCAAGGAGGTCACCGACGTCAAGAAGCTGACCGACAACCAGATCCATATAACGCTGGCCTCGGGCGACGCCGACTTTCCCGCGGTGCTGACCGATTATCACGCCAAGGTGGTTCCCGACGGCACGACCGAATTCAAGGGAAACGGCACCGGCGGCTACATCATCGAGGCCTATGATCCCGGCGTGCGGGCGACGGGGAAGCGCAATCCGAACTACTGGAACCACGAACGCGCCCATGTCGATGCGTTCGACGTCACGGTAATCAACGATACATCGGCGCGCATGAACGCGCTGATCTCGGGCCAGGTCGATGTCACGCATCGCGTGGACCCTAAGCTCGCCGGCCTGATCAAGCGCAAGCACGGGCTGGAGCTGGTCGTGGCCGATGGTGGCTGGCACACGCTGATCTCGATGATGCGCGACAAGGCGCCGTTCGACAACGCCGATCTGCGCCACGCCATGCAGTACGCAGTCGATCGCGCGCAGATCGTCAAGACCCTGTTCTCCGGCTATGGCTCGCTCGGCAACGATCATCCGATCTCCAAGAGCGACATCTATTTCAACAGCCAGTTGCCGCAGCTCACCTATGATCCGGACAAGGCGAAGTTCTATGCGAAGAAGGCGGGCTTCACGGGAACCATCGTCATCCAGGCTTCGGACGCGGCCTTCACCGGCGCCGTGGACATGGCGACTCTGATGCAGGCGACGGCACGCAAGGCCGGCATCAAGGTCGAGGTGAAGAAGGAGCCAGCGGACGGGTTCTGGGAGAATGTCTGGCTCAAGGGATCCTGCGTGACCAGCTACTGGGCGGGGCGCACGGCGGCCACGCAGATGCTTGCGGTGGCCTATGCCTCGGACGCGCCGTGGAACGAGAGCCACTACCGCAACCCGAAATTCGATCAGCTGCTGCGCCAGGCGAGGGGCGAGCTGGACGAGGCCAAGCGCCGTCAGATGATCTGGGATTTGCAGGCCATGCTGCACAACGACGCGGTGAACGTCGTTCCCGCGTTCAAGAACTGGATCGATGCGCACAACACGAAGGTGGGTGGGCACATCCCCTATGAGCTGTTTGACCTGAACGGCGGCTATATCATCGAATCCGCCTGGCTGAAGGCCTGACATGTGTTCCGGCTGATTGCCCAGCGCCTCGGTCTCGGCCTGATCACCCTGCTGGCCGCGTCGCTGCTGATCTTCGCCGGCACCGAGATCCTGCCGGGTGATCTGGCGTCGGCCATCCTGCAGAACTCGGCCACACCGGAGAGTCTGGCCGAGTTGCGCTCCGAGCTGGGGCTGAACCGCCCGGCGCCGGTGCGCTATGCGGAGTGGCTCGGACACGCGGCGGAGGGCGATCTGGGCCGCAGCCTGGCCAATCATCGCGACGTGGTCGAGGAACTGGCGCCGCGCCTCAAGAACACGCTGTTCCTGGCGGCGTACGCGGCGCTGATTGCCGTGCCGCTGGCGGTGCTGATGGGGCTTGCCGCGGCGATCTGGCGCGGGGGCGTCTATGACCGGGTGGTGAACACGGTCACGCTGCTCAGCATATCGCTGCCGGAATATCTGGTCGGCTATATCCTGATCAAGTATCTCGCCGTGCAGCTCGACTGGTTCCCGAGCCTCGCCAATGTCACGCCGGACACGCCCATGCTGCAGCGGCTCGGCCTCACCTTCCTGCCGATGCTGACCCTGGTGCTGGTCATCCTGGCGCACATGATGCGCATGACGCGCGCGAGCGTGCTGCAAGTCATGGCCAGCCCGTATATCGAAATGGCGTTCCTCAAGGGGCTGCCTAAATGGCGCGTGGTGATCCGGCACGCTTTTCCGAACGCGCTGGCGCCGATCATCAACGTGGTGGCGCTCGATTTGCATATCTCATCGTCGGCGTGGTGATCGTCGAGCAGGTGTTCGTCTATCCGGGGCTGGGACAGCTGATGGTCGATGCGGTGGGCAAGCATGACGTGCCGGTGGTGCAGGCCTGCGGCCTGATCTTTGCCGCGGCCTTCATCCTGCTCAACATGACGGCCGATGTCGCTGCCATCATGAGCAACCCCCGGCTGCGCAGGCCGCGTTAGCATGTCCGCGTCCCTCACCCTGCCGCTGCCGCGCCTGTTCGGCCATCGCGTGCCGCTCACCGCCTGGCTGGGTCTGGCGATCATCGCCATCAACCTGATCGGCGCGATCGGCGCGCCCGTACTCGCACCCTACCCGCAATCGGCGATCGTGGGCGACGCCTGGGGCGATCCGACTGCGCTCAACTGGCTGGGGACAGACAATCTCGGGCGCGACCTGTTCAGCCGTCTGCTGTACGGCGCGCGCATGTCCATCGGCCTCTCGCTGGTCATCACCTGCCTGTCCTTCAGCATCGGTGTCACGGCCGGGTTCACGGCTGCGATCAGCCGCGGCTGGGTGGATGTTGTGCTGTCGCGCATCGTGGACCTGATCCTGTCCATGCCGACCCTGATCCTGGCCTTCATCGTGCTCTCGGTGCTCGGCACGAATCTCGTGGTGCTGATCGTCACCGTCGCCATTCTGGACAGCGTGAAGGTGTTCCGCCTGGCGCGTGCGCTGGCGATGAATGTGGCGGCCCTGGAATACGTCGAGGTGGCGCGCGTGCGCGGCGAGGGGTTGTGGTGGGTGATCCGGCGCGAGATTCTGCCCAATACGCTCTCGCCGCTGATCGCCGAGTTCGGCCTGCGCTTCAGCTTCGCCTTCCTGTTCATCGCCG
Organism: uncultured Pseudomonadota bacterium; assembly: GCA_963838805.1. Classification (GTDB taxonomy): domain Bacteria; phylum Pseudomonadota; class Alphaproteobacteria; order Acetobacterales; family Acetobacteraceae; genus CAVRQM01. The sequence goes on from CAWISK010000009.1 coordinate 185,321, forward strand.
CCCTGTCGTTCCTGGGGCTTGGCGTGCAGCCGCCTTTGGCCGATTGGGGCAGCATGGTGCGCGACTATCGCGACGTGATCAATCTGGGGCTGCCGGCGCCGCTGTACCCGGCGGGCGCCATCGCCATCCTGACCATCGGCGTGAACTTCGTGGTTGACTGGATGCTGGCGCTGCAATCGCGCGGCCACGGAGAGGGCGCGTGAGCGACCACGCCAGTCTCGCAGTCCGGACCCCAGGCACGGGCGCCCGAACCGCGGGCGAGACGATCCTGGATGTGCGCGATCTGCGCATCCAGGTGCGGGGTGATAGCGGCCCCGGCCCGGTTCTTGTGCATGACGTGAGCTTCACCTTGCGGCGCGGCGAGGTGATCGGCCTGATCGGCGAGAGCGGCGCCGGCAAGTCCACGATCGGTCTCGCCTGCCTGGGCTACACGCGCTCGGGCTGCGCCATCGTCGGCGGCAGCATCAATTTCGAGGGGCGCGATATCCGCGCCATGTCGGGCGCCGAGCGCCGCGCGCTGCGCGGTCCCGGGGTTGCCTATATCGCGCAATCGGCTGCCGCCAGCTTTAACCCGGCGATGACGCTGATGCAGCAGGTGACCGAGATTCCGCTGCGCCAGGGGCTGATGTCGGCGGCCGAGGCGCGGATGCGGGCGATCGAGCTGTTCCGCGAGCTGAACCTGCCCAATCCGGAGACGTTCGGCGAGCGCTATCCGCATCAGGTGAGCGGCGGCCAGTTGCAGCGCGCGATGGCGGCAATGGCGATGGCGGCGAAGCCCGACATCGTCGTGTTCGACGAGCCCACCACGGCACTCGACGTGACCACGCAGGTCGAGGTGCTGGCCTCGTTCAAGAAGCTGATCCGCGAGAGCGGGACGGCGGCGATCTACATCACGCACGATCTCGCGGTGGTGGCGCAGATCGCCGACAACATCATGGTGCTGCGGTACGGCAAGATGGTGGAGTACGGGACCGCCACGCAGATCCTGCAGGAGCCGCGCGAGGAGTACACCCGCCGGCTGGTGGCCGACCGCGCGACCGGCCACGGCTTCCTGGCGGCCGAGGATGTCGGCCAGAAGCCGGTGCTGGAGGTCGAGGGCGTGGTCGCGAGCTATAGCGGCCTGCTGCGGGTCATCGATGACGTGAGCCTCAGCGTCTATCGCGGCGACACGGTGGCGGTGGTGGGCGAGAGCGGCAGCGGCAAGAGTACACTGGCGCGCGTCATCATCGGCCTGCTGCCACGGCAGAGCGGCGAGATCCGGTTTTACGACGAGTCGCTGCCGCCGCGGCTGGGCGATCGTCCGCGCGACCAGCTGCGCCGCATCCAGATGATCTATCAGATGCCGGACGTGGCGCTGAACCCGAACCAGACGCTGCTGGAGATCATCGGCCGCCCGGTGCGGTTCTATTTCGGCCGTTCGCGCCGCCAGACCCGCGAGCGGGTGCTGGAACTGCTGCGCATGATGGACCTGCCCGAGGAGTTCATCACTCGCAAGCCGGCGGAGCTGTCGGGCGGCCAGAAGCAGCGCGTCGGCATCGCCCGGGCGCTGGCCGCGGAGCCGGATTTGATCATCTGCGACGAGGTGACGTCGGCACTCGATCAACTGGTGGGCGAGGAGATTCTGAAACTCCTGAAGCGTTTGCAGGACGAGCTTGGCATCGCCTATCTGTTCATCACCCACGATCTGGGAACCGTGAAGCGGATCGCCAACAAGGTGGCGGTCATGCTGAAGGGCAGGCTGGTCGCCGGCGGCGAGACCGCGCGCGTGTTCGCTCCCCCGTACCATCCTTATACCGAGCTGCTGTTGTCGAGCGTTCCGGAGATGCGCGCGGATTGGCTGGACGGGGTGCTGGGGCAGCGAGCCGAGGCGATCGCCGCCCTCAAGGTGGTGCAGCCGGCAGCCCCCCTGCTGGCGGCCGGAGAGTAGCCGCCCGCTTGCCGCCGCCCGCCGCCTGCGCTACTCCCCGCCGCTCACGACCGCGGCGCGGGCGTGGTGGAATTGGCAGACACGCCAGATTTAGGTTCTGGTGGCGCAAGCCGTGGGGGTTCAAATCCCTCCGCCCGCACCACCAGGCCCGACGGCGCATGATCCCGACGGCAGACAGGAACAGAATAGAGCGATGCAGGTCACCGAGACCCTCTCCGACGGGCTGAAGCGCGGCTACACCGTCGTCGTTCCCGCAGCCGACATCGAGAGCAAGCGGGCCAAGCGGCTGGCGGAACTGACGCGCGACCTGCGGCTGCCTGGCTTCCGGCCGGGCAAGGTGCCGGCGAACCTGGTGCGCAAGCGCTATGGCGGCGCCGTGACCGCGGAGGTGCTGGAGCAGAGCGTCAATGACGCGACCCGCCAGGTGTTGGCCGATCGCGGCCTGCGCTCGGCCGGGCAGCCCAAGGTCGAGGTGACGACGATCGAGGAGGCGAGCGACCTGGAGTTCAGGGTCGAGCTGGAACTGCTGCCGGACATCACCCTGCCGGACCTCTCGACGGTGCAGCTGACGCGGCTGAAATCGGAGCCGTCGTCCGAGACGGTGGACAAGGCGCTGGCGGAGATCGCGCGCCGCCAGCGCAGGCTGGATCCGGTCGAGGAGGATCGCCCGGCCGAGCGGGGCGAGGTGCTGACCGTGGACTATGCCGGCCAGGTGGACGACACGGCCTTTCCCGGCGGGACCGGGCAGGACATGGACGTGGAGATCGGTGGCCAGGGCTTCATTCCCGGATTTTCCGAGCAGATGGAGGGGATGCGGGCGGGCGAGACCCGAACCATCCACGTGACCTTCCCCGAGGCCTATGGCGTGAAGGAACTGGCCGGCAAGGAGGCGAGCTTCACGATCACCGCCAAGGCGCTGAAGCACCCGGTGCCGCCGGCACTGGACGACGAGCTGGGCAAGGCCCTCGGCTTCGAGGGGCTGGACGAGGTGCGCCGGCTGATCACCCAGCAGGTGCAACGCGAGTACGACCAGATGTCGCGGCTGCGCATCAAGCGCCAGCTGCTCGATATCCTGGCCGAGCGGGCGGAGTTCCCGGTGCCCGATGGCATGGTCGAGGCCGAGTTCGCGCAGATCTGGCAGCGGCTGGAGGCCGACCGCAAAGAGGGCAGGCTGGACGACGAGGATCGCGAGAAGGACGAGGATACGCTGAAGCGCGAGTATCGGGCGATCGCCGAGCGCCGAGTGCGTCTGGGCCTGTTGCTGGCCGAGATCGGGCGGGCGAACGGCATCACGGTCGCGGCCGACGAGATGACCCGGGCGATCCGCAACGAGGCCGGCCGCTACCCCGGCCAGGAGCAGCAGGTGCTCGACTTCTTCCGCAAGAACCCGCAGGCCGCCGAGGGTCTGCGCGGCCCCATTTTCGAGGAGAAGGTCGTCGATTACGTGCTGGAGCTGGCGCAGGTGAGCGAGCAGGCCGTCTCCCCGGAGGAACTGGCTCGCGATCCCGACGCGCCGGCCGCGGAGGCGCAGGCCGACAGCGGCGCCACCCCCGCCCAAATGGCGGGGCAGACCGGCTGAGGCTGGCATGAGCCTTGTTGATCCCCAAGTAACCGCGCGGCGTCAGCCTTGGCGGCGCGTCCGAGAGAGGTTGTGGAGCACATGAGGGATCGCGATCCCGTCGAGATCTACGGCAATGCGCTGGTGCCCATGGTGGTCGAGCAGACCGCCCGCGGCGAGCGCGCGTTCGACATCTATTCGCGCCTGCTGAAGGAGCGGATCATCTTCCTGACCGGCCCGGTCTACGATCAGGTCGGCGCGCTGATCTGCGCGCAATTGCTGTTCCTGGAAAGCGAGAACCCGACCAAGGACATCGCCTTCTACATCAACAGCCCGGGCGGCGTGGTCTCGGCCGGGCTCGCGATCTACGACACGATGCAGTATGTCCGCAGCCCGGTCAGCACGGTCTGCGTCGGCCAGGCGGCCTCGATGGGCAGCCTGCTGCTCGCGGCCGGAGCCAAGGGGAAGCGGTACGCCCTGCCCAACGCCCGGATCATGGTGCATCAGCCGTCCGGCGGCGCGCAGGGCCAGGCGGCCGACATTGCCATCCAGGCTAAGGAAATACTCTACACGCGCAGGTTGCTGAACGAGATCTATGTCCGCCACACAGGGCAGAGCCTCGGCGCGATCGAGGCAAGGCTGGAGCGCGATTCCTACATGTCGGCCGAGGAGAGCCGGGAATTCGGCCTGGTCGATGAGGTGGTCGCGAACCGGCCGGTGCCGGCCGAGGCCAAGGCTGCCTGAAAGGCAAGCCCCATATCCCCTGGCGTGTGACGCGCGGCACATCCGAGCGGGCAGGTCCGGCGTAGGTCGGGTTACACTCGTGTTGCACGACCGCCACGGGTGCCACCAAACGGGAGATCGGGTGACGACCGAGCCTGTTTTCCGGGCGGCGGGTCTGCCAAGTCCAAGTCTGGAACGGCGGCGCGGCAGGGTTCTTGTCGCGGCCGGCGGGTGGGGACTACAGTTTTCGTGGCGACCCTGGGGTTCCCCGGGGCAGGAGTACACATGAGCAAGGCTCCCGACTCGAAGAACACCCTGGTACTGCTCGTTCTGCGGCAAGTCGCAGCACGAGGTGCGCAAGCTCATCGCCGGGCCGACCGTGTTCATCTGCGACGAATGCGTCGAACTCTGCATGGACATCATCCGCGAGGAGCACAAGACGCACCTTGTGAAGTCTCGCGACGGGGTGCCGACCCCCAAGGAAATCTGCAAGGTTCTGGACGATTACGTGATCGGCCAGGCCCACGCCAAGCGCGTGCTGAGCGTCGCCGTCCACAACCACTACAAGCGGCTGGCGCACGGCGCCAAGAACAACGACGTCGAGATCGCCAAGAGCAACATCCTGCTGGTCGGCCCCACGGGCTCGGGCAAGACGCTGCTGGCGCAGACCCTCGCCCGCATCCTCGACGTGCCGTTCACCATGGCGGACGCCACGACCCTCACCGAGGCGGGCTATGTGGGCGAGGATGTCGAGAACATCATCCTGAAGCTGCTCCAGTCGGCGGATTACAACGTCGAGCGGGCGCAGCGCGGCATCGTCTATATCGACGAGGTCGACAAGATCAGCCGCAAATCCGACAACCCCAGCATCACCCGTGACGTGAGCGGCGAGGGGGTGCAGCAGGCGCTGCTGAAGATCATGGAGGGCACCGTGGCCTCGGTGCCGCCGCAGGGTGGCCGCAAGCACCCGCAGCAGGAATTCCTGCAGGTCGATACCACGAATATCCTGTTCATCTGCGGTGGCGCTTTCTCCGGCCTGGAGAAGATCATCTCGGCCCGTGGCAAGGGGTCGGGCATGGGCTTCGGCTCGGATGTGCGCGATCCGGACGAGCGGCGCACCGGCGCCATCCTGCGCGAGGTCGAGCCGGAAGATCTGCTGCGGTTCGGCCTGATTCCGGAGTTCATCGGCCGTCTGCCGGTGGTGGCCACGCTTGAGGATCTGGACGAGGGTGCCTTGATCGAGATCCTGACCCGGCCGAAGAACGCGCTGGTCAAGCAGTACGCCCGCCTGTTCGAGATGGAGGGCGTGAAACTGAGCTTTACCGAGGACGCGATGGGGTCGGTGGCCAAGCGGGCCATCGCCCGGCGCACCGGCGCGCGCGGCCTGCGCTCGATCATGGAGAGCATCCTGCTCGGTACCATGTTCGACCTGCCGAGCCTGGACGGGGTGGAGGAAGTGGTGATCAATCGCGAGGTGGCGGAGTTGCGAGCCAGCCCGGTTTTCGTCTATGGCAAGGAGCGCGTCGAGAACAGCGCCTGACGCAGACGGCCGGGCGCTGCCGCCGGGTCTTGTTCATGGCGAGACGGTGCCGATATTCACAACGTTCATACGGCGTCTCGCGGCCGCTAACCCGTTGGGGTCCGACGCCTGCCGCTCCGATCCGAAGTCCCTGCCGATGACAGGGCACGCCCGCCGGTCCTGTTCCGGTCCGGGCGGACGGCCCTGAAGGAAGTCAACATGGCGTCATCCGAAGTTCCCGAAGCCGACAAGTCAGCGCGCCGGCCGGCGAAGCCGGTGCCGGTGCGCGGCGAACTCCTGCCGGTGCTGCCGTTGCGCGACATCGTCGTCTTTCCGCACATGATCGTGCCGCTGTTCGTCGGGCGCGAGAAGAGCGTGCGCGCGCTCGAAGCGGTGATGAAGGACGACAAGCAGATCCTGCTGGTCGCCCAGAAGAACGCGGCGCAGGACGACCCCTCGGCCGACGAGATCTACCGGGTCGGCACGGTCTCGACGATCCTGCAATTGCTGAAGCTGCCGGACGGTACCGTGAAGGTGCTGGTCGAGGGCGGACGCCGTGCCAGCATCAGCAGCTTCAAGGAGACCGACAGCTATTTCGAGGCGTTCGTCGAGCCACTGGCCGAGGAGGTCGGCGAGGCACGCGAGCTGGAGGCGCTGGGCCGTACGGTGGTCGGCCAATTCGAGCAGTACATCAAGCTCAACAAGAAGATCGCTCCCGAGGTGCTGGTCTCGATCAACCAGATCGAGGAGGCATCGAAGCTGGCCGATACGGTGGCGGCACACTTGAGCCTCAAGATCGGCGAGAAACAGGAGCTGCTGGAAACCGCCAAGGTCGGCGAGCGGCTGGAGCGCGTGTTCGGACACATGGAATCCGAGATCGGCGTGCTGCAGGTCGAGAAGCGTATCCGCAACCGCGTCAAGCGGCAGATGGAGAAGACGCAGCGCGAGTACTACCTGAACGAGCAGCTCAAGGCGATCCAGAAGGAGTTGGGCGAAGGCGAGGACGGAAAGGACGAGACCGCCGAACTCGAAGCGCGCATCAAGAAGACAAAGTTCTCCAAGGAGGCGATGGAAAAGGCGCTGGGCGAGCTGAAGAAGCTGCGCACCATGAGCCCGATGAGCGCCGAGGCGACGGTCGTGCGCAACTATCTCGACTGGATGCTGTCGATCCCCTGGAAGAAGCGCAGCAAGGTCAAGAACGACGTGCTGGAAGCCGAGCGCGTGCTCGACGCCGACCATTACGGGTTGGAGAAGGTCAAGGAGCGCATCCTAGAATACCTCGCCGTGCAATCGCGCAGCGGCAAGATTCGCGGGCCGATCCTGTGCCTGGTGGGACCACCCGGCGTTGGCAAGACCTCGCTCGGCAAGTCGGTGGCGCGCGCCACCGGGCGCAACTTCGTGCGCATGAGCCTGGGCGGCGTGCGTGACGAGGCGGAAATCCGCGGCCATCGGCGGACCTATATCGGCTCGATGCCGGGCAAGGTCATCCAGGGCATGAAAAAGGCCAAGACCAGCAACCCGCTGTTCCTGCTCGACGAAATCGACAAGCTTGGTGCGGACTGGCGCGGCGATCCGTCCTCCGCGCTGCTCGAGGTGCTGGACCCGGAGCAGAACAGCACCTTCGCCGATCACTACCTGGAGGTCGATTACGACCTGTCGGACGTGATGTTCGTGACCACCGCCAACAGCCTGCGCATGCCGCAGCCGCTGATGGACCGCATGGAGATCATCCGCATCCCCGGCTACACCGAGGACGAGAAGGTGGAGATCGCCAAGCGGCATCTGTTCGCCAAGCAGAGCGAGGCGCACAGCCTGAAGTCCGGTGAATGGTCGATCACCGATGACGGGTTGCGCGACCTGATCCGCTACTACACGCGCGAGGCGGGAGTGCGGAACCTGGAGCGCGAGATGGCCAATCTGGCGCGCAAGGCGGTCCGGGACATCGTCACCAAGAAGGTCAAGAAGGTGACCTTCACGCCGAAGAATCTCGAGAAATATGCCGGCGTGCGGAAGTTCCGCTACGGCGATCTCGAGGATGAGGACATGGTAGGCGTCGTCACCGGTCTCGCCTGGACCGAGGTGGGCGGCGAGATCCTGACCATCGAGAGCGTGATGGTGCCCGGCAAGGGCAATGTGAAGACTACCGGCAAGCTGGGCGACGTGATGCAGGAGAGCGTGTCCGCAGCCCTCTCCTACGTCCGCAGCCGCGCCGTAACCTTCGGCTTGAAGCCGACGCTGTTCGAGAAGCGCGACATCCACGTGCATGTACCCGAGGGTGCGACGCCGAAAGACGGACCTTCGGCGGGCATCGCAATGGCCACCAGCATCGTCTCGGTACTGACCGGCATTCCGGTGCGGCGCGATGTGGCAATGACGGGCGAGATCACGCTGCGCGGCCGGGTGCTGCCGATCGGCGGTCTGAAGGAGAAGCTGCTGGCGGCACTGCGGGCCGGGATCACCACAGTGTTCATCCCGAAGGAGAACGAGAAGGATCTGGCGGAGATCCCGGACAACGTGAAGAAGAACCTCACGCTGGTGCCGGTGGCGCACGTGGACGACGTCATCGCCCAGGCGCTGGCACGCAAGCCGGAGCCGATCGAGTGGACCGAACCCCCGGATACCGAGCCGGCGGTCGCGGCCACGGTGGTCCCGCCGGCGGCGCCTTCGCTGCCCCACTGATCCGGGAGGTGCCGCGGCACGGGCGGTTAGCTCAGCGGTAGAGCATCTCGTTTACACCGAGAGGGTCGGCGGTTCGAAACCGTCACCGCCCATTCCGCCCGGCGCCTGCCTGGACCCGCGTGGATGAAGACCGTGATGCGGAGGCATGGCGTCTGTCCATGGCGTATGTCCGTGGTGGATCGGATACATGCTGGCCCGTCCGCTGCGTCGCTTGCAGTGTGACCCGGCGGCCCTTCTGGCGCCCTATGTCCACGAGGGAATGACGGTGCTGGAACCCGGACCGGGCATGGGGTTCTTCACCTTGGATCTCGCTCGGTGGGTCGGACCAGCCGGAAAGAGCAGGCAGCTAAGCTCGCGATGAGGCCTGTCGAGCACGGTCCGACGCAATTGATTCTACCGAGGCTGCACCGATTGGTTTTCGCCGGCCGTGCCGGGCGGCGGAATCACCGGCATCGGCAACTGCGATGGCGGAACTGGCGGCTTCGCCTTGATGCCGGGATCGACATGCGCCGGTGGGCGAATGACTCCGGTTTTCGGCACGCCGGAAGGGCCTGTTTGCGGCGGCGTGGCACCGCTGGCGGGCGGAAGGATCAGGTTGGGCGGCGTGGGCGGATTGTCCTGGCCAACCGCGGGACCGCAGAGGGCTGCGCACGCAGCCAAGCTTATTAGGCATGCCAGCCAGGAAGTCCGCCGCCGGCGCGACCCACGAGCCCGGATTGCCCCAGGGGGCGCGCTTTTCTGCATAGTGCATTCTCCACCCCGTCAACGGCGGCCCGGCCGGGGTGGTTCCGCAGCGCGGCGATTCTGGTCACGATCGCGGGCCGGCCGCCGCCGGGCTGGGCGCGGGTGCGGGCGCGGTGGGAAGAGGCGCGCGCGACAGCACGACGTCCTTCGAGTGGAACCGGCTCGGTAGATCGGAGGTCAACTCGTCCGCGGCGACTTCGACGATCACATCCGAGCCGTACGCCGGTATGATCGAGATGGTGTAGCCGACCCTTCTCGCGAGCTCGGCGAGCGTCTGGGCAAGGTTCCTGGCTTCCGGCAGGAGCTCGACGACTAGGGTTGGCTGGCTCTGCATGAGGAGGTCAAGGGCGCTGAGCAGCAGGTCGGACTCGATCCCCTCGGCATCAATTTTGATCAGATCGCGTCCCCGGACCAGCGTCCGGAACGGGTGCCCATCCACCGTGAGCACCCTCACGCTGCTGCGGCCAGCGACCTCGGTGCCGCTGACCAGGTGGGCACCCACCGGGGCATCTCTCCTCTCGTCCGGCACGCTCAGTCCGATCAGGCGCGGTGTCGCATCGGGAATGGCCGCTGCCTGGATGACCTGGATGTGGTCCAGCCCGTTGCGTCCAAGGTTGCCGGTCAGGATGGCTGCATTTCCCGGCAGCGGCTCCAGGACCGTGTAGGAACCCTGCGCCACGCGGCCGCCGATGACGGTAAACAGCCCGACATTGCCCCCGATCTCCAGGACGTTGCGCGACTTCGAGCACAGGCTTTTCCAGACCTCGGCCAGGATGCCCTCGTAACCCTGGATGCCGGTCCAGTAGACGGCGTCCATGACCATGAAGTCGACCGATTGGAAAGTGATCGTCCGGTCGTCGAGCGGTCGAATTTCCGAGACCCGATCGGCCAGGCGAAACCGGTTCGCCCGCTCTGCATGTCGAACGATGCCCACGCATATGTTGCGCGGCAGGCTGCCCCGCGGAAAGCGGTGAATGCCGGCGCGAAACGGCGTGAACAGGCCGAGCGGCACCCGGCGGAGGATCTGCGTCAACACCCGACGACATCCAGCTGCGAGAGCCGATAGGCTTGCATGTCCATGTCCTGGCCGCCTGTCGAGACCGTTCAGTCTGCCGGCACCGTCCGGTGTGAGCGCCTGTCGCAGTGGCGCTCGTTGAATTGCCTCCAGAGACGCCCAGATCGCAAGTGTGCCATCATCTCAGGAGCCACGAATGAGGATCCGTGTGATTGTGCCGCTGGCGCTTTGTCTCCTCGGCGGAGTGGTCCGGGCTGACGAGGCGACACCCGTGGCGCCGGCCGACCGAGCGGCAATCCAGCAGGTGATCCAGACGCAACTCGAGGCGTTCCGCCGCGACGATGGCCCGGGGGCGTTCGCGGAGGCTTCTCCCGGCATACAGGCGCAGTTTGGCGGCGATCCGGCCGCCTTCATGGACATGGTTCGCCGCGGTTACCAGCCAGTCTATCGGCCGCAGACCACGGCATTCGGCCCGGTCGTCGGGCGGGACGGGCATGTGGTGCAGACGCTCGACATCACCGGCCCGGACGGGGGCGGTCATCAGGCGCTGTATTTCATGGAGCACGAGACGGACGGCACCTGGCGGATCAGCGGCTGCGTGCTGACGGATAAAGGCACCGTCGGAGCCTGAACGCCGCGCCAGGCGCTTGACGGGTTGCCGGCCCGGTTCTAAGTGCTGCGCCCTGCCGCAGCGGGTGTAGCTCAGTTGGTTAGAGCGCCGGCCTGTCACGCCGGAGGTCGCGGGTTCGAGCCCCGTCACTCGCGCCAGCGGCAGGATTTCCCCCAGCGCCGCACAGGCTCAGGAGCCGTGGACGACGAGGGTTCCGCCCTATGGCGCGCGGCGGCGCTTGCGCTATGGTGCGGCCGCGCTGCGGTGCGGCAATGACGCCAGGCGCCGAGAGATAGGTGAGGCGATGCCTTCGGTCCTGGCCGGCTACTTTCCGATCCTGGTGTTCATCGCCATTGCGGCGGTGATCGGCCTGGCCCTGGTCGGGGGCTCGCTGCTGGCGGCACGGCAGAAACCGTATCCCGAGAAGGTCTCGGCCTATGAGTGCGGCTTCGAGGCGTTCGACGACGCCCGCCGCCGGTTCGACGTGCGGTTCTACCTGGTCGCCATCCTGTTCATCATCTTCGACCTGGAGGTGGCGTTCCTGTTCCCCTGGGCGGTCAGCCTGTCGGAGATCGGGCTGTTCGGGTTCCTGTCGATGCTGGTCTTCCTTGCGGTGCTGACCATCGGCTTCATATATGAGTGGAACAAGGGCGCGCTTGACTGGGAATGACTTTCCGGCGGGCTGACAGTTCCACGAGGATACTTGCACCATGAGCGCCACGACCGAACAGGACATCGCCTGGAACCGGCAGCACCTGCCGCCGGGGCCGGAGCAGGATGCGGTGGTCAAGGGGATCACCGGCGAGATCGACAACAAGGGCTTCGTGGTCGCCAATATCGACCGGCTGGTGAACTGGGCGCGCACCGGCAGCCTGTGGCCGATGACCTTCGGGCTCGCCTGCTGCGCGGTGGAGATGATCCAGGCCTATATGCCGCGTTACGACCTCGATCGGCTTGGGGTGATCCCGCGTGCCAGCCCGCGCCAGAGCGACGTGATGATCGTGGCCGGCACGCTCTGCAACAAGATGGCCCCGGCACTGCGCAAGGTGTACGACCAGATGCCCGAGCCGCGCTGGGTCATCAGCATGGGTAGCTGCGCAAATGGCGGCGGCTACTATCATTATTCCTATTCGGTGGTGCGCGGATGCGATCGGGTAGTGCCGGTGGATATCTACGTGCCGGGCTGCCCGCCCACGGCTGAGGCGCTGGTGTACGGCATCATGCAGTTGCAGAAGAAGATCCGCCGGACCGGGAGCATCCTGCGTGGTTGAGACGTATTCCGCCCCGTTCGCTCCCGAGCGCACCGCCGCGTTGGCGGAAGCGGTCGCCACGATTCCGGGCGTACAGTCCTGCGGCGTGGAGAAGGGCGAGGTGGTCGCGCACGCGCGCGCCGATTCGATCGTCGAGATCGCGACCGCGCTGCGCGACGACCCGCGCTTCGCCTGCGAGCAGTTGATGGATCTGTGTGGCGTGGACTGGCCGGAGCGCCTGCCGGAGCGGTTCGACGTCGTCTACAACCTGCTGTCCGTCAGGCTGAACCAGCGCGTGCGCGTAGTGGTCACGGCCGGCGAGGAGACGCCGGTGCCGTCGGTCTGCGGCGTGTGGCCGGTCGCCACCTGGTGGGAGCGCGAGGCCTGGGATCTGTTCGGCATCGTGTTCTCCGGCCAGCCCGATCTGCGCCGCATCCTCACCGATTACGGGTTCGAGGGGCATCCGATGCGCAAGGACTTCCCGCTCACCGGCTATGTCGAGCTGCGCTACGACGAGGACCGCAAGCAGGTGGTCTACGAGCCGGTGAAGCTGACGCAGGAGTTCCGCAGCTTCGACTTCCTCTCGCCGTGGGAGGCGATGACCACGCTGCCCGGCGACGAGAAGGCGCATGAAACGCGGGCCGAGGGCAAGCTCGGCGCGGGCGCGCCGGCACCCATGCCGGCCGGGGCGGGGATCAAGCCATGAGTGCGACGATCCTGCAGGAGCCTGTCGGGCCGACGCAACGGGTGGAGATCGACAGCCACGCCATCAATTTCGGCCCGCAGCATCCGGCAGCGCACGGCGTGCTGCGACTGATCCTGGAGATGGATGGCGAGGTCGTCGAGCGCGCCGATCCGCATATCGGCCTGCTGCATCGCGGCACCGAGAAGCTGATCGAATACAAGACCTACATGCAGGCGGTGCCGTATTTCGACCGCCTCGACTACGTCAGCCCGATGTGCTGCGAGCACGTCTTCGCGCTCGCGACCGAGAAGCTGCTGGGCATCGAGGTGCCGGAACGCGGGCGCTGGATCCGCACGCTGTTCGCCGAGATCACCCGCATCCTGAACCATCTGCTGAACGTCACGTCGTACGCGCTCGACGTGGGCGCGCTGACGCCGAGCCTGTGGGGCTTCGAGGAACGCGAGAAGCTGATGGAGTTCCACGAGGCGGCCTCGGGTGCGCGGCTGCACGCGAACTATTTTCGTCCGGGTGGCGTGTCGCGCGACCTGCCGGCGGGGCTTGAGGAACGGATCGCCGAATGGGCCGAGACGTTCCCGAAGTGGATTGACGACATGGAGGTGCTGCTTACCGAGAATCGCATCTGGAAGCAGCGCACGGTGGATATCGGCATCATGCCGGCAGAGCAGGCGCTCGCCTGGGGCTTTGCCGGGCCGAATCTGCGGGCCTCCGGCGTGCCGTGGGATTTGCGGCGGTCGCAGCCATACGACATGTATGACCGCGTCGCGTTCGAGATCCCGGTCGGACGCAATGGCGACTGCTACGACCGCTACCTGGTGCGCGTGGCCGAGATGCGCGAGAGCGTCAAGATCATCAGGCAGTGTCTGGCGGCGATGAAGCCCGGGCCGGTGAAGGTTCAGGACAACAAGATTTCGCCGCCGGCGCGCGCGGAGATGAAGCGTTCGATGGAGGCGTTGATCCATCACTTCAAGCTGTTCACCGAAGGCTATCACGTCCCGGCGGGCGCCACCTACACGGCCGTCGAGGCGCCGAAGGGTGAGTTTGCCGTGTACCTGGTGGCCGACGGCACCAACCGGCCGTACCGCTGCAAGATCCGCCCGACCGGGTTCGCGTTCTTGCAGGCGCTGGAGGTGATGGCGAAACGGCACATGCTGGCTGACACGGTGGCGATCATCGGTTCGATCGACATCGTGTTCGGCGAGATCGACAGATAGCGCGGATGGTGGAGCAGGTGGCGGCGGACGATATCGGCGACGGCTCGACGGGGCAGAACATTCCGCAGCCTGTTCATTTTGCGTTCGACGAGGAGAGCGAGCGCGAGGCGGCGCGGCTGGTCGCCAAATACCCGCCGAGGCGGCAGGCGAGTGCGGTGATCGCGCTGCTGTACGTGGCGCAGGACCAGATGCGGCGGCAGACCGGCAGCGGCTGGGTGCCGCGTGTCGCGATGGATGCGGTGGCGAAGCGGCTGTCGATGCCGCCGATCCGGGTATACGAGGTCGCGACGTTCTACACGATGTTCAACACCTCACCGGTCGGCAAGTTCCATTTGCAGGTCTGCACGACGACGCCGTGCTGGCTGCGCGGATCGGACGATGTTGTGGCGGCGTGCCGGCGCGTGACCGGCATCACGGGCTGGCACGAGACGAGTGCCGACGGGCTATTCACCATGACCGAGGTGGAATGCCTCGGCGGCTGCGTCAACGCGCCGATCCTGCAGATCAACGACGACTACTACGAGGATATGGACGCGGAGATCACGGAACGGCTGCTGATCGCGCTGAAGCAGGGCGAGGCGCCGCCACAGCCCGGCTCGATGATCGGCCGCCAGACCTCGGCACCGATCGGCGGGCCGAACACCCTGACCAGCCTGCAAGACCAGACGCAGGCGGAGTAGGAAGATGCTCGACGACAAGGACCGCATCTTCACCAATCTGTACGGCATCCACGACTGGCGGCTGGCCGGAGCGCGGTCGCGCGGCGACTGGGACGACACGGCGGCGATCCTGGCGCGCGGGCGCGACGCCATCATCGACGAGATGAAGGCCTCCGGCCTGCGCGGCCGCGGCGGTGCCGGATTCCCGACCGGCATGAAATGGTCGTTCATGCCCAAGACGCTGGGCGAGCGGCCGCATTACCTCACGATCAACGCCGACGAGAGCGAGCCCGGAACCTGCAAGGACCGGGACATCATGCGCCACGATCCGCACAAGCTGATCGAGGGCGCCCTGGTCGCCTCGTTCGCGATGCAGGCGCATGTTTGCTACATCTACATCCGCGGCGAATACTACAACGAGGCGCTGAACCTCGAAGCGGCGATCGCCGAGGCGTACGAGGCCGGGCTGGTCGGGCCGAACGCCTGCGGCTCAGGCTGGGATTTCGACATCTACGTGCATCGCGGCGCCGGCGCCTATATCTGCGGCGAAGAGACGGCGATGCTGGAGAGCCTGGAAGGCAAGAAGGGCCTGCCGCGCATGAAGCCGCCGTTTCCGGCGGCGGTCGGGCTGTATGGCTGTCCGACCACAGTCAACAACGTCGAATCGATCGCGGTCGCGCCCGCCATCATGCGCCGTGGCGCTGCCTGGTTCTCCGCACTCGGACGACCGAAGAACACCGGCACGAAGATCTTCTGCATCAGCGGCCATGTGAACAAGCCGTGCAATGTCGAGGAGGAGCTCGGCATTCCGTTGCGCGAGCTGATCGACCGCTATTGCGGCGGCGTGCGCGGCGGCTGGGACAATCTGCTGGCGGTCATTCCCGGCGGCTCCTCGGTGCCGGTGATCCCCAAGGACATCTGCGACACGGTGCTGATGGATTTCGACAGCCTGCGCGATGTGAAGAGCGGGCTGGGCACGGCGGCGGTGATCGTCATGGACCGCAGCACCGATATCATCCGCGCCATCGCGCGCATCTCGCAATTCTACAAGCACGAGAGCTGCGGCCAATGCACCCCCTGCCGCGAGGGCGCCGGCTGGATGATGCGGGTTATGTACCGCCTGGTCGAAGGCCGTGCCGAACCCGAGGAGATCGATGTGCTGGAGCAGGTGACGCGGCAGATCGAGGGTCACACGATCTGCGCGCTGGGCGACGCAGCAGCCTGGCCGGTGCAGGGTCTGATCCGGCACTTCCGCCCCGAGATCGAGGCGCGCATCGCTGCCTACAAGCGCCGAGGTAGCACGGTGCACCTGGCGATGGCGGCGGAGTAGGGCGCGATGGTCAAACTCACCATCGACGGCATCGAGGTTGAGGTCGCACCAGGCTCGGCGCTGATCCAGGCCTGCGAGCAGGCCGGTCGCGAGGTGCCGCGCTTCTGCTATCACGACCGTCTGTCGATCGCCGGCAATTGCCGCATGTGCCTCGTGGAAGTCGAGAAAGCACCGAAGCCCGTGGCCTCGTGCGGCTATCCGGTGGCTGAGGGCATGGTGGTGCACACCGATACGCCGATGGTGCGCAACGCGCGTAGGGGCGTGATGGAATTCCTGCTCATCAACCACCCGCTCGACTGCCCGATCTGCGATCAGGGCGGCGAGTGCGATTTGCAGGATCAGGCGGTGGGCTACGGGCGCGGCGGCTCGCGCTATCTCGAGAACAAGCGCTCGGTGAAGGACAAGTATCTCGGGCCGCTGGTCAAGACGATCATGACGCGCTGCATCCAATGCACGCGCTGCATCCGGTTCGCGACCGAAATCGCCGGCGTGCCTGAGCTGGGAGCCGTGGCGCGCGGCGAGAACATGGAAGTCACCAACTACGTCGAGCGCGCGCTGACCAGCGAGCTGTCCGGCAATCTGGTCGATATCTGCCCCGTGGGCGCGCTGACCAGCAAGCCCTACGCCTACGTCGCGCGCTCCTGGGAGCTGCGCAAGACGGACAGCGTCGATGTGCTGGATGCTGTCGGCAGCAACATCCGCGTGGACAGCCGCGGGCCGGAAGTGCTGCGGGTTCTGCCGCGGCTGAACGAGGACGTGAACGAGGAATGGCTCGCGGACAAGTCGCGCCACGCCATCGACGGGTTGCTGCGCCGCAGGCTCGATAGCTGCTGGGTGCGGCGCGGCGGACGGCTGGAGCGCGCGAGCTGGGACGAGGCGCTTTGCTGACCATTGCGATGCGCCTCAAGGGCGTGAGCCGGCGAGCGGATCGGTGCCGTGGCGGGCAACCTGGCGGACGCCGAGAGCATCCTGGCGCTGCGCGATCTGATGGAACGGCTCGGTTCGACCAATCTCGACTGCCGCCAGGATGGCGCGCAGTACGCTGCGGCACGGCGCGATTTCTACCTGTTCAATACGACCATCGCCGGAATCGAGGACGCCGACGCGCTGCTGCTGGTCGGCACCAATCCGCGCCACGAGGCGCCGATCCTGAACGCGCGCATCCGCAAGCGCTGGCTCGCCGGCGGATTCCCGATCGGGCTGATCGGATCGGCGGCGGAGCTGACCTATAGCTACGAGCATCTGGGCGACGGGCCGGCAGCGCTGGAGGCGCTGGGCGGGTTCGCTGCACGGCTCGACGCGGCGAAGCGACCGATGATCGTCGTGGGCCAGTCGGCGATCGCGCGGCCGGACGGCCTGGCGATCCTGGCGGCGTGCTGGCGGCTTGCGGCCGAGAGGGGAATGCTGACGCCGGAGTGGCATGGGTTCAACATGCTGCACACGGCTGCCTCGCGCGTCGCCGCACTCGATCTCGGCTTCCTGCCGG
Organism: uncultured Pseudomonadota bacterium; assembly: GCA_963838805.1. Classification (GTDB taxonomy): domain Bacteria; phylum Pseudomonadota; class Alphaproteobacteria; order Acetobacterales; family Acetobacteraceae; genus CAVRQM01. The sequence continues at coordinate 202,738 of CAWISK010000009.1, forward strand.
GCGCGGGCGGCAAGCCTCTGTCCGAAATGCTGGGCGGCGGGGTCGATGTGCTGTGGCTGCTGGGCGCCGATGAGTTCGACGCCTCGCGCATCGGCCGCGAGACCTTCGTGGTCTATCAGGGCCATCACGGCGAACGGGGTGCCGCGCGGGCCGATGTGATCCTGCCGGGTGCGGCCTATACCGAGAAGAGCGGGACATATGTGAACACCGAGGGCAGGGTGCAGCGCGGCTTCATGGCGGTGCGGCCGCCGGGCGAGGCGCGCGAGGATTGGGCGATCCTGCGCGCTGCCAGCGCCGTTCTGGGCAAGGTGCTGCCCTATGACAGTCTTGAACAGCTGCGCGCGCGGCTGGAGCAGGTGAACCCGGTATTCGCGATCGGTCGACACGCTGCCGCGTTTCGGCTGCTCCGACCAGAGCGGTCCGGACGTTCCGGCGGCGACCGCTCGGGGATGCGGCGTTCCGGCCGTGGTTCGACACGTACTACCAGACCGACCCGATCAGCCGGGCCAGCCCGACCATGGCCGCCTGTGTCGCGGAGATCGCGCCGATGCCGATGGCGGCGGAATAGACGATGGACGATTTCCTGCTGTTCCTGCTGATCGTGGGCAAGACACTGGCAATCCTGGTGCCGGTGCTGCTGCTCATGGCGTATCTGACGTTGGCGGAGCGGCGCGTGCTGGCGGCGATCCAGCTGCGCAAGGGACCGAACGTGGTCGGACCGTTCGGCCTGTTCCAGCCCTTCGCCGACGCCATCAAGATGATCATGAAGGAGACGGTGATCCCTGCCGGGGCGAACCGTTACCTGTTCCTGATGGCGCCGATGCTGACCTTCGGACTGGCGGCGATCGCCTGGGCGGTGATTCCCGTCAACAACGGCTGGGCCATCGCCGACATCAATGTGGGCATCCTGTACCTGTATGCGATCAGCAGCCTGGGCGTGTACGGCATCATCGTCGCCGGCTGGGCCAGCAACTCGAAATACGCCTTCCTGGGGGCCATGCGCTCGGCAGCGCAGATGGTCTCCTATGAGGTCTCGATCGGCTTCATCCTCGTCGCCGTGCTGCTGTGCGTGGGCAGCCTCAATCTCAACGACATCGTGCTGGCGCAACGGCATATCTGGTTCTGCATCCCGCTGCTGCCGATGTTCGTCATGTTCTTCGTCTCGGCGCTCGCCGAGACCAACCGCTCGCCCTTCGACCTGCCGGAAGGCGAGAGCGAGATCGTGGCCGGGTTCTTCGTCGAATACGGTGCCATGGCGTTCGCGCTGTTCTTCCTCGGCGAATACATGAACATGATCCTGATGTCGGCGCTGACGACGATCCTGTTCCTGGGCGGCTGGCTGGGGCCGTTCGGCATCCTGCCGCAGATCGGGCCGATCTGGTTCATCCTGAAGGTCTGCCTGTGCCTGTTCGTGTTCATCTGGGTGCGCGGCACGCTGCCTCGCTTCCGCTACGATCAATTGATGCGGCTGGGCTGGAAGGTCTTTCTGCCGGGGTCGCTCGCCTATCTCGTCCTGGTCGCGGGCGTGCTGCTGGCCTTGGGCTGGCTGCCGCGGATTGCCTGAGGAGGGTGGCTTGATGCCTGCCGACCCGCGGTCTATGCCGCACGTGCAACCGGAGTGCGCCTGATGGCCTTCCTCGACCGCACCGCGCGCAGCCTGCTGCTGAACGACATCGTGTTCGGTCTTGGGATCACGCTGCGCTACATCTTCAAGCGCAAGGCGACGCTGAACTACCCGTACGAGAAGAACCCGATCAGCCCGCGCTTCAAGGGCGAGCACGCGCTGCGCCGCTATCCGAACGGCGAGGAGCGCTGCATCGCCTGCAAGCTGTGCGAGGCGATCTGCCCGGCGCAGGCCATCACCATCGAGGCCGAGCCGCGTGCCGACGGCAGCCGGCGCACCACGCGCTACGATATCGACATGACGAAGTGCATCTATTGCGGGCTGTGCGAGGAATCCTGCCCGGTGGACGCGATCGTCGAGGGGCCGAATTTCGAGTTCGCGACCGAGACGCGCGAGGAGCTGCTGTACGACAAGGGCAAGCTGCTGGCCAATGGCGACCGCTGGGAGCCGGAACTGGCGCGGCGGCTGGAACTGGACGCGCCATACCGATGATCGCTCCGATGCCTGCCCTGCGCCCAGTCCCGTCATGCCCGGACTTGATCCGGGCATCCACCCGCCGCACGGAGCTGGCCGTGGATGGCCGGGTCAAGCGCGGCCATGACGGGGAGAGTATGGGCCGATGATCCTCGCCAGCATCTTCTTCTACATCTTCTCCGTCATCCTGCTGCTGTCGGCGGCGATGGTGGTGACCGCGCGCAATCCCGTGCATTCGGTGCTGTTTCTGATCCTCGCCTTCTTCAACGCGGCGGCGCTGTTCCTGCTGGCCGGGGCCGAGTTCCTGGCGATGATCCTGGTCATCGTCTATGTCGGCGCCGTCGCCGTGCTGTTTCTGTTCGTCGTGATGATGCTCGACATCGACTTCGTCGAGCTGCGTGAGGGATTCCAGCGCTACCTGCCGGTGGGTGCCGCGGTCGGCGTGGTGCTGCTGGTGGAACTGGGGATCGTGCTGGGCGGCTGGCATTTCGCGCCCGAGGCGGTGACGCTGCGCATGGCGCCGCGCATCGACGGGCTGCACAACACCGCACAGCTCGGGCAGATGATCTACACGGACTACGTGTTCCTGTTCCAGTCAGCCGGGGTCATCCTGCTGATCGCCATGATCGGGGCGATCGTGCTGACCTTGCGCGAGCGCGGTGAACGACCGCTCTCGGTCTCGCGCCGGCAGAGCATCGCCCGGCAGGTGGCCCGCCATCCGGCGGAAACGCTGGCGATGGTCACGGCACCGCTGGGCGCGGGGGTCGACACGCTCGGCATCTACCGGCCGATCGTCGAGGAGAGGGAGGCGGTGGCCGAGGCGGAAGCGGCGCAGGCCGACACGCATCACGGGGCGGGGCACTGACATGCAGGTGGGACTCGGTCATTACCTGACGGTCGGCGCCATTCTCTTCGTGCTGGGTGTGTTCGGCATCTTTCTCAACCGCAAGAACGTCATCATCATCATGATGTCGATCGAGCTTCTCCTGCTTGCGGTCAATCTCAACCTGGTGGCGTTCTCGGCGGCGCTGGACGACATGGTGGGCCAGATGTTCGCCATGTTCGTGCTGACCGTGGCCGCAGCCGAGGCGGCGATCGGGCTCGCCATCGTGGTGATCTATTTCCGCAATCGCGGCTCGATCGAGGTCGAGGACGTGAATCTGATGAGGGGCTGAGGGGCGATGCTGTACGCCGTCGCGGTGCTGGCGCCGCTGCTGGGATCGCTGATCGCCCTGCTGCTCGGCCGCCAGATCGGCGATCGGGCGGCGCAGGCCGTTACCATCCTGCTGATGATCCTGGCTTCTGTTTGTGGTGTCTCGGCGTTCGTGGCGCTGGTCTATCAGGGGGCCAGGCACCGGCACGGTGTCGCTCGGCACCTGGATCGATGCTGGGTCGTTCCACGTCACCTGGGCGCTGCGCTACGACACTCTCTCGGCGGTGATGGTGGCGATGGTCACCGTGGTCGCGACGCTCATCCACATCTACAGCATCGGCTACATGAGCCACGAGACCGGAACGTGGCGCTTCTTCAGCTACCTGTCGCTGTTCAGCTTCGCCATGCTGATGCTGGTGACGGCCGACAATCTGGTGCAGCTGTTCTTCGGCTGGGAGGGCGTGGGCCTCGCCTCCTACCTGCTGATCGGCTACTGGTATTACAAGAAGAGCGCCAATGACGCGGCGATGAAGGCGTTCATCGTCAACCGCGTGGGCGACCTGTTCTTCGCGGTCGGCATCGCACTGGTGTTCTTCACCTTCGGCTCGATCCAGTTCGCCGACATCTTCGGCACGATCCCGCAGCACATGGACTACACCTATCATGTGCTGGGGACCACCTGGCGCGCCTATGAAGTGATCGGCGTGCTGCTGTTCATCGGGGCGATGGGCAAATCGGCGCAGATCGGCCTGCATGTCTGGCTGCCGGACGCGATGGAGGGGCCGACCCCGGTTTCCGCCCTGATCCACGCGGCAACGATGGTCACGGCCGGCGTGTTCCTGATGTCGCGCATGTCGCCGCTGATCGACTACGCGCCGGGGGCGCTGTTCATCGTTACCTTCATCGGCGCCACGACGGCGCTGTTTGCGGCGACCGTCGGCTGCGCGCAGAACGACATTAAACGGGTGATCGCCTATTCCACCTGTTCGCAGCTCGGCTACATGTTCGTGGCGGCTGGCGTCGGCGCCTATCAGGCGTCGATGTTCCACCTGCTGACGCATGCCTTCTTCAAGGCGCTGCTGTTCCTGACCGCCGGCTCGGTGATCCATGCGGTTTCGGGCGAGCAGGACATGCGCAAGATGGGCGGCTTGTGGAAGCTGATCCCGCTGACCTACGTGATGATGTGGGTGGGCAGCCTGTCGCTGGCCGGGATATTCCCGTTCTCCGGATATTTCAGCAAGGATGCGATCATCGAGGCGGCCTGGGCGGCGCATAGCGGCATCGGCCAGTACGGGTTCTGGTGTACCTTGCTGGGGGCGCTGCTGACCGCGTTCTATTCCTGGCGCCTCATCATCATGACATTCCACGGCAGGCCGCGCGCGGATCATCACGTGATGGAGCATGTTCACGAGAGCCCGCCGGTGATGACGGTGCCGCTGATCCTGTTGGGCGTAGGGGCAATCTGCGTCGGATTCCTGTTCCGCGAGCAGCTGATCGGTGCCGACTGGCGCGCGTTCTGGGGCAATTCGATCCAGGTCTCGCAGACCAATTCGGTGCTTGAGCGGCATCGAGAAGGTGCCGGTCTGGGTGCATTTCGCGCCGACCGTCGGTGGGTCTGCTGGGCATCGCCATCGCCTACTGGTTCTACATGATCTCGCCCGGCCTGCCGGCGCGGCTGGCGGCGGCGTTCCCGGCTGGTTACCGCTTCATCCTGAACAAGTGGTATTTCGACGAGCTCTACGATTTCCTGTTCGTCAGGCCGTATCGTGCGCTGGCGCGGGCGGCGTGGCAGGTGGGTGATGCCACGATCATCGACGGCGTTCCGAACGGCCTCGCGGCGTTGACCTCCGGCGGCTCGGCGCAGGTGGTCAAGATCCAGACCGGCTCGATCGCCGTCTATGCCTTTGTCATGCTGATCGGGCTCGTGGCGCTGGTCGGCATCTATCTCCTGTTCCTGCGGTGAACCCTTCCATGAACGCGGCCGGCTTCCCGCTGCTTTCGCTGCTCACCTTCCTGCCGCTGGTGGGGGGAGGGATCATCATGGCCGTGCGCGGCGACGAGGCGACCGTCGCCAGCAACGCGCGCTGGACGGCGCTGTGGACGACGCTTGTCGTGTTCGCGCTGTCGTTGCTGCTGTGGGTCGACTTCGACCGCAGCCAGCCCGGCTTCCAGTTCGTCGAGCGGCTGGACTGGATGCCGCAATACCATATCGGCTACGCGATGGGCGTGGACGGCATCTCTGTGCTGTTCGTGATGCTCTCGACGCTGCTCATGCCGATCTGCATCCTGGCGAGCTGGGATGCGATCAAGGTGCGCGTGCGCGAATACATGCTGGCCTTCCTGGTGCTCGAAACCATGATGGTCGGCATGTTCTGTGCGATGGATTTCGCGGTCTTCTACGTCTTCTTCGAAGGCGTGCTGATCCCGATGTATCTCATCATCGGCATCTGGGGCGGCCCACGCCGGGTCTATGCGGCGATCAAGTTCTTCCTCTACACCCTGGCCGGCTCGGTGCTGATGCTGCTGGCGCTGCTGGCGATGTGGTACACCGCCGGCACGACAGACATCCCGACCTTGCTGCACACGCAGTTCCCGGCGGCGATGCAGACCTGGCTGTTCTTCGCGTTCCTGGCGTCGTTTGCCGTCAAGGTGCCGATGTGGCCGGTGCATACCTGGCTGCCCGATGCGCATGTGGAGGCGCCGACCGCCGGTTCTGTGATCCTGGCCGGCGTGCTGCTGAAGATGGGAGTGTATGGCTTCCTGCGCTTCTCGGTGCCGATGCTGCCGATCGCCTCCGCGCATTGGGCGCCGCTGATGTATGCCCTGTCGGTGATCGCCGTCATCTATACGGCGATGGTGGCGCTGGCGCAGACCGACATGAAGAAGCTGATCGCCTATTCGTCGGTCGCGCATATGGGTGTCGTGACCATCGGCATCTTCACCTTCAACATCCAGGGCATCCACGGCGCGCTGTTCCAGGCGCTGTCGCACGGCATCGTCTCGGCCGCACTCTTTCTCTGTGTCGGCGTGGTGTACGACCGCATCCACACCCGCGAAATCGCCCGATACGGCGGCCTCGGCGACCGGATGCCGGCCTATGCGCTGGCCTTCATGGTGTTCACGATGGCCAGCATCGGCCTGCCGGGCACCTCCGGCTTCGTGGGCGAGTTCCTGGTGCTGGTCGGCGCGTTCAAGGTCAGCTTCTGGCTGTCGCTGCTGGGCAGCCTGGGCATGATCCTGGGCGCCATCTACGCGCTCTACCTCTATCGCCGCATCATCTTCGGCACGATCACCCGCGCTGACCTGAAAAACATCCTCGACCTGTCACCGCGCGAGATCGCCGTGTTCGTGCCGCTGGTGCTGGTGACGATCTGGATGGGGGTCTATCCGTCCAGCTTCACCAATTTCTTCGATGCGTCGGTGGGGGCCTTGGTCGAGCAGCATCAGGCGGCGCTTGCGCATCCCGGCAGCGTGATGCTCGCGAGGTCGGTGCCATGAGCGGATTCGGCGACCAGCACTGGGTGCTGGCACTTCCCGAGATCTTCCTGGCCTGCGCCAGCATGGCGATCCTGGTATTCGGCGTGCTGCGCCGCGCGGACAGCTTCCTGGTCTGCTCCATGCTCTCGGTCGGCGCCCTGCTGCTGACCGGATTGCTGCTGATCGCCGGCGGGTCGGGCACGGGGTTCAACGGCCTGTTCGCCGTCGATCCCTTCAGCAATTTCGTCAACCTGCTGATCCTGGTTGCCTCGGCACTCGGGATCATTTCTTCGCTCGACTACAACGAGCACCAGAACCTGCGCCGGTTCGAGTTTCCGGTGCTGATCCTGCTGTCCACCGTGGGCATGATGATCATGGCCTCGGCAGTCAACCTGATGACGCTGTATCTCGGGCTCGAGATGCATTCGCTGGCGCTGTACGTGCTGGCGGCCTTTGCCCGCGACCAGTTGCGTTCGTCCGAGGCGGGCCTCAAGTATTTCGTGCTTGGGGCACTCGCCTCCGGTCTGCTGCTGTACGGCATCACCTTCATCTACGGCTTTACCGGCACGATGTCGTTCGCCGATCTGGCCCGCCTGCTGGCTGATCCGTCACATGCCTCGCTCGGCCTGATCGTGGGGGTGGTCTTTGTCATCGCCGGCCTGGCCTTCAAGTTCTCGGCGGTGCCGTTCCACATGTGGACGCCGGACGTGTACGAGGGTGCGCCGACCCCTGTGACGCTGCTGCTCGGCACGGCGCCGAAGGTTGCGGCCGTGGCGCTGCTGGTGCGGGCCATGGCGACGCCGTTCGGGCACCTGCTGGTGCAGTGGCGGCAGGAGATCGTGGTGGTGTCGATCGCCTCGATGCTGCTGGGCTCGCTTGCTGCCATCGGCCAGCGCAACATCAAGCGGCTGATGGCGTATTCGTCGATCGGCCACATGGGCTACGCGCTGATCGGCCTCGCCGCCGGCACCCCGGTCGGCATCCGCGGCGTGCTGATCTATCTCGTCACTTACGTGTTCATGTTCGCCGGCAGCCTTGCGGTGATCCTGGCGATGCGCCGGCGCGGACGGATGCTGGAGCAGATTTCCGATCTGGCGGGGCTGGGCCGCACCGATCCGGGCCTCGCCTTGTGGATGACCGTGTTCATGTTCAGCATGGCCGGCATCCCGCCCTTCGCCGGGTTCTGGGGCAAGTTCTACATCTTCGGGGCCGCCATCCACGAGCACCTGCTGACGCTCGCCGTGATCGGCGTGCTGACCAGCGTGATCGGCGCGTTCTATTACATCCGCATCATCAAGGTGATGTATTTCGACACAGGGGAAGAGGCGTTCGATCCGCGTCCCGGCTCGGTCTCGTTCGTCGCTGTCAGCAGCGGGCTGTTCACGTCGCTGTTCATCCTGTTCCCGGCACCGATCCTGGTCGCGGCCGATGCCGCCGCAAGAGTGCTGTTCGGGTGACTCCGCTGCCGCCGCCCTTTGAGCAACCGTGGCGGCTGCAATCCTTCGCACTGCTGGCCTCGACCCAGGATCTCTGCCGCCAGCTCGCCGAGGCGGGCGAGCCGGGGCATCTGGCGGTGCTGGCCGAACGGCAGAGTGCCGGGCGCGGGACGCAGGGACGCGGCTGGGACTCGCCCGAGGGCAATCTGTTCCTGTCGGTGCTGCTGCGGCCGCCGGCACGTGCGCGCGAGGTCGGCCGCTGGGGATTGCTGGCCGCGGTGGCGCTGGCCGATACGGTGGCGGCGCTGCTGCCGGATTCTGTGTCGCTGCGGCTGAAATGGCCAAACGACCTGCTGCTGGACGGCCGCAAGCTGGCCGGCATCCTGACGGAGAGTGCCGCCGGGCTGGATGGGGGCCTGGACTGGGTGGTGATCGGCTTCGGTGTCAATCTGGCAACCGCACCCGATCTGCCCGACCGGGCGACCGCCTGCCTCGCCGAGCGTCTGCCGCCGCCGCCGCCCGAATCGTTCGCGACCGATCTGCTGGCGCGGCTCGACACCTGGCGGGCGCGGCAGGACGCGGATGGGTTTGCAGCGGTGCGGGCCGCCTGGCTGCGCTATGCGCCTGAACCCGGCAGCCCGCTGACCCTGCGGCTCTCGGGTCAGACAGTGGACGGGGCCTTTGCCGGGCTGAGCGAGGACGGCCGCCTGCTCCTGGAATCGGCCGACGGCGTACACGCCTTCGCATCTGGAGAAATCTGATGCTGCTGGTGATCGATGCCGGCAATACCAACGTGGTCGTGGCGGTGCATGACGGCACCGACTATCGCGGGGTGTGGCGCATCGCCACCGAGCCGCAGCGCACATCGGACGAGTATGCGGTCTGGGTGCTCGGCCTGTTCCAGCACACCGGCCTGTCGCGCCATGACATCACCGGTGCCGTGGTCGGGACGGTGGTGCCGGCGGCGCTGTACCATTTGCGCCACCTCTGCCGGGACTGGTTCGACGTGGAGCCGCTGATCGCCCGCTCGAACCTGGATTGGGGCTTTCGCATCAGCGTCGATCAGCCGGAGGAGGTGGGCGCGGACCGCCTGCTGAACGCGCTGGCGGCACACCGGCGCTATCGGGGGCCGCTGGTGGTGATCGATTTCGGCACCGCCACCACCTTCGATGTGGTGGACGGCGAGGGCAACTATCAGGGCGGCGTGATCGCACCCGGCATCAACCTGTCGATCGAGGCGCTGCACCGCGCCGCCGCCCGCCTGCCGCGCATCGGCATCGGCCGGCCGCAGGCGGTGATCGGCCGCGGCACCGTCGCCGCCATGCAGTCGGGCATCTACTGGGGCTACGTCGCCATGGTCGAGGGGCTGGTGGCCCGCATCCAGGCGGAATCCGAGACGCCGATGAAGGTGGTGGCCACCGGCGGCCTGGCCCCGCTGCTGGCCGAGGGGACCACGGTGATCGGGCAGATCGACCCCGACCTGACGCTGGATGGGTTGCGCATGTTGGCGGAACGCAACCCCGCCCCCACATTGCCCCGGGACAGAAGCAGGCTGGTCGATAGCGACTGACGCGGAGCCCGCGGCGGCGTCGGCCTAGAACCACGAAAGTTATGAAATGGACGCGCTAAGCGGCGATCTGGCGTTCCTGCCCTTGGGCGGGACCGGCGAGATCGGCATGAATCTCAATCTCTACCGCTGCCGCGGGCAGTGGCTGGCGGTCGATTGCGGCATCGGCTTCGGCGGCTCGGAAATGCCCGAGGTCGATGTGATGATGCCGGACCCGGCCTTCATCGCCGAGCGGCGGGACCGGCTGGTGGGGCTGGTCATCACCCATGCGCATGAGGACCATATCGGTGCCGTGGCCTGGCTATGGCCGCAATTGCGCTGCCCGGTCTATGCCAGCCCGTTCGCCGCCGCGGTGCTGCGGCGCAAGCTGGCCGAGGTGCAACTCCTCTCCGAGGTCAAGCTGCACGTGGTTCCGCCCGGCAGCGCCTTCACGCTCGGGCCGTTCGGTCTGCGCTTCCTGCGCGTCGCCCACTCGATCCCGGAGGCTCAGGCGCTCGCCATCACCACCGCCGCCGGCACTGTGCTGCATACCGGCGACTGGAAGCTCGATGCGCACCCGATGGTGGGACCGCCCACGGACGAGGCGGCGTTCGCGGCACTCGGCGAACAGGGCGTGCTCGCCATGATCTGCGATTCCACCAATGCGATGGTGGAGGGGCATTCCGGCTCGGAGGCGGAGGTGCGCGAGACGCTCACCGATCTCATCGCCTCGCTGCGTGGGCGGGTCGCCGTGACCTGCTTTGCCAGCAACGTCGCGCGTGTGGAGAGCGTGGCGCTGGCCGCCCGCGACGCCGGGCGCACCGTGGCCCTGGTGGGCCGCAGCCTGCGCAACCTGGACGCCGCGGCGCGCGAATGCGGCTATCTGAAGGGCGTGCCGGCGTTCATGACGGAAGACGCGGCGAACGACGTGCCGGACGATAACCTGCTGATCCTGGTCACCGGCAGCCAGGGCGAGCCGCGCAGCGCGCTGGCGCGCATCGCCGCGGACACGCATCCGCGCATCGAGCTGGGCGAGGGCGACACCGTGCTGTTCTCCAGCCGTGTCATTCCGGGCAATGAGCGGGCGATCGGCACGGTGCAGGACAATCTGGTGCGCCGGGGCGTGCGGCTGCTGACCGACCATGACCATGCGATCCACGTCTCGGGTCATCCGGCACGCGACGAGTTGAGACGGCTGTACGGTCTGGTGCGGCCACGCTTCTCGGTGCCGGTGCATGGGGAGTGGCGGCATCTGTCGGCGCACGCGGCATTGGCGCGCGAGTCGGGGGTAACGCCGGTGCTGCTGGAGGATGGCGACATCCTGAGCCTCGCACCTGGTGTGCCGGAGGTGGTGGATAGTGCCCCGGTCGGCCGGCTGGTGCTGGACGGTAACCGGCTGGTGCCGTTGCAGGGTGCGGTGATGGGTGCCCGCCGGCGGATGCTGTTCAACGGCGTGGTGTTCGCGAGCGTGGCCGCCGATGCGGCGGGCCGGCTGCGCGGACTGCCGCGCGTCAGTGCGCCGGGCCTGTTCGATGCCGATGATCCCGAAACCGCCGACATTGCGGCCGAGATGGCGGACTCGCTCGCCGATCTGGCGATGCCGTTGCGCCGCGACGACGCGGCTCTCGTGGATGCGGCGAAGGCGGCGCTGCGGCGCGCACTGGGGCGGCGGCTGCAGAAGCGTCCCCTGGTGGACGTGCATCTCCTGCGGGTGTGAGACATGAATTGGTTCACCGGCACCGTGCTGTACGTGATGATCTGGTGGACGGCGCTGTTCGCCGTCCTGCCGTTCGGCACAAGGCCGGTGACGGACCATCATGAGGTGCCCGGCGGCTGGCGTGGCGCCCCGGAGCGCCCGAGGCTGTTGCTGAAGGTGGTGGCGACGACGCTGCTCGCCGCGGTCATCTGGACCGGATGCTACCTGCTCATCACCAGCCACTACCTGAGCTTCCGGACAGGCGCGCTGGCGTTGTCGCCCGAGTAGTCAGTCGCCCTGCTCCAAAAATCATCGCGGCAGGATGAGGTGTGCCCTGTCATCCCGCCGCGTGACTGTCGTTTGCTCCCTAAACCTGGCCCGCTACGCTGCACGCCGGAGCCTGTACTCTGTCTAGCTTGCGTGTTTCACAATGTCACGCGCTTTTATTCGTACAGACGGCTCGTTGCGAAGGTTCATTTCTGGCCGTCATTGTGCGGCGCACAAAAATTGCTTTACTATCCGCTCAACCTGCAATCCTGGCTTAAGCGGTGTCGCGCAAGTAGCGGTCCGGCAAGCTTGCCGCTAGGCTTCCGCCTTCTTCCCGAAACGATGGATGCTCCCTATGCGCCTGTCCCGCAGCCTGATCCCGACCCTGAAGGAAACGCCCTCGGAGGCGCAGATCGTCTCGCATCGGCTGATGCTGCGGGCGGGCCTCGTGCGGCAGACGGCCTCGGGCATCTATGCCTGGCTGCCGGCCGGCTGGCGGGTGCTGGACCGCATCGCCGACATCGTGCGCGCCGAGCAGGACGCGGCGGGGGCGCAGGAATTGCTGATGCCGACCATCCAGCCCGCCGAATTGTGGCGGCAGAGCGGGCGCTACGACGCGTACGGGCCGGAAATGCTGCGGCTGCGCGACCGGCATGAGCGCGACCTGCTGTACGGGCCGACCAACGAGGAGATGATCACCGACCTGTTCCGGCAGTCGGTGCGCAGCTACCGCGAATTGCCGCAGATCGTCTATCACATCCAATGGAAGTTCCGCGACGAAGTGCGTCCGCGCTTCGGCGTGATGCGGGGGCGCGAGTTCCTGATGAAGGACGCCTACAGCTTCGATCTCGATTACGCGGGTGCCGTCGTCAGCTATCGGCGCATGATGCTGGCCTACATGCGCACCTTCCAGCGGCTCGGTGTGAAGGCGATCCCGATGTCGGCGGAATCCGGCCCGATCGGCGGCAATCTCAGTCACGAGTTCATCATCCTGGCCCCCACCGGCGAGAGCCAGGTCTGGTACGACGCCGCCTTCGAACGCCACGATTACAGCGGCACGAATGTCTCGCACGCCTCCGAGGCGGATCTCGCGCGGCTTTACGAGAGCATGACCACGCCTTACGCCGCGACGGACGAGAAGCATGACGCGGCGGTGTGGGAGGGCGTGCAGGACAAGCGCGAGGGGCGCGGGATCGAGGTCGGCCACATTTTCTATTTCGGCACGAAATACAGCGAGCCGATGGGTCTGACCGTGGCCGGCCGCGACGGTGCCGCGGTGGCCCCGCACATGGGCAGCTATGGCGTGGGCGTCTCGCGGCTGGTCGGGGCCCTGATCGAGGCCTCGCACGACGAGGCGGGGATCATCTGGCCGGACAGCGTGGCGCCGTTTCCGGCGGCGATCCTGAACCTCAAGCCGGGCGATGCGGCCTGCGACGCGATCTGCGAGGATCTCTATGCCCGGTTCGACGGACAGGCGCTGTACGACGATCGCGACGAGCGAGCCGGCCGCAAGTTCGCCGACGCCGACCTGATGGGCCATCCCTGGCAGATCGTGGTGGGTCCGCGCGGCGCCGCCGGCGGACAGGTCGAACTGAAGCGCCGGGCCAGCGGGGAGCGCCAGGAGTTAGCGATCGATGCGGCGATGGCGCGTGTCCGGCCGGGGTGAATAGGGGCCGCCCTCTGGTCGGGCGCATCCGCTTTGCCATCTGCGCGTAGGGACATCGCGGCAAGGCTCCGCATCCGGGCCGCACAGGGGGAAAGGCTATGGTCGATCTGATCGTGACGCTGTGTCTGCTGGCGCATCCGGGGTCATGCGCCGACAAGCACATCCTGTTCGAATCCTCGGGATCGCTGGATTCTTGCGTGTGGCAGGCGCAGCCCTACCTCGCGACCTGGATCCAGGAGCACCCCAACCTGCGGATCGCCCGTTATCGCTGCGCCTGGCCGGAGACAGAGAAAACCCCGCTCTGAGGGGGCGCTGCCTCGACCCCCTCGCAGGCCCGTGCCAACATCCCGGGTCGGAGCACGAGAGGGGTTGATGATGGGTGAGAGCCGGGGGGCCAGTCGTTCCCCTTTGCGTGGCGGCCTGATCGGCTGCGGATTCTTCGCGCAGAACCACCTGCACGCCTGGCACGACATTCCCGAGGTGCGGCTGGTCGCGGTGTGCGATCGCGACGAGGGTCGGGCGCGGGCGGCCGCGCGCGAGTTCGGCGTTGCGGGCATCTATGCCGACGCCGAAGCGATGTTCGCGGCCGAGTCGCTGGATTTCGTGGACATCGCCACCACCATGCCGTCGCATCGGCCGTTGGTGGAGCTCGCGGCGCGTCATGGCGTGCCCTGCATCGTGCAAAAGCCCTTCGCGCCGGTCTGGGACGACTGCCTGGCCATGGTCCGCGCCTGCCGGGAGGCAGGCGTGGCGCTGATGGTGCATGAGAACTTCCGCTTCCAGGCGCCGATGCTCGCGGCGCGGCGGGTGGTGCAATCAGGCGCCATCGGCGACGTCTATTTCGGCCGGGTCTCGTTCCGGACAGGCTATGACGTGTTCGCCAACCAGCCCTATCTGGCGAAGGAGGAGCGGCTCATCATCCTCGACCTCGGCATCCACGTGCTCGATCTGGCGCGCGTGTTCCTGGGGGAGGTCGAGACGGTGTATTGCCAGACCCAGCGCATCCGGCCGCACATCCGCGCCGAGGACATGGCGACGATGCTGCTGCGCCACGGCAGCGGGGCCACCAGCATCGTCGATTGCTCGTACAGCAGCCGCCTCGACCCCGACCCGTTTCCGCAGACCCTGCTGCATCTCGAGGGCACACGCGGCAGCCTGCGAGTGCTGGAGGGGCTTCGCATGGTGGTGGTCAGCGACGGTGCCACCACGCACCACGACGTGTCCTCGCCGCTGCTGGCCTGGACTTCGCAGCCCTGGCATGTGGCACAGGAAAGCGTGCTGAACACGCAGCGACATTGGGTCGAGTGCCTGCGCGCCGGCCGCGAACCGGAGACCAGCGGCGCGGACAATCTGCGCACCTACGCGCTGGTTGATGCGGCCTATCGCTCGGCGGCGGAGCGCGCGGCGGTGCGGCCGGAACGCGCGCTGGAGCCGGTCTGAGATGGTCGGACGGCGGCCTCTGCTGCTCGGACCTTTGGCACTGGCGGCGGGGGCCGCTGCGGGATTGCCGGCGATCCGGGTTGGCGCGCTGCGCTACGGCAGCGTCGATTGGGAGCTGGACGTGATCCGCGCGCACGCTCTCGCACCCGGCATTCATATCGAGATCGTGCCGCTGGCGGCGACGCCAGCCGCACAGGTGGCGCTGCAGGGCGGCCGGGTCGATGCGATCGTGCAGGATTGGCTATGGGTCTCCCGCCAGCGCGCGTCCGGTGCAGACTGGACACTGTCGCCGACATCGGGGGCGGTCGGTGCGATCGTCGTCCCCGCCGCATCGCCCATCCGCACGCTCGGCGATCTGGGCGGGCGGCGGCTGGGCGTCGCCGGCAGCCCGCTCGACAAAAGCTGGGTGATCCTGCGCGCCTATGCGCAAAAGGCGCTCGGCATGGACCTCGCCACCAGAACCCGGCCGCAATTCGCGGCACCGCCCTTGCTCGCGGCCGAACTTAATGCCGGACGGCTGGACGCCGCACTCACCTATTGGCCGTACGCCGCGCGCGCCGAGGCGGCCGGGATGCGCTCCGTTCTAGGCGTTGAGCAAGCGGTGCAGGCGCTCGGCATCGCCCCCGGCCTGCCCTTTGTCGGCTACGTGTTCAGCGAGCATTGGGCCCGTGCGAACCCGGCAGCGGCGCGGGTCTTCCTTGACGCCGGGCGTCAGGCGCGCGGGATCCTGGCGCAGGACGACGCGGAGTGGCAGCGCATTCGGCCATTGACGGGCGCCCGCGACGACGCGGAGTTGGCGCGGCTGCGCGCCTGGTATCGCACCGGCGTTCCTGGGCCGTTGACCCCGGCGCGGATCGGGGACGCGGCGCGCCTCTACGACATTCTGGCCGCCATTGGCGGCACGGCGCTGGTGGGGCCGGCGCCGCATCTCAGTGCCGGCACGTTCTGGATGTCCTGAGGCGAAGCGACGGCCGCACGTGCAGGGACGCGCGAGGCTCGCCTCGATCATCGCCATCCTGGTCATCTGGGAAGTTGCAGCGCGGCTGGCCGGCGCGCGCATGTTGCCGCCCGTCTCCGCGGTCCTGGCGGACATGCTCCACCTCACGCTGACCGGCCAGTTGCCGCTCGACTTCGCCATCACGCTGGGTCGAGTGGCCGCGGCGTTCGCGCTGGCAATGGTGTTGGGCACGGCGCTCGGCATCGCCATGGGAGCATCGCGCCGGATCGACCGCTTGCTGGATGCGCCGGTGACGTCGCTGCTGAACCTGCCCGCGCTGGTGCTGATCGTACTGGTGTATATCTGGTTCGGGCTGACCGAGGCGGCCGCCGTGCTCGCGGTGGCGCTGAACAAGCTGCCGAGCACGGCGATCATGGTGCGCGAGGGCACGCGCGCGCTCGACCCGCTGGTGGGCGAGATGGCGCGCAGCTTCCGCTACAGCCGCGCGCTGGTGCTGCGCCACGTGGTGCTGCCGCAACTGGCACCGTACCTGTTTGCCGCGGCGCGGACCGGCCTCGCCCTGATCTGGAAAGTGGTGCTGGTGGCGGAATTGCTGGGACGCAGCAGCGGCGTAGGGTTCCGCATCCAGGAGCTGTTCCAGCTTTTCGACATTACCGGCATCCTCGCCTATACGCTGGCGTTCCTGGTCATCGTGCAGGCCATCGAGGTGGTACTGCTGCGGCCGTGGGAGGCGCGCGTCAATCGCTGGCGCAGCTCTGCCGCCAACGCGCGGTGATGCAGTCTGGATACACTGCCGCGCCGGATTTCTATCCTCACGCACACGTGTTGCCACGACATACCGTCGGCGGGCGATTAACCGCCCAGTCAAACCCGGAAAGTGTCGTATTGTGACGGAGTGCAAGGAAGTTTCACCGGAAGAACGAGTGGCTCGCCCTGGCGATGGGTGGATTTAATTCTTCAGACATTTGCAGAGAGGCCTGACCTGGCCGGCGAGTGACTTCCGAAGTGCCGAGATGCTGGAGAGAATTGCCATGAGTGCTGCACTGGAGAGGATACCCTCGGCGGCTTCGTGGCCGATGAACCCCGCGCAGCGGCTGCGCAGCCCGTTGAGCGGAGCGTGCCTGTTCCAGGACGGACCGTACAGCCTTGCCGCCCCGGGCGAGCGGTGGCCGATGATCGATGGCATTGCCTATCTGCGCCTCGGACGCAGCCAGCACATCGCGGCAGTACCTGACGGCCATCGACGCCGGAGATGTCGCGGGCGCCACGGCACTGCTGCTGCGGGACGACACTGACGAGGCGCCTGCGCTCGACACGCTGCGCGATCTGGTCGAGCACCGGCAGACGCTCGGGTTTCGCGAAGCCATGCGTGGTCTGCGGCTTGGCTTCGCGGCGGAATATTTCGCGCATCGCTGGTCCGACCCGACCTATCTGTCGGGGCTGGCCCTGGCCGAGGCGTACTGGCCATCGACCGGCGTGCGAGTGATCGAGCCTGCCTGCGGCACCGGGCATTTCCTGCGCGCCTTCGCTCGCCATGCCGCCGATGTGTGGGGCGGCGACATCTCCTTCCCGAGGCTGTGGCTGGCCCGGCACTGGATCGCCCCCACGGCGACCCTGGCGTGTTTTGACGCGACGCAAGCCTGGCCTTTCGACGATGCGGCGGCCGATCTCGTATTCTGCCACGACGCGCTGCACCTGCTGGCGGATCAGCCGCGTGCGGTGGCCGAGATGCGGCGGGTGGCGGGGCGGGGTCGCGTTCTGTGCGGCCACGCGCGCAACGTGCTTGCCCTGGGGGCTGGCCACGACAACGCGCTCTCGCCGCAGGCCTATGCGGCCCTGTTCGGCGCATGCAGCCTGTACGACGATGCCGAGTTGACGGCGGCGCTGATTGCCAGGCGGACACCGCGCGCGCGCCAGGCCGAGGCGCTGGCGCGCTCGGGCGCGGTGGCGATCGCGGCCGGTGGTGCCGCGATAGGGCCGGCGCAGCCGGTTCTGGGCAAGTTGGCGATGCCGTCGCGCGGTGCCGCCCTGCAACTCAATCCGCTCTATTGCGAGGAGCCGGACGGGCAATCCTTCCGGCGTTTCCCGTCGCAGCGCTATGCCGAGGAGATCGGCCACCTCGCGACGTATCCACCGCGGGTGATTGCGCGCGGGCGGGTTACGGCGGGTGCCGACCCGGCCGATGATGCGCTGATCCGTCGGCGGGTCTGGGTCGATCTGCCGCCGCGCTGGTAAGGCGCTATCGCGGGATCGCCACCCACTGGCGCTCGCGCGCCGAGCGCACGATGCTGTCCACCGTGGCCTGGATCCGCGCGGCCTCGCGGAAATCCGGCATGAAGCGGGTCTTGCCGGCAACCGCCAGCAACACGTCATGCACCTCGATAGTCTTCATGTCGTTGAAGCCGAGCTGGTGGCCCGGCGCCGGGCAGAACGCGCCGTAAGGCGCGTGAGCCGGAGCGGAGAGGATCGTCCTGAAGCCCTCCCGTCCGCGCCGCTGGCCGCTTGTGAAAAGGTGCAGTTCGTTCATTCGCTCCTGATCGAAGGCGAGGCTGCCGCGCGTGCCGGTGATCTCGAAGGCAAGGGTCATCTTGCGTCCCGCGGCGACCCAGCTTGCCTCGATCGAGCCGGTGGCGCCGCTGGCGAAGCGCAGCAGCGCGCGCGCCTGGTCGTCCACCTCGACAGCGCGCGTTTCCTCGGAGCCGACCGCGACCGGCCGGTGCTTATGCACCGTCACGATCTGGCCCGACAGCTCGGCAATGTCGCCGCACAGGAAGCGCGCGATCGACAGGATGTGGCTGCCCAGATCGGCCACCACGCCATGTCCGCCCGAGGGATCGAGACGCCAGCTCCAGGGCGCGCGTGGATCGGCCATGTAGTCCTCGGCGTGGATGCCTCGGAAGCTCACCACCTCACCAATCTCGCCGCCGGCCACGATGTCGCGGGCGGCGAGCAGCATCGGGTTGCGCAGATAGTTGAAGCCGACTGCACTCACCACGCCGGCCGCCTCGGCTGCGTCCGCCATCGCCACGGCGTCGAGGGCGGTGGGTGCCAGGGGTTTCTCGCAATAGACGGCGCGGCCGGCTTCGATCGCCGCCAGCGCCATCGGCTTGTGCAGCACGTTCGGCGTGGTGATGTGCACCAGTTGCACCGCGGGATCGCGCACCAGCGCCCGCCAATCGTCCGTTGCGCGGGCAAATCCCAGTGCGGTCGCGGCCTGTTGCGCCGCCTCCGCGCTGATATCGGCCAGCACTTCGAGCGACGGCACGATGTCGGCGCCGAAGATGCCCTGCACGGAGCGCAGGGCAATGGCATGGGCGCGACCCATGAAGCCGCTGCCAATCAGGCCGATGCCGATCTTGCCCATGCCGACCTTCTTGCGCCGGCGCCTATTTGCCGCCGATGCAGGTCGTTGCGTTCTGCGGCGTGCAGACATCGAGCCCGGTATAGGTCGGATCCTTTGGCGCAGGCTTGCCGTCCTTGATCGCCTCGAACGCGAGCATGACCTGATAGCCCATCTCGAACGGCCGCTGCCCGACCTGACCCGACGAGAGACCTTGCTTGAGCTGTTCGACCTGCATCGGCAGCGTGTCGGCGATCACCAACGCCAGGGAGCCGTCGGCGATCCGGCTTTTGTATTTTCCGGCCACTCGTGCATAGGCCCGCTGTCCGGCGAATTGCGGGAAGCCGCCGGTTGGCACGAAGGCATCGAGCTGCGGATATTTGCCGAGGATGTCCTCCATCTGCTGCACCGAGAGGGGGAAGTCGTCGTTGGTATAGAGCGGGCAGCCCTGAACCTCGGTCCAGCCGTTCTGGCCGGTCAGGCGCAGGCCGGGCGGTTCGCTGCTGGGCTTGCCTGCCAGCGTGTCGCGGATGCCCTGCATGCGCTCGTTGTGGTTGGCCGCCGCGGCACCGCCCGACTGGATGCAGATGGTGCCGCCCTTCGGCTTGATCTGCATGACACGGCGCGCGAGGTTCACGCCGATATCGTAATTATGCGTGCCGATATAGGCGATTCGCAGATCCTTGTCCTTGGGCAGCAGGTCGCTGTCCCAGGTCAGCACCGGAATGCCGGCTTTCTTGGCACCTTCCAGGGCGTGCCCCATCGCCGCCGCGTTTGATGGCGAGACGGCGATGCCGTCCACCTTCTTGGCGATCAGGTCATCGACAACCTGCACCTGCTCCTCGCCGCCGCCGTGCTCGTCCGGGCCGATATAGAGGCATTGGAAGGCGCCGTGGCTCTCCGCCTCGGCCTTCTTGCAGCCGTCACGGGCCTGGTCATAGAACGGATTGTTGGTGCTCTTGGGCACCAGCGCGAAGACATAGGGCTTGGCTTGCGCGTGCGATGGCACCGTCGCGCCACAGACTACCACCGCCGCCGCAAACGCGGCCTGAGCCACTTGACCGAACTTCATGGACGTCCTCCTCAAAAAGAGACGCGGGCGGGAATTGCTTCCCGCCCGCTCCGGCATCGGTGCGACTCAGCTGCCGCCGACGCAGGTGGCGGCGTTGGTGGGCGTGCAGACGTCAAGCCCGGTATAGGTCGGATCCTTCGGTGCCGGCTTGCCCTGCTTGATGTCGTACAGGAACTTCATCGTCTCATATCCCATGTCGAACGGCCGCTGCCCGACCTGGCCGGCCGACAGGCCCTGCTTCAGCATGTCGATCTGGATCGGCAACGTGTCGGCGACCACGAGTGCGAGCGAGCCGTCGGCGATCTTGCTCTTGTACTTCTCGGCGACGCGGGCATAGGCGCGTCCGGTGAATTGCGGGAAGCCGCCGGTCGGCACGAAGGCGTCGAGGTTCGGATACTTGCCGAGGATGTCCTCCATCTGCTGCACGGCCACCGGGAAGTCGTCGTTGGTGTAGAGCGGGCACCCCTGTACCTCGGTCCAGCCGTTCTGGCCGGTCAGGCGCACGCCGGGCGAACTGTCGCTCTTCTGGCCCGACAGCGTGTCACGAATCCCCTGCATTCGCTCGTTGTGGTTGGCGGCGGCGGCGCCCCCCGACTGGATGCAGATGGTGCCGCCCTTCGGCTTGATCTGCATGACCCGCTTGGCGAGGTTAGTGCCGATGTCATAATTGTAAGTGCCGACATAGGCGATGCGCAGAGCCTTGTCCTTGGGCAGCAGGTCGCTATCCCAGGTCAACACCGGAATGCCGGCCTTCTTCGCTCCTTCCAGAGCGTGCGCCATCGCCGCCGCGTTGGCGGCGGAGACGGCGATGCCGTCTACCTTCTTGGCGACCAGATCGTCGACGACCTGCACCTGCTCCTCGCCGCCGCCATGCTCGCCGGGGCCGATATAGAGGCACTGGAAGGCGCCGTTGCTTTCCTTCTCCGCCTTCTTGCAGCCGTCGCGGGCCTGGTCGAAGAATGGGTTATTGGTGTTCTTCGGGACCAGAGCGAACACGTAGGTCTTCGCCTGCGCGGGTGCCGGCGACATCGTTGCGGCAAGCGTCACGCCGACCATCGCCGCACCCGCAAGATAGCTGAGCTTCATCCGGTTCCTCCGTTTCTTTGTGTTGCCGTGAGCAAGCCAGTCCGCGCGGGAAGGCGATCCAATCAGTCCCGCCGGCGCCCGCGGAGCCGTTCCAGCAGCACCGCGAGGATGATGAAGGCACCGACGAAGATGCCTTGCCAATTGGAATCGACGCCCGCCATCAGCAGGCTGTTGCGGATCACCTCGATCAGGGCGGCGCCGATGAAGGCGCCGTAGGCGCCGCCCTCGCCGCCCAGCAAGTTGGCGCCGCCGATCACCGTGGAGGCGATCACCCGCAGCTCGTATCCCGTGCCGAGCGCGTTGATCGCCGATCCCTGCCAGGCCAGCGTCAGCAGCCCCGCGATCGCGGCACACAGGGCCGAGAACAGATAGGCCTGCATCTTCACGCGATCGACCGGAACGCCGGTCAGGCGCGCCGCCTGCTCGTTGCCGCCCACGGCGAACAGATGGCGGCCCCAGACGGTCGAGTGGAGCACCCAGGCAAAGCCCAGCCCAAGCAGGATCAGCAGCCAGACCGGAGTTGCCACACCCAGCCAGGAGCCGCCGCCGAAGGTGAAGAAGGGGTCGGAGCTCTTGCCGAACTCGTAGATCATCTTGTTGCGGCTCAGCACCACCGCGACCGATCGCCAGATCGCGAGCCCGCCGAGCGTCACGACGAAGGACGACAGGTTCAGATAGGCGATCAGCGCGCCTTGCAGCAATCCGCATACGGCGCCGGCGGCAAGGCCGCCCAGCACGCCCCACCACCAGCCCAGGCCGGCATGCATGATCAGCCCGGCCACGATGCCGACGACGCCCATGATCGAGCCCACCGACAGGTCGATGCCGCCGGTGATGATCACCGCTGTCATGCCCATCGCCATGATGCCGATGAAGCTGAAGTTGCGGGTGATGTTGTAGAGATTGTCCTCGGAGGCGAAGGCCTGCGGCTGCAGGAACGACATCACCACGATGATGATGGCCAGCGCGATCGTGACCCAGAACGCCTGGCTGGCGACCAGGCGCTGGCCGAGGGTGCTTTCCTTGTGGCCGAGGATGTCCTGGATAGCGACACCGCCCTGCGGTGCCGTGGAGACGGCTTCACGCGGCATGGATCGCTCCCGTGATGAGGCCGGTGACTTCCTCCGGGCTGCTGGCGCTGATCGCCTTTTCGGCGACCTTGCGGCCGCGCCGCAGCACGAACACACGGTCCGCGACCGCGAACACGTCGGGCATGCGATGACTGATCAGCACCACCGCGATCCCCTGGTCGCGCAGCCGCCGGATCAGGTCCAGCACCTCGGCCACCTGCCGCACGGAAATCGCCGCGGTCGGCTCGTCCAGCAGCACGATCTTGCTGTTGGACAGGCGCGTGCGGGCGATCGCGACCGCCTGCCGCTGGCCGCCGGACATGCGCCGCACCATGTCGCGCGGCCGTGTCTCGCTTTTCAGCTCGCCGAACAGTTCGCCCGCGCGCTGGTACATCGCGCGGTAGTTCAGGATGCCGAACGGGCCGACCCGCGTGCGCACTTCGCGGCCGAGAAAGACATTGGCGGCGGCGGTCAGATTGTCGCAGAGCGCCAAATCCTGATAGACGATCTCGATGCCTTTTTGCCGCGCTTCGACGGGTCTGTGAAAATGCACCGATCGGCCCTCGAGCACGATCTGCCCGGTGGTGGGCGGGAAATTGCCGGCGATGATCTTGACCAGGGTCGACTTGCCCGCGCCGTTGTCGCCCATCAGGCCCAGGACTTCGCCCGGCTCCAGAGTCAGGCTGACCTCATGCAGGGCCCGGATCGCGCCGAAGCTCTTCGAAATGTCGGCAAGCTGCAATACCGGCACGTTCGCGTCCCATCCCCCAATGCCGCTGTGACCGCAGCTATTTGGCAGCCTTAGCGGGTCGGTATGGCAAGGTCAAACCTGTGCAACGACTTTCGGATGGAAAGCGATCCGCGCGCTGGCACCCTGGACGACCGTTGCCCGCTCACGCCCGAGGCGGTCGCGGGGGCGGAAGCCGTGGCTGGCGTTGCCTGGACGGATGCCGAACGCGCGCTGATGCTGGAAAGACTGGCCGCCCAGCGCCAGCTTTCGGCTCTGCGCCGCGCGGCGCTGCCGGATGTGGCGCCCGCGAGCCGGTTCGATCCGCGACTTCCGGATTGGCGGGCACCCCCGCCGCAGGATTTTCGCCCACCCGAAATCGCCCGGCGTCCGCTGCCGGATACCGAGGCCGACATCGCCTTCGCCCCGTTGGCGGTACTCGCGGAGTGGATGCGGCATGGCGAGCTGTCGTCGGAGCGGCTGACCGCCATCTATCTCGATCGGATCGCGCGACACGACATTACCCTTGGCAGCTTCGCGAACGTTGCCGGCGAGCCCGCGATGCGGCAGGCGCGACGCGCCGACGCGCTGGCGACGCGCGGCGATTGGCGCGGTCCGCTGCACGGAATCCCGTACGGGTGCAAGGACATCATCGATACGGCCGGCATCGCCACCGAATGGGGGGCGGAGCCGTATCGTTGCCGTGTGCCCGCTGCCAACGCCGTCGTCGTGGACGTGCTGGAGCGGGCAGGGGCGGTGCTGCTGGGCAAGACCAGCGTCGGTGCCCTGGCATCCGGTGATGCCTGGCTGGGCAGGCAGACGCGCAATCCGTGGAATCCCGATCAGGGATCCAGCGGCTCGTCGGCCGGCTCCGCTTCGGCCGTCGCGGCGGGGTTGTGCGCCTTCGCGCTCGGAACCGAGACGCTGGGTTCGATCATCTGCCCGAGCCTGCGCTGCGGCACGACCGGCCTGCGCCCCACTTTCGGGCGCATCTCCCGAGCCGGAGTGATGCCGCTCGCGTGGTCGCTGGACAAGATCGGCGCCATGGCGCGCAGCGTCGCCGATACGGCGCTGGTCATGTCGGTCCTGACCGAAGCGGCGGCCGGTGATCCGTCGCACATCGCCGCACCGTTCGGCTGGGACGCCGGGCGCGGCCTGGACGGGCTGCGTCTGGGCTATTTCCCGGCCGACCTCCACGAGCCGGACGCGCACAAGCTGGACCGCGATGCGATCGACGGCGCCCGCGGCCTGGGGCTCGAACTGGTCCCCCTGTCGCGCCCCGAGCGGCCATATGCGGCGCTGGAGCACATCCTGCACGCCGAGGCCGCCGCGGCGTTCGAGGATCTGACCCTGTCCGGCGGCGACGACATGCTGTGCGGGCAGGGGCCGCGCGACTGGCCCAACGCGTTTCGCGCCGCGCGTTTCCTTTCGGCGGTGGATCATGTGCAGCTCGACCGGCTGCGGCGGCAGGTCATGGGCGACATGGACGCGGCATTCGCACAGGTTGATGCGATCATCGGGCCCGCTCTGGCGGGGCCGATGCTGATCATCAGCAACTTCACCGGCCATCCCTGCCTCGTCCTGCGCTCCGGTTTCCGCGCGCCGGACGCGCCGCACGCGGTCTGTCTGTGGGGACGGCTATTCGATGAAGGCACGCTGCTGAGCCTGGGCCTTGGCCTGGAGCGTCGCTTCGACCTGTGGCACGTCCGGCCCGTCGGCTTCGAATGATGCGAGAGAGGCTGGTTTAGGCGAGCCCCGCCTCTGCCCGCGCGTTGAGCGCGATGCTGGTCCAGTCGAGCTCACCGCGGCCCTGTGCCTGGGCGGCCAGGAAACGGTCGCGCAGCAGGCTTGCGAATGGCAGCGGCACCTCGCTTTCGGCGCCGGCCGCCAGCGCCAGACCCACGTCCTTGGCGCCCAAGGTCAGCCTGAACCCAGGCGGCGAGAAGGCCCGGTCGAGGATGAAGCGGCCATAATTCTGGTGGATGACCGAGGCGAAGATGGTCCGGCTCATCATCTCGTGGAACGCCCGCGCGTCCACGCCCCGCTTCTCCAGCAGCGCGAACGCCTCGCCCATCGCCTCCATCGCCGAGGCGATCAGGAAATTGCCGGCGACCTTGCCGGCGGGTGCCGCATCGGGGGCCTCCCCGAAATCGAAGATGCCCTGGCTCACCGCCTCCAGCACCGGACGCACCCTGGCCAGCGCCGCCTGCTTGCCCGACTGCATGATCCACAGCTTGCCGGCGGCCGCGGCGTCGGGGCGGCCGAACACCGGGGCGGCAACCCAGTCGCTGCCCGCCGCCTCGTGCCGGGCTGCGAGCCGCCGCGCGAGGGACACCGAGATCGTGCTCATCGAGATATGCACGCCGCCCGGCCCAAGCCGGTCGGCGAAGCCGCCCGGGCCGTCCGTCACCGCCTCCAGCGCCGCGTCATTGGCGAGCATGGTGATGGCCGCACCGCCCGGCTCGACCGCCTCGGCCGGACTGCCGGCGCGCTCGGCCCCGCGCCCGACCAGCGCATCGGCTGCCTGCGCAGTGCGATTCCAGACCCGCACCCGGAACCCCGCCTCCAGCAGCCGGCCGGCAATGGCGCTGCCCATGCCGCCCAGCCCGATAACCGCGATCGCCTGTCCGCTCATAACGATTTCCTCACGTTGCGCCCATGCACCAGGGCTTTTCCACACTGCCGGTTCCGCCTAGGCTGGCAACAGCCGTGCATCGAAGCGCGGTCAAGCACAATCCTTGGGGACATCACGTCATGACGAAGGGTACTTTGCTGGCCAGCGGCGCCGTGGTGGCGATGGCGGCCATGCTGGCGGCAGCGCCTGCGCGCGCGCAGGACACGATCAAGGTGGCGACCGCCGGCCCGATCACCGGCGAATATGCTGCGTTCGGCGCGCAGATGAAGACCGGCGCGGAGTTCGCCGTCAACGACATCAACGCGGCGGGCGGCGTGCTCGGCAAGAAGCTGGTGCTGGAAGTCGGCGACGACGCCTGCGACCCGAAACAGGCGGTCTCGGTCGCCAACAAGTTCGCCAATGACGGCGTGGTGTTCGTGGACGGGCATTTCTGCTCCTCCAGCTCGATCCCCGCCAGCAAGGTGTATCAGGAGGAGGGAATCCTGCAGATGACCCCGGCCTCCACCAATCCGGCCTACACCGACGATGGCGGCTCGCTGACCTTCCGCATGTGCGGCCGCGACGACCAGCAGGGCATCCTGGCCGGCAAGACGCTTGCCACGACCTTCAAGGACAAGAACGTCGCCATCCTGGACGACAATTCGACCTACGGCAAAGGCATCGCCGACCAGACCAGGAAGAACATGCAGGCGGACGGCAAGAAGGAGGTCATGGACGCTCATTATACGCCCGGCGAGCGTGACTACTCCGCGCTGATCAGCCGCATGAAGGAGGCCAAGATCCAGGTCATCTACATCGGCGGCTACCATCCCGAGATCGGCCTGATCACGCGCCAGGCCCGCGAGCAGGGGATGGACGCACAGGTGCTGGGGCCGGATTCGCTCGACACCAAGGATCTCTGGCAGATCACCGGCAAGGCCGGCGAGGGCCTGATGTTCACCTTCGGCGCCGACCCGCGCGACCGCCCGACCGCCGCGGACGTGGTGAAGGAGTTCCAGGCCAAGGGCATCAACCCCGAAGGCTACGTGCTCTATACCTACGCCGCCATGCAGGCCTGGGCCGAAGCGGCGACCAAGGCGGGCAGCACCGATCCCGCGAAAGTCGCGGCCGAGCTGAAGTCCGGCGGCCCGTGGAAGACGGTGCTGGGCGACATGCCGTTCAACAGCAAGGGCGACACAACGGCGCAGTACCGTCTGGTACAAGTGGCACGACGGCGACTACAAGCAGATGCCATCGACGTAATGCAGTAATGCGGTTCTCGCTGCCCGCTCCTGGAAGCACGTTCCGGGGACGGGCAGCATGGACCGGTCGTCGGTGCAGTCCAGGGACACCCGCGATCGCGTGGCGCCGTGCTACTTCGCCGCTTCCGGATGTCCCACCGGGTGATAGGCGCGGCCGTAATAGATCAGCCCGCCATGCACCGCGCCGTGCCGCAGCGCCACCACCTCGCCGAAAAAGACGCTGTGCGTGCCGACATCGGTGGATTGCGCGATGCGGCAGTCGAACGACACCGCTGCCCCGTGCAAGGCCGGGGCGCCGGTTTCCATCGCGTACCACTCGGCCGTGGCGAACCGCGCCTCCCCCTCCCGGCCGGCAAGGCCGGCGAAGACGTTGGACACGTCGGTCTGGCTGGCGGCGAGGGTGTTGATGCACATGACGCGGTTCGCCAGCAGGGCCGCGTGGCTGTCGTTGAAGCGGTTGCAGCAGACCAGCAGGGTCGGCGGGTCATCGGTGACGCTGCACACCGCCGAGGCGGTGAACCCGCGCCGCCCGCCAGGTCCGCTGGTGGTGATCACGTTCACCGCCGCCCCCAGCCGCGCCATCGCCTCGCGGTAGCTGTCCCGACTCACCACGCACATCACTCCTGCACGGGCGGCACACTGGCAGGGCGCGGCGCACAACTCCAGACAGGCGGGCCTGCGGACAGCAAGGGCGCCGCGATCGCTCGCGGCGCCCTTGGCCTTGGCGCGTGGTCGCTGTCTCAGGGCTTCTTCATGGCATCCCGGGCTGCGTCCTTGGCCCCGCCGACGGCGCTCTCCACCTTGCCGGCCGCCTTGTCCGCGGCGCCTTCACCCTGCAGCTTGGCATCGCCCGTCGCCTTGCCGACGCCCTGCTTGACGGCGCCCTTGGCCTGGTCGACCGCGCCGGAAACCCGATCCTTGTCCATCGAAGAGCCTTTCACTGGTGGTGCCGTTGCAACGGCCGGGCGTCGCCCGGGTTGCGTGCCGCCGCGGTGGCTCACACCGCGCGAGCCTCTCAGTGACCACCTTCCAGATAGGCCGCCCTGATTTCCGGCCGGGCCAGCAGGTCGGCCCCGGTTCCGGCCATCGTGATCGCACCGTTGACCAGCACGTAGCCGCGATGTGCCAGGCGCAACGCCTGGAACGCGTTCTGTTCGACCAGTAGCACGGTCAGTCCCGTGCTGCGGTTCAGCTCGCGGATGGCCGAGAAGATTTGGCGCACGACCAGCGGTGCAAGGCCCAGCGACGGCTCATCCAACAGGAGCAGACGCGGACGGCTCATCAGCGCGCGGGCAATCGCCAGCATCTGCTGTTCACCGCCTGACAGCGTGCCGCCACGCTGGGCCTCGCGCTCACGCAGGCGCGGGAAGAGTGCAAACACCTGCTCCAGCGTATCGGCCTGCTCGGCGGGAGTCCGCTTGTGCGCACCCAGGACCAGGTTCTCGCGCACGGTCATGCGCGGAAAGATGCGCCGTCCCTCCGGCGATTGGGCGATCGCGCGGCGCATGATGGCGAAGGTGGGCAGGTAGGTGATGTCGTCGCCTTCGTGGACGATGCGGCCGTTGCGCGCACGCGGGCTGCCGCAGATCGTCATCATCAGGGTCGATTTGCCGGCACCGTTGGCGCCGATCAGCGTCACGATCTCGCCCTGCCGCACCTCCAGATCGACCCCCTTCAGCGCCTGGATCGCGCCATAGAAGGCGGTGACGCCGGACAGGCTCAGCAGTGCCGCGGTCATGCGGCGGCGGCGGCATCAACCACCACCTCCTCGTCCTCGTCGCCGGTGCCGAGATAGGCGGCGATAACGGCCGGATCCTCGCGGATCTCGTCGGGGCTGCCGTCGGCGATCTTGCGTCCGTGATCGAGCACCACGATGTGGTCGCTGATGCGCATGACCACGCCCATATCGTGCTCGATGAGCAGGATCGAGCAGCCGGAGGCGCGGATGCGCAGCAGCAGATCGGCCAGCTCGTCGCTCTCGCGCGGGTTGAGGCCGGCTGCCGGCTCGTCGAGACATAGCAGCAGCGGGTCGGTACCACATGGCGCGGGCGATTTCCAGCCGGCGCTGCGCGCCATAGGGAAGTGCTCCGGCCGGATCGTCGGCACGGGCGAGAAGATCGGTGGCTTCGAGCCAGCCGCGCGCCCGATCGATGGCCGCCCGCTCCCGCGCACGGTAGTCGCCGATGCCGAACACCGCCAGCAAACCGCGCGGCACGTTCGGCATCATCGCGTTATGCTGCGCCACCAGCAGGTTCTCAAGGGCCGTCATGCCGGCGAACAGGCGGATGTTCTGGAAGGTGCGGGCGACGCGCGCACGCCGGGCGATGGCGTGGCCGGGCAGCCGCTCGAGTGCGAGCGCCGCGCGGCCTGGCTCGTGCAGGCGCAACTGGCCGGAGCTGGGGCGGTAGAAGCCGGTGATGCAGTTGAACACGGTCGTCTTCCCGGCCCCGTTCGGGCCGATGACGGCGGTGATCTGGCCCACGTGCGCGCCAAAGGACAGCGCATTGACGGCGAGCAGCCCGCCGAACCGCATGGTCAGCAATTCGACGTCGAGCAGCACGCCATTCTGCGCCGCTGTCTCGCCCACGGCGGTACTCAACTCCGTCCCTGCGCCACCAGTTCGGCGGCGATCTCGCGGCGCTTGCCGCCCAGGGCGACCGACGGCGTGCGGGTCGAAATCAGGCCGCGTGGGCGCAGGATCATCATCAGCACCAGCGCGATCCCGAATACCAGCATCCGGTACTGGGCGAAATCGCGCAGCAGCTCGGTGCCGCCGATCATCACGACCGCGGCCAACGCCACCCCGAGCTGGCTGCCCATGCCCCCCAACACCACGATCGCCAGCACGGTAGCGCTCTCGATGAAGGTGAAGCTGTCGGGGCTGATGAACGCCTCGCGGGTGGCGAAGAAGGCCCCGGCCAGACCGCCGAACGTGGCGCCGATCGCAAATGCCGTGAGTTTCGTCACGGTGATGTTGATGCCAAGCGCCCGGCAGGCGATCTCGTCCTCGCGCAGCGCCTCCCAGGCGCGCCCCAGCGGCAGCCGGCGCAGCCGTAGCGAGACCCAGTTGGTGAGCAGGGCAAGGCCCAGGATGATGTAATACAGGAACACGAAGCGGTAGGTGAGCGACCCCGGCAAGTGGAAGAAGCCGGCGAACGTGCCGGGGCCGTTGCGGGCGGTGAATTTCAGGCCGAACAGCGTGGGCGGCGGGATGCCGATGACGCCATTCGGTCCGCCGGTGAGGCTGGTCCAGTTCAGGATGACGATGCGGATGATCTCGCCGAAGGCCAGTGTCACGATGGCGAGGTAGTCCCCGCGCAGCCGCAATACCGGAAAGCCCAGGAGCATGCCCCAGCAGCAGGCGAACAGGCCCGCGATCGGCAGGCAGCTCCAGAAGCCGAGGCCGAAATCGGTCGCGAACAAGGCGAAGGTATAGGCGCCTACGGCGTAGAACGCGACGTAGCCCAGGTCGAGCAGGCCGGCCAGGCCCACGACGACGTTCAGGCCCCAGCCCAGCATGACATAAGTGAGGATCAGGATGCCGAGATCGAGATAGTAGCGCCCGGCATAGAGCGGCAGCGTCACGGCCAGGATCAGCACGACCGGCGCCACCCACCGACCTGCGTGGGTCAGGAGTTGCGCGAGACGCAAGGCGAGCGGAGAGGGACCGCGCGCGCTGCCGCCGCGGGCGGCGCGCCAGAGCAGCCACAGGAGCCGCCCCGCAAACACCGCACCCACGACGACGGCCAGCAGAAGCGGCCGTGTTTGCAGCACCAACTGGGCGTTGTCGTTCACGTGCAGCCGCAGGCCCAGCAGCATCACGAACAAGCCGAGAGCCACCAGCGCCGTCAGGAAGGCGTCGCGCAAGGCGGTGGAAAACGGGCTCCGCTCGGGGGAGGCGGGCGGCTGGTCGCGGGAGAGTCCTTTCGAACCCTCGGTGTCCAGCCCGCTATGGGCGATGTTGCTGGCGCTCATACTTTTTCGATATCGGCGCGGCCGAGCAGGCCGGTGGGCATGAAGATCAGGACGATCGCCAGGATGGAGAACGCGGCTACGTCCTTGTACTGCACGCTGGCATAGCCGGCCCAGAACGCCTCGATCAGGCCGATTGCGAGGCCGCCCAGCACGGCCCCCGGCAGCGAGCCGATGCCACCGAGCACCGCAGCCGTGAACGCCTTCACCCCGGCGCCGAAGCCGATATAGAAGTTGATGGAGCCGTAGTACAGCAGGAACATGAGCCCGGCGACGGTCGCGAGGGCCGCCCCGATCACGAAGGTGAGGCTGATCGTCCGATCGGTATCGATGCCGAGCAGCCCGGCCATCTTCAGATCCTGCTCGCACGCCCGCATCGACCGGCCCAGCGAGGTGCGGGTCACGAGCCAGGTGAAGATCGTGAGCAGGACCAGCGTGGTCGCGGTGATCAGCACCTGCATCCAGGACAGACGGACCGCGAAGCCGTTCTGCTGGAACAGGTTGATCCCGCCCGGGATCAGCGACGCCATGCTCTTGTCGGTCGCGCCCTGGGAGACCTGGACGAAGTTCTCCAGCACGATTGACATGCCGATCGCCGAGATCAGCGGCGCCAGCCGGAACGAGCCGCGCAGCGGCCGATACGCGATCCGCTCGATCACCCAGCCGTAGAGAGAGGAAATCGCGATGGCGATGATCAGCGTGATACCGAGCGCCAGCGGCACCCAGGTGATACCGAAGCCCGCGAGCGCGATCAGCGACATGAGCGACAGGAAGGCCCCGACCATGAACACGTCGCCGTGGGCGAAGTTGATCATGCCGATGATGCCGTACACCATGGTATAACCCACGGCGATCAGGCCATAGATCATCCCCAGTGTGACGCCGTTGATCAGTTGCTGCACCGCATAGGCCACCGGGCAGTCTCCACCCTCGGTTTCCCGGCAAGTCGACTTACCGTCCCGCGATTGGTGAAGCACGGGGTTGCGCGGCGCGCAAGTCTCGGTCCTGGCTCCGGTCATGTTGGGTGGCCGGTGCCTCGGCGGCTTAGGCGGCTTCGGCGGGGTGAGGATAGCGGGGTGGCCTTCCCCCGAACCCCGGAGGGGACTCTTCGGCCTACCGAGGCGCTCGCCGCGTTTCATTCACGCGGCCCAGGACAGCGGGTTGCAATCGCGCGGCGGGACGCATAAGACCGGGCCGCCGATCGACGGACGCGGGCGTAGCTCAGGGGTAGAGCACAACCTTGCCAAGGTTGGGGTCGAGGGTTCGAATCCCTTCGCCCGCTCCAGAATCTCCCAGAGATTTCAAGCGGATAAGAACGGCCCTTCGGGGCCGTTCTTGCTTAGAGTCCGTTTGGAATCGCAATCTCAACGAGCCAAACGGCGTAGAAGCAGCATCGCCGAGGCGGCGTAGAGGAAGGCCTCGGCGGAAGCAACTGTCCGCTCGAAGTCTTTTGCCAGCCTGCGATTGCGGTTGATCCAGGCGAGGAAACGTTCGACCACCCAGCGGCGGGCGATAACGACGAAGCCGACCTGGCGCTCGGCCTTGCGCACGATCTCGACCCGGATCGAGCTGCTGGCCGCTACGCGCGGACCCTGGTAGCCCGCATCGGCAAAAGCGATTTTCACGAATGGCCAACTCGGACGAGACGCCCGCAACAACGGCCCGGCCCCATCGCGGTCCTGCACGCTCGCCGCATGCACGTGCAGCTTAAGGGCGCGGCCGTCCGTGTCCACCAGAGCGTGCCGCTTGCGTCCCTTGATCTTCTTGCCGCTGTCGTAGCCCCGTACGCCGCCGCTTTCCGTCGTCTTGACGCTTTGGCTGTCGATCACGGCGGCCGTCGGGCTGGCCTCGCGCCCGGCCCGTTCACGGTCGAGCATGACCAGATGATGGTTGATGCTCTCCCACACGCCATCATCGCGCAGCCGGATGAACCAGCCATAGACGGTGCGCCAGGGCGGAAAACAGCGGGGCAGCAGCCGCCAGGCGATGCCACCTCGCAGGACGTAGAAGATGGCGTTGACGATCTCGCGCATCGGCCACGCCCGCCTACGGCCGCAGCCGGACTCGGCTGGCAGGAACGGCGCTATGATCCGCCACTCCGCGTCGGTGGTGTCGCTTCCATAGCGCAGCCCGCAGCGGCTATGCTGCCGCCGGGTGGTTGGGGTCCACATCGAGGCCTCGTCCAAGGTGTCGCAACCCCGACAAATCACGATTTGCCCCAACCATCCAGCGCCTCAGCCAATCATGCCGGAAGCGTTCTCAAACAGCCTCTCAGGGCGTTCCCGGTCCGAGTGCTCGCTGGGACGACTTTAGCATCACGATCAGAGCGGGTAGTGACAAGGCGGCCCATGATGCCATCTCAAAATTAGAAGCTGCATCAATTCGTCCCTCATTTTCGACAGAATTGATCCGGGAACTAAAGTTCGCAACATGCCTTCCCGAGAGAATCGCAGCGTCTACAATAGAGGCACGTCTCCTTGATCGGAACGGTATTCAAGAGACCCTCGCCAGAACGACACGGGTACTGCACGTTTGCTGACATCACGACGAGTGGACACCGCCGGGTCCGTGGAACGGATAGATCAATTTCCTCGATCATCATCGGCAGTCAAGCGGGCTTCGTAATCTCGAAGTCAGAGCTGGCCCCTTCTTGTGTCCGAATGCTCAACCGAGGGCCGGCAGGGAGTTCAAGGCGGACGATCAATCCTCCGCCCTTTCGATTGCCGAGGGTGATATCGCCGCCGTGCTCCCAGACGATCGACCGAGTGACGGAGAGCCCGAGCCCGACCCCACCCGTGCTGGGGTCGCGCGCTGCCGATCCTGTAGAAGGGCTCGAACACCTTTTCCCGCTCACTCCGCGGGATCCCAGGGCCTTCGTCCTGGACCAAGATCACGACCCGGCCAGCATCAGGAGCAAGCGTCACTTCGGCCTTGCCGCCATACTTGACGGCGTTGTCCACCAGATTGGAGATCGCCCGCCGCATGGCCGTCGGCCGACAGGAAATCGTCACGTCGCGCGGTCCCGAGAAGGTCACTTTCTCGCCCGCATCCACGGCATCCTCGCAGATGCCTTCGACCAGAGCGCTCAGATCGACGAGCGATCGAGCCTCCTGCTTCGCATCGTCGCGTGCGAATGACAGGATCGATTCGACCATGCCATTCATCATGTCGAGTTCGTCGAGCATCTTCTGCTGATCCTCGAGGCCTTGGGCCATTTCAATGCGCATGCGCAGCCGCGTCAGCGGTGTCCGAAGATCGTGCGACATCGCCGCCATCATGCGTGTGCGATCTTCGTTGAAGCGGCGGAGCCGTTCCCGCATTCGATTGAAAGCCCTAATGATTCCTTCAATCTCCCGCGGCCCATGCGGCGGGACTGACGGGTCGTCGCCGCTGGGGCCGAGGCGATCGACCGCTGCGGAAAGTTCAGAAAGCGGCTTTACGACGCGCCTGGCTGCCATGACCGATAAGAGCGCTGCCAAGGCAAGCGCGAGGATCACCAGGCAGCAACGCTGGCGAGAGAGAATTCGGCCGCCACCGGGTCGCTCGGAGGCGGCGGATCAAGGTTGAACACGACCAGAAGCCATTGACCGTTCGAGAGGGAAGCTTCGATCCAGACACCGTTCTCGACGCGCCCGCCTGCTGGCCCCGCCTTCTCATCGGCCAGACGATAGCGGTCGGCGACGATCACCGGTCGGGGCGCGCTGAGGGCTGCCTCGATGCGATGGCGCATCGCCTCCGCATCCGGTTCGCCGCGATTGCCCAGATTCGGGGCGGGCGCGTCGAGCAGGCGAAGGCGGACTTGCGGAAGCTGCGCGTTGGCGACGACGGTCGGTCTGTCCGCTACCGGCGTACCGTCGAGGATATCGAGCAGTGCGGCCACCCGGCCGGGAAGCTGTCGCAGGAAGCGTTCCTCGACCTTGGGAAGCTCCTGCCGGCGCTTGAAGCCAAAATAGGGCAGCGCGGTCGTCACCACCCGTTGAAGGCCGAATCCGAGGACCATCGCGACGACGACCGCGAGCCCGACGGTCGTGGTGATGCTGTCCGGTCGCCGCATCACCAGGGTGCCCCGTTGAGGGTGACGTCGGCCGTGAGGATGTATCCCTCGCTCCGCGTCGTCTTGATCAGCGCAGGCTCCTTGGGATCAGCTTCGAGACGGCGGCGCAGCCGGCTGATGTAGAGATCGATGGTGCGATCGAAGGCATCGCTTGACCGCCCCCGCGCCAGATCGAGCAGCTGGTCTCGTGTCAGCACGCGTTGCGGATGCTCGACGAGTGCCAGAAGCACGTCGAACTCAGCGGCACGGAGATCGACCAGCGCATTCGCCGGCGAGCGTAGCTCCCTTCGCGAGGCGTCCAAGCGCCAGCCCGCGAACTCGAAGACCCGCCGCCCGCCAGCGGGCGATCCGGGGATGGGCATCGCCGCGCGCCGCAGGACGGCACGAACGCGTGCAAGCAGCTCGTGGATGCTGAATGGCTTCGCGAGATAATCGTCGGCGCCGATTTCGAGGCCGGCCACCCGATCGAACTCCGATCCCTTTGCCGTGAGCATGATGATTGGGATGGTCCCGTTGGCGCGTAGCCGTCGGCAGACGCTGAGGCCATCCTCGCCCGGCATCGTGATGTCGAGGATGATGAGATCGATGCGCGCCGCGCTCATCGTCTGCGTCATCGCAGCAGCATCCTGCGCAACGGACACGCGAAATCCGTTGCCGGTCAGGAAGCGCGTGAGAAGGCCGCGCAATTCCTTGTCGTCATCGACGACCAAGATGTGCCGTGACTCGTCCATGGCGTCACAACCATCGCATGTCTGCCGCAGGTCCGTGACAACCGGATTGTAGTCTAGTGTGTCATTTCCCGGGATTTGACATACTGCTTCAAGAAAAGCCGGTCCGCATGACATCCTCCTGACGAATCATCGCTCCAAACTCCGCCCACTCCGGCTCAGGCCGATAGGCAAACGCCGAGGTGGCCCTATGGAGATCCGTGACCTCGAGTATCTGGCGGCATCAGCGACGGCCGGCAACTTCGCCCGGGCGGCCGAGGCTGCGGGCATCAGCACCTCGACGATCAGCCGCCGTGTCGCGCGGCTCGAAGACGAACTCGGGCTGGCGCTGTTCGAGCGTGGGCATGCCGGCGTCCGCCTGACGCCCGGTGGACGGGCCGTGATGCAACATGTGCGGCGCGTGCTCGGCGAACTGGAGGCCCTGAAGAGCTCCGGCAGCGTGAGCGGCGCCGGCGACGTGGGCGAGATCTGAGGTGGTCCCGGAATTTGGGACAGGTGCTTAAGCTTGGTTCGCCCTGGCTGGAGGACGGACCCGATGACGGGCAAGCGGAAGCGGTATTCGGCGGATTTCAAGGCGAGGGTTGCTTTGGAGGCGCTGCGCGGTGAGCTGACGACGGCGCAGCTGGCGGCCAAGCATGGCGTGCATCAGACGATGATCAGCGAATGGAAGCGCCAAGCGGTGGACGGTCTGGCGGAGGTGTTTGCCGGCAAGACGGAAGCGAAAGAGGGCATCCGGGAAGGAGAGCTGGAGAAACTGCACGCGAAGATCGGGCAGTTGGTGGTGGAACGAGATTTTTTGGCGAAAGCCTCCGGTCGATGAGCGTGGACCGGAGGCGGGCGATGATCGATCCGGAGCATCCGCATCTCTCCGTCACGCGCCAATGCGCGCTGGTCTCGATCGGGCGCTCGACCTTCTACCGCGCGTTGACGCCGGACACGGCGGAGAACCTGGTACTGATGCGGCTGATCGACGAGCAGTTCCTGGAAACGCCGTGGTATGGGACGCGGCAGATGACGCGGCATCTGCGCCGCCTGGGTCATGCGGTCGGCCGCAAGCGGGTCCGACGGCTCATGGCCAAGATCGGGCTGGCGGCGATCTATCAGCGACCGCGCACCACCATTCCTCACCCGGAGCACCGGATCTATCCCTATTTGCTGCGCAATTTGGTGGTTGACCGGCTGAACCAGGTCTGGTGCGCGGACATCACGTATATTCCGATGCGGCGTGGGTTTCTGTATCTGGTCGCGGTGATGGACTGGGCGACGCGGCGGGTGCTGAGCTGGCGTTTGTCCAACACCATGGATGTGGATTTCTGCATCGTTGCACTGGAGGAGGCGCTGGCGCGCTTCGGCCGGCCGGAGATCTTCAACAGCGACCAGGGGAGCCAATTCACGTCGCCACGGTTCACCGAGGTGTTAACCGATGCGGGCGTACGCATCTCGATGGACGGACGGGGCCGCTGGATGGACAACGTGTTCATCGAGCGACTGTGGCGCAGCTTGAAATACGAGTGCGTCGTGTGCTGTGAATGCCTCGTCCCACGTGGGACGAGAGCAGAGCTTTACCGGAGATGGGGGACGGCCCCCCGGAGTTGGCCTGCAGGGGCAGGCTTCAAACCGCCACAAGCTGCGAGGGTAAAGAGCCCTCGTGGTGAGCGTTGCTGGAAAAGGCGGAAGCTATTCCGTCAGGTGGGTCTTGAGGAGACGAACGCGAGTGAACCGCTGATGACGTGTCGTAACGTATTCAACCGACGTCGAAACCGGGATCGGACGCATATCCCGCGAGCAAGGGTTGGGAGGAGCCTGCTGACGGCCCAACCGGCGTCCGGCATGAAGGCGGCGTGACCTCAAGACAGGCTTCGGTAAGGAACACAGGAACCTGTCGTCCTGATGCGAAGGGAGCAACCCAAGCGGCCAGTCGCCGTGAGGGTCTGAGTACCGATGCGGGGCACAGGGGCGGAGACGCCCGTAGTAGGGTCGATGGTCCTGTAATGGGATCGGACCGAAGGGGCGTCGTCATTCAGCTTTATCTCGGGGGCAACCCGAAAGGGGATGACCACCATGGATAGAGCGAAGCCGTATTGTATTGCTAAACGCGAAGTGTGGGAAGCGTACAAGCAAGTGAAGGCCAACCGAGGGGCGGCTGGAGTGGACGGGCAGTCTATTGAGGACTTTGATGGAGACCTGAGTAAGAACCTCTATCGGATCTGGAATAGAATGTCTTCCGGAAGCTACTTTCCGCCACCCGTGCGTCGCGTGGACATACCGAAAGGCGATTCTGGGGGAACCCGGCCGCTCGGGATTCCGACGGTCTCCGACAGAATCGCCCAGATGGTGGTCAAGCGACACCTGGAACCGATCCTGGAACCCGTGTTTCACCGGGATTCCTACGGATATCGGCCTGGAAAGTCAGCGCACGACGCCCTCGTCAAAGCCCGGCAACGTTGCTGGGTTCATGACTGGGTGCTCGACCTCGACATCAAGAGTTTCTTCGATGAGATCGATTGGGACCTCCTGATGAGAGCTGTGCGGTTGCACACGGACTGCCCATGGGTGCTGCTCTACCTTGAACGGTGGCTGCGGGCGCCCGTGAGCATGCCGAATGGGGACTTGGTTGACCGAGAAAGCGGGACCCCGCAGGGGGCTGTCGTCAGTCCTGTGCTGGCAAATCTCTTTCTTCACTATGCGTTCGACCGCTGGATGCAGAGGGAGTATCCGAGCATCCCGTTCGAACGCTACGCTGACGACGTGATCTGCCATTGCGCAAGCGAAGCGCAAGCGCTTGAGCTACGTCAGGCGCTGGAGCAGAGGTTTGCGGAGTGTCGGTTACGGCTGCACCCGCAAAAGACCAAGATCGTCTACTGCAAGGATGCAAATCGTCCTGGGGATTACCCGGAGCGGGCGTTCGACTTCCTCGGCTACATGTTCAGGTCGAGGGTGGCGGTTGGCCGCGGCCGAAAGCGCTTTGTCAGCTTCATTCCCGCGGTCAGCGATAAGGCTGCCAAGAGGATGCGGCAGGAGGTGCGGCGGTGGAGATTGCATCTACGTAGCGACCTTGATCTGGAAGAGACCGCCAAGTGGGTCCGCCCCACCCTTGCTGGGTGGGTGCGCTACTATGGGCGGTTCTACCCCTCCAGGCTTCGTGAGGGACTCCGCACGATCGATGCTTTCATCGTGCGATGGGCGTCTCGCAAGTACAAACGGTTCCAAGGCCACAAGTTGGCGGTCTGGGGCTGGTTGCGCTCGCTTCGGCAGCGCAACCCCAGCCTGTTCGCTCATTGGGCCTTGGGACCAGCGGCTGGATGATAGGAGCCGGATGAATCGAGAGGTTCACGTCCGGTTCTGGGAGAGCGCGGGGCTGCGATGCCCCGCGCCACTCACCTATTTGCATGCGTTCGAAACCGGCTCGGAGCTTCGGGCGGGACTTCTGCGTTGGATTGGCTACTACAAAACCCGCCGCCCGCACTCGTCGCTGGGCGGGCTGACCCCGGACGAGGCATACGCAGCGATCGGGGCAGGAGGAAAGGAAGCGGAGCAATTGGCGGCCTGATATGACCCAGAACCAAGCTTAGCAAAGCCGCCAAACTGTCCCGCAGATGGGGACCACCTCGAGTTCTCGCCGGTGGGCAGCGTGGACGAAGCTGCCCCCCAGGCGACGTTCTGCTGGTAGGCGCTCCATTGGCGCTGCATGTCGTCGGGGTAGTTGAAGGCGATCAGCGGCATCCACGAGCGTTGGGTGGAGACGAGCTTGATCGCATACGTGCGCCGGTTCGTCTCGACGGCCATGCTTGAGATGAGCCCAGCATCTGTGGGCTTGATGATGAGATGCGTGATCTGGCCGGCGGGCGAGCCGGATAGCCCCGGCGAGACGTTCCACCTCCGCTCAACCCTCGACTACCTGCGCATCCGGCGGATGGTCTCGTCCGCATGGGTCATGACGGCTTCGAGTGCCGCGTAGTCAATCGCCAGCCACTCGAACCGCGTCAGCGGCTGGAGCGCGGCAGGGGACGGCATCCCCGAGTTAGTGCTGGGCGCCGAGTGGTTCAATACGTAGAAGAAGCGCTCGTCGGCCCGGAGCCGCGGGTCGGGCGAGGCGCTCTTCGGAGGAGGAGCTGCGACAGCCTGCCTCTGACCCCGGTTGCGCTCTCGAAGGAGCAAGGTATACTCATTACTCCACCGCCGATGTCCGTCGGCAAGGGAGGGGTAAGAAATGAGCAAATCGCCCAACCGCCGCGATGTCCTGAAGTGCGGCGCGACCGCAATCGGGGCGCTCGGCCTTGCAGGGTTGCCGCTGCCGGCGGGAGCCGCAGACGGCAAATTCAGGATTGCGCTGTCGAACGCCTACAACGGTAATGAATGGCGCCGGCAGATGGCGGAGGCTTACGAGAGAGCCGCCAAGGAGATGCAGGGCAGGGGCGTCCTCAAGGACTACAGCTCCGTGCACGGTTCCGACAATTCGGTGCCGGCGCAGATCGCGGCAATTTCCCAGATGATCCTGACGAAAAACGACGGCATCCTGATCGATTGCTCCTCCGGGAGCCAGGTTGGCGGCATTATCGAGCAGGCTGCCGATGCCGGCATCAAGGTGGTGTCCTTTGACGCCTACGCGTCGTCGGACCGGTCCTGGAATATTGGCTTTGATTTCGCGGCCTGGGGAAAGAATAACGCCGACTTCATGGAGAAGCACCTAGGTGGTGCGGGCAAAGCCACCGGCAACATCCTCATCGTGCGGCTCGCGCTCGGCGCCACCGCCGGCAATCTCATCTACGATGAATACAAGAAAATGCTTTCCCGCAACCCCGGCCTCAAGGTCGCGGGGGAGGTCGAAGGCCAAGCCACCCGTTCGGTAGCGCAGCGCAACGTCGCGCAGATTCTGCCAGGTCTGCCCAAGATCGATGGCTGCCTTGGCGCCGGGGGCAACGATTCCTTCGGCATCGTCCAGGGCTTTCTTGCCTCGGGTTACAAACCAGAGAACATGCCGCCCATCTGCACTGGCGCCGACGGCGACTACATCCAATGGTGGCGCGCAGCGCGCGACAAGTACGGCTACACCGCGACCGGCATGAACGCACAGCCGGAAATAGCCGCGTGGGCCACCTACTTCATGGCGCATCTGCTGGAGTCCGGAGATACTAAGCCCAAGGATTACACGGCGCCGTCCATCCTCACCACCGACGAAAACATCGACAACTTCAAGAATGTGAGCGGGGAGCGCATCCCCGTCAACAAGTTCACCTATGAGCAGATACCGGGCGTCTTCACACAGGTGGCAAAGCTTCCCGGCTGACTGAACTTCGGGGTCAACGAACTCCAGCCTGCCCCTCTAGCGGGCAGGCCTGGCCGCCACCTTAGCCGTGTACCGAGGAAGAATTGGAAGCAGCTTTGTTTGCACGCCGCGTCGACGCGATCCCGGCAGCGGTGCCGGATCCGCGGGTTCTGCTGGCATTGCGCGGCATCGAGAAGTCTTTCGGTTCCACTCGCGCCGTCAAGTCCGTCGATATGGCGGTGAGTGCCGGCGAGGTGCTGGGCTTGATGGGCGGCAACGGGGCGGGCAAAAGCACCCTGATGAAGATCGTCGGCGGCTTGATCGCGGCTGACGAGGGAAACATGGAGATCGGCGGGCGCACCGTCGGCAGCGATCATTCGCCGCGCGATGCCATGCGCAACGGCATTCGGTTCGTGCACCAGGAGCTGTCGCTGTGTGCGAATTTGCGCATTTACGAAAGCTTCGCGGTCGAAATGCCCGATATCATTAAGGGCCTCTGGTGGCGCTTGCGTGCTCGGAACTTCGCGAAGGCCGCCCTCGATGACCTCTTTCCGGACAATCGCCTCGATCCGCGAGCCAAGGTCGGCAGCCTTTCGCTTTCCGAGCAACAGATGGTGGAAATCGCCCGCGCGGCCAGCCATCCCGGCACGAAGCTGCTCATCCTCGACGAACCGACGTCCTCGCTCGGGTCGCACCAGGGCGACCAGTTGCGCACCTACGTCAGGCGGCGGCGCGAGGATGGTTTGGCGTTCATCTTCATTTCCCACCGGCTTGCCGACACCCTCGATCTTGCCGATCGCATCATCGTGATGCGCAATGGCGCCGTGGCATCGAGCGGCGCGACCGAGGGCATCGACCAGCGAGAATTGCTGCGCCTGCTGGGTGGTGCCGCCGTCCACAACGCGGCCGGCGCTGCGGCCGGCCGCGAGGGCAGCCAGCCGCTGATCCGTATCGAGAATGCCGCAATCCCCTCCTTGCGCGGCCTGACGCTGCAGGTGGCGCGCGGTGAGATCGTCGGGCTTGCCGGGCTCGAGGGCGGCGGCCAACGGGAGTTGCTGCGCGCCATATTCGACCCCCGCGCGAACAACGTCAGGGGCGTAAGGGTGGCGGGCACTACCGCCTTTGTCTCGGGTGATCGGGTGAACGAAGGCATTTTCCCTCTGTGGTCAATTGAAGACAATATTGCCATTTCCAGTCTCAATTACTTCAGCCGCTTCGGCCTCGTGTCGCTGCGTCGGATGCGTGAGGTGAGTGCTGGCTGGTTCGAGCGTTTGCAAGTTCGCGCGCCCAATGCCGCGGCATTGATCACCTCGCTGAGCGGGGGAAACCAGCAGAAGGTGGTGATCGCGCGTGCCCTTGCCGCTCGCGCCGACATCGTCCTGCTCGACGATCCCACCCGGGGCGTCGATGTCGGAACCAAGGCTGAACTCTACGGACTGTTCCGCAACTTTGCCGCGGAAGGTTGCGCCGTGCTTTGGTACTCTACCGACGACGCCGAATTCGTCGAATGCGATCGCACCATTGTCATGCGCGACGGTGTCGGCGTCGCTGAGTACCAGCGGCACGAGATTTCGCGCGACGGGCTGATCGCTTCCTCGTTCCAGGCAGTTGACGAGGCAATTGCAAATTCGGGCCGCAAGCGGCGGACCGACCTGGCCAGCAGGCGCGAGAGCGTGATCCCCACGTCCATCCCTCTGGTCACCTTTGCGGTGATCTTTGGCGCTTGCGTGTTCCTGAACTCCGACATCCTGTCGCGTTTCGGCATGACCCTGGTGTTCTCGGCCGCCTTCTCGCTCGCCTTCGCGTCGATCAGCCAGCTATTCGTAATTGCGGCCGGGGACATCGATCTGGGCATCGGACCGTATATCGGGCTGGTCAATGCGATCGCAGCTACCTGGCTGGTGACCGATCCGGGGCTGGCGGTCCTGTGCTTTGCGGGACTGTTAATAGCCTATCCGCTGCTAGGGATTTTCATTCAGGCCCGCGGCGTGCCGGCGATCATCGTCACGCTTGGCATGTCGTTCGTCTGGCTGGGGCTGGCGAGTTTGAGGCTGCCACGGGCTGGCGGCGCTGCCCCCGGCTGGCTGATCGGCCTGTTCAGGATTTATCCGGCCCTGCTGCCGCTGCCCGTCTATCTCTGCCTGTTTCCTGCGGTCTGCGCCTACCTGGTACTGATGGTCTGGCGCTATGGCGCGGTGCTGCGCGGTTTCGGCGCCAGTCCCCGCGCCATTGAGGCGGCTGGTTGGTTGACCAAGCTGGCAAAGGCGACGCTTTATGCCTTCGCCGGCATTTTTGCCCTCCTCGCCGGTGTCGTCATCACCGCTAGCACGCGGGGCGGCGATCCGACAGGTGCGACCTCGATCACCCTGCTGTCGGTCGCCGCAGTCGTTCTCGGCGGCGCGTCTTTTTCGGGGGGGGTTGTGGCGCCGATTGGCGCCCTGTTCGGGGTACTGACGCTGGTGCTGGTTGGCACGCTGCTGTCGCAGCTAGGCGTTGACGGTGTCTATCTCGCCATGGTGCAGGGCATGATGCTGCTTGGCGTCGTCGGCATGCGTACGCTGCTCGTCAGGAGGCCGGCATGAGATCGCACCTTCGCCTCATCGAGACGTCCTGGTTCTGGCCGGCGCTGTCGTGTCTCGCGCTGTTCGCCTTGCTCCTGGTGTTGTCGCCGGTTTTGCGGATCTCGATTTTCACTGCGAATGTTGCGGCGGCCTCCTACCTGGCGCTGGTGGGACTGGGACAGATGTTCCCGATCGCCTCCGGCGATGGCGGCGTTGACCTCTCGGTGCCGTTCGTCATGAATTTTTGCGCGCTGCTGGCGGTGCGGCTGGTTGACCGCTCGCCCGCGTCGATCTTACTCGTGCTGCTGCTCAGCATATTCTTCGGCATGCTGATCGGCCTGGTCAACGGCGGGGTGGTGGTGACGTTCCGCATTCCTCCAATAATCGGCACGCTGGCGGTCGGCTACATCGTGCTGACGCTAGTCCAGCTGGTTTCCTCCCAGGGCTCGACGACGTTCGCCGCCGGCAGCTTCACCGACTTCATGCGCAGCGACCTCCTTGGCGTGCCGACTCCGTTCTTCATCGTGCTGGTGGCAGTGGTGCTCATGGGGCTGGTGATTCGGCGCAGCACCTACGGACGCTCGCTCCTCGCCGTGGGTCAGAGCCGGCAGGCAGCGTATTTTTCCGGCATCAGCGTGAGCGGCACGGTCGCTCTTTCCTATGTCATCTGCGGCGCGTTTGCGGGCCTGACCGGTGTGCTCCTCTGCGCCTCGGTGGGTAGCGCCGATCTTGAACTCGGCAACCCTTATCTGCTGACCAGCGTCGGAGCGGTGGTGCTTGGGGGTAATCGCATCGCCG
Source organism: uncultured Pseudomonadota bacterium (assembly GCA_963838805.1). Taxonomy (GTDB): domain Bacteria; phylum Pseudomonadota; class Alphaproteobacteria; order Acetobacterales; family Acetobacteraceae; genus CAVRQM01. Next base: position 247,025 of record CAWISK010000009.1, read on the forward strand.
GAGGCACTGCCAGTGCAGTCGGGACTTTAATGGGCGCGTTGCTGCTCACCTTACTGGTGGCGACGGTCACCGTCGCCGGATTGCCGCTGGAATTTCAGAACATCGCGCGTGGAGTGGCGATCACGTTGGTCCTGGTGCTTGCCAATGCGCCGCAGCGCAAGCGTGCGGGGCTGCAGTTTTGGCAGCGACTGTTGCCGAACTCGTATCGCCGAGGAGAGATTTAAACATGAGCGGAAACGCCGGGTCTGGGCTTGGGGGCACGGTCATCGTCGTGACCGGCGCTGCCGGTGGGGTCGGCCGGGCGACGGTTGCGCTGCTGACCGCGCGGGGCGCGTCCGTGGTTGCCGAGGACATTTCGCCGGGCGTCACGTCGCTTGAGGGCGCCGGCGTCGCGATCGTTCTCGGCGACGTTCGTGACCCTGCGACTGGCGCCGCAGCGATCGATCTCGCGATCACCCGTTTCGGGCGGCTCGACGGGCTCGTCAACAATGCCGCCGTGATCGTTTCCAAAGACATCCTCGAGACCTCGAGCGAGGAGTGGGAGACGGTGATGGGCGTCAACGTGACCGGGGTGTTCAACCACTGTCGTGCGGCGCTGCCGCACCTGCTTGCACGTGGAGGCGGCTCGATCGTCAACGTCACTTCGATTTCAGGGCTTGTGGGGCTGCCCCAGCAGGCGGCCTATTGCGCCAGCAAAGGTGCGATCGTTCAGCTCACCAGGCAATTGGCAGTGGCGTATGCCGGGCGCGGCGTCAGGGTGAACTCGGTCGCGCCCGGCGCCATCGATACTCCGTTTCTCGATCGCCATCTGCAGGCCCAGCCCGATCCCGCCGCGGCGGCTGCCGCGGTGAACGCGTCGCACCCCCTAGGACGCGCGTCGGCTCCCGCGGAAATCGCCGAGGTCATCTGTTTCCTGCTGTCGGGAGCGGCCTCCTATGTCACGGGGGCAGTGCTCTCAGTCGATGGCGGCTACACGGCACAGTGAATGTCGCGTTCCATGGAAAAGCCCGCCGTTGTGAACGATCTATTTGGACGCGACCGTGACTGGGCCGCGGGAGTGGTCGGCTACCCCGATCCCGCCGTAGAGGTGCTTGATCCGCGGTTCAACGTTTGCCGAGTTCTTGCTGCGGGAATTGAGCGGCTGTGGACCGGCGGACGATGGCTGGAAGGCCCGGTGTGGTTCGGTGATGCACGACAGTTGCTGTTCAGCGACCTTCCCAATGACCGCATCTTGCGGTGGTGCGCGCAGACGGGGCAGACGACTATTTTTAGGACGCCGACGGAATTTACCAACGGCAACGCGCGCGACCGGCAGGGGCGGCTGCTCAGCTGCCGCCAGGGCGACCGCTCCATCGCGCGCACCGAGCATGACGGGACGGTCACCGTCCTCATGGATCGTTTCGACGGCAAGCGGCTGAACGGCCCCAACGATATCATCTGCCACCCGGACGGACAGATCTGGTTCACCGATCCTGGCTACGGCACGCTCTCCGACTACGAAGGGCATCGGGGCGACGCCGAGTTGCCCACACGCATCTATCGCCTCGACCCCGAGAGCGGGGTGGCCATTGTCGCCGATGAGAGCCTGCGGCGGCCAAATGGATTGTGCTTTTCGGGCGATCTGCGGCGCCTCTACGCCGTGGATACCGGGTGTACGGACGATCCCGGCCACAGCCGGCAGATCCAGGTATTTGATGTCGCTGACAGCGGCCGGCTGCGATCGCGCCGCGATTTCTGCGACATGGCGCCTGGCCGGAGCGACGGCATACGCTGCGATAGTGTCGGCAATCTTTGGGCGGCATCGGGGTTCGGAGGCGCGGAAAATGATGGCGTGCACGTCTTTGCACCGGACGGCACTCGCATCGCGCGCATTCACCTGCCCGAGCCGTGCGCCAACCTTTGCTTCGGCGGCATCAAGCGCAACCGGCTGTTCATGGTGGCTAGCCAGTCTCTCTATTCCATATTTGTGGACGTTGCAGGGTTATGAAGGCGGTAAGCGATTTGAAAGGGCCCATGGCCGGCATGTTTAGGTGATGACAGTCCCGTGCTCGAACCGATCGGCCGCCGTGGCTGCGCTGCGGGCGCGCGCCACCAACATTCGCGAGCACGCGCTACGCATGGCGGCGGTGCAGGGACAGGGCTATGTCGGGCAGGCGCTGGGCATCGCCGACGTGCTGGCCGTGGCTTATTTCGCTGTCTTGCGCTACCGAGCCGATGACCCGCGGTGGGAGGGGAGGGACAGGCTGCTACTGTCGATCGGGCACTACGCCGTCGCGCTCTACGCCGCGCTGCTCGAAGCTGGAATCCTGCCGCTCGAGGAACGCGACAGCTATGGGTCCGACGATAGCCGACTGCCGATGTCTGGAATGTCCGCCTGCACACCAGGAATGGAGATCACCGGCGGCTCCCTGGGCCACGGCCTCGCGATCGCGGTCGGCATGTGTCTGGCACTCAAGCGCAAGAAATCGGCGAGCCTCGTCTACAACCTCCTGTCGGACGGCGAACTAGACGAGGGGGCCACTTGGGAAGCCGCCCTGTCCGCCGCGCATTGGAAACTCGACAATTTGATCGCCATCGTCAACGTGAACAACCAGCAGGCGGACGGGCCGTCCTCCGCGACCTTGGGATTCGAGCCGCTGGCCAACAAATGGCGCGCCTTCGGCTGGCAGGTGCAACGCGTTGACGGCAACGACATTGAGGCCGTGCTGACAGCCTTCGAACGATCCCGGGCCGATACCGCCCCGGCGCCGCGGATTATCATTTGCGACACAGTGATGGGGAGGGGCGTGCCGTTCCTGGAGGCGAGGGAAAGAACCCACTTCATTCGCGTCGATGAGGACGAATGGGCCAGCGCAATCGAGGTGCTACGCGCCGGGGAATGCCCGTGACGGCCCAACGCCTCAAGACCAGCGCCATGATCGCCTCGATCGCCGCCGAGGGGCAGCGGACCGCATCGGCGCCGTTCGGTCATGCCCTCGCTAAGCTGGCTGCCACGCGTCCCGAAATCGTCGGGCTCACCGCCGACCTCGGCAAATATACCGACCTCAACGTGTTTGCGGCGGCCTATCCCGACCGGTTCTACCAGATGGGCATGGCCGAGCAATTGCTGATGGGAGCGGCGGCCGGCATGGCGCGCGAGGGCTTTGTCCCCTTCGCCACTACCTATGCGGTCTTCGCGGCGAGGCGCGCCTACGACTTCATTTACATGGCGATCGCCGAGGAGCGCCTCAACGTCAAGATCGTCTGTGCCTTGCCGGGCCTCACTACGGGCTACGGGCCCAGCCACCAGGCGACCGAGGACATCGCCATTTTCCGTGGCGTGCCTAACCTTACGATCATCGATCCGTGTGACGCGCTGGAAATCGAGCAGGCGACGGCTGCGATCGCGGATCATCAAGGTCCGGTCTATATGCGCCTATTGCGCGGCAAGGTGCCGTTGGTTCTTGACGAATATGACTACCGCTTCGAGATCGGCAAAGCGGTGCTGCTTCGCGATGGCTCGGACGTGCTGTTTGTCTCCTCGGGCTTGATGACAGTGCGCGCCCTTGCGGCTGCCGATGCTTTGCGCTGCGATGGCATCGACGTGGGAGTCCTGCACGTCTCCACCATCAAGCCGCTCGACGAGGATGCAATCGCGGCGGCGCTCGGCCGGGCCGGGCGGCTGGCGGTGATCCTTGAGAACCACACGGTGATCGGCGGATTGGGCGAGGCGGCGATGGCACTCTCCGTACCGACGGCGGCTCAATGCGAGGCTGGAGCATATTGGGTTGCCGGACGCGTTTCTCGACGCCGGCGCGCTGCCGACCCTGCACGATCGATACGGTATTTCGACCGAGCGGATCGTCGCCCGGACTCGGGAATGGCTATGACACGCCCGTCCTCTCCAGCCTTTCGGGCACTTTCGAAGCAGCAGCTGGCGGAGATGGCCCGGATCAATCGCCGGGATGTCACCGAGATGTTCATGGCCGCCGGCAACGGGCACTTCGGCAGTTGCTTTTCCTGCACTGAGGTCATCACGGCGCTCTATTTCGGGTTGCTGCGCGTCGATCCGCAACGGCCAGACTGGGCCGATCGCGACCGCTTCGTCATGTCCAAGGGACACGCCGCGCCGACGTTGTACTCGGCATTGATCCGCCGCGGCTTCTTTCCAGCGAGCTGGATCGCTGAGTATGAGACCCAGGTGGGCACGCGCCTGATGACCCACCCTTCCAGGCGCTATCAGCCCGGTGTCGACGCATCGCAAGGGGCATTGGGGCACGGCCTGCCGATAGGCGTGGGCATGGCCCTTGCCGGCAAGATCGATCGCAAGGACTATTGCACTTACGTGCTAATGGGCGACGGCGAGACCAACGAAGGTTCGGTCTGGGAAGCAGCCGCGGCGGCCGCCAAATTCGGCCTCGGGCACCTGACGGGAATTGTCGATTGCAATCGCTTGTCCGTGGACGGACTGCTGGCCGACGTCATGCCCGTCGAACCGCTGGCCGACCGTTGGCGCGCATTCGGCTGGGAGGTGACCAGGGTTGACGGACACGATCTGGCCCACCTCTGCGATGCGCTTGCTCCAAGACGCGAAGAGGATCAAGGCGTGCCCCGCATGGTGATCGCAGATACCATCAAGGGACGAGGCGTGAGCTTCATGGAGAACGTCTGCAGCTGGCACGCCGATGCCATCGATCGCGAGCATTACGAAATGGTGCTGGCAGAACTCGAAAGACCGCTAGCATGAGCGCGCTCCTTTCCGACCCGGATCTCGCGGCGGCGATTGCCGGACGACGCGCTGCCTACGCCCAAAAGCCCATTCGGCTGCAGTACGGGGAGACCATGCTGCGGTTGGCTGCGCGCCTCCCCGAATTCCTGGTGCTCACCGCCGACCTCATGGTCGCGACCGGCATGGCGGCGTTCGGGGCGGCCTATCCAGACCGGCTTCTCAACCTGGGCATCGCCGAGCAGAACATGGCAGGCGTTGCGGCCGGCCTGGCCCTGTGCGGCAAATTGCCGGTGGTCTGCGGCTATGCCGCTTTCACCAGCCTGCGTGCCCTGGAGCAGGTCAAGCTCGATGCCGCCTATAATGGCGTCAAGGTGGTGTTCACCGCCCAAAGCGCCGGGCTTTCTTATGGCGTGGGCGGGCCAACTCACCAGACCTTTGAGGACGTGGCGATCATGCGGGCCATTCCGAACATGGTCGTCCTGGTGCCCTCTGATGCCGCCGAGGTCGACGCGTGCCTCGAGGCCGCGATCAGGCACACCGCCTCGGCGCCGATCTACGTCCGGCTGGGTCGCGGTCCCGAATATTGCTTCAATCCACATAGGATGAGCTTCCGTCTGGGCGAGGCCGTGCCGCTGCGCGACGGCGGGGATGTCTCCATCCTAGCCACGGGCGCGATGGTGTTCGAAGCGCTGCTGGCTGCGGACTACCTCGCGACCCGGGGTATCGGCGCCAGTGTGCTGAACATTCATACGGTAAAACCGATCGACCGCAAGGCGATCATCGCCGCGGCGCAGCATGTGGCGGCGATGCTCGTGGTGGAAGAGCACGGCACCTCCGGCGGATTGGGAGCAGCCGTACTGGAGGTCCTTTCCGAGCATCGCGCCGTGCCGTTGCGGTTGATCGGAATACCGGATGCGTTCCCGCCGGTCGGTCCGACGCCTCAATTGCGAGCCGCGCTCGGGCTAAGTGCAGAGAACATCGTGCTCAACGCCCTCGACCTGTTGCGGCAGCCAGCTCTCCCGCATCGCATGGCGAGGGCGTGAGATGTTCAGGGACTCTGCCAGATATGAGATTCATGTGGCTCGATCGCTTTCTTCAGGAGCGCATCGCGTTCATCGGTCAATGCGCGGTCGTCGAGCGTGCTGGGCCTCACACGTGTTTCGACTGAATGCAGTTGCCGGCCTCCTGGCGATCGTCGCAACACCTGGAGCGCGATCATGAAGGCAGCCGTATTCTCGGCCCCCTATAGGATTTCGATAGTCGCCAGGGAGAAACCCACCCCAAAACGCGGCGAGGCGCTGGTGCGTGTCGAAGCGGCCGGGCTGTGCGCTGGTGATCTCTACATCTATCTTGGCAAGAACCCGTATGTCAGCTATCCGCGCGTTGGCGGTCACGAGATCGCGGGGTACGTCGCGGCGCTGGGGCCGGATACAGTGGCGCCGGCACGAGGTACCAAGGTTGTGATAGAGCCGTTCCTCGGCTGCGGAAGATGCTACCCGTGCCGGATCGGCAAGCAGAATTGCTGCGCCGGTCTCCGGATCATCGGCGTGCATCTCGACGGCGGCTTCGCCGAATACGTGACCGCACCAGTAGAAAAGCTTGTTGCAATACCCGAAGGCATGGACGCCTACACGGCGAGCCTTGCTGAGCCGGTGGCGATCGCCGTTCAGTCGTGCCGGCGCGGCCAGGTAAGCCAGGATGATTCGGTACCTGATCCTCGGCGCTGGGCCGATCGGGCTGGCACTGGTCGAAGTCGCCAATGCCCTGGGTGCCACGACCTATATTTCGGACGTCCAGCCCGAGCGTTTGCACGTTGCAGCGTGCCTCGGCGCCACCCCGATCGCTGCGGGGTCGGGCTTTTTCGAAAACGTGATGACGCTCACCCACGGCGAAGGCATGCCGGTGGTGATCGAAGCGACCGGCAACGGCGGCGTCATGGAAAAGACTGTCGATTACGTGGCTGCCGGCGGCCGCGTCGTCATTGTTGGTCTAGTGGAACATGGCATAGGCGTTACCTTTCCTGGGCTCGACTTAACTCGCAAGGAGGTGACGATCGTCGGCTCCCGGGCATCGGCCAATTGCTTCCCCGAGAGTCTAGCTCTGCTAGCCAGTGGCAAGCTCCAGTATCCGGACATCGGCACCCGGTTTGGCCTCGATGAAGCGCCTCAGGTCTTCGCGGGGCTCGCGCGCAATCCCGGTTCTGTGCACAAGACGGTCTTCCTGATCGATCAGCGATGATGAGGCAAGCGCACCACACCGCTACCACCTACGCGGCCAAGCGGTTCAGGATCTCGCCAAAACTGAAGTCGCAAACGCTTTATCTCGACAGTGGTGACCGGACTTCTGGGCACGCTAGCAACAACCAAGGGGCCGATGTTGGTAAGAGACCGACTCTGGTCAATGATGCGGAGCCTGAGCCATTGACGGAAAACTGGCCCCCTGCGTCTGAAGGGTCTCGCATGAGCAACATTACACCCGTCGTGCGGCGCAAGCTGTCGCAGAACGTCTTCGATCAACTGCTGGAGGCCATAAACGGCGGCGTGTACCAGCACGGCGACCTGCTGCCGTCCGAACGTCACTTGATGGAAGCATTCCACGTGGGCCGGCCCGCGGTGCGGGAAGCCCTGCAGGATCTGCAACGCCTTGGCCTGGTCATCATCACCCACGGCGAGGGCGCGCGGGTGGTCGCGCCGACCGCGCAAACGGTGCTGGATCAAATCGCGGTAACGGTCCAGCACCTCCTGGCCACCTCGAGTCAGAACCTCACCCATCTCAAAGACGCTCGCATTTTTTTTGAAGTCGGCATGGTGCGCCTCGCAGCGGCGCGAGCGGCCGCGGACGACGTGGCTGCGCTCAATCGCTGCGTTGAGGAAATGGAGAGGTCGGTCTCCGAATTCTCGACGTTCATGAAGCACGATATCGAGTTTCACCGCCAGATCGCGGCGGTAACCGGCAATCCCATTTTTGCGGCGGTCAGCGAGGCGCTGCTGCTGTGGCTGAGCAGGCATCATGTGGGAGAAGTCCGCAAGGTCGGCCGCGAGGACCAGACCATGGCCGAGCACCGTCTCATTGTCGAGCGAATCGCGGCTCATGACGTGGAGGGCGCGGCGGCGGCCATGATGCTGCACCAGACCCGCGCCGCCGATCTCTATCGGCCCAGCGGCGGCTGAAGCCGCCGCCAGTGCATGTGCGATTCCCTCAAGTACCCGACTTGACGCTGGTGGTATGGTGACATACTCGTCGCTCGGAGGAGGTACATCCAGAAATGCGCCGGATGGAAATACTCGAAACGGCAGCAATTGCCGCTGGTGCAGCGCGGCCTTAAGAGGCTGTTTGAGAACGCTTCCGGCATGATTGGCTGAGGCGCTGGATGGTTGGGGCAAATCGTGATTCGTCGGGGTTGCGACACCTTGGACGAGGCCTCGATGTGGACCCCAACCACCCGGCGGCAGCATAGCCGCTGCGGGCTGCGCTATGGAAGCGACACCACCGACGCGGAGTGGCGGATCATAGCGCCGTTCCTGCCAGCCGAGTCCGGCTGCGGCCGTAGGCGGGCGTGGCCGATGCGCGAGATCGTCAACGCCATCTTCTACGTCCTGCGAGGTGGCATCGCCTGGCGGCTGCTGCCCCGCTGTTTTCCGCCCTGGCGCACCGTCTATGGCTGGTTCATCCGGCTGCGCGATGATGGCGTGTGGGAGAGCATCAACCATCATCTGGTCATGCTCGACCGTGAACGGGCCGGGCGCGAGGCCAGCCCGACGGCCGCCGTGATCGACAGCCAAAGCGTCAAGACGACGGAAAGCGGCGGCGTACGGGGCTACGACAGCGGCAAGAAGATCAAGGGACGCAAGCGGCACGCTCTGGTGGACACGGACGGCCGCGCCCTTAAGCTGCACGTGCATGCGGCGAGCGTGCAGGACCGCGATGGGGCCGGGCCGTTGTTGCGGGCGTCTCGTCCGAGTTGGCCATTCGTGAAAATCGCTTTTGCCGATGCGGGCTACCAGGGTCCGCGCGTAGCGGCCAGCAGCTCGATCCGGGTCGAGATCGTGCGCAAGGCCGAGCGCCAGGTCGGCTTCGTCGTTATCGCCCGCCGCTGGGTGGTCGAACGTTTCCTCGCCTGGATCAACCGCAATCGCAGGCTGGCAAAAGACTTCGAGCGGACAGTTGCTTCCGCCGAGGCCTTCCTCTACGCCGCCTCGGCGATGCTGCTTCTACGCCGTTTGGCTCGTTGAGATTGCGATTCCAAACGGACTCTAAGACATGGCCGGCACCGATCACAATACGCGCCTGGACGGCGGTGCGCGCCAACAGGGGAACTTGAGCGGGCGGAGCCGCAAGCCCGCCCAATGCGAAACGAAAGTAACGTCCAACGACGAGGCGGGTCCATTGCCCTGGCGGGACAGCGCCTTGCCGCTGGAGGCTGCAAGGGGCGGTGAAGGGCCGTTCCGCGCTCGAACTCATCGGAATGCGGAAGTCCTTCGGCCCGACGAAAGTCGTCAAAGACGTCAGTCTGGACCTGCTTGCGGGCGAGATACATGGACTGATCGGCGAAAACGGGGCCGGCAAGACGACCCTCATCAAGCTGCTTGGCGGGGTCCATCGGCCCGATTCTGGCACCATAGAGGTAAGCGGCGTGCCGGTCGATCTGCATGGACCGGTGGACGCCCGGCGTTGCGGGATCACGGTCGTCCATCAGGAATTGGCGGTGTTCCCCGATCTCGGTCCGGCCGAGAATGTCTTCATAGAACGGCTGCCCACGACATCCATCGGCGTCGTCGATCGCCGCCGCATGGAGCGCGCGGCGCAGGGCGCCCTTGCCGAGCTCGGCGTGCGGCTTGACGCCAAGCGGCCAATGCGAACGCTGTCGATCGGCCATCAGCAACTCGTGGAGATCGCCAAGGGCCTGTCCTCGGGCTCACGGGTGATCGTGATGGATGAGCCGACAGCGGCGCTGACGCCCTCCGAGGTGGGCGACCTGTTTGCGACGCTGCGGCGCCTGGCCGCGCGCGGTGCGGCGATCCTATTCGTCAGTCACCGACTCGACGAGCTGTTTGTAATCTGCGACCGCCTCACGATCATGCGCGACGGCGAACGAGTGCATCAGGCGCGCACGTCGGAGCTCACTGCGGATGACGTCATCCGCCACATGGTCGGCCGTCGGCTCGATGGTCTCTATCCGAAGCCCACGCGCAAACCCGGAGCGCTAGTGCTAAGCGCGCGCGGGCTGACGCGCGTGGGCGTATTCTCGGGCGTCTCACTCGACCTGCGCAGCGGCGAGATCGTCGGCTTGGCCGGGTTGGTCGGCGCCGGCCGCACCGAAATCGCCCGCGCGCTCTTCGGTATCGACCGGCTCGACGCAGGGTCCGTGATGATCGACGGGCATGCGCGATCATCCGGTCGCGTCGGCGACGCGATGCGGCTCGGGATCGGCTATCTCCCCGAGGACCGGCACGCGCAGGGGATTCTTCTGGAGGCGAGCATCACGCGCAACGTGACACTTGCCGCCATCAAACGGATTGCCGGGTTGCTGGGTTTGGCCCGGCGCCGAAGCGCTGGTCGCGACGCGCTTCACCTCTCGCTCTGAACGTGCGGATGCGTGGCCTCGGCGAGAGCGCGGGCACCTTGTCCGGCGGCAACCAGCAGAAGGTGGTGCTTGCCAAATGGCTCGCGACCGAGCCGAAGGTGCTGATCGTTCGACGAGCCGACGCGTGGCGTCGATGTCGGGGCCAAGGCCGAGGTACATCAGATCCTGGCCGATCTCGCCTCGGCGGGCGTCGGCATCCTCATTATATCAAGTGACTTGCCCGAGCTTCTGGGTATGGCACAGCGCATCCTCGTGGTTGACCGCGGCCGCATTTCTGGCGAGTTCGCGGCGGGCGATGTTGACCAAGGAGCGAGTGATGGCGGCCGCCACCGGCAGGGCTAGGGAAGCCGCCGCGCAGGCCGTATCGGACGCACCCGGGCATCGCCGCGCGCGCGAGGTGGCGGGCGTCGCGCCGCTCGCCGATGCGGCCCGCGAGTGGCTTCGGCTGGGGAAGCCACAATGGCGTCATTCTTGCCTCGGGCTGGTGATGGCGGTGTTGCAACCTCGATTCCTTGACCTCGACAATTTGCAGGACGTGATCAGGGATGCTGGCATTTTGTCAATTTTTGCCGTCGGACAGGCGATCGTCCTGGTCACGCGCAACCTCGATCTCTCGGTGGGTTCAGCGGCGGGCGTGGCTGCGTTCGTCGCCGTCGGCGCGATGCATCAGATCCCGACCCTCGGTCTGGCCGCGGGCTTCGGATCGCCATCGCGGCGGGTGCCGCGATCGGGCTGGTCAATGGGCTGATGGTCGTCATCGGCCGCGTGCCGAGCATCGTCGCGACGCTGGGCAGCCTTTACGCGCTACGCGGCCTGCTGTCGCTGCCGCTGATGGCCGGCGGCGGCCATGAGAATCGGCTCCAGTCAGATGCCGGCGGCCTATCTGAATTCTGGTGCGACGACGCTGGTCGGCATTCCGGTGATCGCGGTTGCGGCCATTGCGGCTACCGCACTGGCGGGAACGACGCTGAGGTTTCTCCCGTTCGGACGATACATGCTTGCCGTCGGCTCCAACCCGGCGGCGTCGCAGCTGGTCGGGCTCCCAACCGGTTGGGTCGTGATCGCCGCCTTCGTCGCCTCCGGCGGGTCGCCGGGCTTGGCGGCTTCCTGATTGGTTCACGGTTCGGCTATCTCGGGCCGGATACCGGTAGCGGCCTGGAATTGCAGTCGATCGCCGCGGCGGTGACGGTGGCGTGGGCATCCTTGGCGGCACCGGCAGCCCGGTCGGCGCTGCGCTCGGCGCGCTGCTGCTGGGCATGATCGCAAACGCGCTCGCGGTTCTCGACCGTGCCTGGCGTGTGGCTCCAGGCGATGACCGGCCTGTTCATCCTAGCTGCGATTGTGCTGCAGATGCTGCTGGCCAGCCGGCATGGACGCGCCCGGACCGCCGCGCCATCCGCCGCAGCCGGTGGAAGCGGCCAGCCATGACGAGCGCGGTCGCCCGGTTGCTGCTGCGCTGGGAAGCGCTTCTGCTGGTCCTGTTGGTGCTGGTCTACGCGCTGGGTGCGTGGCTCTCGCCGTATTTCATGTCGGCCGGGAACCAGGCCGATGTCATTGCCGTCCAGATGGAACGCGCCTTGGCTGACTGCCGGTGGCGCTGATCATCATTGCCGGCGAGATCGATCTCTCGGTCGCCTCCGTCGCGGACTTCTCCAGCACGATCCTGGCCGTGCAGATGGCATCGGTGTACCTTCGTTGCAGCCCTTGCGGGCTGTTCCTGCCGGTTGCGCGGCTGGCGCCGTCAATGGTGTCCTGGTCGGCTATTTCCGCCTGCCGTCGATGATCGTCACGGTCGGGACACTCGCGCTGTTCCGAGGCATGGCCTTCATCATTCTTGGCAGCGACGCCGTCACCAGCTTCCCGGACTGGTTCACCGCGTTCGGCTTCGACCGCATCGGCAGCCTGCCGGTGCCTTGGACCGTGCTCCTGTTCGTGCCGTTGGCTGTGGTGATGGGTGTGCTGCTCCATGCGACCTCGTTCGGCCGGCGGCTGTATGCCATGGGGTTGCGGCCGGAGGTCGCCCGGTTTTCAGGGGTCCCGGTTCGGCGCATGAAGCTCGCCTCTACACGCTCTCGGGGGCGATCGCCGCATTGGCGGGCTTGGATTACCGCCCGCATTTCCTCGGCGCGTGCCGACAACGCCATCGGGTGGGAGCTTGCGGTGATCGCCGCGGTGCTGCTGGGCGGCGTCAACATCTATGGCGGCAAGGGGACCCTGTTCGGTCTGTCGTAGCCGTGCTGATCTTCGGGGCGCTCGGCAATGCATTGGGCCTGGCAAACCTGAGCACTCAGCTGCTTCAGGTGATTGTCGGAGGTGTGCTGGTCGCCTCCGTCCTCATCACGAACATTCTTCAGAGAGGCTTCAGGCAAGGGAGCTTTGGCCGCATCGGCCTGACGGGACGCGGTCGACGCCGGCGCCTGGGTCGCGTGGCCGGTTAAGGGGCCGCGATGGCCCGAGGGAGCAGGTTGGCGTCAGGAATCACGAATTGCGCTGCGTCGAACCAACGAAGGGAAAACCCGAAATGAAGTCTTGCAAGACGTTTCTGTGGGCTGCCGCAGGGGTGGCGTTGATCACCGGCGCTGGCAGCGCGGCCCGGGCCGGCACCACGACCGGGATCATTCCGAAAGCCGTGACGATCGCGTTCTTGAGCTCGGTGCGCAGGGGGGCCGATGACGGCGGCGAAAGAGCTTGGCGGCACGGCGCTCTCAACGGGCGGTCGGCGCCCTCCGGGCCGGAGCAATCCCGTTCGTCAATCAGTTCGCCAACCAGAAGGTTGGGTCATCGCCATCGCAGGGGACATCCCAACGCGGTCGCGCCGGAACTCGTCGCGCAATTTCGGACGGCGTTAAGGTCCAGTACTCCTACCGATTCTGACGTTGCCCGCAACGCACGACAAGTCTCGGCATCGCCGATTCGACCGACGCCTCGTCGCCCGCACGCAGGTGAAGAGGTTCGCCGAGCGGATGATGAACTACGAAGGCGAGTTCGCGATCCTCTCGACGACGCCAACGACGACGAACCAGGTCACCTGGATCAAAATCATGAAAGAGAGCTGGCGAAGCCCGAATACGCGCCATCGAACTCGTCCAGACGGCGTACGGCGAGGGCGAAGTGCCGAAAGCCGCGCTGGCCACCATTGGTTGCTCAAGGGGTTCCCTGCCCTGAAGGGCATTCTCGCGCCAGACGTGCCGGCCGGCGTGGGCGCCGCGCAGGAGATCGAGAAGGCGGGCAGTCCGGGTAAGGTTGCGTTACCGGATGTTCTGCCGAGCTGATGAAGACCTACGTGAAGGACGGCACGGTCAAAGAGTTGATCCTTTACGACCCGGTCAACCTTGGCTACCTCGTCCCGGTAACACTTGCGTACCCTCGCGTCCGGTAAAATCAGCGGTGCGAAAGGTGACAAATTCGCCGCCGGCAGGCTGGGCGAGGCGTGGTCGTCGGCGAAAAGGGATTGGTCGTGCTCGGGCCGCCCACCGAGTTCAACAAGGACAATCGACCGCGCGGACGAATACGTCAGCGGTTCCATGGATCGACTCCTATCACGCCGCCTCGGCAATTCCCAGGTCCAGTGATGGATGACGGGGTCTCGGTTGATATCGTCGAGGTAGGCGAGGACTCTGGCTTTGAGTTCGGTCTTGGAAGCAACGCGGATGTGGCTGAGATCGTGCGCGCTATTTGGAGAAGAAGCCCTCGACGAGATTGAGCCAGGAGCCGTGCTTGGGCGTGAACACGAAGGAGAACCGGCCTTCCGGCTGGCTATCGACCAAGCCTTGGTCTCCTTGGAGATGTGGGCCGAATGGTTGTCGAGGATCACCTTGATCGCGGTGTCGGCCGGGTAGGCGGCATCGAGCTTCTTGAGGAAGCCGACGAACTCGCGCGAGCGGTGGCGATTCTCGATGCTGGCATGCACCTGCCCGGTGAGCAGGTCGATGCCAGCCAGCAGACTAAGCGTGCCGTGACGCCTGTACCGTAGAAGTCTTTATTTCGATCTGACAGACTGTCGATCCGGCGTGGTGGATGTCCGCCGATCGAAGCTGTCTGTGCCCTCGTAGGCAGCCTCGGCGAGGTTCTGTTTCTGCGCGCCCAGTCGGCGCTGTCGAGGAAAGTCTCATCGGGGTCTTGCCGAAGCCCCAGCGCCCCTGGTGTGTGCCTGCTCGTTGTAGATGACCATCCATTCATCGAGATCGGCCTGCAGGGCATCCGGGGTGTCGTAGACCTTCTTGCGGAAGTCCACCCGATAGAACTCGTCGAGAAGTCTCTTGTGGAATGTAGGCGTCCGGTCTCGGCCGCGTGCTTCCAGGGGCATTTGGCCGCTGGCGCCTACAGTTGGGTGGCGTCAGTCGCAAGTTGCCCGCGCTCGCTGCTGGCCGACGTCGGCGCCGACCTTCGCGCAGCCATCTGCGTCGTACCTGCTCGCAGACGCGTCGCAGCAACTCCAAGTTCGGCGCTGTGCCAGGTCCTGGCCACGTCTGGCGCTTCGACGCATTCGACAGCGACATGGCCATGTCGAGCAGGGCGCTCGGCGGCGGATCGGGGTTGTGCACAAAGCCCGATCTCACCGATCAGGACGGCAACGACCGCTAAGCGCCGAGATCCACCTCACGCCCTACAACGGTCGATGAATGACTCGATTCCGCACCGGACAACCGCGAGCGCCCCTCCAACGGTGGCGCGCGAGCGCCCCGGCCACTCCCTCGACGGGCGGCGACCTGGACGACGAGATCTCGTTTTAGGTGCGGTCTTACGCGGGCGCGCTGGGATCAGCGCGTCCGCGGGTCTCGCTCTCCCTCTCACTTTCTGCGACGGAGGTGGCCATGGCCGTGATCTTCGGCGCGCCGCCTCGCGCGCATCTGCATGCCACCCTGACGCAACCGCTTCAGCTATCCGGCAAGTCCGACCAAGCCCAGAAGGATTTCTCGCCATCGGTCAGCCTCCAGGCGGAGGGTTGGGGCGTGTTCGATTGCGGCGAGCGCGACGACGGCACGCCGCGTCTCGAACTTCAGCGTCTGGATAACCCTCCCGGCGGAACCCCGGCGTTCCGCAGCGACCAGAATGCCTGGGAGCACGTCGTCCGGCACGCACGCGCCGGTTCGTGCCCGTATCAGCGCGCCCTGCGGATGGTCGATCCGGTCGAGCGGCTGGCCATCGAAGCGACATGCGGCTGGTGCCCGGGCCCAAAGGCCCGGGCACCAGCAAACCATCGAAACTTCTTCGGAGGCGTCACATGACGGTTCGTTTGCGTGGAGCGCATCGAGCAACGGCTTGCTCCGTGCTTGCCGTGCCGTCCGGCGCTCATCGACGTATCTGCCATTGATGTCGGCCTCGATCGCATAAAAAGCTTGGAACGCGCCGCACGCCTCCTCGGCGATCGGCGACTTCGTGGTGCTCGAACACCTCGAAGAATTTCCGCCGGGCATGCGCCATGCAGGCGCCAGCGCCGATCCTCGCGGGCTTCTGACCATCGGCGCGGTAGAGCGCCTCATAACCGGCCCATCGCCATTAGCCGCCGGGCCCAGTGATGAGCACCTCCGCACGCTTCGAGCGCAACCATCTTCGTTTGCGCGAGCTTTGCCATATACGCCTCGAACGCGCTTCGCCTCAGGCCGCGCGCCGCAGAACAGCGGCGCCGCTGCATCGACCCCGTGCAGAGTGAACACGTGTTTGGACGTGTCTACCCCGATCTGCTTAATCTCCATTTCGGACGGCTCCATGGTGTGATCCGCAACGACCAGACCTTGGCACATCCGATGCCGCAGGGGCCGTCCACCCCAACGCCATGCAGAGGAATAGCAGAGAGATGTCGCCGCGTCCCCGGATTTCCTGGATGCGGTTTGGTTCGACCCGATCGAGATGGGCATCCGGGGTCGGGTGCGGGGATTTATCGAGGAACTGGTGGAAGCGGAGCTGAACGATGC